>CAYSSP010000007.1:0-86163 GCA_964433815.1 uncultured Candidatus Cloacimonadota bacterium
ATAACCATATGACTGCTTAGGAGTTTTCACACAGTCTCCTTCGCAGGAATGACGGGGGGGGCGAGCGAGGTACAAAACTCGAACTATGCGCAGCTCTAACTGCCTAACTGCTAACATCTAACTGGGCGAAGCACACTGTGTAGCCAATCACTATTAACTTACTAACTCATTAACTCATTAACTGCATATCATCCCCATGGGCTATACCGCTTTAGCAAGATAGATAGAAATTTCTTGGAGTAATAGCTCCAGACCGAGTATATTATATTAAAAGAACAAAATTTCCTTTAGGAGGAAGCTGTGAAAAATAGCTTGCTGTTAGTATTAGTGCTGAGCCTGATGAGTATCGGCTTGGTGGCAGAAGATTGGATAACCATATACAATGATGATCTTTCCCTGGTGCGCAGCCAAATGGATTTGGAACTGCAGGAAGGAAGACAAGAATACAACTATTCGGATATAACTTCCAGAATCAACGCGGCTTCCGTGATTGTAAGCTCCCTGAACAACCAGATCAGAGTAGCGGAGCAAAATTACGAATATGACCTGGCGGGTAAAGCCCAGATTATGGCAAAGTACATCGACAAAGAAGTAACGATGCTCACCAAAAACCAGGCTACCGTCTATAGTGGAATTATGAAGTTTTACGATGGCAGCTCGATCGGGCTATTGGAAAGCGGCACAAACAGGCTCTTGATCCTGAGCGAAGCGGAAGTGGAAGTAATCCAACTGGCGGAGCTCCCCTCCAATTTCTATACCAGGCCGACCCTGCATTGGAGCTTGATCGCTCCCCGCAGTTCCAGATATCCGCTCCAGCTTACCTATCTCACAGGGGGTTTTAGCTGGGATGTGGCTTACAATGCAGTGTGGAACGGTGAAAGACTCGCGCTCAATTCCTGGGTGACCATCCGCAACTACTCCGGCAGAGCTTTCAACAACGTAAATCTCAAGCTTGTGGCCGGCGATATCAACCGGGTAAGCAATGTTTATAAATCCTATGAAGAGACAACAATGGATCGGGCTATTATGGCAGGCGGGATGGCAGCACCTTCTTTTGAAGAACGCGCCTTCCACGATTTTCACCTTTACAGCCTGGATCAAAAGGTCTCATTTGCAAACAACCAGACCAAGCAGCTGGAGCTGTATCCTCTGCAAAATGTCGCTGCTCGTACTGAATATGCATATTACGTCCATTCCAACAGCGTCCTGAGCAATATCATCTTCCGCAATAGCGAAGCAGATGGCCTTGGCAAACCCCTGCCCAAGGGAATCTTCACGATCTACCGCGCGGATGTGGATGGAAATCTGGAACTGATTGGCGAAGACAGCATCGAGCATACCAGCCGCAACGAAGAAGTTACCCTTACCACCGGCAAAGCTTTTGATCTGGTAGCTTCCACCGTTGTAAGAGATGCCCGCAGCATCAGCCAGAGAGTGTCAGAGCGCACCATCCAGGTGACTCTGCGCAACAACAGTGAAGAAGCCAAGTCGATCAAGGTCTATCACCAGCTCAATGCCAATAGCCGGATTGTCGAATCCCAGAGACCCTACGAGATCAATAACGAGCTCAAGGCAACGATCCCGATTCAGATCGCGGCCGGGGAAGAGATTATCTTTACCTTTAGGGAAAGATCAGAGTATTGATTTAGAGCTTGTTGTGGGAATCTTGCAAGAGGTTCCCACAGCTTTTTTTTGAGGTTTGAAATGAACGACAATATCTATACGAATCTAAAGGGTATTCAGCGTGAAATGCTAAGGCTATTGGGAGAAGTCTCCAGCCTTACCAATAGTCCCCTGGCGATTGAGGACGCCCTGGATGAAGTTTGGCATCCCAAGTGCGATGTCTATCAGACAGATGACGAATGGGTGATTATTGTGGAACTGGCAGGGGTCAGCAAAGAAGAGATCAGCATATCGCTGAGCGATGATTATCTGAGGATCAGCGGTAACCGTAGCTTTTGCCCGGACAAGCATCCCGGCTGCTACTACAATATGGAGATCGAGACAGGTAACTTTGAGCGGAGGATATTCTTCCCCGATATGACAATCGACAAGGACAATCCCAAGGTAACCTATATCAATGGCATCCTGAGGATTGCCTTCAAGATTCAGGCCAGGATAGAACGGATTATCCCAATAAACTGATCAGAACTTCTTTCGCAAGCTCAGGCTAAGCAGATAGAGGAAAAACTCCAGGATTACGATAGTAGCCCCGGTGGGCAGATTGAGCCACCAGGAGAGGGCAAAGCCACCCAGGGAGGAGATCACTGCGGCAGCCAGGCAGATCACCAGGACAGATCGGAACTTTCTGGTGAGATTAGCGGCTATCGCTGCAGGAAGAATAAGCTGAGCACTTACCAGAATGATCCCGGCAGTTTTGAGGCTGATTACTATATTGGCAGCCAGTAAGATCAGAAAGAGACGGTTTGTAAGCTGCGTGGGGACCCGAAAGACACGGGCGATCTCTGGATTGTAGGTAAGATAAAAGAGCTGTTTGTAGAATACCGAGATGAAGATGGCATTGAGAGTAGCCATTACAGCCAGACTGATCAGATCTGTGGCATTGACCATCAGCACGTTTCCAAAAAGATAGCTGGAAAGATCGAAGGTATAGCCACGCTTGAGAGAGATCAGCACTATACCAAGAGCCATCGAGACGGATAAGAAGATTGTGATGGAATTGGTCTCATCCAGCTTGCGACGCTCTGCCAGCCTGCCAATAGCGAGAGCGACCAGGATCACAAATGCCAGGGTCGTAATCGTAAAATTAAGCCCGGTGATCAGAGCGATGGCTATCCCGGCAAAAGCGATATGAGATAAGGCTTCACCCAGGTAGGATATGCGGCGCAGGGTTACATAAGGCGAGAAGAGGGCGAGGGAAAATCCCGAAAGTAGTGCTCCCAAAATGGCATTGATCAGAAATCCATAGAGTATAGGCATATCAGTATTCCTTCTCGATCAAATGCACTGCTTCGCCAAAGGTTTTGTGGATGATTTCTGCATTGAGCAGCTCAGTCTGAGTGTGGCAATGCAGGGTTTTATTCAGGCAGACGAGGAAGCTGCAATAGTCTGTAAGTGTATGCAAGTCGTGAGAGATGGTAATAATCGTCTTGCCCTGTTGATTGAGCTTTTTGAGCAGGGCGAAGAAGCTTTGGACGCCGGGGCGATCGATACTGGCTTCCGGCTCGTCCAAAATCAGATACTTACTACCGGTGGCAATAGCGCGTGCCAGTAGCACCCTCTGAAACTCTCCACCGGAGAGATTGCTGATTACAGATTTCTGTAAAGTCTGGCAGCCGGTTTCCTCCATTGCAGACAGAGCGATCTTTCTGTCTTCCTGGCTAAAGCGTTTACCAGGCTTCAGAGAGCCCATCCTGCCGAGCAGTACGATATCCAAAGCGGTTGCCGGGAAGTTGCGGTCATACTCTTCTCTTTGTGGCAGGTAGCCTATACTATTGTACCTGAGCCAGGATTGATGATCCTCTCCATCTATGTGGATGGAGCCGCTTTGCAGATCAAGGAGCCCGATCATTAGCTTGATCAGAGTGGATTTGCCTGCACCGTTCGGACCGATGATAGCTACAAATTCAGCATCCGTGATCTTGAGATCGATGTTCTCAAGAATAGCTTTTGAGTTTAGGCTGTAATTGACTTGCTTGATTTCAATCATTGAATGCGAGCTTCATAATTTGCCAATTGAGGCGGATAAACTGCACAATATCTGTAGCGCCGGCTTGAGTGCCGAGAGGATCCAGGGTAAGCACTTGCAATCCGAACTCATTGGCGACTACATCGGCGGAGTGGCGGCTCATCTGGGGCTCGACAAAGATGGCTTTGACGTTATTACTGCGAATTGTAGTACCCAGATCGCTCATTTCCCGTGCGCTGGGTTCTTGCCCCGGAGAGCTCTGGATCGTGCCCAACAACTTGATATCGTAATCCCGCAGGAAATAAGCAAAGCTATTGTGGTATGTGATCAAACCAGGCTCGTTGAATTGAGCACGTTCTGTCTTGATCTGGCTATCGAGTTCCTGTAAACGCAGGTTCAGGTTTTTAGCCCGGCTGGCGATTGTATCTGCAAGATCGGGATAGACTTGGGACAAACGAGGAACCAGCTTGTCCAATATCTTGATGATCTGGCGGGGAGCAGTCCAGACATGGGGATCTACATCTTCATCATCGTGCTCTGCTTTACCTTCGTGGTGATGATCAAGTGTGGCAATACCCTTGATTTCTGAGATTTGAAAGCGTTTTGTGCTGTGCCTTCTGAGCTGAGGACGGATTGGAATTTCCAAGCCAAATCCATTGCTCAGAATGAAATCTGCCTGTTCCATTAGCACCAGATCGGATGGATTGGGACTCCATGTATGAGGTGAGGAATTGATAGGCATAATACTTTTTACCTCGATCTGAGGCTCCAGAAGCTCAGATAAAAGCAATTCGTAGGGATGGATAGTGGCGAGTGCCAAGGGTTTGGCTTTGGGAGTGTCGTTTTGACAAGAAGACAGCAGTAGGCTGGCAAGGACTGCCAATATCAGTATTAGGTAGCTTTTATTCACTATGTTTGACTCACAATAAGTAACTGGGTGACCCACCTGTGGCGGATCACCCGAAATAAATTATTCCATACCACGCAAGAGGCTGGTGAGTAATCTCACGCCTACGCCTGTGGCACCATAAGCATTTACTCCGCCTTCTTTTTCACGTAAGGCAGTACCGGCAATATCGATATGGATCCAGGGCTTGTCCATCACAAATTCACGCAGGAAGAGCCCGGCAGTGATGCATCCCGCCATTGGTCCGCCCACGTTTTTCAGATCGGCTATTTCACTCTTGATCATCTCTTTATATTCATCGTGGGCAGGCATCTGCCAGATCAATTCACCGCTGAAATCTGAGGCTTGTTGTAGTCTATCCAGCCATGCCTGATCATTTGTAAGGACGGCGGAGATCTGATTTCCCAGAGCTCCTACTGCTGCTCCGGTGAGAGTGGCGATATCGATCACCCGCTCTACTTTTTCACGTTCCAGAGCATAATGGATGGCATCAGCGAGTGTAAGGCGTCCTTCGGCATCAGTATTAATCACTTCGATTGTTTTTCCACTCATAGAGCGGATGATATCGCCTGTTCTATAGGCATCGCCGGAGATCATATTCTCGCAGGCAGCAACAATGCCGATCACATTTATCTTGAGCTTCAGGGTTGCAATCGCTGACATTGCACCGATCACCGCGGCAGAGCCACCCATATCGTTTTTCATATTGACCATTCCCTGAGGGGTCTTGATGCAATAACCACCACTGTCGTAGGTAAGCCCCTTGCCGACTAGTCCGGTGATGTCGTGTTTATTCTCGGGAGCGCCAAGATAACGCATAATGATCAGTTTGGGCTCGTGCTTGGAGCCTCTTGCCACTGCCAAAAAGGCATCCATCTTGATGCGTTTCAGTTTGTCCAGGGAGATCACTTCTATGGAAAAGCCGTATTGAAGAGCAGCTTTTTTGGCTGCTTCGGCAAGGGCTTCGGGAGTAAGCACATTAGCGGGCTCATTTACCAGATCACGGGCGAGTATGGTGGATTCGGCAAAGATCTTGCCTTCCAGGATGCCGCGGTTGATGTGGCGGGTATTCTTTGTATTCATCACCACGTGGATTGATTCCACCGTAAAGGCTTTGGCATCGCTGAGGTATTTATCGAATTTATAAGAGCTTAAAAGGGCGGCTTCGGAGAGGATGTGACCAAAGATCGTATCGTTGACAGGAATTTCATAACCGACAAAGAGATAGATATTCTTGGATTTCATCTTTTGGGCTGTGCGGATCACATTTGCCAGAATTGTTCGCATTTTGCTGGCGGTGAGCCTATCAGGATCTCCGGTACCCAGCAGGATTACCTTGCTGCTGTGTTTGCTGCAAAGATGATGAAAGGTCTTGATCTCACCGAAAGCAAAATCATAGCTCTCTGCTTCGATAAAGCCCAGGGCTGTTTTGGCCAGAGGTTCGGGGAGGTATTCCACCTGTTCGAGATCAGCTCCCGGTTTGTGGAGAATAATCACTGTATCCATATGTTCGGGTAACTTGCGGATTACATCGATCTTCATTTTGTACTCCTGTTTATCATATTAGTATCTTAGAAATCTTCTGTAAGGCTGAGGTAATAATAGGGCTTTGAGACTCTTGAGAGATCTGTAAGCCAGGCTACATCAAACTTTAGAACAAAATATCCCATATTGAGCCTGGGCCCAAAGCCATAGCCCATATGCAGATCATCCAGTTTGCCATCCCTCATTCCCCGGAAATCGCTATTACGATCCCAGACAGCTCCCAAATCCATAAAGGCAGCTCCGCGGATATTGGAGAGTCCCAGAGGCAGGGGGAAAGCCATATCAATATAGTCAAAGAAGGGAAAGCGAAGCTCTGTGCTGTACATCAGCTTCTTTTCTCCGGAGAGATCGCCGTCGTAAGCTCTCACACCGTAATAACCGCCCAGGTCAAAGCGCTGGGGATTACCTCCTGTGCTGATACCGCCTATCAAGCGGTTTGCCCAGGCGTATCTGCGACTAAACAAGCTGTAGCTACGCAGATCAAAGTAGTTTGTCAAAAAGTCCATTCCATCTTTGGCAAAGCTCTTGCGAATACTGTATGTACCACGCCAGCCGACCAGAGGCCCGGTCGAGCCATAGAGGGCGTTATCGTGGACAATTGAGATACCGGGAGAATAGACCAGATCTGAGATGGGCTCCCAGGGATTGTTCAACGGATATGTATCATTAATCCACTCTCCTTCCGTATAAGAGCTGTTCCATTGCCAGGAATCCTGGTGGTATTCCCACTGGTAGAGACGATTCTCAAAATCCAGCCTCCAGAAGCGGTTAAAGGGATATCTGTAAAGCAGATAGATACCTGTCTCACGCTGACGAGTCCGGAAGTAATCGTGCTCCGGGTTGTTGGTCAGCCGACGATAGTAAGCCTCATCAAAGAGATTGTAAAGTCCCACCCCATAATCGGCTCTGTGTTTGAGATAGAGGTAAGTAAGCAGGATGTTTGAGTTTTCCAGTTTGCCGGCAATACCCAAGTTGATCCCGATACCGTGATTTCCCATCAGGTCGCTGAGCCCGAGCTCCAGATTACCGACAGCACCGACTGCCGAGGAATAAGCCAGTCCGCCCCAGAGGCTATCGAGGTGAAACTTTGGCTTGTAAGCTTTGATCGTAGGGATGCGAGTGCCGATCGAATCCGGCTTTTGATCCCATTCATAGTTGATCTCGGCTGGTTTGTACATCTCTTCAGGGTAGTAGAGCTCTCCAAAGAAAGGACGTCTGATGTCTGCATTTCGTGCCCGATGTTCACGGGGAATAAGCACCCGTGGTCTCTTGCCATAGTTATCCAGTAATCCCAAGTTTACGCTTTCCAGCAGGTCAGGACGGTCAGTTACCGGTTGAGCTGCCAGGTAATCCTGATATTGCAGATCAGGCAAGGGATTATCGCCCAGATAGATGTTCCAGGCTCCCTTGAAATAGACGGATAGTACCATATTCTCTTCATCTGAAGAGATGTCTGCGCTGTAGATACCGCAGAGAGTGGGGGCCACTGCTGCACGGCGACCTGATTCCAGATCCAGGACTTGCAGATTGGAGACACCACCCTGATCGGACAGGTAGATAACTCGCTTGCCGCTTTTATCCCAGAAGGGTTTGCTGCATTTAGCATCGTCAAAAGTTCTCTGCAACTGACTGCGTGAATCTATCTCGATCGTATAGATATCCGTTGTCATAGCAGCGAAAAAGCCATCTGCTTCGCCAATGGTCTGTCTTTCTGCGCTATAAGCCAGCATCCTGCCATCAGGAGAGAATCTGGGCTGCATCTCCATATAGCTGTCGTCGGTAAGCCTTGTGACAAATCCACTGGCAATATCGTATATAAAGAGATCAGCTTGCATACCGGATTGAGCAGCCATAGCGATTTTTGTCCCATCGGGAGAGACATCCACTTCGTGGATTGCCGATAGCTGAGGGATCTCTATCTTTTGCAAGATAGAGCCAGTATCAACATCAAGTATGTTGATCCTGTCTCCCAAAGCAGTCTTGGATGCGAAGGCTACACGCCGGTTATCCGGAAACCAGCTCAAGTTTGAGCGGAAGTAATAGAATTCTTCCATTGCCGGAGTGGATTCTCCGGTGATTACCTTTTTGGCGGGGGATAGGCCCCAAGATCCGGCTGCCCAGATAGAGTATCTGGCACCTTGATCAGAAAAATATACATAACGGCTGCCATCCGGGGATAAGCGGGGAGCGAGATTGAAATAGGAGCCGTCCTTATCGCTAAAGCTACGCTTGTCATAAGCTTCTTCGGGGATGCTGTGAGTATTGATTACAGGGAAGTAGTCCCGTTTCAATTGATATCGCCAGCGTGATTCGAGCTCGGTAAATTCCATCCCAAAGACTTTCTTGGTAGCATCTTCCAGGCTGCCCATAGCACGTACAGCATAAAAGAATTCGCTTACCTTGTCGCTGCCCCAGGTTTTGCCAATATAGGTGAGGATGGATTCTCCCAGACGGTATGCCAGATAGCCTGAGATATAGTCCAAACTGGGCAGCTTGTCATTAACCACCATATCCAGAATAAACATATTGTTGTATGAATCTTCTCCACCAATGGAGAGATACTCCGGCAGCCCCTCAGAAAACCAGAAGGGGAAGCTGGTGGGCCTCAAAGATCGGAATGTATTGACCAGCCGGTTATCCAGAGCATTCAGGTATGCATGGGTAAGCTCGTGAGTAAGCAGCTCTTCCAGTTGTGTATAGCTGCCTTCAAAGGGGATCACCACCCTGTTTTTGAGGCTTTCAGTGAAACCTCCTACACCCTCGGAGAGGATTGGGTAGATGATATTGGTGGTCTGGAATTCGTTTTTGGAGGGATAAAAGATCACCGGTATCCTCGATACAACGGGGTACTTCAGCACATTCTTGATATAGTAATAGCGCTCTTCTGCCATCAGTGCAGCAAGCCTTCCAAAATCTTCTTGATCCGCCGGGAAGTAGATATCAAAGTGCATAGTTTCCAGGTAAGCCCAGTCGCGCTGCACATAGTTCACTTTATTTTGTCCAAAGCTATAGGCATAGCCGAGGCTTGCCAGAGCCAGGATCGCGAGCATTAGTAAAAAAGTCTTTTTCATATCTATCCTAAAAGAGGCTGAACTTGATGTAGCGCCGCGGATTCTGCTTGATATCCGCGATTAGCTGCTCCAGATTATTTAGCGAACTCAGCATTCGGTTGTAAAGCTCCTGGTCGTTTACCAGACGTCCTGCTGTGCCACTGCCGTTGTTTACCGCTTCAACTGTCTGAGAGAGTTTTGCGGAAAGCACTTGCAGGCTATCCAGAGTGGTATTGACATTGGCCATTGCTCTGGGTGTATCACGTAGAATCTGTTCGATATTCTGATCGTTGTTTTCAACCACCTGGTTGATTCCGGTGGTCAAGTGGTCTATCCTATCCAAGCTGCGGCTGATATCGCTCTTGAGCTCTACTGCCAGTCTATCCACATTGTTTACTGCATTATCAGCATTCCCCAGCAGGTTGCGCGAGCGCTCCAGGACACCATCCTCTGCCTTTAGTTCTGCCAGGATAGTGCTGAGCTCATCTATTGCTCCGGATGCTTTGCTCATTACAGCCATAATGCCGGAGGGTTCTTCGCCGGTAAGATATCCTGCCATAGACACTTCCTTGGGTCCGGAACCTTGGATGATGCTCATCACCGTTCCACCCATCAGGCTGCTATCGCCGATCAGGAATCTGCATCCTTCCAATAGCTTTAGCTCACGCAGGATTTTTCCGCTTACGATCACTTTATCGCCCATCAGCTTAATTTCTCTTACGCGCCCTACTTCCATCCCGCGAAACATAATTTTATCACCCACTTCCAAGCCCATCACATCCGTGAATCCAACCCTCAGATCTTGTTGGTTTTTGAGGCTTAAGCGACTGGTCATCCAAAGATAGCTTGCCACCAGGGCTACTATCACCAAGAGGCTGTAGATGCCTACCTTGAGCTGGGTCTTATATTGATTTGGGTAAAACTTGGACATTATCTCCGCCTATGTCTTGAGCTGTTTTTTCTCTGCCGCAGGGAAGAGGATGTTATTGAGAATCAATCTGTATCCCGGGGAGTTCTTGTGCAGATCGAGGATAGTCTCGGGATCTCCGATTCTGTGTTGATAGTCTTCAGGATCGTGGCCGCCAAAGAACGTAAAGGTGCCTCTGCCCAAATTACCGTGCAGATAGCGAACCTCGTTTTGATTTGGCACTTCTGCCAGGATGATCACACCGGGCTTGACCTTGTCCTTGAAGAAACTGGTGGTTTGCCCCAGAAAGCCATTGATCGAATTGACGTGGCACTGGGTAAGCATGGTCGGGACGGGATCATACTTGGCGGAGAAATCAAAGAGCTGGAAATAATCCGCCTCTGCACCTCTCAGCCGGGAGTAGTCACTGGCATCTATATCAGAAAATTCATATTCAAAGGGATTGGGACGCACCGTGAAATTGTGGAAAGCAAAGCAGCGGTTGAAGTCCAACTGGTTTTGATATCCCGGATCGAGGCCATCCCCATCGATCGCCGCATCCACAATATCCAGATTGGCTGCGGCAAGTGCTATATCGATCGTATCGGTAGCACCGCACATGGCAAAGAGGAAGCCTCCGTTTTCCACGAAATTCCTGATCCTCTCCGCGACCGCATGTTTTAGCTGCCAGACCTTGGCATAGCCCAGCCGGGTTGCCATCTCTTCGTTTACCCTTACATCCTGCTGATACCAGGTGGCATAGCGGTATGATCCGTAGAATTTGCCGTATTGTCCGGTGAAATCCTCGTGATGCAGATGAAGCCAATCATAATCTGTGAGCTCGCCCCGCAGGACTTCTTCGTCCCAAAGCCGGGTATATTCGATCTCGGCATATTCCAGCGCCATCGAGACCGCATCGTCCCAAGGGAGTGTATTGGGCGGGATATAGACAGCAATCTTGGGCTCTTTCTCCAAGACCACAGCTTCCATATTGTTATCCTGAATCTCGGTCAGAATGGCTGCGATTTGTCCGCCGGAGACAGTCTCAAATCTCACTCCGCGAATATTGCACAGGGATGTCAGATTGGCAGATTCAGGCAGCAGGAAGCTACCTCCGCGGTAGTTTAAGAGCCATTTCACCGTAAACTGCTCCTTCAAGGCCTGGAAAGCAACTCCATAAGCCTTGAGATGATTGGTCTGGCTGCGGTCCATCGGGATCAATATCTCAGCCCCCAAGCTGATCGAAACCAGACAGAGCATGACGATGAGCAGTTTCTTCAGAGTTTCTTCTCCTTGATATAGGCCAAAAGCTCTTCGGTGGATGATTCGGGATTATCATACCAAGCTATTCTGGCAAACTTTAGCATTTTCTGGATGCGTGAAGCTTCCAGTACCCCAAAATACTCCATCAGGTCTTCAGATGTCAAGCTAAATCTTTTCTCCGAAAGCAATTCCAGCTTGCGCTGATCTTCCGGCATAATACTATCCATAATTCCGGATTGTATGAGCAGCTCAAATCCCCTGGCGGCCGCTTCTCCCTCGGGCGCTTTCCGGTTGCGCAGATGCTTAACGGGACTGCTTACCATGATCTTGGAGAATTCGTCGCTGATCCGTGGACGCGCCAAGCTGCGCACCTGCGGCGCCATTTCCCGGAGCGCTTCCCATGTATCAGGCTCAATTTTATAGCCCAATAGAGTGGCAAATCTGATAGCTCTCAGCATCCTGAGCGGATCTTCCATAAAGCTCTTGCGCGGATCGGTAGGAGTGCGGATCAAGCCGTCATTGAGATCTTTAAGCCCCAGCTTGGTCAGATCGACCAGATTGCCTCCGCTAACGCTCAAGAGCAGCGAATTGATCGTAAAATCCCTGCGATAGACATCATCCTGCAGGGTGCCAAATTCCACCTTTGGATTGCGGTTGCCGGGATTGTACAGCTCTCTGCGGGTCATCACAAATTCTATCGTAACACCCTGGTAGTTTATATAGGCTGTGCCAAACTTGGGGTAGTTGAAGGGCTCACCTGAGGCTAACTTTGTATGCAAAAAGGCTGCCAAAAGGATTCCGCCCCGAGGCAGTTCCACCGTAAGATCAAAATCCTCCGTTTGCCTGTGTATGAGCAGATCGCGCACCGCTCCTCCGGCAAAGTAAACCTTGCCGGCAAATTCCGTGCCTTCAATCGCTTCTGCTATCGTAATCCTTAGCTGGTGTATGTTCATTCAGTCAATTCCCTTATCACTGCATTGGAGATAAAATACGCGTCCGGACTCAGGCGGATGCTATCCTCATCTGCCAAAAGCATCCCGAGTGAACTGAGCCGCTTCATCTGCTTTGCTTTGAGATCCCAGAGATCGACTCCAAGCTCGGACAGAGCCTCATCCCTGCGGATTCCATCGCTCAGCCGCATACCCATCATAATATAATCATTTACTCGATTATTACCAGTATCCTGCTCTCCATATAGCTTGCCGTCCTTTAGATTCTGCTCATACAGCTCCAAATCAGCCGGATTTTCATAGCGGATCCCGTCGATATAGCCCCAGGCACCAGCTCCCAAGCCCAAATAATCGTGGCTTTTCCAATAGTGGAGATTGTGCTTTGATTCATATCCCGGGACTGCAAAATTGGATATCTCATACTGGGCAAAGCCTGCTTTGATCAGCTTCTCCCGGATCAGCTCATAGGCATCAGCCTGAAGATCTTCGCCTACTTCATCGTATTCCTTTAGCTTGGCGCCATCCCTTCTGCTCCACTCGCAGCCTTCATCCAGGCTCAAGAGATAGGTGGAGATGTGCTTTGGCTCAAGCTCTATGTATCCATCCAAGACCATTGCCAATTCGGCAAGATTCTGCCTCGGCAACCCATAGATCAGGTCCAGAGAGTAGTTTTCCCAGCCTCTGTCCTTCAGCAGCATGATTTTTTCCCGAGTTTGAGCTCTGCGGTGCCGACGCTCGAGCCATTCGAGATCCTCGTCCCGAGTGGATTGCAGCCCAATTGAGAGCCGATTCACCGGCGTCTTTTCCAGTTCATCGAGAAAAGTATGATTTATCTGAATAGGATTGATTTCCAAGCTGATCTCGTTACCTGCTTTACAGGCAAAATGAGCGCAGATGGCATTGATCTGGCCAGGGCTCAGCAGCGAAGGACTTCCCCCGCCAAAGTAGATTGTATCGGCAAGAGCCAGTCTGGGATCAGAGCTATGATAGAGCCCGATTTCGGCAATCAGCAGCTCGTGATAACGCTCCATTAGCTCCCGCTTGTAGGGCAGCGAGAAGAAGCTGCAATAACCGCATCTGGTAAGGCAAAACGGGATATGCAGGTAAACTGCTAACGGGCTTTGCGGAATATCCTGTCCCATCTGATATGCGGAGTATCGTAAAGCTTGTTAAATTCGATTCCTTTTGAGAAGAAGATAAAGGCGGGAGTCCCTGTGATATCCTTGCGATCCAGGAAGCCCCAGTAACGGCTGTCTTCGCTTACATCGCGGTTATCACCCAAGACAAAGTATTTTCCCGGCGGCACTTTCACCGGACCAAACCAGTCACGGTTAAAATTGACCAGCTTCAGGCTGTCTGCCGGATCATCAACTATATAAGGATCGTACCAACGGTTTTGCGCTACATAATCGATGAAGTTCCTGGGATAACGGTGCTCGATGATCTCCCGCGGCGGCATCGGGGGTGATGGATTGGCTATATCGTAAGACTCATAGCCGCGGGTAAACTCTTTGCCATTGACGTAAACGATCTTATCTCTTACACTTACAATATCCCCTGGCATTCCTATCACGCGTTTTACCACGTTTAGCCTGGTATAATAGGTGATGTGGAAGAAGGTAAGCGGTTGCTTTGCGAAAGCGGTCTTTTTGTTGATATAGATAGGATCAAAGATCTTGATAAAGTTCTTTGCGGCAAGGCTGTCTTCGGGTGTGCCCGGCTGGATTTTCGGATAGCGGAAAGTGACTATATCTTCGCGCTTGGGATCCGTCAGATAGTATTTGAGCTTGTTGGCAACGAGGTAATCCCCCACCAAAAGGGTCTTTTCCATCGAGGAAGTGGGGATCATAAAGTTTTGGAAAGTGTAGTTGCGGATGATCATAGCCACCACAAAAGCAAAGAGAATGGCTTCCACCCAATCCTGAACAAATGGTTTGCGTTTTCTAAACTTTTTGCCCTCGGGAATGGGGCTGATTGTATAGGCTGGCTCGTTTAGCTGTTTTTTGCTGTAACTGCTTTTATCTTTCATCCTTTGAACTTCCTCATATAGCGCAATGTAAGGACAGAGCCCTGATCAGGCTAAATATGTCAAGCACAAAAAGAAAACCGGCTCTTTCGAGCCGGTAACCATAGCTTAAAAGACACAAATCATCATTCAAATGCGCCGGCCATACCACCAACAGCACCGATAATGGCGCCTGCCAGGATAATGTAAAGCACAATACCTACGACCATAAAGATCAACTGAGCCTTGGCCCAATTGCTGCGGTTAGGATTCTCAGTACTGCTGGCTGCCCAGACAATTAACATCACCAGATTCACGATCGGGACGCACATTATAAGCATCGTGATAATCCAATTTCCCATTGTCATAACTGGTGCCATGGGTTGTTGCGAAACATACTGCTGCTGTTGTGGCGGCTGTGAATAGTTGGGATATTGTTCCATAACCGGAACCTCCTTTTTTTATCATAAGTCCACTTGGCATCTATTCATCTGTATGTCAAGCAGAAATTTACATAGTTCCAAAAGTATCTGTACATTATTTGCCCGGATCAGTAGTATAAACCCTCACCCCAAACTTCAAATGACCCAAAATGGCTGCAAAACGATTATGTAAAGTTCCTTCGTTTTGCCCAATGGAAGATACACAAGTCGGGCAAGGGCATTGTAGGCATGATCACCAATCATGGGTATCTGGATAATCCCACCTTCCGTGGCATGCGTCAAAGCCTGATGCATACCTTTGACGAAATCTATGTGCTCGATCTGCATGGCAATACCAATAAGAAAGAGACCAATCCGGATAGCAGCAAAGACGAAAACGTCTTTGACATCCAGCAGGGAACCGCCATCATCCTGATGGTAAAAGTAGGGTCGCTCGCCGAAGCGACCGATGGGCGAAACGGCGTTCGCCCCTACAGAATCCACCATCACGAGCTATTCGGACTCCGTCAGATCAAGTACGACTGGCTGGATAGTAACCAATTCCAAGCTAAGACCTATCAGGAACTAAGCCCTACTTCGCCCTTCTATCTCTTCCGCCCGGAAGCTACTGGAAACGAGCATTACCTGCAGTGGAAAAGCCTGCCGGAGATCTTCCCTGTCAACAGTGTGGGGATCGTCTAAGCCAGAGACGGACTCACGATCCACGATACTCCCAACCTAGTACGCAAGACCATACCCATTTCGCATCGCTGGACCCTGAAACCGCAAGAATGGCATATCAACTTGGAAAAGACACACAAGATTGGAAAGTTGGATTAGCTCAAAAAGTATAGTGGATTAGATTTTTAGGACAGCCCAATAAGGTGTACTTGACATTAAGAAAGCGATGAAGAAAGTACAACCGTGGGAGGTTCAAATGAAATTACAACTAACCATAGCGTTTCAATCAAGGAAGCTAACTATACAACTCCCTTCTTTATCTACCCAGACGAACATAAAGACGACATCTTTGCCACCACTGAACGCCAATACAATATCGTACCAGAGCTTCTGGATAAGCTCAGCAACAAATGGCCTCAGTTCCAGCCGGAGCAGCTATTCTATTATGTCTATGCGATCCTGCACAGCAATCAATACCGCCAACGCTTTGCGCAATATCTCAGGATGGATTTCCCCCGCATCCCCTTCACAGCGGATTTTGAGCTGTTTAGCCAGTTGGCAGGATATGGCAAGGAGCTTGCTGACATCCACCTGCTAAGGGGTCCGCATTTGAATCCTCCTCTTGCACGGTATCAGGGTAGCGGTTCTAATGACATGGTTGAGTTTATCCAGTACGATGAGGACAATGGCACTGTGCATATCAACCCCGATAAGTACTTTGAGGGTATCACACCGGAGATTTGGGACTATCACGTTGGCGGCTATCAGGTCCTGCATAAATATCTAAAAGACCGCAAAGGCAATAATCTTGCCGACCCCATCCATTATTGCCGGATGGTTACAGCTTTAGCCCTAACCCTAGATCTTCAGATTAGGATGGATCAAATTATTGGAACCATTATCCAATAGAAAAGCCCGGGTTGCCCCGGGCTTTTATTGACTTCATTCGACACTATTTCATCAACAACATTTTCGATATATGGGTTCGGTTTGGTGTTGTCAGTCTATAGAAATAGACTCCAGATGATACGGATCTGCCGTTAGCATCCTTACCATCCCAGACAACTGAGTGCCTACCAGCCATCCTATTTTCATTTAATAGAGTTTTAACTTTCTGTCCCCGAATATTGTAGACATCCAGGTTGCATACCATTTCTGATGGGATTGAGAAAGTTATTGTTGTTGATGGGTTAAAAGGATTCGGATAATTCTGAGCCAAGCTTATTGTAGGAGGGATATTGTTTTCAGTTGTTAGTATTTCATTATCCAGCAATGCAAGTAACGAGTTTACTCTTGATCTCCACTCCGAAATTGTGCTTACCTTGAACTGAGGTTTTTTCCCAACATAATTATTCCCACTTTTACTTACATCCATTAATAAGTATACATATCCCAAATCGATAATGGCGCATAAGGAGTCAATAACAGATGGCGGATTATCAATCACGCTTTCATAAAAATCGATAGCTGAAACATAGTTCTCCAGTCTGATATCGCATTTCGTTGCCAAACAATCTGCTATGAATTCACTTTCTTCTGTTAAACGAAGGTTGTTTTCAGAATTATAATATGTTTTCAAGGCTGTATAATCAGAATTCCAATCGGGTTTATAATCTTTTTTATCTTCTATACGTAGTAATGCTTTTGCCGCTAGTATTGCATGTCCGGTGTCGGGGAATTCACTTATCAATTGCTTATAATCAGCTATCGCTTCTTCATATTCTTCTGCAATTTCATGATTATATGCAATTCTGTACAAAGCTGCAGCAGTCGTTTCTTCTATGTAAGGAACATTTCCTGGAATCCAGATAGGTTCAAATTCAAATGAAGTAAACGGGCTTAGATCTTGTTCTGGATGGAAATCGTTTCCCCAATAATTATATCGAACATCAACTAAATCATTTGGGGCTTGTGCAATTTTAACCCAAGGAGCGTTGTGGTTGTTATTTTGTATACTATTATAAATTAGTGCGTCGGGGATCGAGTTACTTGCCATATAAATCTGATACCCTGCATTATTGCTAATAATCTGATGTGCGAAATTATGAGCATTACTGCCAATCAATGACCATGAACTCAAATTAAAGGATTGAATTCCACCGTAATCATTGTATTGAATTTTATTACTATCAACTATATCGCAATAGGTCCCTATTAGCCCAACACCATAGCCCTCACAGTTCTCAATTGTATTATTCGCAACCTTTGACTCGCCACCAATACCACTATAAGAGATTGTTAGGCCGACATCAGCAGAATCCAAGATATTATTATTAATGACGGCGTACATCGGAATTGAAAACAGCTCAACACTTCCTTGATTGAAACTATTATTCAGAATAGAGACTGACATGTTTCCGGAATTCAGACCTTCTGCACCACATATCACGCTCGTTCTGGTAAAACCACACTGCTCGATGGACACTGTGGAGTTGAGTGTGATAACCATGTTGTAGTTATTGGAAGTAGAAACACCCAGAGTATCTGCGAACAAGTAGAGCTCACCGCCTGTATGCTCAAGAGAACTATCTACGTATTCATTAAAGAAAGAACTTACTGTTGAGTCATACCAATACATGTTACTCATGTATGCATCGGTATCCAATATACTGATATGGCATCCATTGCTGTAAGTACCATAATTATCAAGGCTACAACCACTAAAGTCAATACTACTTTGGTCAGCGCTCAATGACGCTTGAGAGAACACTGACGAGCTAAAGCTCACGGCTGAGTTCTCTATTTTAACTGGTGTTCTGATAAAGGTGCAATCACTGAGGTTCGTGTTTGTCAAACCTTTTAGAACAATCCCATGCCACTGCATTCCGAATGGAGCTGTAAATGTGACATTCGTTCCACAAGTTAGCGCTCCATTAACGACTAACCTGCTTCCTAAAGATGGTTCGGGAGAATATCGCTTTCCTGTGATTACTGAGTTGTTTAGAATCCTTAAGCTCCCTTCAACAATAATCTGACCCTTGTAGTCCAGTTTAAAGTTTCCATCCAACACAAGCGTTGAATTTGTCGGAACTATTACATGATTATTTATTGCCATTACCTGACCAGGATTAGAACTAAGGGTTTCCTCACCAACGATTACTCGGACGATATCCGGAACATGATTGTGTTTAAAAACACTTACATACTTGAAAGAGATATCCGATGTTGCGATTCCATTGCTGTCTGTGTAAACAACTCTTTTTTGGGTATCGTTTTGGAAAACAACTCTAGCATTCTCTACGACACTTCCTGAACCATTAACTACACAAACTGACAAGTCGCCGACATTCACAACAGTTCTAAGTGTGTTGGGATTGGGTGACCAGATATCCATGTCAGGATCACCAAAATAATGCATGCTATGTGCCCCAAAATTATTAGGGTAAGCCAATTCATCAAGTCTTGAGGATGCAAAACTTGCCCCCGCATTCCATGGATCAGCTTCGGGATACAAGCCGTTCACACCAGATGCAAAAATGTTTGTCACAAAACTGTTTTCCCAGACAGATTCGGTAGAGCCCACTCGAGTATTCCCCACCCATAGCGGTCCACCCTTACCTGATAAATATGTTGTAAACGCTTCTGCCATGGAGGGATATGCGTCTTCATTTTCAAATGTCATACCATAATCATATTGACCAGTATTACAAGACTTAGCTATCACAAATGGATACATATTGGACTGAATTGGCAAGCTATCCAAGCCATTGCCCGGTTCATTTGTAGATCCATAGGAGGGGTGAACGTAGGAATCAACAGAAGTTATGCTGTTGGTCAGTCCGTTCATTTCTGCAATTCTCATCCTGCATTTGTTACCATGTGCAGCCAAGATTACAATACCCGGAAAATAGTTGCCGATGTTATGAATAACAGTCGCTCCAGATGGCTTAAGGATGTCGGGGCCAAGCATCTCTGACTCATCCATATCCCCTATGAAACCTACGCTTGGGTCTCTCAAAGTAGCATAGGCGTCAGTTGTTACTCCACTTGCCGTGACATAGTAAACAAAATTTGTGTACCCAACAAACCCGCTACCAGGTCCTTTTTCGTACGTGATAAGTTTTTCCGACCAGTTTTGAATGGCTTCCTTACGTGTAGGTGATCCTGCTGGAGGAGCAACAGCAGGTGGTATTATCACACGTCCTGTAAACAATTCTTGAAGGTAATCTATATTGTCTGGTGAGCCAGTATTATGAATAGCTTGATTACTGATTTCCCCATAAAATGTATCACCATCATTGTTCCAATCACCGTTGAAATCAGCATTATACAAGTCTGATGGGATTTTCGATGACATCGTCGGTGCGCCGAGGGTCATATCGTGAGCATAGCGAAAAGGATCATCTTTACCTCCCACTATCAGCACGTTAGCCAAGCCGTGGTTTTCCCAATGGTGTTTTAGGAACTTTCTTACTCTTCCTGGAGTGTCATTTATCAAGAATGACCCAATATCATCTCCGTTCCCAGCATCAATATGATTAGCAATCTGATTATATGTCATTAATCTCACCCGGTGCCCCTTTTGTTCTTTCCAATTGATAAACTCCTTAAAAGGATTCGCTTCCCCCGGTTCAAGGTCTAATACATCATCTGGACATATAATCAAATAGTTAAAGTCTTCTGGACCGTTTGGATCAACCTCAATATCTGGAACATTCCGGTAAGTTGCTATATCTTGAGGATTTTGAACGAGGTTGTATAAATAGGCATCGTATTTCGGAGCATCTATTGCAAAACGCTTCTTGGGATAGATCGGCTGGCTATTCGTAGATGAATAGCTATAACTTAGAGAAATATTGTTTGCAAATTCTACAACTCCAGTGACAGGATTGTAACGTAGAGGATAAAGCAATATGCTTACAATATGGTTCGCACCATCCAGATACGAATGTGAAACGATCTGTGCACTCTGCGGAGGATAGAAAGCATTGCTGTTGTACAAGACGGAATCCGGTGCAGTAAAATCATTGTTATCCCCGTTATCAAATTCTGGAGTTTGTACCGGCATTACGTTATAGGTTCCTGATAATAAAGTAGTAGTGGCTGACACAGATAGGTCGCTTACCTCCATATCGGCTGGGATAATGTAACTGACAACCCTACATGGCAGTTTCGGGTATCCAATCTCTTTTGTGCTACTACAATTCACCAGCTGAAACTCGTGAAAGGCGCGGGAATTGATATCTGTAGATAATTCACTGATATCAAATTGAACAGAGTAGTTGGTGCCATATAGCCCAACCAACCCTATCAACAAGAAGAGTATCATTACGATTGACTTCATGTTTTCCTCCAGGTTACTTTATACTCACTACTCTTGTAGAGTAAGTGTTTCCTTCTGTGTCTGATGCTCTCACGACATAGATCCCTTGTCCGGTTTTGTTCCCATGGCTATCAAGCCCATCCCAGCGGATTTGTTTCCCATGCAGATTCGTCCGGCTATATACTAACTGGCCTTTAATGTTATACACTTCTATTGATCTTAACTGAATAGATTTATCGATACCGTCTAAACAGACGTTTACTCCTTCCCGGAAGGGGTTGGGATAGCAATTAATCATCACTTTTGCAGGCAGGATATACTCATCTGAATTGCTTACATAGGACTCGGAGAGAATTGTAGCATAGTTAATGTAATTGCCAACAGCATGATCATAACTGAAAACAAAAAAATCTGGATGTCCATCTCCATTCATATCTCCCAAGTTGTAACCCCACCCATAGTCATTAAACGCATGTTCCCCTGTATTTATGTAATCTGGAATAATATTGAGTACTTCATTAGTTTGCTTATACATGAGGAAGTTACCTATCTCTGTAGCGCCACCAGGTAAGGTGCGCTGAGTTGCAAAGAAGTCTGAAAAAGGATCATCATTGAGATTGCAATAAGATTGAGCTGAGCCCATACCATATGGAAGCATAAAATCTATAGCAGTTAACTCAGTTAAATCGCTCTGTCCATAATAAACCTTTAGCCAAGCTTGACCGTCGTGTGATCCCCCGGAGATCACGATATCATCATATCCGTCTCCATTCAGATCCCCATTCGCTATAATTCCATTAATACCCGCGTAAGGAGCAGAAGCCAAGAGAGTTTCGTAAACTGGGACATTTGTTAAGTTATCTCCTCCAAGATAGATTTTCAGATTATAGTGGCAAGGACCATGTATCTCTCCAGGATTCACCGGGACGCGATTCGTAAGAACAATATCGTCATATCCATCCCCGTTGAAATCTCCAGTTTTCATATCAGCTCCCAGATACTCATCTTGCACACTGCCTCTGATATGCAATACCGGCGTTGTGCTGAAAGGGTCTCCGCCCAAAAAGACATAGACATTGCCCCAGTTTTCATACTGAGGACCAGGAGCATAGACCAGTAGATCGTTTACGCCATCTCCGTTCAGATCGCAATCTGTGATCATATCTTCGCCAAAAAAGAGATCCCAATCATGGGTATAACCCATCCCCACACCACTGATAAAGACGTCTGGATTTGTAAAAGGAGTGTTCCCTCCGTAAAAAATTAGAATACCACCACTAAGGCCTTCGCCATAATAACGAACTCCCACTGCCAAATCGCTGATACCATCTCCGTTTAGGTCTCCTGCATAGGCAAGGCTATATCCAAAGCCACCGACATTGGGCCAGGGAGTTGTCAGGATCTGATCCGGAACCGCATTGCTATCTGGAATGCTGTAGTAGATGTACACTGGACAATTTGAGTAATTGAGCTCATCTACACAACTGAATACCAAGTCTGGCCTGCCATCACCATTAAGATCGCCCCCAGTCTCTGCATGGAAAGAAAAATGCATTCCAAAGGGGATGTTGAATCTTACTATTTCATGTAATGCCGCCTGAGCGTAATGCTTGACTGGAGTAAGTATGCATAACAGTGTAAAAGCTAAACAAAGTATCTTCGCAATGTGTTTCATATAAACCTAACCTCTTTGTACAACAAACATCAAAGCAATCTATCACCAATAGGCATAGTAACACGACAAATCTAACAACTCGATTCGTGTCGCTTTCCCAATGTTTCAAACTAAGTTCATATTTATTGGCGTAGATTCTATGTCAAGAACTTTCTTACATTTCCTGCGCATCCATACACATCCGTATTTGTGTTAATATAGGGGAGTGCTTTTCTTGCTCAGGATCGATGATCCAGTAAGTTCAAGGAGCATAAATGGAAGCTAAACTGATGGATAGAATCAAGGAGCAGCTGGTCAGACACGAAGGTCTGCGGCTGAAACCATACCGTTGTACAGCAGGAAAGCTTACCATCGGTTATGGCCGCAATCTCGATGACCGGGGTATCTCCAAGAAAGAGGCTTATGCCATGTTGGAGAAAGATATCCTGGATTGCGAGCAATGGCTGATCGATGAGATCCCTGAGATTTACAACAAGCTCGATGAGGTGCGCCAGTCTGTGCTGCTCAACATGTGCATAAGCATCCCACAAAGCCGCAAGTAGATAGTATCGGACTTCGTCCGTGCGCTCTTTTGCGGGAACCCTGCTACCTCGGCATCAATGGTCTGCTTGGCTTCAAGAATACGCTGGCGTTTGTAAAAGCCGGAGACTGGGAACGGGCTGCCAATAACATGCTTGTGTCCCGTTGGGCAAAGCAGGTCGGTCGCAGAGCGATTGAGCTATCCGAACTGATGAGGAAAGGCAAGTGATTCCCATCCCGGTCGAGATTGATGCCATGCTTGCTATCCTCAACCTCCCCAAGGAGATGGGTGATCATGGCATCTTCAAGGAGCATCAAGGTCTGGTAATGGAGATGATCCACTCATTGGTTCTGCAGGAGCACTATGATCGGGCAACTCACGATGACCTGCCGGAAGAGGAGCCATTCCTGATTTCTTTTCGCCACACCCTAAATCCTTTGCAAGCAAAGTCTTCAGGGAACCCGATTTTCCCTCCCTCCCCTCCTCTTTCCGCATAGTCTAAAGCATATCAAGAGCAGATCAAGAGCAAATCACCTCGAACCCGGTTCGACTTGATTTGCTCTTGATCTGCTGGTGATCTCCTGTAGATCAAGGAAAACAAAGCGGATGGCAATCGCCGTTGAAAGTGGTGCAAGAGCTGGCCGGATAGAGCTTTCTGATGCAAAGCACACAATAATTCTTGACTTTATCCGCCTTTATATCGCTTGGTTTAATAACTATAAAAACGAGGTAAATCCGTCATGCGTAATATCATCATAGCAGGCAACTGGAAGATGAACAAGGATTTGAATGAAGTGGAAAAATTCTGTTCGGCTCTGGCCTTGCACGCTTCCACTCACTCTGAAGAGCGGGTCTGGTTGATCGTAGCTCCGGCATTTCCCTTTTTGAAGCTGAGCAGTCAGCTTTTGGAAGGTCAACCGGTGGGAATCGCTGCACAAGACGTATCAGCATATCCCAATGGAGCTTATACCGGGGAAGTATCCGCCCCGATGTTGCGCTCTCTGGGCTTGGAATACTGCATAATCGGCCACTCCGAGCGCCGGCAGTACCACTGTGAAACAAATCAGAGCGTCCGCGACAAACAGCTCATCCTGCGAAAAAACGATATCATTCCGATACTCTGCATCGGTGAGACCCTGGAGCAGCGTGATAATGGGCAGACCGAGAGCGTCCTGCTGGAACAGCTTGATGGATGTTTCGAAGGCGTGGAGCTGAGCCGGGGTGACGAACTGATCCTGGCTTATGAACCTGTCTGGGCGATCGGAACCGGCAGGACAGCAAGCCCGCAGCAGGCTCAGGATGCCCACGCGATGATCCGTGCCTGGTTCAGGCAGAAATACGGCGAGACGGTTGCCAATAATATACACATACTTTACGGCGGAAGCGTCAAGCCGGACAATATCGGTGAATTGCTCTCCCAGCCTGATCTGGATGGCGGTCTGATCGGAGGTGCCTCGCTCCAATTGGATAGCTGGGAAGAAATGGTGGAAACAGCCGTAAGAATAATGGAAACAAGGAATTAAGAATGCTCGATATAAAGTTTATTCGCACGAATACCGATCTGGTACGCCAGGCTATCATCAACAAAAACGAAAAAGCTGATCTGGATAAGATATTGGAGCTGGACGAGCAGCGCAGAAAGCTGCAATTTGATTTTGATAATCTGAAGTCCAGACAAAATGCCGTCTCCCAGGAGATTGCCAACCGCAAGCGGAATAAGGAAGATGCCGCAGATCTGATCGATCAGATGAGCGGAGTAGCAGAGGAAATCAGGGGAGTATCCGCCGATCTGAACAAAGTCAATAGCGATCTCGAGCAAGCCTTGCTTTGGGTGCCAAATATCCCCTTGGATACGGTTCCTGTAGGCAGGGATGAATCTGCAAACCGCATTGTGCGCCACTATGGCGAGCAGCCGGCATTTGATTTCAGCCCCCTGGATCACCTTGCGGTGGCGGAGAAAAACGGATTCCTGGATCTGGCGCGGGGAGCCAAAATCTCCGGCAGCGGATTCCCGGTCTATACAGCACAGGGCGCTCGCCTGGAGCGTGCACTGATCAGCTTTATGCTGGAATATCACATCCAAAAGCACGGATATACGGAGATTGGCGCACCGCTCTTGGTAAACCGCAAGACGATGACCGGGACCGGGCAACTTCCCAAGCTTGAGGAAGATATGTATCACGTGGGCGAAGACGATCTGTTTTTGATCCCAACGGCTGAAGTGCCGGTCACCAATCTGCATTCAGATGAAGTGATCCCGCTTCCCAAGCTGCCAATCAAATATGTGGCATACACTCCCTGCTTTCGTCGCGAAGCCGGCTCTTATGGTAAAGATACCAAGGGATTGCAGAGGTTGCATCAATTCAATAAAGTTGAGATGGTGCGCTTTGTAGAGCCCCGGGATTCTTACCGGCATCTGGAAGAAATGCTGAATGATGCGGAGGAAATCCTGCAGGCGTTTGGGCTACATTACCGCGTTGTGGAGCTTTGCACCGGGGATCTCAGCTTTGCCTCTGCCAAGACCTATGACATCGAAGTCTGGGCTCCGGGAGTAGGACGTTATCTGGAAGTAAGCTCAGTAAGTAATTTTGAGGCATTTCAAGCCCGACGTGCAGGGATTCGCTACAAAGATTCCGAGGGCAAAATGCAGTATGTGCATACCTTAAATGGCTCCGGATTGGCAACTCCCCGCCTCATGATCGCACTTCTGGAGACCTATCAGCAAGCCGATGGCAGCTTCCGGATTCCCCAGCCGCTTGAGACCTGGCTAAATCTGAAGATCTAAGCAATGGGGGAGATCAACCTAAGGCGTAATATCCTGGTAACGGGTGGTTTCCGGATAGCCATAATGCTGGTGATCTTTATCACGAGTTGGCTATCTACACGCTATTTGGGAGCAACGCTAAAAGGGCAATACAGCTATCTGATCACTCTGGTAGGCTTTATCTGGCTTGTGCTGGATCTGGGCATCCACAAGACCTACCCTTATCTGCTAAGGAAAGAGCCGGAGCAAGCAGGAAATCTCTTTGCCTGGGCATTTCTGCTCTTTCTGGGAGAACTGGTCCTGCTGGGTATTGCCGGCAGTCTCTTTCTGCCCTTTTGGAGCAAGCTGCTGGGTTATGAATTTAACCTTCTCTCCATCTGGCTCCTGATCGGGCTGATCACCCTAAATCATATCTTCAACCTGATGCAGATGTTTTATCTGGGCTTGGACAGGATCAAGGAAAACTCACTGGGGCAATTCTTTAACCAAGTGATTATGCTGATAATGGTGCTGATGGCAGCGGTCTTTGCCAGGGATCTGAACCGCCTGCAATTTATCCTGATTGCCTCCAATCTTACAATGCTAATTGTGGTAATCGGCTATGGCTGGAACTATCTCCGGGCAGGTAAACCCACAGTTGTGTCTCCCAGGAAGATGATCAGCTATTATCCGATGGGTTTTCGGGTCTTTTTGTCGAGCTTGTTTATCACACTATTGCTACGCGCTGACGTTGTTATCCTCAAGCAGATCATGGGATATCAGAGCGTCGGCATCTATTCTCTGGCAGCGCATCTGGTTGACATGATGCAGCTTGCCTCCAATGTGGTAGGTAGTCTGCTACTGGTAAAGCTGGCGGATACGGATGACGAGATCAAGCGCTGGGTGCTGATGAAGCAGGTCTTTATCCTGTTTGTGCTGCTTTTGGGTGCTGCCAATCTGGCATTTGTGGTATTGGGCAGTCCCTTGATTACCATCTTTTACGGTAAGGAATTCTCTGCCACCTACAACGCATATTTGTGGTTGATCCCTGCAAGTTTTGGGCTTTCCCTGGGATCGCTCTTCAATACGTATCTCTGGAGCAAAGGCTTTCCGATGATCAGCGTGATCCTGCCTTTTCTGGCTCTTTTATCCAATATCATCCTGAACTACCTTTTGATCCCGGTGATGGGAATTGCCGGGGCAGGGCTCGCATCCAGCATCAGTTATTGCCTGTGGTTTATCCTGATCGTTATCTATGAACAAAAGCTTTCAGGAAACAGAATGCTAAAGTATATGATGCCCAAAGCTGAAGATATTGTGATGGTGTGGGATACAATGAGCCAGTTTCTCAATGGACTGATAAGGAAGATCTGATGCTTTGCTTTGCACGGGCTATACGCCCTGTAAAGTCAATACTGCCCCTGTGGCTAAGCCCCATACTGGCAGAGGATAATCCAGCGGGTTACACGGATTACCTCTATCTGGAGGCTGGGGAGCAGAATCACTCTCTGCCGATCTTTACGAGTGAAGAAGGTAGTATGGCGGCTTTTGAGGGTGTGCTAATCAACCGGGACGACCTGATCAAGCGCTATGCAATGCCGGATCAAGTAGCGCTCCTGAGATTGGCAGCAGTTTGCCCGAGCATTGTAACAGAGTTTTACGGGCAATTCAGAGCGGTCTTTTCCCATAATGGTTTGTACCGTTTCTACGTAAATCAGATCCGCAGCTTGCAGCTTTACTACTATAAATCCCCGGATTTGATTATCGTATCATCGTCTCTCAAGCAAATTGCCGAGATCCTGATCAAGGCTGGCAGGGCACCATCTCCAGATCCGGTGGGACTGAGGATTTTGCTCAGTTTTGGCTATATGCTGGAGGATTACACCACCCTTAGCGAAGTAAAAACGCTGAGGGCAGGGGAGATGCTGGAGCTAAGGGGATTTGACCTCCTGCGCAAGAGCTATCACCGGTTTAACAATGAACCGCTACACCGGGATGAAGACAAAGCGCTAAAGGAACTGGATAGTCTTTTCAGGCAGGCTGTCAGGCTGGATTACAATTATGATCTGGAACTGGGCAGGCAGCATCTGGCGTTTCTCTCCGGTGGCTTGGATTCACGAATGGGACTCTATGCCGCGTTTAGAGAAGGTTTCAAGGACATTCATTGTCTCAATTTCTCGCAGAGTGGGTATCCAGATCAGACCATAGCGGCTCGCATCTGTAAAGAGCTTGGAGCAGAGCTGCATTACCGGGCCTTGGATGGCGGGGATTACCTGTTGGAGCTTGAGGACAATGCCTCCTACAACGATGCTCAGATCATCCTGCATGGAGCGGCTCACCTTTATAAATCGATCAGGGACTTGCCTCTGGAGCGCTTTGGGATTATACATTCCGGGCAGATCGGCGATTTGATCCTGGGTTCGTTTTTGGATAGGGCGACCCACAGTCCGGTAGATCCCGCAGCTACCGCTTTCAGTCACCTGAATACGGATGCTATTGCCACGGAACTAAGGGCGATGGGGGCGAACTATCCCAATCAGGAGCTTTTTGCGCTTTATAACCGGGGATTCAATTCGGCTTCCAATGGCGATTATGCCTGCGCGAGCTTTAATTATGCCAATTCTCCTTTCCTGGAGCCGGCTTTTGCTCAGTATGGGCTAAACATCGATCCTGCCCTGAGGGTAAACAACAGGCTTTACAGGAAGTGGTATCGGAATTATTATCCCAAGGCTGGGGCAATCACTTGGGAAAAGACGATGCTCCCGGTCTCCGCGAGTCCGGCGCTGGCAAAGCTGGTGGCTTACTACGAACGCATCAGCCGGCATCTGTACAAGCTCTTGGGTAGAGGATCATATTCGATGAATCCGTTTGAGCTGTGGTGGCATCAGAATCCGGTATTGAGAGCTCAGTTCGAGCCAAAGTTTGGGCTGCCTGATGATCTGGCGGGAAAGCTGGATACAGAGCTTATCCTGCAGTTGCGGGGAATCTTTGAAAGCGGCAGCTTCACTGAGAAACTGCAGGCTTATACGATAAGCTACGGTCTAAAGCGCTTGCTGGGATAAGCCCCTTTCTTTAGTCGCTGGATATCCCCAGGTTGCTGTCTGTTACGCGATCGCTTTCGCGCACAATCTTCCAGCCGTTGCCCTGCCTGGCATATTCCAGATAGGATGGATAGCTGTTTTGCTGGCGGTCTGCCTTTACATCCTTGTCAAAACTCACTCGGATCACTCCGTTTGCTTTGTCCGTGATCTCAATATTGCGCAGATTCTGCTCGAAGTATTCATATCGTGAATTGAGGATCAGATCTTTGTTGCGGGCACACTGGGAAGGGGTGAGATTTTCACCGTAAAAGAGGACTGAACTGCCATACAGAGGGATGAAGGCGTTGACGTCACGGTTGTTGTGAGCGTCGTTCCAGAGATTGGTAATCCGGAGGATTTCATCATGGGCATCTGCTTGGTCTGAATAGCTTTTGCTGGAGCTGGCACCAAGGCTGCGGCAGACACGGAATCCGATATTTTCGAAGGCTGCGGAAGGGGCGCGGTAACTGCGGAATGAGACCAAGCAGAGCCCGCTGTTGTAGATGTATGAGCCTCCTCTCAGAGTGCGCAGATTACCCCTGGGGGGACCGAGCGGGTCGTTCAAAGATTCGCTTGTATATGGGGCATACCAATCCCAACACCATTCCCAGACATTGCCGCTCATGTCATATAGTCCGAGTTCATTGGATTTGAGTTGCTTTACGACTGATGTCCTGCCGCTGGAGTTGCTCTCCGTCCAGGCAAGTTCCAGATGGTCATCACCACCGGCAAAGCGGCTGGGGAAGTCCCTTGTACCACCTCTGGCAGCAAATTCCCATTCGGCTTCTGTGGGCAGGCGGTATCCATCTGCGCCATAATTGATGCTTATCTGATTGCTGTAGCTTCTTCTGCCGGTTGACCATAGAGCACTGTTGTAACAGGGAGTCAGGCCTTCCAGGATGGAAAGTCTGTCACAGTAAGTGATAGCCTCAAACCAGGATACGTTATCCACAGGACGGTTTGGATCCAGCCATTTGGAGGGATTGTAACCCATTACGCGTTCCCAGTCTGCTTGTGTGACCTCTGACATCCCGATATAAAACGGGGATAGGCTTACGGTGTGGGTGGGTTTGCCACCTTCGGTGCCGAGATTGAAATCATCTCCCATTATGAAGCTGCCGCCTTGAACAAATGCCATACCGGGGATCTCCTGAGGAATAAAGGCAGGGGTTTTCTTCAGAAGTTTTGGTACAATTATCACACCGAGAATACCGATCAAGACGATTGGGATAGCTGCCCGCATCCACTTTGGGATATTGGAAAAGAGGGAACTTTTTATCGCGGGGGAGCCAAAGGGATTTTGATTCTGAGTTTGCTCCAGCGGGGGAACCGGCTGCGGGATGGGATTAATCTGCGGGGCAGGCTTGTTTTCCGGAGCAGGAACCGGGGGTACGTTGTTTTCTATACCGACCAGTTTGGAATAGAGGCCTTCACTGCTGGCAAGGCGCTTCGAGGGATCCAGAGCAGTAAGATGCACAATCAGGTTTCTCAAGTTTGGATTGAGGGTCATCAGTTTGTTCTGATCCAGACCACTGCCGCAGATTGCCTGCCTCATATTTGGTGAACCGGCGTCAAAAGCGTGATTCCCGGTAAGCATATACTGCGTACACAGACCCAGGGCATAAAAATCAGTTTGAGCTTCGGCAGCAGAGCCATAAAGCTGCTCCGGACTCTGATAAGCAAGCAGGGAATTGTCCAGTCCCTGGTTATTGATGGCTTTATTGAGCAATGGATTGAGCAGATTGACGGCATCTGAGGAGCTTTCATCGATCAGGATGTTCTCCGGCGATAGAGAGCCGTGAATCAGCATCCTCTTGTGCATATATGCCAATGCGGCATTGACTTGTGTGCAGATTCGGATTACTCTCTCCTGAGAGAGCGGGCCGTTGTTGCGGATAAGTTCTGCCAGGATTCTGCCTTTACAAGCTCTATAGACGGCAAAGAAGCCGGTATCAGTCTCCAGCAGCTCTACAAATTCACAGATATTGGAGTGATGTATGGATGAGGCAAGGGTCTTGATAGCCGGGATTTGACCGGCAATGACGTGTTGGGCGTTAAGCTCGGTAATGAGATATTCTGAACCATCTCGCTTTGCCAGCCAGGTCTCGCCGCAGTAGTTCTTGCTCAGGAAGCTGATAGCTTCATAACCAGAGACATTCTTCATAGATACTCCTATCAGTGCTTTTTGTTTTTTACAGCCAGGTAGGCGACAGTGCCAAAGAGAATCATCATCAGTGAGATCACCACTAGATCTGCAGCTTTGTTATCGGCAGAAAATCCCAGGTCTTTGATCAGCATACCGCCCGAATCCTCCAGAATCAGGAGCAGCTCAAAAGCCCAGCGGCTCAGCATTGTACCGGAGAGGATCTTTACAAGGTCGCTGAAGTAGTCAAACTTGACGATCAGACCACCCATCACAACCTGAGGGATCAATGTGATTGGCACCAGTGCCATTGCAGCTTCGCCTGTTTTAACTATTGAAGATATCAGTAGTCCCATCAGCATCGCTACCAATGAAGTGAGCCACAAGACCAGATAGAGACCGCCCCAGGCTATTTCAAGCTCCATAGACGCATAGCCAAAGGCAGTTAGAATCAGACATTGCAGGGCACAAAGCATCCCCAGAATAGTGATCTTTGAGAATAGATAAGCAGGCAGACTGAGGGCTGCCTTGTGTTCCCTGCGAAAGATGGTCTGTTCCCCCACAATTTCTCGAGCAGAATTGGAAGTTCCCAGCCAGATTGAGGCAACCAGCATCATAAAGAGCAAGCCGGGTTTATTGGGTACTTTTGCTTTTCCGCTACCAAAGACCAATAGCATAAACAGCCCTATGATGGGTGCTTGCAAGAGAAGTATCAGGCTGCTGAAGTAATCCCGCCACTTGACCAGCAGATTGCGCGAGAGCAAGACCATATACTGGTAAAAGGCAGGAACAGTAAAGCGTCTCTTGCCCAAGACTGTATTTTCAGGTACATGATTGATGCCTTCCAATACCATTTCCCGGTAGTATTTGCTTTCACGGTAACGCTGTTTTGGTTCCTCTTCGGGACAGCCCTTAAGGTACTTGATGATATCATCGGGCTCACTCACATGGAAGTAAGCAGTAGCCTCTGAAGCAGGCCCATAATAAGCAAGTTTACCTCCAAGGCCCAGCACCAATAAGTGGCTAAAGAGTGAGATGTTTCGCTGGTCAATCTTGTGGGTAGTGAGGATCACGATATGTCCACGATCTGCTGTGCTTTTGAGCAGGATCATTACTTCATGGTCGGTACTGGGGTCCAAGCCGCTGGTTGGTTCGTCCAGAAAGTACAGGAGCGGCTCGGTAATCAGTTCCTGAGCCATATTGACCCGCTTACGCTGTCCTCCGCTGATGCCTTTCTTCTCGGGAGATCCAATCAGGACATCTCTGGATGAGGTCATATTGACCGATTGCAAGATCTTCTGGATTTGCGCTTCACGTTCATCCGGGCTAAGGCTCTCTCCCAAACGCAGTTTACTGGTATAAGTAAGGGATTCTCCCACTGTGAGTTCCCTGTGAATGATATCGTCCTGGGGAACATAGCCTATCTGCCCTTGGAAGGCAGTGGGATTATGGTGGACAGAGAGCCGATTGAGCATAGTAAGCCCACTTGTGGGAGTTAAATAGCCATTCAGCATCATCATCAGGGTCGTCTTACCGCTGCCGGATGGTCCTACCAGGCCTACAAACTGTCCCGGCTGAAAGCAGAGCGAGATGTCGTCTATAATGGTCTTATCCTGCACTTTGAAACACAGATTATGCGCAGTAAAGCGCAGATTGTCGTTCCAACGCTGCTGTGCCTGAGGGCGGATAATCTCGCCGAGGCGCAGCGGAAGCCCTGCGATTACTATCAAATCTTCCGGATTGATGGCAGTCCTGCTGATAGCTTTGCCATTTACCAGCGTACCATTTCTGCTCCCCAAATCTTCCAGGATCCACTGGGTACCCTGGCGATAAAGCCTTGCATGGCTGCGAGATACACGGACGTTGTCCAAGACCAGATCATTCTCCGGTGCTCGACCGATACTGTAGCTGTACTTTGAGTCCGATTGCGAGCTGCTAACGGGCTTTCCGCAAAATCCGCAAAAGCGGGAGTCTTCGTCCAGGTTCTGTTTACAATGAGGACATAGCATTCCTGATCATCTCCAGATTGACTTCTTTCTGCATCTCGCGGTGGATTCTGATGCCCATTAAACTCACAGGGATGCGTGCTTTCAAGACCATATTGGGCGTCAGGAGTTCGCTGATCTTGGGTCTCCTGAGTATCTCGCCTGTAAGTTCTATAATAATATCATCGCCTTTGGATACACGATATTCTCGCTCGCTGTTTGCCCGGAAGATCGGTTCCTCACCCAGATAAAGATCTGCGTCAAAGGGCAGTATCTTGTAGGGTAGGACGCCATTTGAGATCAACCTCAGAGAGATCACAGGCTCTTTTCCGGACCAATCGATACTCTGAAAACTAATGATCGGTTCCATATCTTCCAGAGCTTCCAGCCCCAGAAATCCTCCTACAGCCAGCAAGACAAGCGCAAACAGCGTTCTGATTACCAATGCCCCCAGAGACCTCTTTATTTTTGGCATAATCTATCAATCCAGTTGCTGCATACGTTCCAGACGCCTGCGTGCAGTCGGATGTGTAGAGATAAAGTCGTTTACTGCATTGATCGTGGGATCCTCGATTTTGGGCTCAAACTGCTCCAGCCTCCTAAAGAAATCCAGCGCACCTTGCTTTGGGTAACCTGCCCTGCGCATCAGACGAAAGCCCAGTTCGTCTGCCTCTTGTTCCTGAGGCTGCGAAAAGGGACGCGAATAGATGTCGTAGCCAATCTGCACCAGCCCGCCAAGATTGGGATCGATCTGACCGGCGCGAACGCCGTGCTGAATCTTATAAACACAGTGCTTCAGGTCTATATGTGCTATCTCGTGACCGATCACAAAGGCCAGCTCCGCTTCTGAACCGACAGCATCCAGCAAGCCTTTATTGATAAAGACCTTGCCTCCGGCGATGGCAAAGGCGTTGAATTCTGAATTTGAGACAATCGTGCATTCCCAATCGAGTCCCTGGCGTGAGGCATTTGCCACTACCTTGCGAAAGATCTCATTGACCGGGAAACGACTGTGAGTGCAAGGGCGTTCTGTCTTGATGATCTCTGTCCTGATCTGAGCTCCCAGTTGATTCTCCTCGGCATCTGTCAAAGCAGTAGCTTCCAACACAGCCTTATCGATTTCCCGGGATATTTCCACTCCTGCGTTGTATAGATCGAGCAGGATGTCCTGAGCCCACAAGCTGCTACAAATCAATAGAATAAACAGTAATAGCTTAATTTTCATCAATCACCTCTCTGCGGTACGATGCTCTGCCTTCCCTGAGAGGGAGAGTCATCAGTCTCGTCCGGTTTCATCGTCGGATTATCCGTAGTCTCGTTGGTTTCTTCCGCTGCTACGGGCTCAATTTCTTTGCTGGAGACACCGTCTTCTTCAGACTTGCTATCTTCAATCTTGATAATTGTTTTGGTCGCTTCGGGTTGCTTGTTTGAATCTTTGATCATCCAGATATAAGCCCCGGCTACTACCAGAAAGAGCAGGATGCTTACGATCAGCAGGACCAGCCCCAGCCGTCCCGGCTTGCCATCCTCTTGCTTGGGCTCTGCTTTCGGAGGCAGATCTCCTGTATCAGCCCTGACGATCTGGATGGTGATATTATCATCACCACCCCGCTGTTTGGCGATCTCGACCATTGTATTGCACGCCTCTTGCGGTTCGCCCTTCATATAGCTCAGAATTTCGCTATCCTTGAAATATTCATAAAGCCCATCGCTGCAGAGCATCAGTTTGTCGCCTTTGTAGAGGGTAAATGGCCCCTGGCAATCCGGGCTAAAATCCTTGGCTCCCAGAGCTCTGGTGATTCTGCTCCTCTGGGGATGATCGATGGCTTCGTCTTCAGTGATCAGCCCGTGATCCACCAAGCCCTGCACATAGGAGTGATCCTTGCTGAGCTTTTGTATGCGATCTCCCCTTACGAGGTAGAGCCGGCTATCTCCCACCCAGGCATACCAATACTTCTGTCCCTTGATCAGTAGCACCACTGCAGTGGTCCCCATATCCGGCAGATCAGGATTGAGCTGTTTCTGCTCGTCTATCTTCATTTGCGCCTGCAGGATGCTCTGGCTAAGCTCATACTTTTCGTCGAACATATGTCCCAGCCGGTTAAAGTGATTAGCTATCGCTTCCACAGCAGTCTGGGAGGCGATCTCACCTCCGGCATAACCGCCCATCCCATCGCAAACGATGATCAATTGCCCAAAATCGCCGCTGTATTTGCCAAAGTAGTCCTGATTTGTATCCCGGACCATTCCGATATCGCTGCGATTTCCAAAGCTATAAGAGGATTTTATTGTCATCAAGACTCCCGGATAATCATTATAGAGCCTTCCACAGCCCCAAATCTAATGGTGATATTGCCATCGATCACGTGCCGGGTGATCCGGTTGCCATTTACAAAAACTCCATTGCGTGCATTAACCTCTTCCAACACAAAGTCCGATCCCTGCAGACTGATCCTGGCATGGCGGCCGGAGACTGTTTCATCGCTCAATACGATTCTATTGTCCGAGGCTCTGCCAATTGTAGCTCCGCTGGCATCGATCTTGAATATCTTGCCGTGATCAGCCCCGACCAGTATCTCCATTTTCAGCGAGGTCTTGTCACCTGCTGCAGGCTGGCTGTCCCGGGAGAGAATCACGGTGCGATCCCGCTCCGGGGCGATAGGCTTGGGTAGCTCTGTAGGGGCTATGGGCTCTCTTGGAGCAGGCTCTCGATAGGGCGGGGGCGATGGTGGCGTGTAAGGTGCCGCAGGGGGAATAATCGGTTGCTGCTTCCCGGCTTTTTTCTTCTTACCGGTCAAGACCAGGATGACTGCCGCTCCCAAAACTAATGCCAATCCCAACAGGACATAGAGCAAGGTATTGCTCTTCTTTTCTACTTTGGCTTTGGCATAGGCAGGTTTGCCCATAGGCGTCTTTAATTCTTTTTCAAAACTTGCCTTTCCCATGGTGATGGAAAGCTCCACCAAAAGAGGATAAGCTTGTCCATCGCCTGCTTTTCCCACAACATAATAGTTTAAGATACTGGAATTCATCAGAATGCGGCGCAATTTCTCATAGTGGTTTTTGAGCTCGATTGGATTGTTTGCATATTGATACAGCCCGCCTGTCCGATCCGCCAAATGCTCCAAAGATTGCAGATACTGCTTTTCCACAGCGGTATATCCAACCGTAAAGATTGGAATGGAGAGGCTGTTTGAATAGTCGATTACCCCTGCCTCGGTATAAGATCCCACGGGATTTTCATCCTTGCCATCTCCCAGCAGGATCATTACCTGAGCCTTGTTTGAGGCTGTCTTGGTGAATTGCTCCAGCGATTTGTGTGCTCCGTAATACATTGCTGTATTGCCCGGTGCTACGCTCAAAGAGGTTATCTTGGCTTTCAGATAGGCTGTTTCCCGGCTAAAATCCGAGATCAGGGACCAATCTCCGGCAAAGGCGGCGATCGCTATCTCATCGATTGGGCGCATATCTTCCACAAAGCCCAAAAGTGCCAGCTTGATGCTTTCCAGCGGTTCTCCCCGCATCGAGCCCGATACATCCACACAGAGCAGGATACTCATCCCGGCACCGCTTTCTTCAAAACTGATTACCTTGAGCGAGTCATAGTCCGCCCCGCCAAAGCTGATCTTAAAGTTCTCCGGCTTGAGCTCCGTGATGGCCTCCTGTGAATTATCCAGAGGCAATACCGAACTGCTCATAACGGGATAGTTTTCCATATCGGTCTTGAGATGCCGGATGCTGATGGAGGTAAGCAATAGGGGAAGCAGTAAAAAGAAGAAGATCAATAGCTTGCGCATACAGACTCCTTATGCCATCTTGATCTTGAGATTGATATTAGCGATCGTAATGATGTCATTTTCCTTGAGAGTGATCTTATCTTCGATCAGCTCTCCATTTACAAAGGTCCCATTGGCAGAAAGATTGTCCTGCAAGATGAATTTGCCATCTCTATTAAGCAGTATGGCGTGTTCTTCGGAGACTCCCGGGACCTGTAACACGATATCACAACGGCTGGATCTGCCGATGATGTGCCGCCCCATATACAGCCTGAAATCCACACCTGAAGGCTCTATGTCAAAGCTCACCAGCCAGCCCGTAAGCTTCCTGACCGAGGCTTTGGCATCATTGGTTGGTTTAGCTTGGCCGGGAGGAGCCATTATGACAGTCTTTTCACGCTGTGCAGATTGCTGAGCCGGACTGCCTTGTGAATCCATCACTCTGGTCTTGTCATAAGTGGCGGTGCCAGCCGCCTGAGGCGCTACAACTGTGCTTTGTCCGCGGTTTGAAGGGCAATGCGGGCATTGCTCGTAGCTGGCATCGTAATTATGTCCGTTGGGACAGGTCTTGTAGCTGTGCTTGAGGGGTTTGCCGCAGGATTTGCAAAAGGAAAGATTGTCCGGATTGATTGTTTTACAAGACTGACAGGTTATCATTGATCCGCTCCTTGGATGTGATGATGAAAACGTAATTGATTGCTGGAGCTTGGGCGTGCTTCACTTCAGCCGAAAACCAAAAAGCCGGCAAAGACACACTTTGAATCATAGCAGCTCCACAGATTTATTCCTGCCGGGATCAGCCAACAGAGACCGGCAGTTATTTTTTTACAAGTTGCTTTACAATAAATATTCTGTCAAGCAGAAATTCCCCGTTTACTCATCAACTGAACAGCACTTGTTGATAGCATTTACACACACTGCCCGGCATTGGATATCTATTCAAAAGCCAGTTCGGAGATGCAGGTATCCGCCCAACGCTCTCCCGGAAAGGTCTGAAGGATGTTTATGCGGATCCATTGCAGGCCGGTTTTTCCGATATTGATCCTGTGACTGCGCTGCTCGCCGTCAAATTCGGCTCTTTGAGTGCTACCATCCGAAAACTCCAGCTCAATTTCTTTCAAACGGTTGTTGGCAAGCCAGATATCATTGCTTTTGTTGTATCCCGGCACCAGCTTTACCACCCCGACTTGCCTGGGACTGGCGAAACTAATCATCAGATACTCTCCTGCTCCGGAGCCCTGCCTTCCCGCTACCCAAGCCGTATTATCCCTGCCATCCATCAGATTGGCAAGGGGATACTTGGGATTTGTGGATGATGCTTGGATCTCGATACCGCCTTCGCTGCTGCTGAACTTACTCGCCTTGCGGTCCAACAGAGAAGTCTCGTCCAATACCCTTTCCTCTTGTTTTGCCTTGCATCCGGACAGCATTCCTATCAGCAGTAAAACCACCAAACAAAAACATAATAACCTATTCATTCAGATACTCCTATCGAGGGACTTACCCCCAGAATCAATCTGGCTTCAAGTAAACGGACAATCACAGCCCTGTCAAGCAATATTCCTCTCTTTGGGCACTCAGGCAATACATGGGCAATCCTTGGGCGATCCCTGGGCGTTCACCCAGGAATCGCGGCATCATCGCGGCATCATCGCGGCAGGAGCGCGGCAGTATCCAAGAGGGGAGAAATGGGTTGTTTCTCAAACAGAGGCGTTGAGGGGAAGAGGAATTTGCTATTGGCCTATAGCGCTTTGTTTCGCTTTTTGTCTATGCCACACCCGGAAGTTATTCACTACGATTACTGCGTAAACTGCTACTGCCATCGCTAAAAGAATGGTGGCAAGCACCGGGAAAAAGGCTGCCAGGATGATGATGAGAGGGGTGAAAATCCCCAGATTCAGCGTTTCTGCCACCAGCAAGCCCCGGAACAAGCCCAGCCTGATAAAGAGCCATCTGGCGAGGGGATTGATCTCCTGAGCGTATTTATCGGGCTTTACGACCAGCCAAGTGCTGATCGCATCGAGCAGATTAAGCAGGATATAAAGCGGCAGTAATATCCACAGCAGCAGCATCGCTCAGGGCTTTGGTTTTCTGGGAAAGTAGGGGCTGGTTTTGCGAATATACTCCGCATAGTCCGGATTGTCTATGTACTTCTTTTCCAGCATAGGCACACCCGAGACCTTGGTCAGGAGCCAGGTAATCGTGAGAGGGCTGATCACCGTTAAGCCCCAGGCGGGATGACTGAGCATAATGACAAAGATACCCCACCACATGGTGGCTTCACCGAAGTAATTGGGGTGACGCGTATAGCGCCAGAGTCCGCTGGTCATGATCTTGCCGCGGTTTGCCGGATTGAGCTTGAAGCGTCTCATTTGAGCGTCTCCGACCGCTTCAAAGAAGAAGCCGATCAGCCAGATTGTGATGCCCAGAATATCCGGGAGTGCGATGCTTTCATTGAGCCATTCACCTTTCAACATCAGAGGATAGCTGATCACAAACATAAAAAAGCCTTGCAGCATAAAGACCTGGAGCCAGCTTCTGAGCATCCAGTTTTTGCCCCAATCCCTGCGCCACTGAGCATAGCGGAAGTCTTCCTGGCGACCCCGGTTGCGGATAAAGATATAAATCGCCAGACGCAAGCCCCAAAGCAGGACCAAGAGGCTTAGGATATTACGCCTCAAGCCTTGCTCCGGCATCAGGATTTGGGTCAAGATTGCGATCATCACAAAGCCCAATCCCCAGGCAACATCTACGATATCGTTCTTTTTGAGCGTGATTGCCAAGAGAAAGAGCAGGTTCTTGTAAGCGAGAATGGCGAGGGCCGAGAGGCCAAAAATCTCAAGCTGGGTCATAAGATACTCCTATTCCGACTGCTCCGATGCCGTTGTGGACGCCCACGACCGGAGAGAGCGGCATAATATAAGCAGGTTTTTTACCGGTAATTTGGGTCAACTTGTGAGCATAGCTTTGGGCACGGTCTTCCGCCTCGGCGTGAACGATTGCGTATTCCCAGATCTTGCGGGTTTGAAGCTCCTTTCCGATGAATGCAATAATCTTATCCATATTACGTTTACGGCTCAGACTCTTGCCATAGACTTGGGCTTTTCCTTCAGCATCGAGGGAAACGATGGGCTTGAGATTGAGCAGATCGGCGATAAAGCCGGCCAGGGGAGGTACTCTGCCACCCCGCACCATATACTTCAAGGTGTTGATATCAGTGTAAATCTTGGTATTGCGAGTCCACTGTTTGGAGGATTCCATGATCTCTTCAAAGCTCATTCCGGCCTCGATTGCCCGGGCGATTCTAAGGGTCACGAGCCCTTCCGTCACGGAAAGCTGCTTGGAATCTATCACTCCGAGTTTGCCGGGAGCGAGCCTGGCAGCGACCTGCGAACTGCTCTGATACGCACCGCTTAGTTTGTCCGATATATGCAGGGCAATCACTTTGTCATAATTCATAGCAGTGAATTCCAAGAGGTTTTGGATCAAGGCGGGAGCAGGCTGGGAACTTACGGGATGCTGGTGGTAAGTGCTCAAAAGACGGTAAAACTGCTTGGCCTGGATGGTATGTTTATCAAGATAGAATCTCTCTCCAAAGCTAATTCCAAAGGGGATTTGGACGATCTGGTAGTGATCTGCAATTTCCTGCGGAAGATCGCAGGCTGTATCGGTGATCAAGCCGATTGGGAACTTACGTTCGTGGCTGATCTGGTATTGGCGCAGCATATCGTCAACCTTGGGGCTGCTGACTTCTGCCAGATCAAAGAGCTTGTCAAAGACCAGATCCGGTTGATTGGTATGAATATGCAGGTGATACTTGTCCGGTCCGCCAGCCAGGATGATGGAATCTCCCAGATTACCGATCAAGCTTTTGAGTTCCCGGACATCGGCTTTGACTCCGCTCAGGATGGCTTCCGTGCAATAGCGGAAAGTGGTGGGAGCACCGCTGTGATCCTCGATTGCAGGCATTTCTATGGAAGCGATTGTCTCGGAGATATGCTCCCGGAGGGAGCCCTTTTGGATGTAATCCACGACACCCTCGAGAAAGCGCACAATGCCGTAAGCGCCGGCATCGACGACTCCCGCATCCTTTAGGACTTTGAGTTGGTGCGGAGTCTCCTGCAGAGCTTGTCTGGCGGTATCTTGGGCATGCAGAAGAGCTTGCAGGTAGTCACCGGTCTTCTCGCTGGCAGATTTGAGGCTCTCTGCCCAACGGCGGATGATGGTGAGCATCGTGCCTTCGACCGGATTCATCAGGGATTGATAAAGGTGGTCAACCGCTTTGAGAGCTGCGGAGGCAAAGCTGTTGAGCTCAAGCTCGTCCCGGGCGGGGATCTCGCGGCTGAGCCCATGCAGATATTGGGCAAAGATGATGCCGGAATTACCTCTGGCACCGCTCAAGGCAGAATCCGCCATGCTGCGCAAGCTGCCGGAGAGGCTCTTGGTTTGGCTCCTGCCCTGCAAGACAGCCTTCATAGTCATCGAGAGATTGATGCCTGTATCCGCATCTGCAACCGGGAATACATTGATCTTGTTCAGGTAATCCTGGCTGGCTATCACGGCTTTTCCGCCAGCAGCCAGAGCCCGGTAAAGCCTACTGCTATTCAGATACTTTATCTTCATTATCCCCACCTGTCATGATTTGTGATTGCTCTAAGCCAGAGCTTGTTCCAGGGCTGAGATTACCTTGGGATCTTCCGGCTCGGTCTTGGAATCAAAGCGATCTATGATCTCGCCATCGCGGGAGATCAGGAATTTGTTGAAGTTCCAGGTAATCTTGCCGCCAAACTTGGGATTGGTTTCCTTGTCTGTGAGGTATTTGTAGAGAGGGTCGATGTTTTTGCCGCGAACTGATATCTTGGAAAAGAGAGGGAAGTTCACACCGAAATTGACTCTGCAGAAATTGAGGATAGTCTCATCGTTGCCGGGTTCCTGATACATAAAGTTGTTTGCCGGGAAGCCCAGAATCTCCAGCCCACGGTCTTTGTACTTGTCATAAAGCCTCTGAAGGCCGTCATACTGTTTGGTAAAACCGCATTTACTGGCTGTATTGACGATCAGGAGGACTTTTCCCTTGTAATCCCTCAAGCTCTGCTCGATGCCCATGATGTTCTTTACCTTTATTTCGTATAGCGCTTTAGCTGTCTCCATTAGTCTCTCCATATTATCTGTGTTGGTCAATTGCCTTATTTATAAGATAAGAAAACCTTAATGTAAACCAAATTGAAGCATAGAAAACAAGCGGTGAAACCTGATGCTCACCGCTTGAAAAGCTGCCAGAGAGCTGATTCTACTGTGAATCGCTGGCGATAATCCGATAGAACTTGCGCAAGGCTCCGGGGCTGTTCAGGATCACGCTTGGTTCCGAAGTCTGCATCAGGAAGTTCTGTGGTCCCGGGATAAATTCAGGATTGTCAGATGCATAGATCAGATAGGTGATGGGATTGGTTTCAGGGTAGGAATTGCCCTGCCAGGTGCCTTCGGTTACTTCATTCCAGTCCAGCCTGAAGTTTGTGGGAGAGATTCTGCTAAGTACTGCGTTTTGAGGTGTCATAGGCGGGATATTATCCACGGAATAACCGGCCATACCGATGGAATCCCAGTAATAGGTAGTGTCAAAATAGGTTACGACAAAGACTTCCTCATGCAGCCCGGTGGCGGAAGAATCCTGAATGGTCGGCACAATCAAGCTATAGGCATTCCTGTTCATAGCTTTCACCTGCCCCAGATAAGTCAGGATACGATTGTTGTGAATCCAGTAAATCTTGCTGTTTGAAGCCGCCAGATCGGGAGAAATCTCTCTGGGATCGGAAACGACCAGAGCATCTTCACTGAGTTCAACGCGGTCATCGGACCATCTGAACACGTGATACCATGCGCTGGGATCCCAGCTGGTATCCTTCTCATTAGGATACCAACGCAGATCTATCTGGTGGCCTTGATCCGGGTAAAGGTCTGCAGCGCTGTAGATAGTAGGCTTTAGCTTTCTGGAATAGAGCCCGATATCGGGAGGGCTGAAATCAAGATCATATTCACCCGTGGTGCCATCTCCCGCATCAATGCAAGGGGAGAGGTCTTGCAAGCGCCAGTTTGCACTGTAGGCATCGTAACCTGTTCCATAGCTTTCCGTGGGATTGACAAAGAGGGGATTGGAGCTGATATTGTTTAGGAAATACAGCGGATCCTCACCAACTATACCTGCTGCCCCGTTTCTCACGCAGCAGTATGAGACCTGTAATCTGTTTGATGGACCCATGTTGTTGATCTCATCTGAAGAGCTGTTTCCCCATATTATGCTGTTCTTCAGCCGCACATAGCCATTCATCAAAAACCCGGTATAGCCATTGTTTACAATGTCGACGTGATCTATCTCCATCCAGTTGCTGCTGATGCTGTTGTTTACCCATATGCCTATCGAGCTGTTGTTTGCCACCAGGTGACGCTTGAACGACCCGCTGCAGTTGTAGAGATAGATGGCTGCGCCTGTACCATTGAAGCTATTGTTGACCACAATATTATCTGTAACGTTGTTCAGATCGCAGTTCTTGAAAGTAAGTGCTCCATGCTGTGCGGAGACAGTAAGGTTATTCAGCAGTATCCTGTTGTGATGGAATCTGGGGCTACTGCTTTCGATACACACAGCCGATCCATCCTGGGTTGAGCTGTTTGCCTGGATAAAGCATCCCTTCACCTCGATATTTGATACCACTGCACGGATTGCTCCGCCGGTTCCGGTAACGCTGCAGTTTTTGATCTCGCAGTTGCTGATCCTGATTTTGGGGCTGCTGACTATCTCCACTCCTGAATCTATGCTACGCTGGATCACGCACCAATCCAAGATAGTGGAGTCATTGGCAGCCGCCACATTCTGGATATCAATACCCGCCCATGTGGTTGTCGCACCCGTAGTGGTTATGTTGATCTTTTGGGTTCCGGTGCCCAGAGCTTTCAAGCTTCCCTGTACAGAGAGGATCGAATTGCCGGCCATATTGATTGTCACGCCCGGTTGGATCGTAAGAGTCTGTCCATTGGGGACGATCAGATCACCTGTCGGATAGTAAGTCGCGGCAGACCAGGTACCTGTTCCCAACGTATTTGTATAAGACAATGAGACGTTGTCAATCCACCAGTTGTTGATGTTGTAGGTATTGCCAGAATAGACAAAGGCAAGATAGGTAGTGCTGGAATTTCCCCAATTCCATGGAGCTTGGACATTAACCGTCTGAGCTGCCACATCGGCAACGACATTGGAGCTCCAGATCGTATTCCAGGTAGTTAGATTTGTGGAAATCTGAACCGAAAGTGTAAAGGAATTTGCATACCAATCTATGGCTTGTTTGAACGACAGGGTCATATCGTGAGCCATAGTGGTGTTAAATGCGGGAGAGACAAAGCGGAAGGTGCCATTCTCCGATGGACTCCAGGTGAAGCCCAGTTCGCCCGCTGTTCCGCCCGCATTATTGGTGGCGCTATGTACCCAATGCGTGCTGGTGGAACCCATTTGTGTCCAGCCTGCAGGTAGTGCACTGGCAAAATCCGCTGAAACCAAATCCACACCGGACAGTGCCACGCACGAAACAAGAATCAGAACCAATAACAGATATCTCATATTTACTCCTCACGGCCTACAAGCCTAACTAACAGAGATACAAGGCTCTATATGCCGAACAATATCATCTGTGAGTATTATGTACATATCTCAATTGCCGTCAATAAAAATCTAGTGATTAGTCCCTGCTCAAGCAGTTCACAATGGATCACACCTATCCTGATGGCCAAGCTAAAGATAGGGCTTGCGCGTATGCTTTACATCAAGTAGAATATAGCAAAACAGCGTTAACTCGTGGCAGAGACATCTCGGAAGGTTGTCAAAGCTCATGCGAGGTGTGTGTCTAATTCGGATTGGTCACTGCAAAAGGCCGTCAGGCCCAGTGAGGTACTGAATCCAGTTCGCAAAACGCTCTTTCTTCATAAAGGAAAACTACTATGAAAATGAACAGCTTACAAAGATTCTGCAAGCATATCAAAAATATGGCCAGCTTTGATCCTGATACCCTCAATGAGGCGATGGCCAAGCTCGAATCCTATGGCGAAAACTCCCCCGCTGCCTTGGCAAGAATCCTGATCAGCGACCATGATTACGATCCGGATGAGGTGCATCGCGCTGTTGCTAAATACTATGCCTTTGGCGAAGTAACCATCAATCCCGAAGCTCTGGACAAAAATCAGCTCTGTCAGATCAAATTCCTGCACGAAAGACTGGATCCCGGCTACCTCACCCAGCTCTTGGATGCCAAGATACTCCCCTATAAACTGGTGGGGAAAACTCAGGACGTGGTGCAGATCCTGGTTTCGGACACTACCAATCCATTGGTTCGCGCTCTGGAAGAGAATCTTCCCTTCAAGACCATTGAGATCAGTTGGGCTCCACAGCACATTATCGACCGCCTGATAGAGAAATCCAAGCTGCCCATAGAGTTTTGCCAGATCATCCGCAGGAGCGAAAACACCATCCTGGACATCCCCAAGCCGGAATCTCAGATAGACAATCAAGCTATCGAAGAGGAGATCAACAAGGGCTTTTTACAGGAATTGATCGACAACGTGCTGGTGGATGCCGTTCGCAATGACGCCTCGGACATCCACATCATCCCGGGTGGCAAGCGCAGCGTGGAGATTTACATCCGCGTTGATGGCAGGCTAAGGCTGTGGATGAGGCGCGAGAACACTCCCGAAGAGGCCATCGCGGCGGTGATCAAAGACCGCAGTAAAGGAGTGGACCGTTTTATCCAGGATAAACCACAGGATGGATATTCCCAAAAGATGGTGGATGGTCACCTGATCCGCTTCAGAGTATCTGTCTTGCCGATGGTTTCCAGAGAGTTCGACCGTCGTTTTGAAAGCATCGTGATCCGCATTATCGACGATCGTAAAGTGATCGAGGACTTTCACCAGCTTGGCTTCCTGCCCCAGGCGGAAGAGGAATTTCTAAAAGCTCTGAATGCTTATCGTGGCATCATCATCGTTACAGGACCCACGGGAACCGGTAAAAGCACCACTCTCTATGCCGCAATAAAACAGGTGATCAATCCCTCCCTGAATGTGCTTACCTGCGAAGACCCGGTGGAATATGTGATCGATGGGGCACGCCAGCTCAAGATAGGCCACAATATGAGCTTTGATGAGGCAATGCGCTCGATTCTGAGACATGATCCGGATATCGTGATGGTGGGAGAGATCAGAGATAAGATCACGGCAGACATTGCCGTCAAACTTGCCAATACCGGACACCTTACTCTCACCACCCTGCATACCAACAATGCCTCCTCTGCCATTACCAGGCTTTACAAAATGGGCATTGAGCCATTTTTGCTGGCTTATTCCCTCAATATCATCGTAGCCCAGCGACTGGTCCGCAAGCTCTGCGATAAGTGTAAAGCCCCGCTGGATCCGTCCATGCATTCCGTAGCGCTGTCCCTGGGACTCAGCCAGGCAGATCTCGATTCCGGACACATCTACGGCCCGGTGGGTTGCTCCCACTGCCTGGATGGCTACAAGGGCAGAATTTGCCTTGTGGAAGCTCTTTATATGTACCCGGAAATCCGTCAGATGATCATTGATGCCCAGAATAACATCGACGAGGAAAAGATCCGCAAACTGGCCCAAAAACATGGCATGCTCACCATGCGGGAATCAGGACTGGAACGCATTCGCGCCGGCTTTACCTCCATCCAGGAAGTGCTGCACGCCACTTCAGATGAGTAAGTAAAAGTTCCTGCCACAAAAGCAAAATTAAGATACGCAGTGAATGCCGGGACATAAGATGATGGTACTGAATTGTGATGTGAAGATCGTAAGCATTGGCGGATGGCTGATTGCCAGAATACCGGAAGCAACCAGCAAAAGCCTGTCATCCAGGGGGATGCTGATGATCTCCGGGAAGCTCGATGGAAAAGCAATTGAGGTGCCCCTCGAACCGGATGGCAAGGGTTGTCATTGGTTTCGGGTTCCGAAAGAGTTCATTGATTCAGGTTTGCAATCCGGAGACACTGTTCATCTGGTCTTTGCTCAGATGTCTGTATGGCCGGAGCCGGTTCTGCCACCTGATCTGGAGAGTGCCTTGGGAAGTGATTCGCTGTGTTATGAGCAGTGGCAGAGCCTCACAGTGAAAGCTCGCTGGGAGTGGATTCGCTGGATCAGTTCCACAGGCAATGAGAAGACCCGTGCCAAGCGAATCGAAACTACTGTGAATAAACTCCTTAAGGGTATGAAGAGACCCTGCTGTTTCAACAGCTCAGCCTGCTCCGTGCCCAAGATTTCACGCGCCGGGGTCTTGCTCGATCCCGAAGATCATACCTGAAAGATAAGGGTTCCGGATATCTGGAGTCCAAAAAACCTTGCACAAAGCTCTGCCAAGCATATTTTTGTTGACAGTAAAGCCTTAGCCAAGCAGTAATGAATTGTAAAAGATCAGATTGGAGTACGAGATGAAAAGATTCTTGGTGATAGGTATGATCCTGCTGATGAGCCTGGGGCTCTTTGCAGAGCGCAAAGCCCTGGTGATCAGCAATTCGGCTTACGACGGAATGACTCTTTCCAGCCCGGTAAACGATGCCGTTGATATGGAAAATGCCCTCGGAGGCTGGGGCTTTTCAGTAAGAGCAAGACAGAATCTCAACCTACGGCAGATGACTGCCCTGTTAGACAGCCTGGAAATGTCCATCACTCCGGAGGATGAGGTCGTTTTTTATTACAGCGGACACGGCACAAACGAAAACGGTATCAACTATCTTGTTCCTGCCGGCGTCAATATGCAGACCCGTCAGGTCTTTGCCCGCAGTTCTTACAGCGTCCGCACCCTGATCGAGAAGCTGGGAAAAGCCCGCAGCGCAGTCATCATCCTCGAGGCAGGGCACAACTGGCTTCCCTCCAGCCCCAAATCCACCACCTTCTTTGAATATATGACGGTTTCGGATTGCAGCGTCTCAGTATTGATGAGCGTCAAGCCTTTCCGCACGATCGGAGAGCTCAATCCCGAGCGCAGCACCTTTACCCAGGCCTTTATCCAAAAGTTCAATCAAAGCCAGCTCGATTACAACGAGACAGTCAAAGCCTGGCAGAGAGAGCTGAGAGCCTCATCCGAAAGGACGGTTGACTTCTGGTATTCAGGGCCCATCCGCCACGAGATGTACTTCAACAACATAAGCCAAAGATGGCGTTTCAAGACCAATCTCTTTGACGTGGAAGGAGGAGGAAGTCTGTCTTGGTAAGGCGCAAAGCTATTATCGATATTGGCAGTAACTCCATCAAGACACTAATCTTTGAGCCCGATAACGGTGGGATCATCTTTCAATCCGGCGTTATCGGGCATCTTGCAAGAGGGCAAAGCAAGAGCGGAGAACTCTCCCAAGCCGCAATACTACGCAATCTTGAGCTGTTGCATAATGCCGTGCAAGAGTGCCTCGATATGCAGGCTGCAAATATCGAGCTATATGCCACAGGAGCACTGCGGAAAGCCAGCAATGCCGATCAATTCATCTCCCGGTGGAAAGAGTTGGAGCCTTATCCCATCAAGATCCTGAGTGCAGCAGATGAAGCCATTCTATCCTATCAGACTGCTTCTTCATTAGCGACCGAATATCCTGTCTTATGCTTTGATCTGGGCGGCGGCAGCCTCGAGCTAAGTCTCGGCGACAATATCCAGCCCACTTTTGTGCATAGCTTTAGCTGGGGCGCGCTGGCTTTGGAGGAAATGCTGGGCGAGACATATCCGGCTGCTCCGGAAGCTATAGAGGCTTTGCTTGACTATCTGCAAACCCAAATCAGTCCCATTCTGGATGGTAAAAACTGCTCTTCCATAGTTGGCGTGGGAGGCACTGTACTCTGTCTCAAAGCGCTTGAACTGGGAGAGTGGAACGAATCCCAAATCCACGGCTCCGTCCTCTCTATGGACACGCTCAATATGCTGATCAGATTGCTCTCATCACTCACACTCCCGGAAATCATCAGTTTACCCGGAATGCAGCCGGGCAGGCATACGCTCGTCCTTCCCGCGGCACTGGTCTGCCGGCAGATCCTGCTTTCCTGCCAACAGGATGCCATCCTGCTCAGCAGCCGGGGCTGGCGTCACGCCCTGGCAATTAAAAGAGCTTAATCCCCACCCTCAGCGAATCCTTGACAATTGCAGCCATCAAGCTCCATAGTGCCCTATCGATAGGATATTACACGTAAGTAAAAGAAAGGCAGGGACTAAGATGCGGATACTAATCGTTTACTTTAGCGGCACCGGAAACACGAAACGGATTTCCGATCTCATGCAAAATGAATTCATCTCAGGCGGAGCCGATTGCCGGATCGTTGCCATGGAAGATTATTGTTTACAAAGGCTTGAGCTCGATCTCAGCGAGGTCGATCTGGTGGGGATAGGCTTCCCAGTCCACGCCATGGACGCACCCCAAATCGTATATGATTTTCTGAAGCTGCTTCCCCAGAAGACCCAAAACTACTTCCTCTTCAAAACCGCAGGCAGCGCTTTCATCCGTGCCGGTTCTACCCGCCTAATCAGGCATCACCTGGCTATGCTGGGCTGGAAACTGGTCTATGAGCAGCTTTTCGAAATGCCGCCCAATGCCTTTGGAACGGCAAAGCCGGAGAAGGTGCTTGCTCGATACAACAGATGCAGTGCCTTGGCAGCCGTGACCGCACAGGACATCCTTTCCGGCCGGAAACACAGGATCAGGGAAGCTCCCATGGTCGGCTTGTGTTACGCCTTTTCGCGTCTCGAAAAGCACGGAGCAAAGCAAAGTTCTGCACGTTGGTATGCCACCGGTGATTGCAATCTCTGCGGACTCTGCGCCGCAAAATGTCCTGCGGAAAACATCCGGATTGAGGAAGGGAAATTGGTCTTTGGAGATAAATGCCTGCTTTGTCTGCGTTGCTGGTGGATCTGCCCTCAGCGCGCCATCTCTCACAAGTTTCTCAGATTTGCCTTCTTGAAAGAGCCCTACGAACTTCCAGAGCTGAGTTAATCCGTCTTGGTTTCCTATTAGCTACTGCCGCGCTCCTGCCGCGATCATGCCGCGGTATAGCCGCGAACGCGGCATGATCGCGGCTGCAGCATCTTATTATCGTGGCATAATCCTAAGGGGAAGCGAGGGTTGCACAAAGGGCTATTTCATCAGGATCATCTTGCGCGTAGCAGTCCGGGATCCGCTTTGCAGCCGGCAAAAGTAGATTCCGCTGGGTAGTGAGCCGGCATTCCATTCCACTGTGTGAGTACCGGTTGGCTTGAATTCATCCACAAGACTATGGAGCAATCTGCCTCTCAAATCAAAGATATCCAGCTTGACCATCGCATCCTGATCGAGTGTAAAACTGATGCTGGTTGCGGGATTGAAGGGATTGGGATAGTTTTGTGCCAGGGCGATCGCCGGAGGTTGCGACAGATCATCATTGCTATCCAGTCCGCCTCCTTGAGGCACAAATGTAAAGGCGGGAAGCACCACTTCCTGCGTGGAGGGCGGGGGTGAGCCAAAGTACCAGAGATTGATATGTACTCTGGGCTGTTCCGGCCGGGGAATATGGGGTCCGGTATAGATCCAGGAACTGATCTGGGCAGAGCTTGCTTCATCGGCAGGACCTCCGCGCCAGGCTCGTCCTTCCACCCTGTTTGGCAGCCAGCGGATGGCATGGCTGGTGATCTCAGACGCGGCAAAAGCTGCATCATAGCGGAAGATATTGCCTGGCCAATCCCAGGGTTGCGCGACATACTGCCCGAACTGGTTGCCCGGATTGCCCCAACGGCTGTATTCAATGTCAAATTCGTTGTAGGGATTCCACCAAGCGTCTGCTGCATCCCAACAGGTGCTGTATTGCCAGAGAAACAAACCCAGCACCGCGTTATCCGCTATCTGATTTACCGCTCCGAAAGTTGTAAAGATATAATCTCCATAGCCCAGAGTATCGACCAGCACTACTTCGGTGCTGTTCCAAGCGCTGTCTATCTGCCGGATGGTCATATGGAGGCGGTCTTCAACATCGACCCAGACACTTGCGGCAGAATCACTGAAGTTATTGGGACCCGGTCCATAATGGCCGGGACCCTTGACGCGCCAGGTGCGGCCAGACCAATCGATGCTGCGTCCGCCGGGAAAATCGTTCCACTGCACATCATCGATAGTGGGGTAGTTCTGGCTGTAGCAGGTGATTTGGTCGAAGATGGCGGTGGGGATGGGATCCTGAGCTCCCTGCAAGACACCAACAACCAAGCGCATAGCGACAGTTCCGGCAGGTGCGGGATAGGAGACTCTCTCAAAGCGGATGTATTGCCCGGCTTGGGTATTAGCATCTGCCACATTGAAGCTTTGATAGCTGATCATCCCGCCTGAAGCGGAGCGCCACTCAATATTGACCAGAGCTTGATTGCCGCCCTGAAGCGGGTTTGAGGCGGGAATCAGTACATATCCGTTGATTTTCCACTGCTCGTTGGGCGATGAGAACAGTTCCTGCCAATATCCAGAGACATTTATGCTGCCGTTGTTTTGGCCGTAGAGAGCGGCAGCGGAGAAACCATGTACGGCGTTTGAGGATGAGCCAAACTGGCCAAATTGCTCCCAGCCCCTGAACACTCCTGCACCGGTTCCGGGGACTTCGAAGCTGGGATTTGCCAGAGCGCAGGCGGCATCCAAGCCGGAGATCAGGCAAAGCAGCAGAAACAGGATTGCTATGATGGGCTTCATCTTACTTCAAGAGAATGCACTTGCGCATCTCAGAGCCGTGGGAGGTGTTTAGCCTGTAAAAGTAGATTCCGGAGGGTAGGACTCGTCCGGCGGAATCGGTTCCGTCCCAAATGATGGAATGATCTCCGGGGGCATAGTTTCCGCTGGCGAGGAGCTTGATTCTTTGTCCCTTGAGATTGGAAATTTCCAAAGAAAGCTCTGATGCTGTTTCCAGCTTGAAGCTAAAGGTGGTGGTGGGATTGAAGGGATTAGGATAATTGGGCATTAGCTTAAATCCCGCTGGGGTAAGGATATCCTCATCGTTGGCAGTGCCTCCGCCTTCCCAATAGATGTCGTCTATGGCAAATTGGCACTGTGCACCTTGCTCTTCCAGGATCACAAATTCATAGCTGAGCATGCGCAGATCGATCAGTTCTCCCCTCAGAATCGAGACGGGAATGGCTGCCTGAGCCCATTCTCCATTGCGGATAAGACCGTGGGTGGTCTGATTGGCAGGGAAACTCACGTAGTTTTGGTTACCCCAGGCGTCTATAACTCCGATCTTGAAAGTGATGTTGGCGGGAATCTTGATGCGAAACTTCAGGAAGCCATCGCCAAAATTGAAGAGATTGACCGGTTGGATGGACATAATGCCTGCTCCAAACCAGCCCAATCCGGTGGTGACCCAGGAGATGCCGTTTTCTCCCTCGTAAGGGGGGATGGTTCCATCGGTGAGAGTTCCCTCCCAGACATAGATATGTGCATCCTCTCCGGGTATCAAGCCGCCGGTAACCGCTGTTTCATCGGTAAAGATTCCATAGGTGCCGGATTCAAAATCGGGAGGACCGACCCTCACTGTGCCCATATTGTTCCAGCGATGGACCTTGACATAATCAATGTACATATTGGCGGGTAAGGGCAGGCTGACAGGCAGTCCGCTGCCGGGATCTCCCAGATTGTAAGCATCGGTAAGAGCACCGCCGATTGCCAGATTTGCTACCAGATGGAAGGGATGGCGAAACTCGTCGGACTCATCGTCGATCGTGAATGGCTCGCTAAAGAGATCATATTCGTTTGCACCATCAAGCACTGTGAAACGCAGGTTATTCTCATCCCAATAGCAGCGGTAGGTCAGGAAACGATCGTTCAGAGGATTATCATAATTGTAGTAGGGACGACAAAAGATGTCTTCAGGATCCCAAGCCAGGCTGGCTGCTCCGCTTGGGTTATCCGGATTGATGGCGGCTTCAGAATAGAAGAGGGCGTTTGCAGCCACCATCTGGTTTACGGTGGAGTTGTTTTGTCCATTACCACCGTTGTGAGTGTCGTGCAGATTGCGGAAAGCCTGGGTAAAGCCCATCTCCATGATGTCTATCTCGCCTTTGCGGGGCCAGGCATAGTTGGCAGTTCCCAGCATCCAAACAGCAGGCCAACCTCCCAGATTGAGGTTTGGCACTCTCACCCGGGTCTCGATCATGCCATACTTGATGGATATCTTGGATTTGGTGTTTAGCCTTCCGGATGTGTATTGCAAGGGATTACCCCATTGATCCACGATACCGGGTCCGCTCTCTTGACGGGCCGTAATACACAGGGCGTTGTTTCCCGGCTCTCCCGGAATGGGAAGGATGGAGAGGTTTTCTGGCTTGTAATACTGCAGCTCTCCATTGCCCCAGCCCCAGGAGCCGTTACCGGTCTCGACTATCCAGTTATCCAGACTGTTAAAATCCTCCTGCCAGATCAGTTCACCAATCTGTGCAGATAAACTGCCGGCAAGCAGAGTGATAGCCAGTATCAGCAGTATTAGGGAGCTATGGGCTCTTGTCATAAGATCATCCTTGCTCTTGTATATGAGTAGCAGCTTGTACTCATCAGGTGCTTTGCCTCTCAAATAGAGAGGGTGGTCGGCAGACTACCGTTTTGGCGACTGAGGCCGGCCACCCGATCAATATATGAACCAAGGTGCAGATCAGACTGCCCTTAGTTTCTCTTGTACATGGTTTGGGTCTCAAAATCCCACACATAACCCCACTCGCTGAGATCTGCCAGAGCGAGCACGGGATCAGTGTAGAGAGGCAGCAGATTCATCTCGGAGGGATCATACATGCTCTGTCCCACAAGGTTTCTGATCAGGACTGCATAGTAAGTTTCCTCTTGGATCCAATCTGCCTTCCACCAGGTAACATCGTCAAAGAAGAAATCCAAGGTGGCTCTATATGCTTTCTTGGCTTGTTCCCTGGCGTTGATACTGCCACCTGCTGTGTAAAGCTCGTGCAGAGCTTTAGCAGTAAAGAACTGGTATTCTCCCATGGGGTAGCTGGTAAGAGCTGAAGCCCAGAGGTAAAAGCGGCTCTTGGCAGAGGGACAACTATCGTTTAAATCCCACACGTTTTCCATACTGATTGCCGCATCGGCAAAGGGATTGGCGGGATCTCTGAGCACGCTGTCATTGGGATGGATACCCACACCCGGCGTGTAGAGCTCCAAGCTGTAATCAGTAGGAAGATCTATCGAGACAAGCTCTGTTCCTGTTTTACGGTCGCAACCCACTATCAGAAACAAGCTCAGGCTGAGTATTAGTACTAATATCTTTTTCATTGGATGCTCCTTTAAAACTTGTATCTGAAGTATAGACCGGATTGAAACTCATAGTCATGCATAAGTTCCGCTCCTTCATTGGTGGGAGAGTTTTCATCCAGGGTTCTAAACAGAGCCCTGAAGCCCAGGCGGCTGGAGCCTGTTTTACTCAGGAAGTTGTCTATCAGGATTGAATAATCCAGCATAAACTGGTAGGGGAAGGTGATATTGAACTGGCGATACCAATCCAGGGGTCCCCAGGCGTCTTTCTTGGCATAGGCTGATATGAGGTGCTTGCGGTTGATCACAAGGTCTGTAGCCAGAGAAAGATACTCTGCGAGATATCCATCGGGATTGCCGGAAGCTTGCTGACTACCTGCTTCCAGGTTGGCGATAATCTTGAGATCAGGCGAGGGATTCATGATGAAACGTCCCTTGGCAAGCCATACATCCGCCGCTGGTAATCCACTGCCAAAAGGTGCATTGGTAGCCCCTTCCTGATAGTAGAAGAGATTGGCATCGGTGGCAGTCTCATACCTGGTGAAGTTACCTCCTATGCTATAGGCAAAAGGTGCATCCTCTCGTACGTCACTGTCCCAGGCATAGAAGAAACTGGCGGGAGTGGGATCCCAGGTAAGGAAGAGCTCTGCAGAGAGAGCCTGACGGTTATCCAATACCGCAAAGGGATCACGATCCCGGTTACGCGGGCTCAATCCCGGGAAGAGTCCTGTCCCGTCGATATCCGGTGCAAGAGCCGGTGTAGCATCCAAGAGATTGGTTCTATACAGAGCTCTGGGCAGGAGCCAGAGATTTCCCAGCGGCACCAGGAGTCCGCCTTCAAATTCAAGCTTGTTGCCAAGGGAGGAATATGGCATCGTAGTATTGAATTCTCTTAAGGGACTGCCGCCATCCGCGACCAGACCTGCATAGTTGATCCCGGCATCGATCTTGCTGCCGGAAGGACCATCGACCGTAAGCTTGGCTCTAAAGCCCTGAGTATCCATCAGCTCGATCTTATCTTGATAGACGGTATTATTTTCATAATAATAGAAGGTCTCATCCAGCTTTTCACTACCGCTGAAGAGATACGCCATCTGCAACAGACTGCGTGGAATCAGGCGTGTCTCCAGGGATAGCGAGCTCTGTCTGGTAGGCCTGGAAGTAGCCTCAGTGGCTGTAGTGGATGCTTTGGCACGGGCAAAATCCTCCGCATGGACAAAGGACAGCTTGAGCGGTCCGGCAGTCCAATTGTATTTGAGCATTGCCTTGGGATTGGCTCCCCAATAGATCTCCGGCCCTGCGACTACCTTGAGCCCGGGCAGGAACTTGTTGCCAATAAACTCCAGTCCATAAGGAGCCTTTGCATTCCAGATATCCATTCCTTCCATATCCGTAGCTTCATACATCAAGCCATAGAGATCACCATCATAAGTCCAATGATAGCGTGGCACATGGTAAAATGCTTTCAGGTCAAAAGGATCAGTGTGGTAAGTGGCCTCAAAGTTATAGATCTCCAAACGCTCAGCATCGGTGACCTCTTTGGTGGTGTTTACCTGGAGTCCCTGAGCATTTGTCTCGGTTGCGACCGTAACATAGCTGGCACCGCGCTTTCCGTAGTATTCATCAAGCTGTTTATCCACGACATTGCCCAGGATATTGAGGCTGAATGTACCCTTCAGGCGGCTGATCGGATTGAAATCAAAATCAAGGAAGAGCATCTCCCCATGCGAGAAATCCAATCCGCTCTTGCCATTGAGCTCCAGATCCTGACTCTTGCCATTGAAGACCATATCTCCTCTCAGGCTGCCACCGCTGAGGCGAATAGCCCGATTGGCCTGGCTTTCCCGGGCAAGCGTCCGAGTCTGGGCAGCCACATCCAGAAAGTACATATCAAGCTCGGCAAAATGCTGATTCATCTGCGCTGTATTAACCGTATAAGGATCGAGAGACCAGATATGTGAGATAACGTCGTAAGCCATGCGGGGATGAGCGGTATAGACTCCCTCGTCGTTGGGCTGTCCCAGCGCGCAGATGCCAAACCACTCTTCATTCATATTGTTGCGTCCTTCCACATAGTCAAAGGAATAGCCGCCGTTGCTCCAGGATGCATGCGTATCCTGAACCATCAGATTCTCCACTTGCAGATACTTCCACCATTCATCACGCCATTCAAAGAGGCATCCGCCGATGGCATTGCCTTCCTGACCTTTGCCGTGACTCTTTTGGTAGATTTCGATCCAGTTTCCTTTAACGATTCCGGCTTGGCCTGCCTGGTCTTCACGGTTTTCCAAGGCATTGAAGGCATCACTGCCAAATTCAGTAAGCATCACAGGCTTGTCCAATTCGCGATGCACTCTGCTCCACATATCGGTAAAACTGATTCCGCGATAGGCATTAACACCTAGGACATCGAGACTGGGGCAAAGCTCAGTGATCAGATCCAGATATTGAATATCGCCATTAACGATGCTAAAGGGATGATGCGGATCGAGCTCTTTGCCGGAGGCCATCACTTCTTCAAACAAGCTGTAAAGATAGCGGGCTTTGCCTTTCTGACGCTCACCCACCGGCAGGTTTTCGATCTCAAAGCTGGACCATTCAAGGCCGTAATTGCTCTCGTTGCCCAAAGCAAACATCAGGACGCCGGGTACATCTTTGAACTGATTCACCAGATTCAAAACGTCGGTCTTGAGAGCATTGCGGGTGGCGGGATCGGAGTAGTTTAGCTGAGGAATCCAGGCACCATTGACGTTGAAACCATAGCGTCCCATCAGGTGGTTCACAATGGTCATTATCCCGTGCTCCCGGTAGATGTAGGTCACCCAGCGGGGCGGGATGATACCAAAGCTGCGAATCGTATTGATCCCGGCATTCTTCATCAGACTGCATTCATAATCCAGCACAGCTTTAACATACTGGTCGTTGTGCGCCCAGAGATTGTAGGAATAGTTCTCACCGATGGGAGAATAACCCCAGACAATGCCTTTTACAAAGTAATCCTGATTGTTAACCCTTAGTTTCCAGCCCTGGGCATCCCTGTGAGTCTGCACCAAGTCCGGTTCGACAGCGCTAAGATCTGCCGGTATTGCCAAAAACAAAACTGAAGCCACTGCAATTAGTAGCAGCGCTTTACTGAGTCTTAAGACGAAATCAATCATCTTTCCTCCCTAATATTAACAGGACTAATAAATATCCGTATAGGTGTGGCAGCTTGGCATTTCAGCCGGCAAACACTCAGCAACATTCCAATGCTACAAAGCTCTGCTTGTGCAAAACTGAATAGTCAAAACTGCTATATAGCATTATCTGGTTTTCACCCAAACGTGTCAAGACATATTTCTAATGAGATGCTAATTTTTGGATCAGGATTGTTGATTTCCTGCCTATGCGATTGCCAGGATGTAACCCTATGGCTCCCTTTAGCTCCTGCCGCGCTCTAGCCGCGCTGCTGCCGCGATCATGCCGCGAACGCGGCAGGATCGCGGCAGGATTGCTTCTAATAAATGGCTTGAGCCAAAGGGGGGAGAAAGGGGGCTATAATGTAGGGGGAATGCTGATCTGGCTTAGCTGCGGCGAGGTGGAGCGCAGGAGGCTCGCTTTATTAATTTGGCTTCCAGGATGATGTGCTTGTAATCTGAGTTGTTGCCTTTGATCTCATCCAGGAGTATCTCCACTGCCTTGGTAGCCATCTCGTTGATAGGAGCTGCGCTGGTGCAAAGTGCAGGGAAGACTTTGGAAGCCACCAATACATCGTCAAAGCCGATAATGCTGATGTCTCCGGGGATCTTAAAACCGTGTTCCTGTATTACTTTCATCGTTCCGATGGCCATGGAATCGTTTGCGCAAATGATTGCCGTGGGAGGAGTGTCGAGATTGGCAAAGTATTTACCTGCTGCCTCTCCGGATTCATAGGAGTAATCTCCCTTGAATACCAGATTCTTTTCGATGGGAATTCCCGCCTGTTTCAGAGCGTTTTTGTATCCCTGCAACCGGTTGCGGCAGATATCCGAATCCAGCAATCCGGACACAAAGCCGATTCTTTTGTGGCCCAGGGATATCAGGTAGGCGGTCGATTCGCTGAAACTGTTGAAATTGTCCAACGTAATGGAGGGGATGGATTTATCGGCGGCAAAATTGTCCAGGAGCACAATGGGGTAATACTTCTTGATTGCTTGTATGTCGTCCTCGATGCGCGGGAAACAGCATATAATCGCTCCATCTATCTTGCGGGTGTTTTTGACGGGGTTGAGATCGTCGAAATCCGTAAAAAGCAAGAGATTGTAGCCATTTGCCGTCACAGCTCTTTCCAATGACTTGAAGACCAATGAGTAATAAGGGCTGGAGATTCCTTCCTTGATTTCTTCATCCAAGAAAAATCCGATATTGCCGGTAAGGCGGCCGGTCAGTTTTTTGTCGCTGACAAAGGTGCCTTTGGTGCCCTGTTTGACCAGAATACCTTCGGATACCAGCTCCATAATAGCTTTACGTACAGTCATATATGACACATCAAGCTCTTGAGCCAGCATCCGTTCGCCGGGAAGTTTGCCGGCTATCTTACCCTGATCTATATCGTCTTTGATCCTGCTTTTGACGTTTACATACTTATGCTTTTTAGGGGTCATTCTCCTGTTGTACTCCTTGACGGCACTTCTATCGGATTATAGCAATACAAAAGGCGCAAGTGGCTGCAGAGTGTGCGATACTATAACTGCTATTGCGCAATTTACCCACAAATATCATATGCAGATATTAAGTCAAGAAATCTTTTATCTGTAGCCAGACATCGACATGGGGGGAGTAGAATATGAAAAAAAAGAGAAAAAAAAGCTTGACGCAAGATTGCAGAAATCTAACAGTGCTATATAGCAGTTTAAGGCCTAAAGAAAATACGACTAATATAGAGTATATATTGAAGGGAAGGTACCCCATGGCAAGAAAGATAGTATTTTTGATCTTGTTTGCAGCGATGATCTTCATCGTTGGCTGCGATAAGATAAGCGATCCGCCTTCGGTGCCGGATATTACCGATCCGGGCACATACGCTTTGATCTGGTCAGACGAATTTGACCAGCGTTCTACCACACCAGACCCCACAAAGTGGAACTATGATACCGGTTATGGCTCCGATGGTTGGGGCAATGATGAGTGGCAGTTATATACAGACAATCAGAACAACGTAAAGGTAGAAGATGGCAATCTGGTGCTTACTGCCTTGTGGGATTCTGTGAACTTCCCGGCCGGTCCGGGTAAACGCAATGGCTCCGTGACATCCGGTAGGATCAACACCAAGGACAAATTCTCTTTCAAATACGGCAAAGTCCAATCCAGGATCAAGATCCCGACCTCCATGGGTATGTGGCCTGCTTTCTGGATGCTGGGGCAAAATTACGATACAGTCGGTTGGCCTCAATCAGGAGAGATCGACATCATGGAAGCCAGTCCCCTGTATCACGACGCCAATACTTCAATGTTTACGATGCACTGGTACAATGATGAAGTCTCGGCTCACAATTCATACGGCACGACTACACGTCTCTCCGTTCCGCTTTCCGATGACTACCATATATATGAAGTGGAGTGGGATGAACAACGGGTGATCGGCAAGATAGATGGAATCGCCTATTTTACAAAAGTCATAGATCCCGCCGATATGGATGAGTTTCTCAAGAAATTCTTCCTGATCTTTAATGTTGCTGTCGGAGGAAATCTGGGAGGAAGTCCGGATACCACCACCAATTGGCCTCAAAGCATGTATGTCGATTGGGTAAGGGTATATCAGAAAGAAAGCACGCTGGTGCCTATCAGTACATTTGGTATCTTTACGGATGAGACTCCGGTTGATGCCGGGCTGATCGTGGGGCAGAATGCCGAGATCTATGTTTGGGAAAATACTTTGACTGCTGGCAATATACCTCCCTATGAGGGTTCCAATGTGATAAGCTGGAATACGGCGGGAGTCGGGTGGTTTGGTGCCGGTATCCAATCCAACACACCGGTTGATCTATCCGGTTTTGCGGGAGGAAATCTCAAGTTCCGGATCAAAATCCCTGCCAATGTAACCTTCAAGATCGGGATCAATGATAGTTCGGGTAATGAAAGCTATGTAACTTTCCCTGACAATCAGACCACCTACGGTCTAGTCCGCAATGGAGATTGGGGTCAGGCCAGTATTCCCATCGCCAATCTGGTTGGTACGGTTGACTTGCAGATGCTGAGCTATGAATTCATCATCTTGGAGCAGAATGGCGTGCAATGTCAATTTGCCATAGATGATATCTATTGGGATGGCGGTGGCGCACCTGTAAGCAGTGTAAGCTTTGACGCGGCCACCTATGCAAATACTGCAACGGGAGCAACTATCAGTCTCAAGGACACCGGTGCAGCCAATAGTGCCAGACAGGTTGCGATCAACAGCGGATCTCATAATATCAGCGTAACCATCAATCTCAATAGCAACGGCATCGGCTCCGGTAGCATCAATTTTGGCACGACCAACGATGCCACTGATACAATAGAGCTTACCGCCGGTACTAGCATTGTCGCAAATTATACCGATAGCGCGGGAAATCTCAAGAGCGATTCTGCCACAGTAACCGAAGGAGCATCCACGACCACACTGGGTATCTATTCTGAGACGCATACCAATCCGACCCTTACCTACAGTCAGATAATCAATAGTGCAGATTGGAGCGGCAATCCTGCCGAGCCTGATCCGCAAAGTACGGCAGTTACACCGGTTGACGGTATGCACGTGCTTTCGGTGAATTATGTAAACAGCGGTCTCGGCTGGGGCGGAGTTGCCTTTAACTTTGGTTCTCAGGATGCCTCCGGCTATACCACCTTTGTGATCAATATCAACAAAAGCGCCATGCCCACTCTGGCAAGATTGGGGCTCAAATTTGAAGATAACTCAGGCGGGCAGACAGAGGTAAATATCGCCTCCTATACGCCCACTATCAGCGGGAATTGGGCCAGATACGAGATTCCGATCAGCCATTTTGCCGCGGTCAATTTTGGCAATTTGAAATACCTGGGGCTGTGGAATCCATCCACCTCCGGGAATGCTTATATAGCGGGTATTTTGTACTTTGACGACATACATCTGAGCAGATAAAGGAATAATTGAGATGGCAAAGACAACGCGTCATACTACCAGACCTGAAGACAGGATCCCCCTTGGACAAAAAGCCGCCTACTCGGTAGGTATGTTTGTGAATAACCTGCAGGCTGCAGCCCTGCCGGCGATGTTTGTAATACTCAATCTGGGCTTGGGCATGGATGTCATGCTGGTGGGCTTGATCAGTTCCATTCCCCGAATCTTTGATGCGGTCTCTGATCCGGTGGTGGGTTATATATCCGACAACCACCGCGGTAAATGGGGCAGACGCAGACCCTTTATCTTTTGGGGAGCTCTGTTAGCGGGATTGATTTTTGCTATTATGTGGCAACTTCCATCAGGTTATATTAACTTCCTCGGTAAAGATCCGGTTGCGCAGCATCAGGTTGTAATAGGCGAACCCAAGCCTGCAGAGCAAAACACGGATGGCGAGATTGTAACCGCTATCGATGAAGCCGGAAGCGATCTGTCATTTAGGCTCTATGGCCCCAAAGAGAAATCCACAACAGGCGAGACGGGTGTAGTTACCAATCTTGAGGGTTTTCCGCAGCTTGAGCTAAACGTCAAATTCCCTGCATATCAATCTCTCCGGCTTGTGGTTACCGAAGCTGCATCTCAGCAGGTTACGAGTCCCGAGACCTGGTATAAAGATTTTACCATCAAGGATTCACAGGATGGGAAAGGAAGTCTCTATAAACTGCAGATGAATGAGCTGAAGCTCTTGGAAGAGCCCGGTGCTGCTGTTGGTAATAAAAAGCTCGATCTGGCATCTGTGGCGGGAGTGGAATTGCAGCTTAGCGGAGCTGAAGCTTCTTCGGAGGCGAAGCTGGTAAGCTTTAAGCTTAGGAAGGAAGAAAGCTTCTTTACAAAGTACTTTATCTATTTCCTGATCATGTCCATCCTCTTCTTCCTGGCATATACCCTGTATGCTGCTCCTTTTGTGGCTTTTGGCTACGAGATGACCACAGACTATCACGAGCGTACCAGATTGCACGCTTTTGCCAATACGGTCGGTCAATTGGCATGGTTGGGAGTACCTTGGTTTTATGCAATTATGTCCGGCAGTTTATTCCGGGATACCGTGCACGGAGCCCGAACTCTGGCTATAGCGGTCGGTATCGCTGTGGCAGCCTTGGGTATCTTCCCAGCTATCTTCCTGAGGGAGACTCAGGTGCTGGCTCCCGTCCAGAATGCTGCAAAGGGAATCTGGGCTAATCTGAAAGAATTCTTCGCAGGTATCAAAACCACCTTCAAGTGCAAGCCCTTTGTTCAGATCTGTGCGGCAACCTTCCTGGTCTTCAACGGATTCCAACTGGGCTCGTCCTTCTCACTCTACGTAATGATTTACTATCTCTTTGGCGGTAACAACTTCAGTGCCGGAAAACTCTTGGGATGGTATGGTATGCTTACCTCCATTGCCACCTTGTTTGTGATCCAGCTCACCGGGTGGATTGCGACCAAGATCGGCAAGCAAAAGACCTTTATGATCACTATCTCTCTGTCGATGTTGGGTTTTGCCATCAAGTGGTTTGGCTACAATCCCGATCATCCTTACTGGCTGCTGCTCTCCGCACCACTTGTGGCATTTGGTACCGGATCACTGTTTACCCTGATGGGTGCGATGATCTCGGATATCTGCGACTATGACGAGCTGGGAACGCATCAAAGACGTGAAGGCGTATTTGGCGCGATCTACTGGTGGATGGTGAAGATCGGAATGTCTCTGGCAGGACTGCTTACGGGTGTATTGCTCAAGGTTAGCAAGTTTGATCTTGCTCTTGGCTCCGGACAGGAAGAACGCACCTTGTTTTTACTGAGAGTCTTCGATGTCGGTATCCCGGTGATTACATCCGGAATAGCTCTCTTTATTATAGCAAAATATACGCTTAGTGAAGATAGAGTCTATCAGATCAGGGCAGAGCTGGAAGCACGCCACAAAAAAGCGGCAGAGCCTGTCGAGGCGTAAGAGCTTACTGATGTTGCATCCCAAGAAAATGAGCTTATTGATCCTGCTGGCAGGAGTAGCTATACTATCTGCCAGCCGGACCGATCTGTATCGTGGGCTGGAATCCAGCAGCGAGGTCTTATGCACCTCTGCCGCAGGAGCCAAGCTGGAAGAACAGGATAATATCAGGTTTCAGTCGGGGAATGCGGCAGGCACTGTCATCAATGTATTTCCGCAGAGAAAGCAGCAACTGATGGATGGCATCGGTTCATCCTTTACAGAGTCGTCTGCCTTTGTCCTGGCTCATTTGGATCCACAGGCGAGGGCTGAGGTGATGCAAAACATCTATGGGGAGGTGGGGGCGAATTTTAGCCTTACCCGAACCCATATCGGATCCTGTGATTTTAGCGTAGAGGGTAAGTATTCCTATGCGAGTCTTGTCGGAGACCGCAGGCTGCAATCCTTTACTATCGAGCCGGACTATGAAGGCTTTGATCCCAATCTGTATCCCGGGATCAAGGATCCGGCTTATGACCTTTTACCAATGATCAAAGAAGCTTTGGCAATCAAAGCAGGTCAAAGAGACAGCGAATTGCGAATAGTCTCCGCTGCCTGGACTGCTCCTCCCTGGATGAAGGATATTAACCAGTGGTACATTCCCGGTGCTCCGGAGAACAACTGGCAGGGCACGGGCGGATCACTGCTGCCCGAATATGAGTCAGTTTATGCGGATTACCTTATTAAATACCTGGATGCTTACGCCGCAGAAGGCGTAAATATCTGGGGTTTGAGCCCAGTCAACGAGCCTTATGGCGTGAATGGACAATGGGAAAGTATGAATTTCAATTCGCGATCACAGGGTGATTTTATCAAACGCTATCTCGGACCCAAGCTCAGGGCTGGCGGTCATTCTGCCAAGAGACTCCTTATCTATGATCAAAACAGGGATGGCATGGAGGAATGGGCAGATCAGATTCTTTCCGATCCGGAAGCAGCGGCTTATGTCTATGGAACTGCCATTCACTGGTATGAGAGTACCAATCGGGTCTATGAAGACGTCCTGTCCAGAATGCATGATAAGCATCCCGACTATACAATTATACATACTGAAGGCTGTATTGACGATCTTGGCAAGGATGCTCCCGGAGGAGTGACCGATCCGGAGCGATTCAAGGAGAGCAACTGGTTTGGAAACGATGCTTTTTGGTGGTCCAAGACAGCCACAGACTGGGCTTATTCGGTAAACTGGCAAGGCGTCAATACCGATGATCACCCCATATATGTGCCGGTGCACAGGTATGCCAGAAACATAATCGTGAGTATCAACAACTGGCTCTCGGGCTGGATTGATTGGAATGTGGTATTGGATCGTAATGGCGGGCCAAACCACGTTGGCAATTACTGCGGTGCTCCCATCATGATAGACACCGCGAATGGCACCATCTATTATACTCCTATCTACTATGTCCTTTCACAGTTTTCACGCACTATCCGCCCCGGTGACAGGGCTGTGGAAACAAGCATGCAGACTGTGGGTCTTGATCCGGATGATCTGCACGTATGTGCCACCCTGTCCGGTGATAATATCCTGAATGTGCAGATACTCAATACCAAGCAGGAAGCTATCGAATGCAATCTGCAGATAGGGGATAGGTATGCTCCCGTCAATCTGGAAGCTAATTCCGTCTATACCATCAGGCTGGCTCTGCCGGAGGACGGACAATGAAGCTTCTGAGAGTCTTATCTGTGATCATGCTGCTATTTGTGGCGGCTTGTGCTATGAACCGCAAGAACAATGTTACAGATGATACTTGGGAACAAGCAAGGATGTTACTGGAACAGGGGCAGCAGGTTAAGGGGCAAGATAACGGCATCAGGTCATTTGAGCAGGTAATGGATGGCAAATGGATAGGCCAGGCAGTATCCTACGGTCCTTATAGAGCAGGTCAGGCTCCTGGAGCTCTCAGCCCCACCAAGGAGCAGATCCTGGAAGACTTGCAGATAATCAAGGAGCATTGGAACCTGATTCGGGTTTACAATGCGGATGACGTTATCCAAAGCATCCTGGAACTTATTGAGGACAATCAACTGCCTGTTAAAGTGATGCTTGGAGTGTGGCTCGAAAACGAGCAAAACAACCCAAGAGCCAGGCAAGCCAATATCCACAATACTCTGCGGGGCATCCAACTGGCCAATCGCTTTCCGGGAGTGGTGGTGGCTCTAAGCGTAGGCAACGAGACCCAGGTTTTCTGGTCGGGACATAAGCTGGATCAGGATCTATTGATCAGGTACATCCGGGTGAGTCGCCGCTTTGTCTCGCAGCCGGTTACGACTGCGGACGACTACAACTTCTGGAACAAACCGGAGAGCCGCAGAGTGGCATCAGAGATTGATTTTATCACTACCCACATTTATCCCCTATGGAATGGGAAGAACCTTGCTGAATCAATAGATTGGCTGGATAATAACTACAGAGTGATCAAAGAACTGCATGCGGATAAGGAGATCATTCTGGGAGAGATCGGATGGGCTACGGCTTATGATCCCTCCAAGACAGGTAATGGTGAGCAAGGCTCCCTGATCAAGGGCGAAGTAGGGTTGCAAGCTCAGGAGACTTTTTTAACAATCTTAGACCAATGGACAGTGGAAAATCGGGTATGCACCTTCCTGTTTGAGGCTTTCGACGAGCCTTGGAAAGGCGGTGGTGAGCATACCGGTCCTACAGAGGTAGAGAAAAACTGGGGAGTCTATTATGAGACCCGGCTTCCCAAACCATCGTTTACCAATTATCTAAACAACAAACAACTACAACAATAATGACTAAATATCTTAAGGAGCCAACCATGAGAAACACAGTAATTTTTTGCGTTTTGATGCTCATCACGATGAGTACGGCCCTCTTCGCCCAAAACGCACCCATTAACTTTGAGGCCAGTGGCCAGGGTGCCCAATGGACCTGGACTGTATTCGAGAATGCCACTAATCCGGCCGTAGAAATAATGGCCAATCCACACTCCGGCGGGATCAACACATCCCCGACGGTAGCAAAGTTCACGGCCTTGATGGCAGGACAGCCTTGGGCAGGTTGCGAATCACAACATGGTGCGGATATCGGCACCTTTACCTTCAATGCCAGCAACTGCACCGTGAAGATTATGGTTTACAAAAGCGTCATCAGTGATGTTGGTATCAAGTTTGCCTCTGCCAGTGGTGCTTCCACCGGTGAGATTAAAGTTCCAAACACACTGATCAATCAATGGGAAGAACTCACCTTCGATTTCTCCAGCCGTATTGGAGAGACCAACGACCAGATCATTGTTTTCCCTGATTTTAACCTGGCCGGAAGAACCTCCGACAATATCATCTACTTCGATAATATCACTTTCTCCCAGCAGCTTGAGATTGAGGGACCGGATGTGGCAGCTCCGACGCCTACCTATCCTGCTTCAAGCGTGATCTCTCTGTTTAGTGATGCCTATACCAATGTACCTGTGGATACATGGTCTGCTTCTTGGGATATGGCTGATGTAAGCGAAGTGATGATAGCCGGAAACGCAACCAAGCTCTATAGTAACCTTACCTATGCCGGTATCGAATTTGTCAATAACACTATCGATGCCTCCGGGATGACTCATTTTCATATGGATATCTGGACTGCTGATCCCACAGCCATGCCGGCTGCCTTCAAGATCAAGCTGGTAGATTTCGGCGCTAATGGAGTCTGGGGCGGTGGTGACGATGTGGAGTATGAGCTCGTATTCAACGCAGCTTCCACACCTCCTCTACAGAGCAATACCTGGATAAGTTTTGACATTCCTCTCACCAGCTTCACCGGGCTTACTACAATCCAGCATCTTGCCCAGCTAGTTATCTCCGGGGATCCCAATACAGTATATGTGGATAACGTGCTCTTCCGCAATCACAGCACGTCAAACAACGATGCGACAGTCACTCCTGTTGTAGGAAGCCTGGGACACAGCTATCCCAATCCCTTCAGACCTTCCACCTCAATCAGCTATGAAGTATCCAAAGCCTCAAACGTCACTCTCAAGGTCTATGATATCAGAGGACGCTTGGTAGATACACTTGTCGATGCTTATCAGCCTGCTAATTCCTACAGCTTGGGCTGGGACGCCAGCGGTCTGCCTTCCGGAGTCTATTTCTATAGCCTTACTATTGATGGAAAGGCCATAGACACCAAGAGGATGATCCTTAGCAAATAGATGTATAACGCTAAGCCTCCCGGTTTACGAGGGGCTTGGCTTTTCTTTTGAACGCATAACGATATTTTGGGAGATTAATATGAGACAAAACAAGATACTCCTCCTGGTGCTGATGGCAGTAATCCTGCAAGTAGCTATCTACGCTCAAAGCACCATCATTGATTTTGAGCCTGCCGGACAAGGCGCCGATTGGGCATGGACCGTTGGAGAAAACGGTACCAACCCGCCCATGACCTTCCCCGCCAATCCCTCTGCTACCGGCATCAATACCTCTGCTACGGTGGCGATGTTTACAGCCACCGTTGCCGGACAGCCTTGGGCTCTCTGCATCACAGACGATATGGAGACCTTCACTTTTGACGCCAGCAATTCAACCGTGAAGATCATGGTTTACAAGTCCATAATCAGTCCTGTAGCAGTCAAGTTTGAGACAGGTAGCGCCCCGATTGAAATACAGATTACAAACACACTGGTAAACCAATGGGAAGAGCTTACCTATGACTTCTCAGGACAGATCGGCAATACCTACAGCCGGTTGGTGATCATACCCGATTTTACCTTTGTCCCCCGGACGCAGGACAACATCATCTATTTTGATAATATCCAGATTCCGGAGACAAACGTAGCACCACCGGTAGTTCCCACTGTTGCAGCACCCACACCTACGGTTAATCCCGCAAACGTGATCTCTCTCTTTAGCAATGCCTATACTAACGTGACCGTTGACACCTGGTCAGCGGGTTGGGATATGGCGGATCTTGCTGATGTGCAGATTGCAGGCAACGATACCAAGCTCTATACCAATCTTACCTTTGCCGGCATTGAGTTTACTTCAAACACCATCAATGCAACCGGTATGAGCCACTTCAATATGGATATCTGGACTCCGGATAATACCGCATTGCCAGCCGTATTCAAGATCAAACTGGTTGATTTTGGTGCAAATGGCGTCTGGAGCGGTGGAGATGACGTGGAGTACGAGCTGGTCCTTAATGCCAGTTCCACTCCTCCCTTGGTAAGCAACCAGTGGATCAGCTATCATATCCCGCTCTCCGCATTCACCGGATTGATCACCAGAGCTCATCTTGCCCAGCTTATAATCTCCGGAGATCCCAATACCGTCTATGTGGACAACATCTATTTCTCCGATGAAGCAGTATTGGGCTCCGATGCCACACTGAGCGATCTGCGAGTCAATAGCGTAACCGTTCCGGGCTTCTCACCCTCCATTCTGAACTACACCTATCAGATTTCAGGCGCTAGAACCCCCATAATTACGGCTACTACAAACGATCCCAATGCCAGCGTGGTGATCACCAATGCCAGCTCTGTGCCCGGACCGGGTACTGCAGTGGTAACTGCCGAGGATGGCACCACTGCTCTTACATATACAATCAACTTCGTGCTGTTAACAGCTCCAATCAGTGCTCCCCCTGTTCCTACTCATGAGCCTGAGGACGTAATCTCCATCTACAGCGATGCTTATCCCAACGTTCCCGGAGCAAACTACAATCCCTTCTGGGGACAATCAACCGTAGTTACAGTAGATGAACTGATTGCAGGTAACAATACCTTACATTATCAAAACCTGAACTATCAGGGCACCGAATATCCCAATCAGGATGTCTCCGGTTATGAATACCTCCACGTGGATTTCTGGACTGCCAATTCCACCAGCCTGCAGTTCTTCCTGATTTCGCCCGGAGCAGAGACCTTCTTTACCCTGCCGATTGCTCCCTCAGCTTGGATCAGTGTCGATATCCCGCTTAGCCATTATGTACCACCTGTAGTACTATCAAACGTATTCCAATTTAAGGTTGTTGGTAATGGTGAGGTCTGGTTTGACAATCTCTATTTCTGGAAGAATCCCACTGCTGCCGGCACTGATGCCACTCTCAGCGATCTCCAGGTGGATGGCACCACCGTTACGGGCTTTGCACCGCTCACCGAAAACTACTATTATGGTATGATCGAAGGCTCAGTTGTGGTTCCACAGATCAATTCCGTTACCACAAACGATCCCAATGCCACCTATCAGATTACCCAGGCTTCTGCGATACCCGGTATAGGCAGTGTAGTCGTTACGGCACAGGATGGTACTACCACCAAGACCTACAACGTCCACTTCATTATCGTTACCCCCAATTCAGTACCCCCTGTACCAATGCATGATCCATCAAACGTAGTATCTCTCTTTAGCGATGCCTATACCAACGTGCCGGTTGATACCTGGCTTACTCCCTGGTCTCAGGGTGCCCTGGAAGATATGCTTGTCGCAGGCAACCCCGTAAAGAAGTACAGCAATGTAAACTTCATCGGTATTGAAACCGTAGGAGCCAATATCCTGGATGTTTCCGCCATGGATTATGTCCATATCGATATCTGGACTCCCGATGCCAACGACTTCAAGTTCAAGCTCGTTGATTGGGGTACGGATGGCGCTTGGAGCGGTGGCGACGATACCGAACACGAAATGGTATTTCCTGCTCCTGCCACAGGCTCATGGATTTCCTACGATATGCTCCTGGCTGATTTCCTCGATCTGAATGTATCTGGCAATATGGCTCAGTACATCCTCTCAAAGGCTCCCGGCGGAACGATGTATATCGACAACCTCTATTTCTATCGCCTGGGACTCGGAGTCCCGGCCAACGTGGAAATTCTCAGGACAAACAACCTGGTCACCGTAAGCTGGGCAGCCGTTGCCGGAGCCAGCTCTTACGTCGTTTACAGATCAGATAATCCTTACAGCGGGTTTGTCCCCGTTACAGGCGGTACATACAACGGCACCACCTGGACAGGCACAATCACCGATGCCACCGGCTTCTACTACGTAAAAGCTGTGAATTGATACATTACGCATAAGAACTCATAAATTGGCTCTTGGGTCAGCCGGTACTGATCGGTGCCGGCTGATCCAAACCAAATTCAGTACAGATGGAGATGAAATTTGACAACGCCAAAGACTGATATCGGATACAGTTATACAGAGAACGGTGATTTCGTAATCACCAACTACAATTCCTCAAAGCTCTTTTCCAGCTTTTTCCCTGGGATAGCGGGAAAACTCGGCAGGCCTATGTGGACCTTTTACGTAAACCGCGGACAGTGTATCTGCAGCATGGGCGTAGAAGGGAAACACCGTCCCATTATGGAGTTTTTGCCTGCTAATTGGGCTTACAACTTGGTATCATCCCAAGGCTTTAGAACCTTTGTCAAACTTCCGGACCATCCCTCCATCCCGTACTATGAACCTTTCCAAAGCGATCCTGCCCCCGCATCACAGAGTGCTATCCAGCGTATGGTCATCAGCCCCTCTTCGCTCAAGTTAAGCGAAGAGAATCTCCTTTTGGGCCTGATTTTCGAAGTGGAATACTTCAATGTGCCAAATGATGACTATGCCGGCTTGGTACGCAAGCTCAGCATCACAAACACAGGTCCCTCCACTCAGAGCTTGCAGATCCTGGATGGTCTGCCTCTGATCGCTCCTTACGGTCTGGATGATTTTGGTCTCAAACACATGCGCAGGCTTTTTGAGGCTTTCGTGGAAGTGATCAATGTCGAGCACCGGGTACCATTCTACAAGCTCAAGGTGGAACCCGCCGACAGACCCGATGTCGTTCGCATCAAAAAGGGCAATTTCTACCTCGGTTTTGGTCCCGATTCCCGGCTGGTGGATACTATCTACGATCCCGTCCGAGTCTTCGGCACACGAGGTGATTACAAGCATCCCCAGGCTTTTATTAGCACTCCTTATGATATGCTTTCTCAAGATCAGATTTTCGAGAACAGGCTGCCTTGCGCGATGGGATCTTTTGAGATTTCGCTGGAAACAAATCGCACATACATTTATAGTTCAGTTATTGGTCATGCCGGGTCAGTTGAGGAATTGAACACTCTTATGCCCCAAATTACCCAAGCCGGATATATAAATAGTAAAGCCAGCGAAAACCGGGAGATTGTCACGCTATTGAGCCAAAAAAGCTTTGTATGTTCCGCAGAGCCGATATTGGATCAATATGCAAGGCAGACCTTTCTCGATAATGTCCTGCGCGGAGGCTTCCCTTACACCATCAAAGGCAAAGCCGGATCTTCAGTATTGCATCTTTATTCCCGCAAACACGGAGATCTGGAGCGGGATTACAACGACTACCGGCTGAGCCCAACCCCCTTTTCTCAGGGCAATGGAAACTTCAGAGACGTAAACCAAAACCGTCGCTGCGACCTTTTTTATAATCCGGATGTGAAGGATGAAAACCTCATTCGTTTTTACAACCTGATTCAGACGGATGGCTTCAATCCTTTGCAGATCAAAGAGCTGCGCTATGTGGTACGTGATGCCGGCAAGCTAAACGACATCCTGCAGCATTACCTGGATCCCGTACCGCAAGATGCGGCGGATTACCTTTCCCGCCCCTACAGCCCGGGCGAATTTTTGATCTGGCTTAGCGAACACAAGATTCACTTAAAAGGTAACGCAGAAGCCTTTATCGGCGATTTGCTGAGTATCAGCCACACCGAACACGGTACAGAGCACGGGGAAGGATTCTGGATCGATCACTGGACTTACAACCTCGACCTCCTGCAAAACTACCTCGCTGTCTATCCCGAACTCAAGCGGGAGATTCTATTTGACAAAGCAGTTTTCAAGTATTACGAAAGCGATCATCGGGTAGCCCCCCGAAAAGATAAATACGTGCTGTGGGATGGCAAGGCCATGCAACTGAATGCCGTGGTTAAAGATGCCGAAAAGGCAGAGCTGATCTGCGGCAGAACGGAAGAGCCCAATTATCTCAGAACCTCACAAGGCAGAGGCGAGATCTATTACAGTAATCTCGCCGGCAAATTGATCTGCCTGATAGCCAATAAACTGGCCAGTCTCGATCCGGAAGGCGTAGGTGTAGAGATGGAAGCGGACAAGCCCGGCTGGTATGATGCTCTAAACGGTTTACCGGGTCTCCTCGGCTCCAGTATTTCTGAGAGTCTGGAGCTAAAACGCCTCATTCTCTTCCTATTGTCGGCATTGGAAGACAGCCCTCCCAAACAGGGATCGATTGCTTTGTTCAGCGAATTGGCAGGTTTTGTTAATGCTTTGAACGATTTATTGAGTCAATCGCTGTCTGATTATGACTTTTGGGATCGCGCAAGCAGTGCCAAAGAAGATTACCGCGCGCAAACCCGCCTGGGTATCGACGGTGCAGTGCAGGAGATGGAACTGGTGGATCTTGTGCCCTTCCTCCGAGCGGCTCTCTCAAAGCTGGATGCAGGCATTGCCAAAGCGCAAAATCCTGATACCGGAGTGATTTCGACCTATTTTATCCACGAAGTGCTGGATTATGAGCTTATCACCCGGACAACTACAGAAGGCAAGACCGAAACCAAGTGCAATCAGAGAGGTTTCCCCTGCTACAGGCCGCTGGCATTTCGCCAAAAGCGCCTGCCACTCTTCTTGGAAGGACCTGTTCATTACCTTCGTTGCGCTCCGGATCAACGATCTGCTCTTGGCATGGCCGAAAGTGTCTGCGCCAGCGGATTATACGATACCAAGCTCAAGATGTACAAGGTCAATGAATCTCTCGCCGATCAGGCTCCCGAGATTGGCAGAGCCCGCACCTTCTCGCCCGGCTGGTTTGAAAATGAATCGATCTGGCTGCATATGGAATACAAGTACATCCTGGAGCTCTTGCGAAATGGACTCTATGATCGTTTTTACCGGGATTTCTACAGTGTCTTGATTCCCTTTATGGATCCTCAGGTATATGGTCGCAGCACTCTGGAAAACTCATCTTTCATCGTAAGCAGCGCCAATCCCGATCCTTCTCTGCACGGCAACGGCTTTGTAGCGCGTCTCAGCGGTGCCACGGCAGAATTTGTGCATATCCTGCATTTGATGACCGTGGGTGAAGCTCCCTTTGGCCTGGATAGCAAGGGTAATCTAATCCTCAGTTTCAAGCCGGCACTCAGTGAATCGCTTTTTACCCGTGAAGAACAAATCCATACGCTATATCTGGCCGGACAAAGCAGGCAAATCAGCTTCCCCAGGGATAGCTTCAGCTTCTTCTTCCTGTCAGACACACTCGTCACTTACCACAACCCTGCTCGCAAAGACTGCTTTGGTCCTGCGCCGGCAACTATCGTGGCATGGAGTCTGGTGGATACAGAGGCAAAGGAGTACCAGGTTGAGGGCTCCATATTGCCTACAGAACTGGCCTTGATGGTAAGAAACCAAAAAATATCCAAAATAGATATTCAGCTCGCATAATCGCTATAGATTGGAGATCACTATAATGAAAGACTTTGAAAAGCAAATACAAGAGCTTTTGGACCGGATGAATCTGGACCAGAAGATAGGACAAATCCTGCAGCCGGAACGCCAGTTCATTACTCCGGATGAAGTGAAGCAATATCATATCGGCTCCGTCCTCAGCGGAGGTGGCTCCGTGCCCGGAGAGAACCGCCCGCAGGATTGGATAGAGATGAATGATGCCTATTGGGCTGCATCTATGGCTGAGGAAGAAGGTCATCTGCCCATTCCCTTAATCTATGGTGTCGATGCCATTCACGGCAATACCAATGTGATCGGCGCCGTGGTCTTTCCGCACAATATCGGTCTGGGCGCTGCCAATGATCCCGATCTGATGGAGAGGATAGCCTCTGTAACAGCCAAGGAGATAGCCGCCACAGGCGTGGATTGGACCTTTGCGCCTACTCTGGCTGTGGCTCGCAACGACCATTGGGGACGCACCTATGAAAGCTATTCCGAAGATCCGGCTATTGTTACAAAGTATGCACCCCGCTTCATCAAAGGCTTGCAGGGTGAATTCGGTCCGGATAAAGTGATTGCCTGTGCCAAACACTGGATAGGCGATGGAGCCTCCTTGCACGGCATAGACCAAGGCGATATGTGCATCTCGGAAGAAGAACTCAGACGCTTGCATTTGCCGCCCTACAGAGCCGCGGTGGATGCGGGAGTCCTCAGCGTAATGGTCTCTCTAAGCAGTTGGTATGGCACCAAGTGCCACGGACACAAGTTTTTGGTTACCGATCTGCTCAAACAGGAGCTTGGCTTTAAGGGACTGGTTATCTCGGATTGGGATGGCATCGACTACCTGGATGAAGACTACTACCAATGCGTCATCCAGTCACTGAATGCCGGCCTAGATATGTTTATGGTGACATCACGCTGGAAGGAATTCATCGAACTCACCAAGAAAGCCCTTGCCGAGGGTAAAGTCTCCCAGGATCGTCTTGATGATGCCGTCCGCCGTGTCCTGAGGGTCAAGTTCTTATCCAATATGTTTGAAAAGCCGCGTCCCGCGCTGCGTGAACTATCAATTGATCATTCGTGTTTCGGCTCTCAAGAGCACCGGCTCCTGGCACGCGAGGCTGTGCGTAAATCTTTGGTAATGCTGAAGAATCAGGATGGTATCCTGCCCCTGAAGAAAGATGCCCGTATTTTGGTGACCGGTAAAAACGCTCACAACCGTGGACATCAGTGCGGTGGATTTACCATTGCCTGGCAGGGCGTAAACGACAAGGAATCCATCGAAAGTAGTATTTATCCCGAAGTGGATCACGAACAGCCCAGAGAGCCTGCCCAGAGTGGCGCAATATCTTGGAATTCAGCTATAGTGGGCGGTTGTTCCGTCTGGGAAGGCATCCGTGCTGTAGCTCCCAATACTTACCTGAGCGAAGATGGATCCGATGCCGATCCCCAAAACCACGATCTCGCAATTGTGGTGATCGGCGAGGTTCCCTATGCCGAGATGCTCGGTGATATCCGGGTGGAAGGTTTGGCAAAGGGCTTGAAAATCGGCAAAGGCTCGACCAGTATGGAGCAGCCCGATTCCAATGAACCGGAGATTATGAAAAAGGGGCCGTATGGCACTCATCTCTATCTGCACCAATTACATCCGGAAGATCTTGCCACCATTCGCAGGATCACTTCCAAAGGCATTCCGGTCGTCACTGTGATGATCTGCGGCAGACCCTTGGTGATTGAGCAGGAACTGGAAGCATCCCAAGCCTTTGTAGTTGCCTGGTTCCCCGGATCCGAAGGTGCAGGTGTGGCTGATGTGCTCTTTGGAGATTATCCCATTCATGGCAAGCTGAGCTTTTCCTGGCCCAGATACGACGATGAAAACTGGAATCTGGGAGATCCCGGCTACAATCCGCTCTTTCCCTATGGTTTTGGATTAACATTCAGTTAAGCTATCTTCCCTCTTAGATGCTGCCGCGCTCTAGCCGCGATCATGCCGCGGTACAGCCGCGACCGCGGCATGATCGCGGCAGGAGCGCTCCTATGTCGTGGCAGAATCGAAGGGGAGACCGGAGGCTAAAATAGCCCATTATAAGGTTCCGGTATATGTAGGGTAGTCGATATCCAAGCTATTTACTCAGACACTTAGCTCTGCGACTCCGGACATTCGCACTGCTCATAATCTGCCCCCGTATCGGCTGTATTTCCAAAAAAAACCTTGACAAAAAAACCTGCTGAAGAAAATAGCTCTCGTAGGTCACCTATCAAACATCGCCCTGGGATGGTTCTCATCGAGGACGTGCCCACAGGCTGAAAAGCATCACACACATTTACTTTGCAGGATAGCTACGCCTGCGAAAAATGGAGGAATTATGTCTGAAAATCATCACGAAATCCGTGCGCAATACATGGGTTTACTGCCCGACTGGGAAGAAATTCGCCGGCAAGTAAAACGGCTGGAGCAAATCGATCAAATACTTTGTGATCCATCAATACAAGCACCTGAATATAGCTGCCTCGAGTGCAGATTCTGTTGCATTATCCAAGATCCCGATCCTTTTGATGATTGGAATTTTGATGATCTGGCTTGTTATTGTTCTTTGCTTCCAAAGGGAGAGGCTCAGTTAAAAGGCACTGAGGGAACTCTTTACGCTACACGTCAGTACCCCTTCCACTTTATCGATGCTGGGTTGCGGCCACAACAGGTCATACCCAGATATTTCCATCCTGTCATTGAACAATGTCCCTTGAATGCTCCTGACAGATTTCAGAAAAAGCAAGACAAGATCGATTAAGACGGATTAGTGGATAAGCCTGCCGCAGAGTAAACGAGAGATTTTTTCTTGACAGAAAAGCGCCATCCAAATTCTTTGGCAAAACACGGTCAAGCGAGGTCCAGTAACTCAGTGGTAGAGTATCTGCCTTTTAAGTAGAGAGTCGTTGGTTCGAGTCCAACCTGGATCACCATTTTCGCGACCCCTTCGTCTATCGGTTAGGACTCAAGATTTTCATTCTTGCAAGAGGGGTTCGATTCCCCTAGGGGTCGCCAAATTTGATTCGTGTAAGCTGTGTCCCGTTCGTCTAGTGGCCTAGGACTCGTGATTCTCAGTCACGCAACGGGGGTTCGATTCCCCCACGGGATGCCAAAAAACTGCAATCGATGTCTGCAATCACCGGCTTTTGGCTCATAAGTTGCACCACCGTAATAAAGATATGGAAAACGAAGAGAAAGATTTTATCCCGCCAAATCGTTTGAGAGTATCCTACCAATATGGGATGGATGGCCGCGAACGGGAGCTAAGTATCCACAGGATCTGGCTCTGGGGATTGCTGTTACTACTCGTTTTCCTGGTCATTTCCACCATCTCCCTCCTCTTTAGCTATGGTAATTTTGCGCGTCAGAATGCCATGGTCAATTCTCTCCGAACCGAAAATACCCAGCTTAAAGTGCGTCTGGAAAAGCAGATATCCACTATGAGCAGTACTCTGGACAGCATCAACGTGATGCTGGATTCGCTTCGCACAGGACGCAGTCCGGTGAATGAGACGGAGTATCCCTATGTGGGAGGCTATAAGGAAGATCAGGCTTATATCGTTAAAGTTGACAATCGCTTGGGTGCTTTGCAGGAGAGGCTGGATACTCTCATCGCCTCGATCAGGGGAGATGATGAGGTAGTGAGAAAACCCATCTCAAAGATTGGAGCTCCTTCGATCTATCCTTGCTTTGGCAGAGTCTCGGATGGCTGGGGATTGCGTCTGCATCCCATCCATCAGGATATGGAATTTCACTTTGGGATAGACTTTTCAAATGATATCGGCACAGCTATTTATGCAACTGCTGCAGGTATCGTCAAGAGAGTCGGTTATGACGAGGGTTATGGTAAGTTCATAAGGCTTGATCATGAGAATGGTTATGAGACCATGTATGCTCATTTATATTCCAATCAAGTGCGCGAAGGGGATAGGGTTTACAAGGGGCAGATCATCGGTTTGATGGGATCATCAGGGCTATCCACAGGGCCGCATCTGCACTATGAGGTAATAGCTGGAGGCGAAAAGGTCAATCCCTCCGAATATCTCAATTTCATAGATGAAACCATCTATGCCTATACAAGCAACTAAAGCCGGCACTGCCTGGCTGATCACCAATCACAGTCCCCAAACAATCGTTAGCGGATACAAGTCTATCCTGGCGCAAGATATTGTTATTGCAATAGATAAAGGGTATGAGTATGCGAGGTTACTTGGGCTGAAACCAGCGCTATTGATCGGGGATTTGGATTCTTTGGCTCAGCAGTGGACAGGTAGTTTCGAGGATGACTTGGAGATACTGCGCTATCAGGCAGAGAAGAATGAGACCGATACGGAGCTGGCAATCCAGATCGCTTTGGAGCGGGGTTTTAGGGAGATTGTGATCTGTAACGACCTGGGAGGCAGGTTTGACCACGCCATGGCGCTGGTGCAAAATCTGAGCCTGGGGGAAGGTGCCGGAATCCGCATCGAAAGCTCATCCCAGGTACTCTTTCTATTGGGTGAAGAGACCGTCTTAAACTACCCTGCCGGAAGCCTGTTATCCTTGATTGCGCTTACGGAAAGTGCTGAAATGAATGGAAGTAAGGGCTTGTATTATCCGCTGGATGGGTTGATCCTGGATTCTAAGCAAACGAGGGGCATCAGTAACCGGCTTACGGAGTCCGGGGCATGGATTGGCAAGAGATCGGGCAGGGTTTTGGCCATCGTCACCATTTTGTAATTGACAAAATCAAGTCAGTCTATATAATTGCTGTCTATCACGAAAGGGAGTAGCTTATGGAAAGTACAGCTAATATCCAAGAGCTCAGTTTCGAAAAATCGCTTGCCATTCTGGAAGAGATTGCGGAGAAGATGGCATCTGACGACGTCGAACTGGAGCAGATTATGTCATTGTATGAGAAGGGTATGCAATATCTGAAGCATTGCCGCAATAAGCTCAGCGAAGCCGAAGCCAAGCTCTCCAGCGTCGAAAAGGAACTAATAGCCGAGAATCCCCGGGAGGAATCGGATGGATCATAAAGTATTACTCAAGAAAGATATGAAAGAGAAGCAGGAGCTGGTCAATATCATCCTGGATCGCTACCTGCCCCGTAAAGACGAATATCCCAAGGAAGTCCACAAGGCTCTGCGTTACAGCATCTTCGCGGGTGGGAAGAAGCTGCGACCCTATCTCGCAATGCTGGCTTTTCAGCTTTATCAGGACAATGTGGAGCCTATCATTCCGGTGGCTGCGGCTCTCGAGATGATTCATACCTTTTCTCTGATCCACGACGATCTGCCCGATATCGACAACGACGAGTACCGCAGAGGCAAGAAGTCCTGCCATGCCGTCTTTGGCGAGGGTGAGGCGATGCTGGCGGGGGATTCGCTTTTGGTAAGTGCTTTTGAGCTTGTTACTTTGGCGGAAATTGATCCTGCCCTGCGTTCGCTGTTTGTGCGCGAAATAGCTCACGAATGTGGAGCAGTCGGGCTAATCTCAGGACAGATGATGGACATTGCCTGCGAGGGTAAGAAGGTCGATAAGAAGACCTTGAACTATATTCACGAAAACAAGACCGGACGCTTGATCAATCTCAGCTTGAGGCTGGGTGCCATGGCGGGCGGTGCTCCTGAGAAAGAACTGGAACTGATTGAAGAATATGGACGTTGTATCGGTATTGCCTTCCAGATCGTGGACGACCTTTTGGATATCGAAGGCACACAGGAAGAGCTTGGCAAGAGCATAGGTAAAGATGCGGATGTGCAAAAGGCTACCTTCCCTTCGGTCTATGGAATAGAAGCTTCACGCAAGCAAGCTGAAGATCTGATTCACAAAGCCAAGACTGCGATAGGTGGCTTGGGCGAACGCTCCAGGATGCTGCAGATTTTGGCTGATTACCTCTTGACCAGAAAGTCTTGAAGATTCGTTATAAACTGCTGAGCGGTAGCGCGGTAGCTCCGGTTAAGATGAGCTTGCACAGCGCAGGATATGATCTCTCAGCCGATCTTTCCGGCAGTCTTGATTTGGCTCCGGGAGAGAGACTGGCAGTGCCGACCGGTTTGGCGCTCGAACTGCCGATCGGTTATGAAGCACAGATCAGGCCTCGCAGTGGGCTGGCGCTCAAATATGGGATCGGGATCGTCAATAGTCCCGGCACCATCGATGCCGATTATCGCGGGGAGATCAAAGTCATATTGGTAAACCACAGCAGTGAGAGCTTCCGGATTGAGCCGGGAATGCGCATTTGCCAGATGGTGATCTGCAAGTTGCCCGAGATAGAGCTGGAAGAGACCGTCGATCTTGGCGCTACAGAGCGTGCCGATGGCGGATTTGGCAGTACAGGACATTGACTTTTAAGGAGTATAATATGCAGTTACATCGTTCTATTCAAAACAAGGTCTTCGCCGGTGTTTGCGGAGGTTTGGGCGAATCCTTGGGCATCGAAGCCATCTATATCAGGCTGATCTTCCTGCTGCTACTGCTCAATACAGGTAATAGCCTCGTGGTTTACATAGTTCTCTGGATTGTCCTGCCACAGATGGATTACAGCGGTCAACAACCTGCATATAGGCTCGTGCGTCTGCGTGGTGATAAGATGATCGGTGGTGTTTGCAGCGGTTTGGCAGTGGCGATGAACACTGATCCGGCGATTGTGCGCTTGGCGTTTGTGGGACTTACCCTATTGGGTGGAGGCGGGATAATCATCTATCTGCTCTTGTGGATAGTGATGCCTCTGGAACCCTGAAGAGCTTGTAATGAAAGAGATTATAGAACAGATCAAGCAACTGAAGGCTGAGAAGAACGCTCTCATCCTGGCACATAATTACCAGGCAGTGGAGATTCAGGAAGCTGCTGATTACCGCGGCGACTCCTTGCAACTCTCCATATTGGCAAAGGAAGCCAAGGCAGACATAATTGTCTTTTGCGGAGTGAGATTTATGGCGGAAACTACCGCTATCCTCAATCCCGGCGCCAAGGTGCTGCTTCCGGTGGCGGATGCCGGCTGTCCCATGGCAGATATGATCACTGCAGAGCAACTGCGCGAATTCAAAGCCCAGCATCCTGGCGCAGTGGTGATCTGTTATGTCAATTCATCGGTCGAAGTAAAGGCCGAGAGCGACATCTGCTGCACCTCATCCAATGCCGTCAAGATAGTCAATTCCATCCCAACACATACTCCCATACTCTTTGTTCCGGATCAAAACCTGGGAACTTGGGCAGCCAAACAGACCGGCAGAAACGTCATTGTCTGGGATGGTTATTGCCCGGTGCATCACTGGGGGCTTACTCTCAGACACTTAAACGAGATCAAAGCCAAGTATCCCGGATACAAGCTCTTGGCTCATCCGGAATGCCGCTATGAAGTCTTGGAACATGCAGATATGGTGATGTCCACCAGCGGGATGATGAACTACGTGGCAGAGCACGATGAAGTAATCCTTGCGACAGAGAATGCCATGGTGGACTATCTGAAGTACAAGTATCCCGACAAGAAGATTGAAGCCCTTTCCACGGCAGCTATCTGCCAGAATATGAAGAAGACAGGCATCAACGACCTGCTGTTGGCACTCCAAAATGAACAGCATCTGATCGAAGTGGAGCCGCAGATTGCTGCCAAAGCAGTAGCTTGTCTGGACCGTATGTTGGAGCTTTCACGCTGAGCGAGAGCCGGCTCAAAGCAATCAAGCTGCCCGTCAACGACCTGATCATTCATCAGGACAACCGCTTCCAGCCTGTTACAACCGCCTCCGCAGAACTTGTGCAAGCAGTCCTGGAGCATCATCCCGAGCAGAATCTCACGGTCTTGGAGCTTGGCTCAGGCTGTGGGATAGTAAGTATTATGTTGGCTCTGAACCGGCCAAAATGGCGCATCACAGGCTTGGAAATCCAAAAGGAAGAAGTACAGCTCAGTATGGCCAATGCTCTCGGCTGCGGGCTTGAGATTGAGTTTCTGGAGGCTGATATCAGAACATGGACAGCAGCTCGAAAATACGACCTGATTGTCTCCAATCCCCCCTGGCAACCGCTGGATTCCGGCAGGAAATCACCAATTATTACCAGAGCCATTGGCAGGCAGGAAATCCATTGCAACACAGGCGATGTGATCCGCTTTATCGAGGGCAATCTGGCACCCGGGGGAGAGGGACTGGTGATCTATCCCAGAGACAAAGATGCCCATTTCGGCAGGGAGATTGCCAAGTCTTCACTTGACAAGTTCGAGACCTGTTCTAGCCGTGACACAGATAAATACTTGATTTACCGAATCAGACACAGAGGATAATATGAGCTCTAGATTCTATGCGATACTTGCCCTGATCAGCATCCTTGCAATGGCTTGGATTGCCGTGCATTACAAGTTTGAAGAAGCACAACAGCAGCAGCTGGAAGATCTGACTTCCTACCCGATCTATGCCTATGTGGCGGATACCAGCAAGGTCACTCCCATGATGACGGAGCTAAAACGCTTCCCGGAGCTGGACAGCCTCCATTTTGAAACCGGAGCTCAGGCAGGACGCGAACTGGTAGATACTTACAGCTTACCGGTTTCGGATGATTTGCTGGCCGGTTTCAGCTTTCCAGATCTGATCACGCTCGAGCTCAAGGCCATCCCTGCTTCCCGCTGGGCAAAAAGTAATATTATCAACACCTTACGTCAGTTTATCCCGGAAGAGGATATAGATGCTCAGTCGATTGCCTGGGCCAAAAGCGAAGCCAAGCTGAAGAGCCTGATTCTCCTTAAAATCATCAGTGACATCCTGATAGGTATCCTGCTCCTGATCGTATTTATCTTTGTCAGAATGCACTTTGAACAGCGTTTACTCCTGCTGCACAAGCGCAAGCAAGTCTCCGTCGTGGATTATCTGCGCCACAAATCCCAGACCCGTAACCACAGCATTATGCTCTTTGTGGTGCCCCTGATTCTCGGCTTGGGAACATATGCCATCCTCGCCTGGCAGAAGGTGATAGCCTTCATTCTGCCCTATTGGTACATGGGTGCGGTAGCCTTGACTCTCTTGATCGGAAGCCTGATCGTAATGATCTTCATTCATCTGATGGATCACGATAACCGCTTGCACGAAGGTGAGATACAAGTGAAGGTAAGCGAACCCGAAGCGGAGATCACGGATGAACCGTAATGTTCCAAACGCTCTGACCTTGCTCAGAGTTCTCCTGATCCCGGTCTTTGCCTGGTATCTGTTTTTCTGCGACCGCAGTATCGCAATCTGGCTGGCCTTGATCGTTTTTTGCGTGGCTTCCTTCACGGATTTTCTGGATGGTTATCTGGCCCGCAAACACAATATCATCAGCAATTTCGGTAAGATTATGGACCCCTTGGCCGATAAACTATTGGTCCTCACCGCCCTCGCCGGACTCACTTTCATCGATCCTTACAGATTGAGCCAGTGGATTTTCTGGATTATCCTGGGACGTGAACTTCTGATCACAATACTACGTGAGATCTACCAGCGCAAGGGGATAATAGTCGCTGCGGACAAACTCGGTAAGCTCAAGACTGTTATGCAGATGCTGGGTATTATTGCCGCTCTGCTGGTATGGGCAGCGACCGAGCCTTCAGAGCTCTTTCGCAATATAGTCCAAATCTGGTTTTGGCTGGTCACTCTGATTACCGTGATCAGCGGTATTAATTACCTTAAACCCATTAAATAGGATAGATTTATGAGACGCTATCTACTGATAATTATCTCTCTGATAATACTACTGCTGGCTGCCTGCGGGAAAAGCCAGGCGCCGGCTGATCGTTATACAGCTTACGACAATATTCTGGACTACGCCAAACCCCTGGCTTTTGGAGAAGACAACGACGTCTATGTCTTTTGCGGCAAGCAGAATTGGCAAGCCCTGGAATCCCTCCTGCGTCGCTCCATCGAGCGCGAAATCAGCCTTGTTTACAACGAACGTTATTTCAATCTGATCCCGGTGGAACTAAAGCGCTTCAATGAGCTCTATCCCTATAAAAACCTTGTCTTTATAGGAGATTTGAACGGGACTGACGATGTCTCGACCCACATGCGCTCCAGCCTGCCCAAAGACTATCTGGACAGAGTCTCTCAGACCGGTGGAGATCTCTTTATCTCAAAGAATCACCACTCCAGAGACCAGATCATCCTCTATCTGCTGGGCAGCGACAGCGCAAAGCTGGTAAATATCGCCATGATTCAGAGCGATAATATCTTTAACAACCTGCTGAAGCGTTATGCGGAACGCCTCGCATATCAGAGCTTTAGAACCAAGGTTATCAGCCCCGATTTCTGGGAAAACTTTCCCTTTACTATGAAGGTGCCCAATAATTACCGCCTCTATTCCAACGATGGCCCCGGACGCTTTCTCTCCCTGCTCTACCGCTCCAGAGCAGAGAACAGGGAGATTCCTGATAAGTATATCTCGGTCTATTACGAAACTATGCAGGCAGATTCGGTCTCCGAAAACTGGCTTTTCGAAAAGCGTAACCAGATCTGGGGCAAATACTTCGAGGGCGATACCATCTTCAAAGACAAGATCAGGATGGAACGCTTCAAGTTTGCCGGATACGATGGTTGGCGCTTGATCGGCCCCTGGGAAAACAGAACCCATCTGATCGGTGGAGCTTTCCAGAGCTTTGGATTCTGGCATCCCGAAAGCAAACGCGCCTACATAGTCGATAACAGCGTCTATTTCCCTGCCGGAGATAAACTTGCCATTCTATTGGAACTGCAGATGATCGCTCGAACATTGGTGATAAAGTAAACCGATGAAACAACGCCTGATCCTGGGATTGCTCCTTTTGGGCCTGCTGGCAGCCTGCAGCCAAAACCGCCAGGTTATCGCTCAGGACAGCAAAACCAGCCCCAGTCACGCCTCTCTATACTTCTATTTCGCAGGAGTTTACAATCTGCAATCGGGCAATTATGAAGTAGCTGAGGATGCCTTTCGCAAAGCCCTCACCTATGAGACACGCAGCTACCAGATACGTAAATATCTGCTCCTAAATAATATATACCGCTTTGATGCAGGTCAGATCGATCTGGATGCCTTGACCGCAGAGGTCGATAAGGCTCGCGAACGCATCGTATTGGATGAACAGGTTCTGCACAACTTGTACAACAGCTATCTGGCTGTACAGGATACGATTAGGCTGGATTGGACTTTGAGGGAACTCGAAGACCGCTATCCCACTGGCCGCATCCATTTCCTCCGGTTTGTCTATGATTACCGTTTCCGCCAAAGCTTTAATCTCGATGCCCTGGCAAGGGCTGAAGCTGCCAATCCGGAACCTGATGTGCTTTTTAGCCTCGCTCAGACATATAATTACATCGATCCTTCCAAGGCACTGGAACTGGTTCAACGCTACAACCAGATCAGCCCAAACGAGGAATCTCTGGATCTGGAACTGGAATTGATTCTCAATCTTGGCACCAATGCCAGAGCTGTAAAGCTATTTCAATCTTATACTTATCCTGCCGATAAAGAGCGTATGAACAAGTTCTTGGAAAAGGTATTGGGACAAGGCGATGCAGAGTTGATCCTCAAGCTGGAGCAGGAGATCTTGGCCACCAACGATCCCAAACTCTACAACATCTTCTGTCTGGCCGCTTTGTTCAGCCGTGACAAGGACAAGCTGGCAGCACTCGAAGCAAAACTCTCCGAACAGGTGGAAGCGGATCCCGAATTCAGCAGTTGCTATGCGGCGCTGATTGCGGATATGATCATCAATAAGGAAGCCCGCTCAGCCGATAATCTGCTCTCGCATTTCTTTAGCGTGGCAGATTATGAGACCATCCTGAGCCTGTATCTGCTGGTCACCACTGCGGATCAGGTAGTCGAGCCCTCCCAGTACCAGGCAGATCAATATGAAGCTTTTCTATCGCAAGCCATCAATGTTATAACAGATAGCGAGGCAATGTCTTATCTGGTTCATTACAGCCAGGCGCTCCGAGACGTAATCTCAGAAGAGGAGTATCTGGATCACAAACGCAGCTTTGCCAGGAAGCTGATCTCTCGCGGGAGAGGCGGCGAGGCAGATTTCATACTGGTAGTGGAATACAGCGAGGACAATCGCATTCCGGATGAATCTGTGGCCTTGATGCGCAGAGGTATCGCGCTGCATCCGGAGAGTGGTTTGCTCTTGAATTCTCTGGGCTATGCACTGCTTTTCCGCGAGGGATCACTCGAAGAGGGTGGTATGTTGATCCACAGGGCTGTGGAGCAAGAGCCCGAAAACGACTTTTATCTGGATAGCCTCGCCTGGTACTATTACCTGATGCAAGACTATGATAAAGCATTGTTTTACGCATCTCAAATCAAGATTGCCGTGGAGCAATTACCCTCGGAGATCAGCTATCATTTGGGGATGATTTTCATTGCCAGAGAGCAGTTTGACGTGGCGCGCTACTATTTGGATCTGGCCGCATTATCCTCAGATGGCGAAATCTATCCCGCCAAAGCCCGTGAGGCTCTGGCAAATCTGCCCTCCGGCGAATAGTACCGATTACTGAGTCTCGCCCTTAAACCACTGAACTACTATTAATTCTAACATTTTCCAGCTCTTTTTGCCCATAAAGCTCCCCTCTCTCCCCTATAGACTTTTACCGGGTTTTCGCCGAGATCATGCCGTGCTCCTGCCGCGTTCGCGGCATGATCGCGGCAGCAGCGCGGCTAGAGCGCGGCAGTAGCTAAGGAGAGGGAATAAAGAAAAAAAGACCTTTGCACATAATAACGAGAAAGTAGGAGGTTGGAGGTAGTATCTTGC
>CAYSSP010000008.1:0-48610 GCA_964433815.1 uncultured Candidatus Cloacimonadota bacterium
GATATCATCTGTTGTCCAAGTGAGAACGATTTGAAGTTTTCGGTGAGGGTTTATACTCGTAAACAAGAAATTAGCAGACTACACGATAGACTGCTAAAAAATAGCTTGACAGCTATCACTATGCACTTAAATTGTTACCAGACAATGGAGGTGTAGATATGAATACACAAAGATACACGATTAAAAGCCAGGAGATGCTGGCAAGCTGCCAGAATCTGGCACGCGAGTTGCGGCATCAGATAATCACTGATCTGCATTTACTTGCAGCTATCCTGCGGATCCAGGACAGCATTGTATTGCCCATACTGGACAAACTTGAGATCAATAGAGCAAAAGTCGCCGAGGATACTGAGAAAGCTCTGGCGCGCTTGCCAAAAGTAAGCGGTGGTGAGATCTATCTATCCGGAGAGTTTCAGGATATCCTGAGCCAGGCAGAGCAAATTGCCGATAGGATTCAGGATCAATACGTCAGCCTGGAGCATATCTTTGTCGCCATACTGGACAAAGGCAAAGAGGCGGCGAATATTTTACGCAACCACGGGATCAATCCCGATCTGGTCTTTCGTGCAATGCGGGATTTGCGCGGCAATCAAAAGGTGGACAATCAGAATCCGGAAGCCAGCTATCAGGCTTTGGAAAAGTATGCCCGCAATCTGACTCGTCTGGCGCGTCAGGACAAACTGGATCCTGTGATCGGGCGGGATGAAGAGATCCGCCGCACGATCCAGATCCTCTCTCGTCGCAGGAAAAACAATCCCATTCTGATCGGTGAGCCCGGTGTCGGCAAGACTGCCATCGCGGAAGGCTTGGCAAGGCGGATAGTAGCTCGGGACGTTCCGGGCAATCTGCTCGACAAGGAACTGATGGAACTCGATATGGCAGCTTTGGTGGCAGGGGCAAAGTTCAGGGGAGAGTTTGAAGAACGCCTCAAGGCGACCTTGGCAGAGGTGGAAAAGTCCGAAGGACGCATCATCCTCTTTATCGATGAGATCCACACTGTAGTAGGAGCCGGGGCAGCCGAGGGCAGCGTTGATGCCTCCAATATGCTCAAGCCTGCCTTGGCAAGAGGAACTCTGCATTGCATCGGAGCTACGACTATAGATGAATTTCGCAAATACATCGAAAAGGATCCGGCTTTGGAGCGCAGATTCCAGCCGATTCTGGTGAGTGAACCGTCTGTTGAGGATACGATCTCTATCTTACGAGGTATCCGGGAGAAATATGAGCTGCATCACGGTGTGCAGATCACCGATGGCGCATTGGTTGCCGCTGCGACGATGTCGGATCGTTATATTGCAGATAGATTTTTGCCGGACAAGGCGATAGACCTTGTGGATGAGGCTTGTTCACAGCTTTCCATGGAGATGGACAGTCTGCCGGTGGAACTTGATGAGGTAAGGCGCAGGATCAGGCAACTCGAGATCGAGCGGCTCTCGCTGAAGAAAGAGACAGATCAGCAGTCAATGAAGCGTTTCACGCTGATCAGTAATGAACTGGCTCAGCTCGGGGAAGAGGAAAGATCGCTTACTGCCAGGTGGCAAAACGAAAAGAGCTTGCTGGTGGAAATCCGCAAGATCAAGGAAGAGATTGAGCAGCTCAAGCTGGAAGCCAAGCGCAGCGAGATGGCGGGAGATTACGAGAAAACAGCCCAGATCCGTTATGGCAGCCTTGTGGAAAAAGAGAAACTGGTATCGGTGATGAGCGAAAAACTCAAGCATCTCTCGGGTGCGCAGCCTCTTCTCAAGGAAAAGGTCGATGATGAATTGATAGCTGAAGTGGTCTCCAAATGGACCAAAATCCCGGTCAGCAAACTGATGCAGAGCGAGCTGAAGAAACTGCTCGATCTGGAGACAATCATGGCACAAAGAGTGATCGGGCAGGAAGAGGGAATCACTGCCCTCGCCAATGCCATCCGCCGCAACCGCAGTGGTTTGGGATCAACTGAGCGTCCCATCGGCTCCTTTATCTTTTTGGGACCTACGGGAGTCGGCAAGACAGAGCTGGCAAAGACCTTGGCGGTGCTGCTCTTTGATACCGAAAAGGCGATCATCCGCCTCGATATGAGTGAGTATATGGAAAAGCATACTGTCTCGCGGTTGATCGGTGCTCCTCCCGGCTATATCGGCTATGATGAAGGCGGTTATCTGACGGAGGCGGTGCGCCGGCGTCCATACAGTGTAATCCTCTTTGACGAGATCGAGAAGGCTCATCCGGACGTCTTCAATGTGCTTCTGCAGATTTTGGATGACGGGAGATTAACGGATGGCAAGGGACGAACTGTGGATTTTAAGAACACCGTGATCATAATGACTTCAAACGTTGGCTCTCAGTTTATCTATGATGCGGGATCGGTTGCGACAGAGACTCTGAAGCCGCAGTTGATGAGGATTCTGCAAGATTACTTTAAGCCGGAATTCCTGAACCGGGTGGATGAGATCATTACCTTCCACCGTCTGGAACGCGAGCATATCAGAGAGATAGTCAAGCTGCAACTGGGATATCTGGCGGATCAACTGAGGGAACACGGCATAGCGATAGTCTGGGAGGATAGCCTTGTAAACTATCTTGCCGAGGCGGGATTTGATCCTGCTTTCGGAGCCAGGCCGATCCGGAGATTGATCCAAAAAGATCTAGAAGATGAGCTTGCCAAGGCTATTTTGGGCGGCACAATCGATCGCTCTAAACCTCTGAAACTGAGTTACTCAGTTGCTGATTCGAGAATAATTGTAGAAAACAAATAATTCCTGCTTGACAGAAATCTGGACTGTCCTCATATTGCCTTAGATGGAGAAATCTATCCAAGTGCAAAGCGTGTGTCAGTCCTTTTTTTTGTGAATGCGGATATTTTTTTGCCGCTGTAATATGGGCATTATCGGTTTGTAAAGGGTGATGTGTCGCCCATACCGATGATACTAACTAATTAGGATAAACCCAAAAAAAACAAATGGGAAAAGGAGATACCTATGAAGAGATTATCATTACTCCTCGTGATGATATTCATCCTGCTCGGTAGTCTGCTCGCCACCGAAGTTACTATCGGTGCAGGTAATGAGCAAGCTCGAAAACCCGTTGATATGTATTGGAAGAACTCGTTGTTCCAAACCCTTTACTATCCGGATGAGCTTACTTTTGCCGCAGGTACGATTACCGGCGTCAAGTTCTACAACAATTTCGCGACCGATCTTCCTAGCAAGCCTATCAAGATCTGGTTGGGAACCACCACTCAAGCCACTCTCAGCACTTATATCCCCTCAACACAGCTGACTTTGGTCTTTGATGGCATGGTCAACTTCCCTATGGGATCAAACACAATTGACATCACATTTAACACGCCATTTATGTACACTGGCAACAACCTCGTGATGTTTGTGCAGCGTCCGATGGATACTGATTATTTCAGTTCCTCGGATAACTTCCTTTGCCAGACCGTTGGTACTGCCCGCTCTTTGAACAACCAGAGCGATTCCACTACCTACGATCCTGCTGCACCTCCCACTACTCCGACCATTTCCGGTCAGTTCCCCAAGACAACTTTCGTATATACCGGCCAACAGATCACCAACGACCTTGGCGTCCTTGGTATCACCGGTAATATCACCCCCAGCGTCGGTGCTCCGACTACTTACAACATCACAGTCAAAAACAATGGTACCGCTACTCAGACTAACTACACAGTTAAGCTGATGAAAGAAGGTAACGTTGAGATTGCTTCCGTCCCCGGAACCTCCATTGCTACAATGCAGACCCTGAGCTTTGGTATTCCCTGGACTCCTACCGCCACCGGTCCTACCTACGTATATGGTAAGGTCGAGATGGCTGGCGACGAAATCGCCACCAACAACCAAACCTCAAACCTGAACGTCGATGTCCAGGCTGCAGGTACGGTTGCTGTAACAGTCGGCGGCGGCGGTTCAACCGGTCGTATGCCTGTCGATATGTTCTACAAGAACTCCCTGTTTGAGACTATCTATCTGGGCTCCGAGCTCAATATCGGTGGTTTACTGACAGGTATCCAATTCTACAACAACTTTGCCACCAACCTTCCCAATATGCCTACCAATATCTGGGTTGGCGAGACCACCCAGACTGATCTGTCCGGCGGTTGGATTCCTTCCACCCAGCTTACTCAGGTCTTTAGTGGCAACGTGAACTATCCCTCAGGCTCAAACAACATCCTGATCACCCTTACCACTCCCTATCCTTATGGTGGTGGAAACCTGGTCGTGATGGTCGAGCGTCCGATGGATGCCGAATACTACTCCTCCAGCGATCTCTTCGTTACCCAGACGGGTACCGTTGCCAATCGCACCCTGAATGTCTATAGCGACACCACGGATTACGATCCTGCCGCTCCTCCTGCTGCTACCGGCAGTGCGATCTTCCCCAAGACTACCCTTATGTTCATCACCGATGGAATGGGTACTCTTAGCGGAACCGTTTACGGACCCGGCGCAACGCCTCTGGCAGGAGCCACCGTTACCGTCGCAAACTCCACTCTGACTTATACCACAGGTGCCAACGGAACTTACAGCTTCCCTTACATTGCTGAGGGATCCCGTACAGTATCCGCCACCAAGCACGGTTATACCGTTGATACTCAGACCGTGACCATCGTGGAAAATCAGACCACTACCCAGAACTTCAACATCGCCCTGCTGCCGCAGGTGACCGTTACCGGTATGGTAGTCGGTAGTGACCAGCCCACCGTCGGCTTGGTCGGTGCCACTGTTACCCTTACAGGTTACGAGCCTTACACTGCCACCACAGTAGCCGGCGGTACCTTTACAATTCCGAACGTCTTTGCCAGCCAGACCTATGAATACACTGTTAGCTACACCGGTTATCAGAATGCCACCGGTCAGGCAGTCGTCGGAACCACCAACCTCAATATGGGCACCATCACCGTCAACGAGATTGCATTCCCCGCTTCTCAGGTTGTTGCTACTGAAGCCGCAAACTTCAGCAACGTGACAGTTACTTGGGCCGAGCCCGGAACAGCCGGTGGCGAATGGCTCTCCTATTGCGGTGACAACGATGACAGTATCGGAACCGGCGGCGTCGCTGATTTCGACGTTGCTATCCGTTACCCTGCAGCCGCTCTGACCGACTATGCCGGAATGAGCCTGCACACCGTCAAAGTCTGGCCTGCCCAGGCTGGCACCTTCTCCATCCGTGTATGGACCGGCGGCACTGCCACTGCTCCTGCCCAGATGGTTGTTGACCAGCCTTTCACAGCCGTTCTTGGCGAATACAACGAAATCACCCTCAATACCCCCGTTCCGATCACCGGTGCTGAAGAGCTCTGGTTTGGTTATCGCTGCAACGTGACTGCCGGTTATCCCGCAGGTTGCGATGCCGGTCCCCAAGTGGAAGGTTTTGGTAATATGATGTACTGGCAGGGTGCGTGGACTACGCTTTCTGCTCTTGCACCCACCCTTACCTACAACTGGAACATCATGGGTTACGTTGGATTCAGCGGTCCCACCCGCGAGCTTGAGCTCAGACCTCTTGCTTTTAACGCCGACCGCCACAACACCGGCACTCTTGCCACCAGTGGCATCAGAAATGCCAGCGTTAGCGCTTCCAGACCCGAGACCAGCGACCGTGTAATGACCGGTTACAAAGTCTGGCGTCTGCTTGCTGCCGATCAGGCCAACGAAGCCAACTGGACTCTCCTCACCCCCAACACCATCACTGCTCTTACCTATGTTGACAATGCCTGGCAGCCTCTGCCCAGCGGCGTTTACAAGTATGCAGTCAAAGCCATCTACACCAACAATGTGATGGCTGCTGCCGCCTTCTCAAATGAGATTCACAAAGGTATGATGGGCACCCTGACCGGAACCGTTACCGATCTTGGCAGCGGCACCCCGATCGCAGGCGCCACCGTCGTCGCCGGTGAATACAGCGGCACCACCAATGCCAGCGGTGTCTATAGCTTTGGTGTTTACCAGGGTATCTACACTGTAAACTGCGCTGCTCCCGGATATCAGGCTGCTTCTCAACCCGCAGTCAATATCGCCGGTCTGCAGACCACAACCGTCAACTTCCAGCTTGCTGAAATTGCTCTGGCTCCTACTCAGGTTGTCTCCGAGCAAGTTCAGAACAATACAATCGTCAACGTCTCCTGGATGCCTCCGGATCCCAATGCCGTGGATATGACAGAAGACTTCGAAGGCACCTTCCCTCCCGAAGACTGGACACAGATCATCACCGATACCAGCGCTGCCGGAACCACCGGTGTGCTGCCTACCTGGTGCCAGGTCGGCGAAGTTGCCCTCACTCCTCCCGTTCCGCCTCATGGTGGAGCAGCTCAGGTTGGTTTGTGGTGGAGCTACAACCATCAGGATGAATGGCTCATTACTCCTGAATTCTCCTGCCCTCCCACTGCCTCTCTGAACGTCTGGAGCTATGTCTATTATGGCAGCACCAATGGCGACCACTACTATGTCAAAGTCTCCACCAATGGTGGAACCGATTGGACCACACTGTGGGATGCCAGCACTCTTACCGGCGGCTGGAACTACTATGCCACTCCGATCACCGTTGATCTTGGCGCCTATGCCGGTCAGCAGATCAAATTGGCCTTCCATGCCGATGATCCTCCGTCAAACGATGGTCTCTGGTATGTCTGGTTCATCGACGACATGACAGTCGGCAATGCCGATACAACCCTCAGATTCCCTGCCAGCCAGTTGACTTCCGTCTCTGCCGGCAATTTGATCAAACACGAAAATATGACCAACCTGCCCGCCGTCGCCAGCCGTGCTGCCCTTACCAAGGGTGCCGATGCCGTCGTCGAGCCCGTGATCGAATCCAACTACAGCTACAATCCTCCTCGCTCCCTCGTCGGCTACAAAGTCTGGCGTCTGCTGCAAGGACAGGAAACCAACGAAGCTGTCTGGACTTCCCTCACCCCCAATTCCATCACAGCTACCGGCCATCAGGATACCGGTTGGGCTGGCGTTCCTGACGGAACTTATAAATGGGCTGTCAAAGCCGTCTATACCGGCAACGTAATGTCCATGCCCGCCTTCTCCAATCCTCAGACCAAGCTGACCCAGGTTGGCACCATTGCCGGTCTGGTACGTAATCCTCAAAACCAAGGCATCGCTGGTGCCACGGTTGTTTGCGGAACCGTCACTGCCACCACCAACGCCTCCGGCGCATACGTGATGACAGTCGGCGCCGGCACCGTCAACGTTACAGCCTCTGCTCCCGGCTACAATGCCGTGACTCAGACCGGTATCGTTGTGGTCACCGGACAGACCACCACTGTGAACTTCACCCTTCCCGTATCGCAAATCGCGCTGCAAGATGGCTTTGAAAGCTATACTAACTTCACGCTCGATTTCGCACCTTGGACTCTGGTTGACGTCGATCAGAGCGGCACCTATGGCATGACCGGTATCACCTGGGAAAATGCCTATGCTGCAATGGCCTTCATGATCTTCAATCCGAGCGCCACTTCACCTGCAGTCACCGATCTTGCACCTCACGGTGGAGCCAAGATGGCTGCTTCCTTCGCTTCCACAACTCCTCCCAACAACGACTGGATGATCACTCCTCTGGTCGCCGGCGGCGGAAACATTAAGTTCTGGGCTCGCTCCTATGTCGATACCTACGGTCTTGAAAGATTCAAGGTCGGGGTCTCCAGCGGCAGCACAAACCCGAACGACTTCACCATCATCAGCGGTGCTAACTACGTCCAGGCTCCTGTCGATTGGACTCAGTTCGAATACGATCTCGCAGCCTACGCCGATCAGCAAATCCGCATCGGTATCCAATGCCTCTCCAATGACGCCTTCATCTTCCTCGTTGACGATGTCGAAATCATGGGTGGCACGGATGCTACCGACCCGACCGTACCTTCAGTCGTCACCAACCTGTATGGTAATTATCCTAACCCCTTCAATCCGGAAACTACCATCCGTTACAGTGTCGCCGAAGACGGTCCCGTCACCATCGACGTGTTCAACAGCCGTGGTCAGCTCGTGAAGACCTTGGTTAACGACAGCAAGGCTGCCGGAAACCACAGCGTCGTCTGGGATGGCCGTGACAACAACGGCTCCAGTGTTTCCAGCGGTATCTACTACTACAAGATGTACGCCGGCAAATACAGCAGCACACGCAAGATGATCCTGATGAAATAACGCCTCGCGCGCTAAATCATAACGAAAGACCCCGCTATAATGGCGGGGTTTTTCTTTGCGCTGCGCGCAGTTAGGAGTTAGTAGTTAGGCAGTTAGAGCTACGCTGCGCGCAGTTAATAGTTAATAAGTTAGTAAGTTAATGAGTGATTAGCTGCGCATCGTGCGAAGATGGCCTCTTCGTATCGAACCTAACTATAGGACCGCTAGCCGTTATCTTTTCACTTATCCCGACGCTCGACCATCTCCGTCATTCCTGCGAACGAATCGACAAAGCGCCGATTGTAGGTGCGTCATCCTGACGCACAGCTATCTGAGCGACAAGATGTCGCTCCTACTTCACCTGTCTTCCAGCCCGCCCCCCCCATCCGTCATTCCTGCGAACGAATCGACAAAGCGCCGATTGTAGGTGCGTCATCCTGACGCACAGCTATCTGAGCGACAAGATGTCGCTCCTACTTCACCTGTCTTCCAGCCCGCCCCCCCCATCCGTCATTCCTGCGAACGAATCGACAAAGCGCCAGCTTTGGGGAGTCGTGTAGGCAGGAATCTCCCGGCGCGGAGCGCCCTCAGCCCCTCCTACCATTGACACACTCTGAAGAGTATGACCCTTGGCTCCGCTTGGCATCCTGCCTGCTGCCTGCTTGTAGCCTGCTTGAATCCTGCATGGAGATGCATCAAGCAACTGATAAACTTGCACTTAGGATTGTATCATGCATAAGGAGCGTAAAATGGTAGATCAAACCAATTGCGGAGCTTCGGAAAGCTCCGATACGTCCTTTTGCGGAGCTTCGGAAAGCTCCGATACGTCCTTTTGCGGAGCTTTGGAAGGCTCCAGAAGCGCAGCTAAGGCCCCGGGAATCTCCAGACGAATACCAGGCTTTTACCCGCGGGCTCAAATGGCGGGCTGGAGGATTGGGATATAGGTTCGAACCATGCGCAGCGAATCACTATTAACTTACTAACTGATTAACTACTAACTGCGCGCAGCGCACTGTGCTTGACAAGTTATTCCCCTTTGCCAAGCTTGCTGCAGCCCCAAAATTAAGGAGCAGAAATGGATTATTATCTTGGCTTGGATATCGGTGGAAGCAGCATCAAATACGGCTTGGAGGATGCGGAAGGCAAGCTAATCCTCTTCAGTTCCATCCCCCTGAGAGAGCGAAGTCTGGCAGAATTCCGGGCAATCACCCGCGAAATTCTGCACAGTTGCGAAAACTACACGCTTGATGGCGCAATCGCCGCCATTGGGATCGGCAGTCCCGGCCTGATCGATCATCGCCGTGGCATAATCGTGGGCAATAATCCCAATCTCCCTTTCTGGACGATGATCTCGCCCACCGCAATTTTACCCGAAGAACTCGATATCAAAGTCGTTTTTGATAACGACGCAAACCTGATGGCTTTGGGAGAGGCGATTCACTATCCCGCAGGACACAACGTCCTGGGCGTTACTATCGGCAGCGGTATCGGCTGTGGATTCAGCATCGCCGGCAAGGTCTTTGGAGGTAGCCGGGGCTATGCGATGGAACTGGGACACATCACCAGCATTATCGATGGTGCATCCTGCAATTGCGGCAGATACGGCTGTCTGGAGGCTTATTCCTCGCTGAATGGTATGCGCAACCGCCTCTGCGAGCTGGGCTATGCTGCCCAGGACTGGAATTTCGTCCAGCTCCTGCAAGCAGCAGAACTTGACAAAGAGGTCAAAGCTATTTTGGATAAAGGGATAGAGCTCTTTAGCCTGGCTCTGGCAAATCTGATGATCATCCTGGAGCCGGATCATCTGGTGATCGGTGGTGGAGCCTCAGAAATCGCGCTCTACCCGATGCAGGAACTGATCGATAGGATCCAGGCTTTGCTGCCACCCGAGCTCTTGAATATCAGCATCGATCTTGCCAAGCAAGGCAATAAAGCCGGTGTCCTGGGTGCAATCAGGCTGGCCAGAGGCTGAATAAAAAAGTGCCTATGATCAGACGAATCCTGGTCATCCTGTCCTTTCTGCTGGCGATCTGCCTGTATGCCGTCCCGGCTCCGGTAATCCTCAAGGTCTTTGAGCTTCCCGATCCACGTGCCACAGACGCTTATTCCAAGGCCAATCTGGCAGTAGTTCAAGCCTTTCGCGCCAAGTATCCCCACATCGAACTACGTGCTTTCTCCGGCATCAAGATTGAAGGAATGGATCTGGATAGCGGACCTCTGATGGCTATCGCCGGAGGTGTGGCTCCGGATATCCTCTACGTAAACTTCCGCCAAAGCGATACTTATATCCAAAATAACTTCCTCTATCCCCTGGATGAATTCATCGCGCGGGAAAGTCCCGAAAACATGGCACTGAGGGTAGAAGCTCCCGTTTGGCAGGTGATCCGGCGTATCCGCAAAGGTGATGACAGGGAACATACCTGGGCCTTGCCCTATGAGACTCTGGTAAGGGTCTTGCTCTATCGCAAGGACGTCTTTCGCAGAGCTGGTTTGGATCCCAACCGTCCCCCGCGAACTTGGGAGGAATTCCGAAACTATGCCCGCATCCTGAGCGATCCTGCTAATTCCAATTACGGAACAGTGCTGGCGGGAGGTTCTCAAGCTGCCTATGACTGGCTTCCCTTCCTCTGGGCGGCAGGTGGAGACGCAGTCACCTATGATCCTGTCAAGAAACAGTGGAACGCCAGCTTTGCCTCGGAAGCCGGGATCACTGCAGTGGAGTATTACCTCAGCCTTTTGACCACGGAGTGGAAGGATTCAGCCAGCCGCAGCCAACACGGATATGCAATCCGGGAAGGAGATTGGGGCTATCTCTGGATGGAAGGCAAGATCGGTATGAAGATGGATTATCTCTCCCAGCAAAACATGGGCGGCAGATACGATCCCAATCTCTATGGCTTTGCGCCCTCCCCGGCAGGTCCTTCCGGCAGAGGCGGCAGCGAGATCAATTGCCGTATGATGGGCATCTTCAGCGGAGCAGGGATCAGCAACAATGCCGGCCTGGGAAGCCGAGATCCTGCCTTGGTGCGTGAAGCTGCCTGGCAGTACATCCGTTTTTATGATAGCGAAGAAGCCCGTAAGATAAGACTCAAGGTGATGATCGAAAGCGGATTTGGCAAGATGCAGAATCCGGTCTTCCTAAAGCGATACGGTTATGAGGATTATCTCCGCTTTGCACCTGCGGGCTGGCTGGAAACTTTTGAGACTGCCATGCGCGAGGGCAAGCCGGAGCCTTTTGGAGATAACTGCCAGAAAGTATATGAGTTTATGACCTATCCGCTGGATGAACTGATCAAGCTGGATCTGGATGGCAAGCTGGGCAAGACCTCGGAAGAAAGAAGAGCCAGGATCGCATCTATTCTAAAGGCTGCCCAAGCCAGAACCAATCAGGAAATGATCGGTATCGTTGCCCCAAAAACTCAAGCCATGAGGGAAAGACTGGCCTCTGTCATCGCCGCTCTCATTGTCTTTGGCTTTGCTTTCACGATCTGGCGAGTCTGGAAGATACTGGCACCCAATACAATCGCATCAACCTCCGGCAAAAAAAGCAGGATTCCTCTGATCGTGTTGCTGCTGGCACCTGCAGTGATCAGTATCTTCGTGTGGAAATATGTGCCGATGATCACAGGCAGTCTGATGGCAGTGCGAGACTTCCGTCTGGTGGGTGATAGTCCCTTCGTGGGCGTGGGTAATCTGGCTCAAGTGCTCTTTGACGCCACCTGGTGGGCTTCCGTGCTAAGAACGCTTTACTATATGCTGCTCAGCCTGGGGCTGGGTTTCTTCCCTCCCATCATCCTGGCAATCATGCTGCAGGAGGTCTCCCACGGCAAGATACTCTACAGGGTGATCTATTACCTCCCGGCGGTGATCAGCGGGGTGATCGTGATCTATCTCTGGAAGCTGCTTTATAGCCCCAATGAAAGCGGAGCATTGAATCAATTGATTATGAGTATCGGTTTGCCCAAGAGCATGTGGATACGGGACGAGAATTTGGCGATGCTTTGTGTGGTCCTGCCCGGCATCTGGGCAGGGATGGGACCGGGTAGTCTGATCTACCTGGCAGCCCTCAAGAATATCCCCAATGAGCTCTATGAGGCTTCCGATATCGATGGAGCAGGCTTCTTTGCCAAGCTCAGGTACATAGTTTTTCCCAGCCTGAAGGGGCTGATCATTATTCAGTTTATCGCCGCCTTTATTGTAGCGGCTCAATCCAGCGATTTCATCCTGGTGATGACCTTTGGCGGGCCGGGAGAAGCCACCCGGGTAGCCGATCTGCTGATCTTTGAAAAGGCATATCTATACCTGAAGTTTGGGCTTGCCACCACTATGGCGTGGCTACTAAGCCTCTTTTTGATGGGTTTTACCGTGCTGCAGATCAAGTATCTCTCCAGAATGGAATTCAAGACTGCCAAGGCGGATCAGCCATGAGCATCATCGGGAAAGTCGGGCGTAAATCCCCTAAGGTGCGCATCCTGAATCTGGCTCTGCACCTGATTCTGATTGTGGGTTCCCTCACTATGATCTATCCCTTTGCCCTAATGATTTCCTCATCTCTAAAGAGCAATGTGGATGGGGTCCGGATCACACTGATTCCGCCCTATCTGCACGATGATGAAGCGCTGTATCAGAAGTATCTGGAAAGCAGGTACAACGAGGAAAGCAGCCGCTTGATGGATAACTATCCCGGAAGCTGGATTTCCTTTGCCGAGGTGGAGCTTCACGGAGATAAAGCCAATCCTGCCCTGTATGAGCTCTGGAAAGACTTTCTAAAAGACAAGAGCCAGCATATAAGCGTCTTTCACTACTACGTGGCAGAGCATTACGGACGGGGTATCTATCCCTTGGCGCAGCGTCAATTCCGTAAACAGCTAAGGGAAGAGAACAATAACAGCCTGGTGGAGTTCAATAACCGCTATGGAACAGGAGCGGTGACCTGGGAAGAGATCGTGGTGGAGGAAAAGGATATCTATTCACGCAACTTCGTCAGCAGCTCCGAGGGTTATTTGGGACGCTTCCGCCGCTTCAAGGAGGCAAGTCCGCTGTGGCTGCGTTATTATGTCAATCCGGACGGGAACTTCGTGAACAATGAGCTGATACCCGCCTATAGCGGGGATTTGGAGCGCTTTAACCGGGCTCAGGGGGCTCATTATAGCTCCTGGGACCAGGTCCGCCTGCCGGTCTCGGTTCCGGCTCCGGGGGATTCGCTTCGGGAGATTTGGCTGCATTATGTGCGTTCCAGCCTCAATCTGCAGCATTTGAAGCTTGCAGAGGCGGCAGGGCCTGATTATCGCAGTTATCTGCGGGATAAATACGGCAGCATAGAGCTCTTGAACCTGGCATGGATTCGTGAATATAAGAGCTTTAACGAGCTTTCAATCCCGCAGCGCATGCCGGAAAACGGTGCTGAGGCGGATGATCTGGCTTTTTATATCCAGAGTCTGGCGGCTCCCGAGCATCTGCGCATCAACAGCCTCGCAGAGGAATTCCGGACTTATGTTATGGAGAGATTTGGCAGTATCGAAGCTGTAAACGCCTACCTCAAAACGGATTATACTGTGCTGAACCAGATACCATTCCCAGCTCTGGAGCAGGATTATTATGCCTTCGAAGCACGTAAGGGAGCCATCCGCAGGGAGTTTCTATGGCGTAATTATGCCATGGCTCTGGATCAGATGCTTTCCGATGCCCGTTCTTTGCGTAATACCGGGATCTATGTGTTGCTCTCGATCCTGCTTGCCATTACGGTCAACCCTCTGGCAGCTTATGCGCTTAGTCGCTTCAAGCCACGTTTCAGCTATCAGCTTATAATGCTCTTTATGCTCACCATGGCTTTCCCGGCAATGGTGATGGGCATACCTAACTTCCTGATGCTGAAGCGGCTCAATCTGCTCAATACCTTCTGGGCATTGGTCTTGCCTGCAGCCGCGGATGGTTACTTCATCTTTCTGCTCAAGGGCTTCTTCGACAGCCTTCCACGCGAGATCTATGAAAGCGCCAGCATCGATGGAGCCGGAGAGTTCCGTCTGTTTTGGCAGTTCACACTGTGGCTCAGCAAGCCTATTCTGGCCGTGATAGCCTTGGGTGCCTTCAATGCCGCATACCGCAACTTCCTTTTTGCCTTTATAGTCTGCCAGGATCAATCGATGTGGACTCTGATGGTGCACATCTACACTCTGATGCAAAGAGCAAGCACGGGAGTGGGCTATGCTGCCCTGGTAATTGCAGCCATCCCCACACTGCTGATCTTTGTCTTCTTCCAGAATATCATTATCAAGGGGATTGTCGTCCCCATGGAGAAATAAATGCACGATGAAAAGATTCACATAGAGCGTATCAAGCGCTTGATCGAAAGACAAAAACCGGAGATTCACAAGCAGAAAAGCGATATGCCCGCTTATCTGGTGACTTGCAACAGTCCCTTATCTCACCCTCATCACGAGGCTTGTAATGCTCTTAAGGAGATCAGTAAGGGTGAAGTCTGGGGCAAGAAATGGGAAAGCGCTCACTTTCAGGTGAAGATCACCATCCCGGAGAGCTATGCCGGGCTGAAAGCAGGCTTGTGGTTTGATTGCGATGGAGAAGCCTGTGTGATTAAAGAGGGCACTCCCTACCAAGGGCTCACTCCCAAGGTGGATTGGTATCACAATGCCGCCAAATACTATGTTCCCCTCTCCGATAATGCTGTAGCAGGAACTGAGTATCAAGTCCTGATCGAAGCCTCCGCCAACGACCTTTTTGGTGCCGGGAAAGAGGAATATGCCCTAAGGGAATGCTCTCTGGTTACTTTGGATACCCAGCTTCGCAGTGACTTGCTCGATCTGGAACTGCTGCTCAATCTGGCTACAGCCCTGCCCTCTGGGCAAGTGCGCCGCAAGAAGCTGCTCTATGGCCTCAATCAAGCCTGTAATCACTGGGGTTCGGATAGAGCCAAGGCACGGGCTACCCTGCAGGAACTGCTCTCCAAACCTGCTCATACCAGCGCACTCACCGCCTATAGTGTGGGACATGCCCATCTCGATCTGGCTTGGCTCTGGCCGTTGAGAGAGAGCAAACGCAAGGGAGGCAGAACCTTTGCCAATGCCCTGCGCCTCCTGGAGCAATATCCCGGCTATGTCTTCGGAGCCTCCCAAGCGCAACTTTACCGCTGGATCAAGGATATGTATCCGGGACTCTATGAGGAAGTAAAAACAGCCGTGAAAGAGGGAAGATGGGAGGTTCAAGGCGCTTCCTGGGTGGAGTTTGACACCAATCTGCCCTCCGGAGAAGCCATTATCAGGCAGTTCTACTATGGCAAGAAGTTCTTCTCCCAGGAGTTCGGCTTCGTCCCCAAGACGCTCTGGCTGCCTGATTGCTTCGGCTTTAATGGCAACCTGCCACAATTGATGAAAGGCTGCGGGGTGGACTGGTTTATGACTCAAAAGCTGAGTTGGAACGAATCCAACACCTTCCCGCATCACCTCTTCATCTGGCAAGGCATCGATGGTACCGAAATCCCGGCGCATCAGCTTCCCACCAACGACTACAACTTCTCAAACAACCCTTCCGCATTCTTGCAGACGGAAGAGCGCTTTGCCCAAGCCGAAATCAGTGATGCTTATCTCAATCTTTACGGTATCGGCGATGGTGGTGGCGGTCCCACCCTGAACCACGTAGAATATGGCCTGCGTCAGCAGAACCTGGAGGGGGTAAGCCGCTTCCGCTTTGCCCGCAGTGACGAGTTCTATGAGCAGTTCCAAAGCCTTGATCCCACGCTGTTACCCAAAGCCTTTGGCGAACTCTATCTGGAGTTTCACCGCGGCACCTACACCACTCAAGCCCTTATGAAACAAAACAACTTCACCAGCCAGAGATTACTGAGTCTGGTGGAGTTCCTCGCTGCCAGCCAGGCTTTGCCCTACCCGGAGGAACTGCATCAAATCTGGGAAGACACTCTGCTGCTGCAGTTTCACGATATCATCCCCGGCTCCTCCATCACTATGGTATATGAAGATGCCCACCGCATCTCCGCGGAGAGCCATAATAAGCTGAATTCGCTTTCCAGAGCGCTTATCGGCACCGATACGGAAAAGGCAGTCACTTTGATCAACGACAGCCAGTGGGAAAGAATTGAGTGGATCCATCTCCCCGAAAGCTTCTCAGCTTCCTTGGGTGAAAACGTTATCGACAGCGCTGCCGGCAACCTGATCAAGGTCTTCCTGCCACCCTTCTCCCGTCTCAATATCCCGCTCATTGAAAGCTCTACAGAGAAAAGCACCGATCCCATCTCAATGATCCTGGAAAATGACTACCTGAGAGCTGAGATCAGTCCCCGAGGCAGCATCCTGAGCCTGATCATCAAGCCCGAAAACAGGGAGATGCTCCTGAAAGAATCCAACCTGCTCAAGCTCTGGGAGGATGAGCCCAATAACTGGGGTGCCTGGGATATCAACCACTTCTATCACGACACCACCCCCACGGAAGCCTCATCCGGCAAGCTGATTCCAGAGCTATGCATCAAGCTTCCCGGCAAGCTGCAAAGGCTGGTTCAGGAGATCCCCATCGGCCATCTGATGCTCAGACAAACCATTGAGCTGGGCTCAGACGACCAATATCTCAGGATTATGCACGAGATAGACTGGCAAGCTTCGCACAAGATGCTGCGCACCCACTTCTATCCCCGGATCAAAGCCAATCAAGCCACCTACGAGATTGCCATGGGCACCATCAAACGCAGCACGCGTCCCAAAAACGCCTGGGAACTGGCTCAATTTGAGGTTCCCGCCCATAGATTTGCGGATTATTCCCAGAGTGATTGGGGCTGTGCCCTGCTGAGCAAAGCCAAATACGGCTATCGTATCGTAGAAGACGAGATGGAGCTCAATCTGCTACGCAGTCCTGCCGATGTCGATCCCACCGCCGATCAGCACCATCACTGCTACGAATACGCCTTCCACCCGCATCGTGGCTGCTTTGAAAGCTCTGAGGTGCTGCAGATGGCGCATTGTTTTGCCTACCCCATACAAGCTATAAATGGCGGAAAGACTGCTCCAAGCCTTGTTGATTTCGGCATCAGTCTGGAGGCAAAAGCCATCAAACTCGATACCATCAAGCCGGCTTACGGGTGCGATGGCATTGTGTTGAGGCTCTATGAATACCGGGGCAGTTCGGCAGATGCCAAGCTCACTCTGCCCAAGGGCTACATCTACGCCTACCGCTGCCTGATGACTGAGGAAATCCTGGAGGCCCTGCCTTTTGATGACAGCCTCAATTTGCATCTGGAAGCCCATCAGATCCTGACCCTGCTCTTCACCAAGGAAGCCCGATGATACCCAAACCCTTTAGGCAAGTCATTCTTAGCGAGCGGCTTCCCGTTCCCCGGCAGTTAGTGATCGATCCGGCCTCAGATAACCATCGTTTTGCCAAGATGGCCGAGGAACTGAATCACTTCCTCAAGCGCCTGCCTTACCCAAGCCGGAGCGATCCATCAGCCAAGCCATGGAGCCTGGAGATCAGTCTTGCTCCATCCCCCGGCGAGCATCAGGAAGCTTACGAACTAAAGATCGAGCCCGGCAGGATCAGCCTCAAAGCCGCCCTCCCCCAAGCTCTCAGAAATGGAATCGTCACCCTGAAACAAGTCCTGTTTGAATCCACCCAAAAAGACGGTCTGATCAGCTTGCAAAGCATACAAGACCATCCCCGTTACCTCTGGAGAGGGCTGCATCTGGACGTCAGCCGTCACATCTTTGAGCTCGATTTCATCAAATACTATCTGAGGCTGATGTGCGAACTCAAGCTGAACAAGTTTCACTGGCATCTTACCGATGACCAAGGCTGGCGCATCGAGAGCAAAAGGTATCCTCTCCTGCAGGAGATCAGCGCATGGCGCACCGAAGCAGACGGCAGCAAATATGGCGGCTATTACGCGCAGGAGCAGATCCACGAGATCGTAGCTTATGCCGCGGAACTGGGTATTGAAGTTGTCCCGGAGTTGGATCTGCCCGGGCATGTGATGGCAGTATTGGCAGCCTATCCAGACCTCGCCTGCAAGCCCCAAGCCTTTGAAACATTGAACACTTGGGGTATCTCCGACGATATCCTCTGCGCCGGCAAGGACTCCACAATTGAATTTATCCTTGATCTGGTGGATGAAGTGTCGGAGCTTTTTCCAGGAGCCTATTTCCACCTGGGCGGAGATGAAGCGCCCAAAGAGCGCTGGCGTGAGTGTCCGCACTGCCAAAAGCGGATCAAAGAACTCGGACTGCAAAACGAAGAGAACTTGCAGAGCTGGCTCTTCGATACCGTCTCAACCGCACTGGCCAATAAAGGCAAGACTGTGATCGGCTGGGACGAGATTCTGGAAGGAAATCCCAGCCGCGAGACCATTGCAATGCTCTGGCGAGGAGATGGCAAAGATGCCGCCTTGCGTGCCGAAGAAAGCGGCTACAAAGCCATTCTGGTGCCAAATCACTATCTCTACTTTGATTGGAAGGCAGCGGAATCAGGTCCCGGCGCTTTCGGAATCACCACAATGGAAAAGGTCTGGCAGTTCCCGCTGGAACAGTATTTTACTATTAGACCGCAACTACTGCTGGGCGTACAAGCCAATCTCTGGACAGAGCGCATCCCCAGTCCGGAGCGAGCCCTTCAGATGCTGATCCCACGAGTCTTTGCCCTGGCGGAACTGGCTTGGGGCAAAACTGCTGACTACGCTGATTTTGCAAACCGTGCAACACTATGGGAGGAATATCTGGACTATGCGTTACCCCAATAACCCCATCATTCACAGAGGGATGATCCCGCAGATTGACAAGCGCATCCTCGACCCCAGCTCCGTTTTCAACCCGGGTGCCTACTTCCAGGATGGGCTCTACAAAATCATCCTGAGGGTGCAAAGCCGCTCCCGCGAGACCTATCTGCTCGCAGCGGAATCCACGGATGGCATAGACTTCAGAATCGCCGCATCTCCTCTGGAGATTAGCGGTATGGATGGCTTCCCCTACCATGTCTTCCACATCTACGATCCTCGTCCGGTGCTCCTGGAGCAGCGTCTGATCGTAGTTTGCGCCGTCGATACCAATGTGGGCTGCCGATTGGCTCTCTTTGAGCTGGAGACCGCTGACAGACTGCGTTACCTGGGCATGCCCCTGGACAGTGACTTGCGTAATGGCGTCATCTTCCCGGAGCAGATAGTAGGAAAGTTCCTGATGTATGCCCGTCCCAACGACTATGCCGGCCCGGACGGAGTGAAGACCGGCAAGCAGATAGTGGCGTATCAATCTTCAGATCTCCTGCATTGGGAAGAGCTTGCCCCTGTCTTTGATGGTAGGACGCATTATTGGGACGAACTGATCGGCTCCGGCCCCACACCTCTCAAGACCCGGGAAGGCTGGCTGCATCTCTATCACGGTGTTGCCACTCATTTTGCCTCCGTAAATCTCTATCAGATGGGCGTTTCCCTGCAGGATTTGGAGCGTCCCTGGATCACCCTTTCCCGCGGAAGATACAATATCCTCGAGCCGCGCGAGTATTACGAACTGGTGGGGCAGGTACCCGGAGTGGTCTTCCCCTCCGGAGCTGTGAGCCGGGATTATGATTCCGAAGGCTATCTCCTGCCTGAGGCTCAAGTGAATGTATATTACGGTGCAGCAGATACTTCCGTGGCATTGGCGCAGTTTTGCCTAAAAGATCTTATTGGAGCAGCTTATGCAGTTTAGAGTTATCAGCTTGGTAATCATCCTCTTAATACTCGGCAGTGCCCTCTTCGCCGAGACCTTCCCGGTTCCTGTAGGGGCTTTTGCCCCTCGCTCCTACACCGCCATGCGTCCCGTCGATGAGATCGTTATTGATGGCAAGCTCTCCGAGACAAGCTGGCAGTTGGCTGCCTGGACTGAGGATTTTTTCGATATCGAGGGCAGCCTGAAGCCGCTTCCCTTTCACCGCACCCGGGTCAAGATGCTCTGGGATGCTTCTTATCTCTACTTTGCCGCAGTGATGGAGGAGCCGCACATCTGGGCAAAGCTCACCCAGCGAGATGCCGTGATCTTTCACGATAATGATTTTGAGATCTTCCTGGATCCCGATGGCGACACCCACGATTACTATGAATTGGAACTCAACGCCTTGGGAACTCTTTGGGATTTGCTGATTATCAAGCCCTACAGGGATCGCCAACACGTGGCGGTAAACGCTTGGGATATCAGGAATATCGACTATGCGATCGGGATAGAGGGCAGCATTAATGATCCTTCCGATACGGACAGTCTGTGGTGTGTGGAACTGAAGCTACCCCTTTCCGTGATCTCAGAGCTGGCCAATATGCCGGTTCCTCCCCGGGATGGAGACTACTGGCGCTTGAATTTCTCTCGGGTGCAATGGGATACCCGGATTGTCGATAACGATTATCAAAAGATCCCCGGAAAGCCTGAGTACAACTGGGTCTGGAGTCCTCAGGGCCTGATCGCGATGCACTATCCGGAGCGCTGGGGATATCTCTTTTTTGCTGATCATGCGGTCAATACTGCTCTCACCCCCGGCTCTTATGAGATTCCTGCCCGGGAAGAGGTAAAAGAGACCCTGCGCCAGATCTATTACAAACAGAAACAGTACTTTATGGATCATGGACAATACGCGCGCAATCTGCGCAGCTTGGGAGTGAAACCGATTTATTGGAATGGCAAACGCCTCCGTCTCCACTATGAACGAACCGCTGCCGGCTATCTGATCACCAGCCCTGCTGCACGGGATTTGCCATCTTACCACATCCGCGAAGACGGCCTGATCTGGTCTCCACGAGCTAACTAAACAGCCGGTTCGTGTCACCTTTATTCAGGCGGTTCGGAAACCGCCTATACGGTTCGCGCCGCCTTTATCCGCAGATATCTGTGAACTCTGGGAGTGATATAGACTCTACAAACTGGGCGACACACAAATGAGATTCCTGCCTACACGACTCTTCAAAGCATGCGCTTTGCTGATTCGTTCGCAGGAATGACGGAGGGGGGGGGCGCTGAGCGCCGTGAACAGTGATCAGTAATCAGTGAACAGATATTACGGAATGCGCTTCGCGCATCTCTGCTTTTCTTTGCTGTTCTCTGCTTTCTCTGTGGTAAAAACCCTCCTTTACTCCTTGTTAGACAATCCCTCCCCTTTGGCTGCTGCCGCGATACTGCCGCGATACTGCCGCGATGCTTGGGCGTTCACCCAGGGATCACCCGGGCATCACCTGGGGATCGCCTGAGCATTCAAGAGGGAGGCATAGTCCAGCTCTTTCACAGAAAAATATCTTGACTGAATATTCCCGCCTGATAGAAGGAAATCAGGAACGATTAGGAGATACGGAAATGACTACCAATGAAGATTTTAAGCTCGTTTCACCCTGTGGTATCTATTGCGGAGATTGTGCCGTTTACAGAGTCAAGGACAATCCTGCCTTAGTCCCCGCGCTGCTATCCTATGGACTTACCGAAGAGCAATTCCCCTGCCCCGGCTGCCGAGCCGTAGAGGGAAAATGCCCGCACCTGGAAGGAACTTGCAAAAACTATATCTGCGCCACGGAACATGAGGTTCAGATGTGCTATGAATGCGAGGATTTCCCCTGCGAAAAGCTCCATCCCGCCGCGGACCGGGCAAACTCCCTGCCGCACAATATGAAGATGTATTCACAGTGCTATATCAAGCGCTATGGAGTGAAAGCCTGGATCGAAAAACTGCCTCAGATCAAAATGCGCTACTTCACCGGGAAGATATCCTTCGGAAAAGGACCGCAACTGCCAGGCGAAGAGTAAGTTAGAGCTCCTTTTACTGCCATCTTAACCGGCTAATCGGGCAATGGAAACGGATTTCGTTGCCCGATTAGCCGGTCTTCCTTGCCTATCCGCAATCCGTGTTTGAAAAGCTTGTTGACAGAATCACCGCCCCAAATGGCTTGGAGCAAGCTTGGAAGGACTTTGAAACTATTATGGCTCTTGGTTTTGAATCTACTAAATGGAGAACGGAAAATGAATACTCAAAAGAACGCTAATCCCGCGGTTGTGGGGCTTGCCGGATTTTCACTTACCACCCTGGTGCTGCAATTTCATAATGTCGGATGGTGCGGATTGGGTCCCGTGGTTGCTCTGGGACTGATCTTTGGCGGTTTGGCGCAATTGATCGCAGGTTTTCAAGAACAAAAGATGGGCAACAACTTTGGTTACTGCGCCTTTGTGTCATACGGCAGCTTTTGGATCGGACTGGCTCTGATACTGATGTTTAACCACTTTAAGATCTTCCCCTCCAGCGCTACGGACATAGGCTGGTATCTCTTTGCCTGGATGATCTATACCTTCGTGATGTGGATCGCTTCGATGCGCATTCATACTATGATGTCAATCACCTTTCTCACACTTTTGATCGGGTTCTTCCTGCTGGTATTGGGACATTTCATCGATCCGATCTGGAATGTGGTTGCCGGATACGAACTGATGGTCTGCGCGGGTTGTGCGATGTATATGATGTTTGCCAATATTTTGAACGATTTGGCGGGAAAAACTGTGCTTCCGCTGGGAAAAGCCTGGATAAAAGCTGCCTAAGTGAGTCATTTTGAGCTGATTTGCAGCCAAAAATAAAAAAAATCACTTTGCTCTTGACAGAAAATCGGCTATCTTGATATTAGCACTCAAAACCTATGACTGCTAATTACGAACTATTAAAAAACTAAAATTATGAAACTGGAGGTAGATAATTATGGCAAAACAAATGCAGTATTCGCATGAAGCCCGGACGTCCCTCAAAGCCGGAGTGGACAAGCTGGCAAACGCCGTAAAGGTCACCCTTGGACCCAAGGGCAGAAATGTAGTATTGGATAAGAAGTTCGGTTCTCCCACCATCACCAATGACGGTGTTACCATCGCCAAGGAAATTGAGCTGGAAGATGAATTTGAAAATATGGGCGCTCAGCTCTGCAAAGAAGTCGCAGAGAAGACCCACGACGTCGCCGGAGACGGCACCACAACCGCGACTCTTTTGGCACAAGCCATTATTGAAGAGGGTTTGAAGCATGTGACCGCAGGCGTCAATCCGATGTATCTGAAGCGCGGACTGGAAAAGGCAATGAAAGTTGTCATCTCCCAGATCAAAGAATATAGCAAATCGATCAAAAGCAACGACGAGATTGCCCAGATTGCCACAATTTCCGCCAACAACGATCCCGAGATCGGACGTTTGATCGCCGAAGCCATGGCTACGGTCGGAAACGAAGGTATCATCAATATCGAAGAAGCCAAGAGCATCGATACAGGCCTGGAGAAGGTCGAGGGTATGCAGTTTGACCGCGGCTACCTTTCCCCCTATTTTGTTTCCAATCCCGAAAAGATGATCGCCGAGATGGAAGAACCTTTTATCCTGCTGTATGACAAGAAGATCAGCGTGATGAAAGACCTGCTTCCCATCCTTCAGGAGATCGCTCAACACGGCCGTCCCCTGCTCATCATCTCCGAAGATATCGAAGGTGAAGCGCTTGCCACATTGGTAGTCAATAAGCTCCGCGGCATCCTCAACGTCGTCGCCGTCAAAGCCCCCGGTTTTGGCGATCGCAGAAAGGCCATGCTGGAAGATATCGCTGTGCTTACCGGCGCCACCCTGATCTCCGAAGAGATGGGTCGCAAGCTAGATAGCTGCACAATGAGCGACCTGGGCCGTGCCAAGAAAGTTATCGTGGAAAAAGAGAATACCGTGATCCGAGAAGGTGCCGGCTCTCAGGAAGCCATCGATGGCAGAGTCAAGCAGATCAAAGCTCAGATCGAAGAAACTACTTCAGATTATGACAAAGAAAAGCTGCAAGAACGCCTTGCCAAGCTCTCCAGCGGTGTTGCCGTTATCCGTATCGGTGCCGCCACAGAGACCGAGCTCAAGGAAAAGAAAGCCCGCGTCGATGATGCTCTGCATGCCACTCGCGCCGCAGTCGAAGAAGGTATCGTTCCCGGTGGTGGAGTTACTTTGATCCACGCTGCCAAAGCTCTCAAGAAGATGAAAGATCTTACCCACGAAGAGAAGATGGCTGTCGAGATTATGAGCAAAGCCCTCGAGAAACCTGCTTATCAGATCGCTTTCAACGCCGGAGAAGAAGGCGCTGTCGTGGTCGAAAAGCTCAAGGCTTACAAAGACGTTCATATGGGTTACAACGCTGCCAAGAACATCTATGAAGATCTGTTCCAGGCCGGCGTTATCGATCCCGCCAAGGTGGTTCGCAGTGCCGTCCAAAACGCTACTTCGATCGCAGGCTTGTTCCTCACCACCGAGTGCATCGTGACCGATATCAAGGAACCCGAAGCTCCCGCTCCCATGCCCAATCCCGGTATGGGCGGAATGTATTGATCCATTCCTGAAAACCAATAGATCGAGACCGCGAAGTTTAGGATTCGCGGTTTCTTTTGCTTCTGCATCGTAATCGTTATTTCTCAAATTAAGCCATATCCATAACAGAATATGAGTTAAGCACTCATGAAGTAGTCTCTTTAGTGTATCTTTACTGAAATAATCAAATAAATGTTTTGCTTATTGAGCTATATCGCTTATGCTTTACTGTATAATGATAATCCTAAGGAGTATTACAAAATGAAACAACTCACCATGATCGCTGTAATCGTACTGATACTGAGCTGGGGCGGCTTGAGCGCCATCCAGCATACAATAGGTCTCAGAGCCGGTGCAAGCTATCCTTTTGCCGATCGGGATGATGAGAATGATTTGAATTTTATGGGTGGGCTTACCTATGAAGCCTGGATCAAGGACTATCTAAGCCTTGGTATAGATCCCTATTACACCAAGCTTTCGGGCGAGGGAAGCAATGTCGAATATGACAAAACCGTGATCGGAGGTGATCTGAACGTGAAGTATCGCCCCATTTCCCCGACTTTAAGCCTGAACTTCCGCGATTCCTGGGTAAAGAGAATCTCTCCCTTTGTCAATCTGGGATTGGGCATCAGCCATTACGACAATCCCGCCGGAGACGGCAAGATCAATGTATCAGCTCCGAGTGCCGGACTTGGTGCTTCCATCCAAACCAAGAGCAATATCAACTTTGATCTGGGCGTAAAGTGGGTGCATGTATTGGATGACAAGCTGGATAACTTTGAAGCAAACGACTTTAATGACCACTATCTGATGCCTTATCTGGGAATAGGTTTTACCTTCCCCAAGAAAGCAGATGAAAACACCGGAGATCCTTTCTCAACCCTGCTGCGTGACCGCATCAGTATGACCCAAAACTTCACCCTCAGGGGAGTGCAGTTTGAAGTCGGCAGTGCCGATCTCACACCCGATGCCAAGGTGCTCCTAAACGATGTAGTGGCAGAGCTCAAAGCCAATCCCAATGTCAGGATCGAGATCCAAGGCCACACCGACAATACTGGTACGGAAGAGCTCAATAACAGGCTGTCTCTGGAGAGAGCCAATAGCGTAAAGAGCTATCTGGTGACAGCAGGCATCGAGGCAAGCCGCTTGAGAACCAGCGGTTGGGGTTGGAGACGTCCGATCGATACCAATGACACTCCCGAAGGACGCGCAAACAACCGCCGCATAGAATTTATCATACTAAAGTAATTATCTTGCTATCAGTTAGAAAGCTCCCGTCATGGGAGCTTTCGCTTTTCTATGGTGCTTTATGAGATAAGGATGGCCTATAAATACCAAGTAGTGCTTTTCCTCAAAGAAAAGCTTTACAAAATAAGCACGGTGCAAAAGATAGTGATTATCAAAAATGAGGTGGAGTTCGATGGATATCATCCTTGAACATCTAAGCTTTCCGGAAGACTGTAACGTGATTTTGGGTCAAAGTCACTTCATCAAAACGGTCGAAGATCTCTACGAGATTATGGTCAACAGCGTCCCCGGCGTAAAGTTTGGGCTTGCATTCTGCGAAGCATCCGGACCTTGCCTGGTGCGCAAAGACGGCACAGAGAACGATCTGATCGAACTGGCTGTAGAGAATATGCTGCGCCTGGGAGCCGGACACAGCTTCCTGATCATCATGCGCGGAGCTTTCCCGATCAACTTCCTGCCGGCGATCAAAGCCTGCCGTGAAGTCGTCAATATCTTCTGCGCCACCGCCAATCCCGTTCAGGTAATCCTCGCCAAAAGCGAACAGGGAGCGGGCATACTGGGCGTGATCGATGGCAATAGCCCCAAAGGTATTGAGCTCGATACGGATATCAGTCACCGCAAGAAATTCCTCAGGGATATCGGATACAAACGCTGATGTCGGTGCGTGCTTTCATTGCTCTGGAACTGCCAAAAAGCCTCTATGAGAGCTTGAACAGCCAGCTCGCCGAGTGGAAACAGAGCTATCCGGAAGGCATCAACTGGGTCAGGCCGGAGAATCTGCATCTTACCGTGCTCTTTCTGGGCGAAGTGGAAGAGGTGATCATACCCGAGCTGCGCGAAGCGCTCAAGCTCCAATGCCGCAATATCAAGCCATTTATGCTGGGGATGAACGGCTTTGAGCTCTTTCCACCCAAGCAGATCAGGATGATCTGGGCGCAATTGAGAGCAGAAAACAACGAACTGGCGAAGTTTAACCGCCGTTTGCTCTTTGAAACGATCAACCTCGGTCTCAATCCCGATCCCAAAGAACTGAGACTTCATATTACCATGGGACGCATAAAAGCCCCTCAGAGCCCCGCTATGCAGCGATCCATCCTCGAGACATCCCTGCATACCGACCTGCTCCCTTTTGACACTCTGAGCCTCTATAAGAGCGTTTTACAGCCTCAGGGGCCGCAATATACACTACTTGAACAGATTAAATTATAGATGGAGAAAAATATGGACAAAGCCAAGAACGCAGCTCTCAACAGCGCTATCAGCCAGCTCGAGAAGAAGTTCGGGACAGGCACAGTGATGCGTTTGGGAGATAAACCCAAAGCCGAAACCGATGTCATCCCTACCGGCGCCTTCAATCTGGATATCGCCCTCGGCATAGGCGGCATCCCCAAGGGTCGCATCATCGAAGTTTACGGAGCGGAAGCCTCCGGAAAGACCACGCTCGCCCTGCACATCGCCGCAGAATGCCAAAAGCTGGGCGGAACGGTTGCCTTTATCGATGCCGAACACGCTCTGGACACACATTATGCCAAGCGTTTGGGAGTTCAGACCGAAGATCTCTTTCTGTCTCAACCGGATGGTGGAGAGCAAGCTCTTGAGATTACAGAGACTCTCGTCCGCAGCTCCGCGGTCGATCTGATCATCGTCGATTCCGTCGCAGCGTTGGTTCCCAAAGCCGAGATCGAAGGCAGCATGGGCGACAGCCACGTTGGCTTGCATGCCCGCTTGATGTCCCAAGCCCTGCGCAAACTCACCGCAATCGTCTCAAAATCCAATACCGCAGTGCTTTTCATCAACCAGACCCGTATGAAGATCGGAGTCCCTGCTTTTGTCAATCCGGAGACCACGACCGGCGGTATGGCGCTGAAATTCTACTCCTCGCTGCGTATGGAAGTCCGCTTTGCCGGCGCAATCAAAGACCCCTCTAAAGAAGGCGTCTTGGGAGCCAAAACCAAGGTCAAGATAGTCAAAAATAAGTTCGCACCACCCTTCAAGACAGTCGAATTCCCCATCATCTTTGGTGAGGGCATCTCGCAGCTCGATATCATCCTCGATATGGCTGTAAACCTTGATATCATCAAGAAGAGCGGCTCTTGGTTCTCATATGGCGAGACCAGATTGGGCCAGGGCGCCGACAAGACCAAGATTTATCTCAAAGAAAACCCGGATCTCCTTACAGAGATCAGAGATACGCTGATCAAACAAGTCAGCCCCGAAGTGATAGACAAGATCGCCGAGAATGAGCCTGCTGAGGATCTCGACTAGGACTGAAGCGCCTCGCACTGCGATCATAGAGCTTGATAAGGAAGTTTGGGGAACCCTGCCGATGCGGGTTCTCCTTCCTTTTATGGGTCTGGAGCAGGCGGGAGAAATATCTGAAGAGAGGCGCAATGAGTTGATTGATCTGATCTATCAGCATCATCGTGCCGGTCTCTTCGATTATCTGGCAAAATCTGAACACAGCGAATGGCAATGCAAGCTCTTTCTTAAGCGTAAGCTCTTGCATCGGAACCTGATTGACAGACTGATAGACGAGGCAACAGACAAGAACTTCCTCTCCAACGACCGTTATGCGGAGATTCTGATCCGCAGCCTGGCTGAAATGGGTAAAAGCCGCCGCTATATCATTTCAAAACTGCAAGTGCAACGAATCCCTTCCACCCTCTACGAGCCTTACCTTCAGGAATATCTGCAAAGAGATGACAGCCTCTCACGACTCCATGCCGAGGTAAAAAGTATCCTGCTGCGCTGCCGGGACTTGCCCATGATCAAGCAGAAAGAAAAGGTCTTTACGAGCCTTTATCGCAAAGGCTGGGAGATGGACCTGATCCGCGATGCCTGGGACAAAACCAGAGAGGATGGGGACTAAGCCCGCACAGCGTTTGCCCGCAATACCGCCTCCGGAGTAGCCGGAAAACTGAGTTCTGCCTCGGGATTGACACTGCGGATGGCATTCTGGATGGCAAAGAAGACGGAAAAGCCGTAGATAAAGGGTGGTTCTCCCGTGGCTTTGGAGCCCATCACACTGGCTTCTTCGGATCCAGAGGGGAGCAATTCCACCTCAAAGACTTCAGGTATATCGCGAATCCCGGGTATCTTGTAAGTGGATGGATTAACTGCAAGATATCTGCCTTTGGCGTCCACCGGGAGCTCTTCCATCGTGCACCAGCCCATACTTTGGATAAATGCTCCAATCACCTGGCCACGATCGATTTCGGGATGCAAACTGCTGCCGTTTTCGTGGACGATCCAGGTTCCCAAGAGGCGGTGATCTCCGCTCAAGAGATCGAGCTCTACGCGGGAGAGTGCTGCACCCCATACGTAATAATGGAAAGGCTTTCCCTGCCCCAGTTCCCGGTCAAAGTGCAGTTCAGGTGTCTTGTAATAACCATACGCACCCAGAGCGATGCGTTGATTGTAGGCATAGCGAACCAATTCGCCGAAGCTAACGCGCTGTTCCGTAACAGGCTGCCCAATCTCTTCAGCTTGGAATACAAACTCCTCTTCTGGCAGATCCAGGCCAAATTGCTCGCGAAAATAGAGCTGGGCAGCCTGACGCAGGTTGCGGCGAATCTTCTCCGCTGCAATCCGTGCGGCATTGCCATTGATGTCACTGCCGGTAGATGCTGCTGTGGGAGAAGCGTTTCCGATGCGTTGACTGTTTGAGCTTTCCACATGAATCCGCTCGATCGGGAGCCCCAGCACGCGGGAAACCACGATGGCGACCTTGGTGCTAAGCTCCTGTCCCATCTCGATACCGCCGGTCGTAACAGACACGCTGCCATCGATATAGACCCAGATCAGAGCAGAGCCCTGATTGAGCAGAGCGGTCGTAAATGAGATGCCAAACTTGACCGGAACCAGTCCCAAGCCCTGTTTTTTATAGGTATTGCTTGAGTTAAACTCCTGCACCTCTTGCTTTAAGCTCTCATACGAGGAGAGCTGACGCAAGCGGTCGAAGATCTGCTGCAGAGGAGAGAGACGAATCTCCTGGCCATAGGGAGTCTTATCTCCTGCCTGATAAGCATTTAAGAGCCTGATTTCAAAGGGATCGAGCCCTGTTTTTACAGCGAGACTCTCCATAATGTTCTCGATCACGAAGATGCCCTGAGGTGCGCCAAAGCCCCGGAAAGCTGTGTTGGGAGGCAGATTGGTGCGGCAGGCACGTCCGCGGATACGGATATCGGGGATATTGTAAACGTTTTCAGCATGGAAGAGGGCGCGTTCGAGGATGGCAATAGAGAGATCGGCATAGGCACCGCCATTGGATAAGAGCTCTATATCATAAGACTTTACGCGTCCATCAGGACTATGCCCCAAGCTCCAGTTGGATCGGAATGGATGGCGTTTGCCGGTGACCTTCATATCGTGATCACGGGGGAGTAATACCTCCACGGGGCTTTTGGTGACGTAAGCTCCCAGAGCAGCCATGCATGCCCATATAGTGGCGTTTCGCTCTTTGCCGCCGAAAGCACCGCCCAGGCGGGGTACTTCGATGATGATATTGTGAGCCGGAATACCTAAAACGTGGGAAATCACTTCCTGGCATTCCATCGTGCTCTGGGTGGCGGTATGCACCAGTATCTGTTTGTCTTCCAAGGGTATGGCGCGTGAACGCTGGGTCTCCATATAGAAGTGTTCCTGCGCTTCGCTGCGGGTCGTGCCACTCAATTGGGAGAGTGGTTCATTCTGTGGTTCACTGCGGGTGATGCGGCGTTCCGGGATATACCACTCCTGTTTGGCATCGGCATCCTCTATCTCGAGAATTGGCGTAAGCTCTTCATATTCAAGATTGATATGTGATGCTGCGGCTTCTGCTATGGATGGATCGGTTGCCAGAACCATCGCCAAGGGCTGGCCCAGAAACATAATCTCCTGCTCCGGGAATAGCGGCTCGTCTTTGATTACGTGGCCGATCATGTTCTCCCCGGGGATGTCCGAAGCAGTGATAACCCTTAGCACCCCCGGCACTTGCATAGCCGGAGCAGTATCGAGCGAGAGGATTCGCGCATGGGCGACGGGAGCGTAGAAGAAGGAGGCGTAGAGCATCCCGGCAAGGGGCGCTTCATCACCGATAAAACGGCTGGAGCCGGTGAGGTGGAGTTTTCCGGCAATATGATAAGGTTCTTTCTTCATTGTTGCCTCCCTGAGAGCTCTGTAAGATAGCCAATCACTTGGTTGGCAATAAGTTGCATGCGGTAGTCCGCCGAACCGCGTACATCCGAGATGGGAGTGAACTCCGCGGTAATCTGCGAGGCAATTTTGGGAATATTGAGATCAGATGGGCGTTTGCCGGTCATTTCAAAAGGAGCCGAAAGGGAGAGCATGGGAATAGCCGCAGCACCACCGTATGCCAGCAGGCTTTTGGTGATCAGTCCGGCAGCATCCATCTCGATGCGGATGGCGGAGGCAATGGTGGAGATATCCACAGATTTACGTTTGGCGGCCTTGCTGATACGCACAAAGGCATCCTGCGGCAGGGGTGGGACAATGATCTCGCGGATGATTTCAAGAGATTTAAGCGCAGTGTTCCGATAGCTGAGGAAAAAGTCTTTCATAGGGATAGTACGCTGTGAATCAGCACTTTGCAAAACGAGTGAAGCTTCCAGTACGAGTAGCAGGGGGAGGCTGTCTCCGATCGGGGAAGCATTGGCGATATTACCCACAATGCTGCCGCTGTTGCGGATCTGTTCCGAGGCTATCAGGCGGATCAGCGAGGCAAAGCAGGGGTAGTCTGTTTTGACGATACCGGAATTGTAAACATCGCTATAAGTGGCTGTTGCGCCTATATGCAATCCGTCTCTTTGCAGCTTGATGGAGCGCAGCTCCGGGATTTGGGTGAGATCCAGCAGAGCGGGGAATTTGCGCCGCGAGATATTCACCTGGACCATAATATCGGTTCCGCCACAGATCGGGACGGCAGCGGGATTGTCGCTCCAGAAGGCGAAGAGCTGTTCCAGTGACTGCGGCAGCAAGTATTTGCCGGCAGGATAGATAGCATCGCTCTTCTGCTGTAAATATTGTGGCTCAGTCTTGATGGAAAAGAGCTCGGGCTCGATCTTGCGAGCCCAGGCAGGGACGGGATCGATGCCTTTATTACCCAGTTCCAGCATGGCTTTGAGGATGGAATCGTAGCCGGTGCAACGGCAGAGATTGCCTTCCAGCGCTGCAAGGAACTCCTCACGGGAGGGTTTTGCTTTCATCGCCAGCAGGGCAAAAGCGCTCATTACGAAGCCGGGGCTGCAATAGCCGCATTGTGTCGCATGATGATTGAGCATCGCCTCCTGAATGGGGTGCAGAGCATCGGGTGTGCCGAGGGATTCTATGGTGATCAGATGTTTGCGATGCAAGCGGATAGCCGGAAAGAGGCAGCTATTGACTGCCTCATAGACGATTGCTCCCTCACGGGCAGAAACGAGAGCGACGGTGCAGGCTCCGCAATCACCTTCGTTGCAACTGCATTTGGTGCCGTGAAGCTGCAGCTTGCGGTGGAGGTAATCGAAGGTGCTTTGTCCGGGCGGAATTTCGTCTTGAAAGCGGGTTCCATTGAGCCAAAAATCTATCTTTGTGAAGGTGTAATCCACTAATCCTCCTATGAGTTACGATCTCGTTCGCGATCCAGATCACGCTGTTGGATACTATCGCGTTTGTCGTGCAGTTTCTTACCTTTGGCCAGAGCCAGGCTGAGCTTGCAGAGACCGGCATCGTTGATGTATATCTCCAAGGGTACCAAGGTCATACCTTGTTCATCGACCTTGGTCTTGAGGCGTTTTATCTCGTTTGAATGCAGCAGCAACTTACGCTTGCGCTCTGCCTGATGGTTGAAGAAAGCGGCATTCTCCCAGGGGCTGATATGGAAATTGAAGAGCCAGCATTCACCGTGCTCGATCTTGGCATAACTATCTTTGAAATTGAGTTTTCCGGCGCGGATGGATTTGATTTCTGTGCCTTTGAGCACGATTCCGGCTTCGATCTTTTGAACGATGAAGTAGTCGTGGCTGGCTTTGCGGTTCTTAAAGCTCTTCATAATTCCTTGATGAGTTTGGCTTTGTATTCTTTGGCCCGTGCGATCAGATCCTGCTCCGAGACTTTGGTGAGTTTGCGATCCCGCATGACCAGGCTACCATTGATGATGGTATCGCGAACGCTATGTGCACCAATCGCATAGACCAAGTGTGAATAGGGGTTGTAGAGGGGTTGGGACTCGAGATTTTCGGTATCGATGATGATCAGATCGGCGGCTTTACCTTGCTCAATAGAGCCTGTCTGATCCTCCAAACCAAGAGCCCGGGCAGCATCGATCGTAACCATCCTGAGCATTTCCTCTGCCCTGAGGAAGGATGGGTCGTGGTTGACCGCTTTGTGCAATTTGGCTGTAAAGTCCATCTCCGCAAAGAGATCAAGGTTGTTGTTTGAGGCTACTCCATCCGTGGCAAGCGCGAGATTTACGCCTCTGTCACGATAAGCCTTGATCGGGGCAATTCCGGAGGAAAGCTTGAGGTTGCTATCCGTGCACAGAGCGATGGAAGCTCCTGATTCTGCAAGCAGTTCCATCTCTTCCTCGTCCACCCAGATACCATGCGCAAAGACTGCTTTGCTCTTTAGTATGCCCAGCGATTTGAGGTAGTGAACCGGGCGCATTCCGTGCTCTTTGAGGCAGTTAAAGGGCTCGGCTTCAGCTTCGGAGAGATGACTGTGGATCAACAAGTTATGCTCCTGCGCCAGCTCTGCCACGCGGGAAAGAGTCTTGGTGCCGCAGGTGTAAATGGCATGGGGAGCGAGGCTGAAAGAGACCAGTTCGTTATCGTTATATTCCTCTTTGAGCTCTAGCAGTTTATGGCCGATCGGGTATTTGGAAGCTGTATCTTTGGCATCGATCATGGCCTCGGAGACGATCACGCGGAGTCCTGCTGTGCTGCAAGCATCTGCAATTGCGCGCATTTGGAAATACATGTCGTTGGTGAGCACAATGCCGTGTTTGATCATCTCGGCGGCACCGTGAAGACTGGCGTCATAGACAAAATCGTGGTTGATCAGCTTGGCTTCGAGCGGCCAGATGTATTTATTGAGCCAGATATCGAGAGACAGGTCGTCCGCCAGCCCGCGGAAATAGGTCATCGGAATATGGGAATGAGTGTTGATCAAACCGGGCATTACGAGGCAGCCAGAAGCATCGATAAGCTCTTCTGCTTCATAGATATCCTGATTCTGAGGGTAGATATCGAGGATGCGTCCGCCGGCTATGGCGATGGATTGCTTTTCCAGGATGTTCATCCCGGAATCCATAGTCAGGATGCTCCCGCCGGAGACAATCAGATCGCATTTGATGGTCATATTTGCACCTTCTGCGAAGCTTCTTTGGCTTTGAAGACGCCTTTGGGCGTGATGATGCCGGTGATGTATTTGGCAGGGGTGATGTCGAAAGCCGGATTGAGAGCCGGAGAGGTTGGATTGGAGAGATATTCGCCACCGTAGAGCTTGATCTCCGCTTCGTCACGAATCTCGATCGGGATCTGCCTGCCTTCGCGGCAACTGAGATCGAAGGTGGAAAGTGGTGCAGCAATGTAGAAGGGTATCTTAAACTCACTTGCCAGCACTGCCTTCTCAAATGTACCTATCTTATTGGCAATGTCACCATTTAGGCAGATGCGATCGGCACCCGTGATCACCAGATCGATCTCCTTTTTCCAAAAGTAAAAGCCTGCCGCAGCATCCGTTATGATAGCATGAGGGATGCCTTCCTGCTCCAGCTCAAAGGCTGTCAGGCGTGAACCCTGGAGGCGGGGACGAGTCTCATCGACATAGACGAAGATGTTTTTGCCTTTGCGATGAGCCATCCTGATGGCTGCCAAGGCAGTACCCCAATCGACCGTCGCCAAAGCTCCTGCGTTGCAGTGAGTGAGGATGCGGGCTCCATCCGGGATAAGATCCGCACCGATGATGCCGATCTTGCGGCAATCCTCCGCGCTGTTATTGGCAAATTCATTGGCAGCCAAGAGGGCTACATTGCGGGCATGATCGTAATCCGGGATAAACTTGATGGTCTGCTCATAGACAAAATCCAGGGCATTATGCAGATCGATGGCGGTAGGACGGCTCTGCAGGAGCAAGCTGCGAGCTTCACGCAGGCTGGCTCTAAAGAGCTGATCGGGAGCATTGTGGGCTGCCAAAGCCATACCATAGGCTCCTGCAGCACCGATGGCGGGTGCTCCGCGCACTGTCATTCTGCTAATATGATCCGCCACTTCCTGATGGGTCTGGCAGCTAATTGTCTTGAAATCAAAAGGTAAGAGATTCTGGTCGATCAGATGAAGACGACCATCCTCAAACCAGACGCTGCGGTATTCCTTGCCATTAATCAGCATTCGGATTCCACTCCTCAAAGCCCAATACTTCACCGCCAGTGATGCGTTTGATGGCGCCTCCATCGTTCATATCGCGGCAGGGACCTGCCTCGATCTCGGCACTGTCCGTATAGCCCCGCTTCTCCCAGAAACCCGGCACGTAATGCGTCATAAGCTCTATCTTGACAATGCTTTTGGCAGATTTGTAGCCCCAGAGATAAGGGATAAAGGCGCGGATCGGCCCGCCGTAGTCTTCCGTAAGGGGATGTCCGTTGAATTCCCACGCTACCAAGGACTTGTCCATCAGAGCAATATCGATCGGAATGGAGGTATCATAGATCAATCCATGAGACCAAAACCTCACGTATCGCACATTGTCCGTAGCACCTACGGCATCGAGCAGCGTCTTCAGCGAGATTCCTCCCCAGCGTCCATAGACCGACCACCGCGTAACGCTGGTAAGCCTGCCTTCGACAGTGGTCTTGGGCAAGAGCATAAGTTGTGTCCAGGTAAAGGACTGCGGACGCTCGCAGGCTCCAATAATCTCGAGCTGCCAGCTCTCACGCTCCAAGGAGCCGGGATGTCCCTCAGCCCAAAAGATGGGTGTATCAAAATCAGTTAAGTATGGCATTTAAATTACTCCTTAATCGTGCTCAATCGGAGAGGCAAAGAGATGCTCCACGATATCCGTTGGCGTGATGGCGGCTGTATCCATAAGCATAGCAAGTGCTTGAGCGGTCTCCCCCATGAGATATGATGCGTTGATCGCCGCTTGTCCCAAGGGCATCCCCTGCGCAGTAAATGATGCGATAATACCGGATAAGACGTCGCCACTCCCACCTGTTGCCAATCCGTCGTTTCCACTCAGATTGAAAGCCACTGCAGTGGAATCACAAAATACAGTATAATGGCTTTTCAATAGCACCGCCAGCTTTTTCTCACCTGAGAATGTCTGTAAGTGCCTTATAGGATCAGCCTTTAAGTCTTCCATAGAAATGCGAGCCAAGCGGCAGAATTCTCCCCAATGAGGTGTCAGCACCAGATCTCTGGCTGCCAATTGATCCAGTAATTCCGGATTATCTGCCATCAGATTAAGCGCATCCGCATCTATTAGCATGGGTTTATGACAGTTATCCAAAACGTAGCGTAGCACTTCCAGCGCTTTGTCAGATCTTCCCAGCCCTGGCCCGATTAGTACCGAGCTGGCTTTTTCCAGGGCATCCGCAAGCTTGGCATAGCCATCCTGAGGATCATAAGGGCTTACCAGCACTTCCGGAGAAATCTCTCCGTAGATATCCAAAAGATCCGGATGGTGAAAGAGATAAACGTAACCGGCACCACTCTTTAGAGCGGCTCTTGTGCTTAAAACTGCAGCCCCGGACAAGCCCGGAGAACCGGCAATGACCACGACTCTGCCATAGCTGCCCTTGTGCGCATCCCAATGCCTGGTGGGATATTGATGATTATCCTCATCGATCAGGACTGCCGGATTTTGATCCGTGATATAAAAGACCGGAATACCGATTCTTACCAGCGAGAGATCGGCTATTCTATGAGTCATGTGAGCATATTTGTAAGCTTCGATCGCGATACAGGCATCCGCCATAATAGATCCCGGGCTGGCTCCGCCATCGGCCTGCATACCCGAGGGAATATCGATACTGATTACGAATGCATCGGACTGGTTGATCTTGTGGAAGAGATCCTGATGCAGCTTGTCCGGCTCACCCTTGAATCCAATGCCAAAGACGGCATCGATCAAGAGGGAGTAATCGCCAAGCTCTATTGCCTGCTCTTCCTCACAATACTCAATTATTTCTATTCCCAGATACTTACAGAGTTCGTAATTGATCCGGTTGTCCTCAGTCTGGCGTCCCTTTCCGACCATCACCACCTGCGGCTCATAAGCCCGGTCAAAGAGATAGCGGGCGATCACCAGGCCGTCTCCGCCATTGTTGCCATATCCGCACAAGACGGCTATTTTGCCATACATCAGAGCCGAAAAACGCTCCAAGATCAGCTCTGCACAAGCCTTACCGGCATTTTCCATCAGGAGTCTGGAAGGCAGCCCAAATTCTTCGATCGTCCTGCGATCCGCTGCCTGCATCTGCTTTGCGCTTAGCACCCACTTCATCTCTTCCCCTTATCGTGATGCAGAGGCAACCTGATCTCAAATGTAGTACCTTCATTGACAGTACTTTCCAAGACTCTGATATGCCCGTGGTGATACTCTTCGATGATCCGTTTGGCGAGGCTGAGTCCCAGTCCCCAGCCGCGTTTTTTGGTCGTGACGCCCGGTTCAAAGATCTTTTTCCATTGCGAACGTGGCAGGCCTTTGCCTTCGTCCCGGATGTGCAAAAAGACCCAGGGATCCTTTTGCGAGGCGGTGATGATGATATTGCCGCCCTTTCCGGTCATCGCATCGACGCAGTTTTTGATCAGATTTTCCAGGGTCCACTTGATCAATTCCGGATCAACCATAATCATCAGCCCCTCGATCTTGCTGATCAGATGAATGTCTATCCTGGCTCCCAGATGCGGCATTCTATCGCTGAAATACGCCACCATATCCCGCAGAATCGCATGCAGATCGGTCGGCACGGGAGCGTTTTGAGAGCCCACTTTGCCAAAGCGCGAAGCGACATTGCGCAGATGGTTCAAATCCGTTGTCATATAATCGATGATCTTGCCCAATTCCTCTTTGTTGAGGCTGTCTTTTTCCCTCAGATAGTCGATCCAACCCATCAGAGAAGTAATCGGTGTGCCAAATTGATGCGCCGTCTCCTTGGCAAGCCCTATCCACAGGGTATCCTTCTCGGTTCTGCGCAAGAGCAGCAAGCCATAAGAACCCAATAGGATGAGGAACACCGCGATAAAGAGCTCCAGAAATACGAATGATCTGATATATGTAAGCGACTTTGGTGCAGTAAAATAGATATAGCCGAGGCTATCCGCCTCATTGCTGAGCGGTACCTCGCGCATGTTTTCCATCTGGGAAAGCAGATGCTCCTGTTGCTGAGGACTAAAGCTATCAAAACTGCCGCGTTCCACCTGCTCCAGATTGTGCCAAAAGAGCGGCTTTTTGTTGCGATCAGCCACCACGACCGCCTGATCGATACGGGTGATAAACTCCTCAAAAGAGACCGGTTTACTATAGAAAGCATAGCCCGTAAGCTGTCCCATGTCATAGAGTGGAGTCATCATCATCGATTGCATCTGCTTGAGCAGATATTCCTGCGACTCCGGGCTGAGATCCACAAAGCTGCTATCGGATGCCACCTTGACTCTGGTCCAGATCGTGGGAATAGAATCCGGCCCTGCGATGATCACCGAAAGGGGTATTTTTTGGGTAAACTCCCGGCTCACATAGTCCCACATATCCTCGGCAAAGTTATCATGCGTGCTGATTTGCAGATACCGTCCAAAGACCTCTGTGAGGAGCTCGGCATACTTTTCCGAATTCTTCATATAGGTCTCGGTATAGGCGATGTATTGCGCAAAGACTCTGGGCAGATACTCCTGCTCGCGCTTGGCATTTTGGATCAGGATTTGGGTCCAGATCGCAAAAAAGATAAAGATGATCACGCTGCTGAAGATCAGATATGCCCTCAGCATGTGAAAACGATTAGGTCTCTTTTGCCTGATTCCAGATTCTGTCGAGTTCTTCGAGACTCGCTTCATGAATATCCTCGCCATTTTTCTCGTAATGCTCTTCGATGTAGTTGAACCTGCGCACAAACTTGCGGCTGCATTCCTTGAGCGCTGCTTCCGCGTCGATATGCAGCTTGCGCGCCAGATTGACCAAGGTAAAAATCATATCGCCAAGCTCTTCCCTGATCTTGGCTCCATCTCCGGATGCCAGAGCTTCCTCGAGTTCACCGGTTTCTTCCGCCAGCTTTTCCATAATGGGCTCCGTATCCGGCCAGTCAAAACCCACCGAAGCTGCCTTTTCCTGTGTGCGTTGAGCGTGAATCAGTGCAGGCAAAGCCCGGGGAATTCCTTCCAAAACACTCTTGCGCTCTTTCTTTTCCTGCTTTTTGATGCGTTCCCAGTTCATTTTGACGGTATCCGCATCATTGACGTCCAGATCGCCAAAGACGTGCGGATGCCGGCGCACCAGCTTATCCGTGATCTTTTGCAGGACGTCCGCCATTTCAAAGCGCTTTTCTTCCGAAGCGATCTGCGCCTGAAAGACTACGTGCAAGATCAGATCTCCCAGCTCTTCCTTGAGCGCCATATCATCTTCATCTTCTATGGCTTCCACCACTTCATAGAGCTCTTCGATAAAGTTTGGCACCAGCGATGCCGGAGTCTGTTTTATATCCCAGGGACAGCCCGCAACGGGATCCCTGAGCTGCTTAACGATTTCTACGAGTCTGTCAAATTCCTTCATTTTCACCTTTCATTTTGCTACGCCACCACATAAAGCCCAGGCTAAACCAAAATACCAAGCTCACGGAGAACTGCTGGACAAAGACATCGGTCATACAGCTCAACAGGATCATCAAAAGCGACAACAGCACCATAAAATCCAGATTGCCCGGCTTGCCTTTGACGCAGGATAGATAAAAGCGTCTGAGGATGCTTCCGATGATCCAGAAATAGGGGATAAAGCCTGAAATCCCGAGCTCCACAAGTACTTTCAAATAGAGATTGTGCGGATGCTCCGCATAGAGAAATCTTAGCGGCACGACATTGGCATACCAATCTTGCCAGACATAAATTCCCATCCCAAAGAGCGGATAGCGGATGATCTGCCGGATCGCATAGTACCATGCCAAAAACCTGATAAAGAGCGATTCATCCAGTGCCAGCCCCATCTGAATCCTTGCAAGCATCGAGGATGGGATTACCAAGGGGATAAAAGCCAGCATGACCAGTCCTGCCAGCCTGAGCCGCTTTACCCGCCACATGATGATGCCGCCGCCGATGATCACCGCCACCAGCGCCACCCGGGTGTAGGTGTACATCATCCCCAGGAAGATAAAGAGCGTTGCCAGTCCCCAGTAGAGCTTGTGCATCTGCTCTTTGGCTTCCAACGCCAGCCCGATTCCAAAGAAGAACGCCATCGTATAAAAGCCGTTGATCGTCATCGCCGTGATCCAGAGCGAACCCAGGCGTTTCCCGGGATTGAGGATGCCCATCACCATACCGATAAAGCCCAATAAGGCTCCCAGAGCAACAACTCCCTTTAGCCACAGCTTGTAATCCCCCTTATCGATCTTGGAATTGGCAAAAAATGCACAAGTGATCAGCGGCACCAGGATCGTGGAGCAAAATACCAGCACAGCCATATCGAGACTACGCGCTCTCAGCAGGCCCTGCAACCCGGATGCCAGGAGCATACTGAGCGCAAAAGGATAGGGCAGGATCAGTTTAGGGCTGCCTTCACGGCTGTAATATGAGATAATCACATAGAGGATCAAAGTGAGCAGCAGCGGATAAAAGGTGAGCGGAAGCGGCTTAATCAGGAAGAGCAGCACCCAGAGATAGCCGGCTTTGAATCCAAAACCCGCCAGCATGCTATAGCCCAGCCAAAAGAGCACAGCCAGAGCCAGCACTACGGCATAAAGCGCGGGCATGGCTTGCGCCTGCACACCTGCATAGAGGCATAATCCGGCAAGCAGAGCCAGCCCGAGATATGCCAAGATCTTGCGCAGCAAGCTTCCCTGTCCGTCCAAGGGGTTTCCGGCAGCTATTTCGGCTTTATCCATCGCTTCAAAGGGAGCTTCTGATCTCCCGGATGCGGTCTTTATTGCTGTCTATGACGTGTTTAATCACTACGATTACGCAGGCAAGGATGAAAGCCATAATCGCCGCAAAGATGCAGATCAAAGCACGGCGCGGCCTTACCCGGACACCAGCTTCGCGCGGACTGTCCAGCAGCTCGAGCGTGGGCATGTCTTTGAGCTCTTCCAGACGGGCGGCTTCATACTGCGGATAGAGAAATTCAAAGACCTTGGTCTGAATCTCCAGATTGAGCTTGAGCTGGGCATATTGCGAACCCAGATCCGGCAGCTTGGAGATATCGATCAGATAGCGCGGCTTGATACTGCTGCCGGAGCTCTCGAGCTCTCTGATCTGGCGGTTCAATTCGTTTCTCTTGGTCTCAATTTCCTGCAAGACAGGTGAATCCGGCGACATTGATTGCCTTGCCAGTTGATACTCCACATCGAGTCCCATTTTCTCCGCGATAATCTTGGAATAGGAATCGATCAGGGCAGTACTCTGCGCTTCCAGATCGACCGCTTTGTTGAGGCTCTGAAAATCACGCATGGCAATGATCAGAGAATCGATATTGGCACGGGTCTCACCTACTCTGCCCTCAAGAAACTCCCGGTTCATCTTGCCTTTGGTGAGCTTCTGATCGCGGTTGTAGGTCTCCAGCTTTTCGAGGTAATACTTTACCATATCGCGGGATAAAGTCTTGCTCTTGGATTCGACACTGATCTTCACCAAGCCGGTCTCGTCGTCGATCCCTGCCTTAAACATCTTTTCCTGTAATGCTTCCAGGGCTTTGTCCATGCGAGCCAGGCTATCCGGCTGAGTAAGCTTGAAATACTCTATCAGCCTGAATTTGCGGATCACGTCTTCAGAAAACTCGCGGGATTGCATCACGGTAACGAAATTCTTGGAATCCTCTCCTCCGGCGCTGCTGAAGAAAGATGAGGTCAGCCCCGATAGTCCGGGCAGGTTGAAGGGCAACGAACCGGCGCTTTCCCCCACCGCGTAAAAGCTGGCGGATGATCTCCAAATCTGAGGCGTAACAAGGCTGTAGATAACTGCTGCCACACCCACTATTCCCACAAAGGCGATGATGAAGATCCTCTGCTTTAGCAGGATCCCGATTAGTGTAAAGAGGTCAAACTCTTTCTTTTCCATTACTTATCTATCCTCAAAAGGTATTTCATACATATAAAAATCTTGGCTCTCGGGCCGATGCTCCGGATAGCTCTCAATGCCTGATGGTAAGGAGCATTGCGGGCTCGTTCACAGCAAAAAGGACGCACTTAAACTATGGCCACAACTGCACAATTATACAGGTAAAAGCAAAATATGAGTTGCTGATATGCTGTCAATCTTTTGTTTGGCTATGCTCCGCGAGGTCTGTCGCTTTGGGGATAATCAAACGAATTTCTCCTGCAAACCCTCGCTGAAAACTTCTGATCTAATCTCCAAATCTATAATTCCAACACCATATCTTCGAACTCTTTTACTGAAAAGGCAGCATTCATAACACTTACCTTACTGCCCCGCCATTTTAGCAGGTCTTCAAATCCCGGAGTACGATAGCGCAAGGCAGGTTATTGGGGATCTTGTCTTTGTTGCAGAGGAACCCAGCAATACCAGCCGGCTTCAAGGCTTCAGAGATGCAACTGCGTTTGATCCATGCAATGACGGGAGAAACCGGAGTCAAAGAAGGCACTGCATGCCCACAAATAAAGAATCATAAGATGCGACAGAGATAGTTATTGACAATCTGGATGATAATCACCAGTATGTTTTTGGTAGTTTTGGTAAGGAGTAGAAAGATGAATAAATGCCGATATAAGGTACTATTTTCATGTTTTATTATATTGATCTGTTGCCTGGTGAGAGCACTTGATATTCCTGTTGTGGAAGGCATTACCTCTCAGATCAGACAGGCTGTGCAGGAACTGACCAAGGTCTATTTCTCGGAAGCGGTGCCCAAGCTACTGCCAGCCAAGCTAATGGCTGTGTATCTGGATAATCCGGAGCTTTTCGAGGGTAACGCAGGTCTGGGGAAACAAAGTAAGTACCAGATCACAGAATTCCACAGATCAGATAGATAGGAGGAAGAAATGAAAAGATCTTTATACTTAGTGATTTTGTTGGGTTTGATGTTACTGTTGAATTCTTGTTTGACTGAGCCATCCGTTCCGCCTGTTGAGCTCTGGCTTTGCAGCATCAATGCTGATGGAACGGGATTCAGGAAGATCAAGAAATCACCATTCAATACCCCAGGATTGGTGGATATCTACATGACCAAAGACAATCGGATCATCTTCTATGGGGAGAAGCTATGGATCTCGGATACAGACGTTATTAATCCTATTCAGATAACTCCCAATAATATAACCCTCACAGACTTACCTCCCAGGATTTCTCAGTCTTCAGATGGGAGCAAATTCTATTTTGCTGCATGGGATAAGAATATTTACATGTTATCCTATCCTGCCTACCAGATTACTAAGCTTACTAATGAAACTGTGCGCTATCTAAGAAATCCGATCTTATCTGATCAAGATAACTTTCTAATCTACTCATCTAATGGATTTGGATATCCCACGAAGCAAACTGAATACCTATATTGTATCAAACTATCATCAGGTGAAACAACTATTATTCCCACTGCTGATTCAGTGTCAGCAAATGGGATGTATATAGAAGACATCCAAACATTATACTATGAAAGGCTTGGACAGGGACTTTGGAAATCTCATTTAGACGGGACATCTCAAGTAATAGTTGACGGGAATAATATTGGCGGGAATCCAAACTCTCTTTTTTCCTTTTCGAATGACTTGCGATTTGTAATGAGATGGACAACTTACCCAGTATCAAGCATCAGACTTTTTGACTTGTTTAACAACTCTGCTCAAGAGGTTCCTGTTCACGAATCACTCGGTGGAATCCCTTTGGGTAGGCTAACTCGAAGCTCCAATATGTTTTTTTATGTACCCAAATATAATATTAATAAGTTGATGTCTTATAACTTGGATACTGGTGTAGAGAATGAGTTGACGGGTCAGATTGGTAACGTTCAAGTTATTGGATTTTATATGCTTGCCCCAACCTGGGATGGTTCTAAAGTGTATTTTTATGCAGACGTTGCAGAGAAGTAAGGAGAAAGGTATGAAAAGATATCTTTATTTGGCAACGCTACTGGGTCTGATGTTATTATTAAATTCATGTCTGACAGAGCCATCCTATCCACCTGTTGAGCCCTGGCTTTGCAGCATCAATGCTGATGGAACGGGATTCAGGAAGATCAAGAAATCACCATTCAATACCCCAGGATTGGTGGATATCTACATGACCAAAGACAATCGGATCATCTTCTATGGGGAGAAACTGTGGATATCTGAGACGGATACGATTAGTCCGGTGAGCATAACTGATAACATCTATACCCTCCAGCAACAGCCGGCCCGATTGTCACAATCCCCGGATGGAAGCAAGCTCTATTTTGCCTCAAAAGATAAGAATATCCACGAGCTTGATTTGAATACGATGGTATCCAGGCAACTGACCACGGAGAGTGTTAGAACACTGAGAAACCCAATTGTTTCGGATCTGGGTAACTATATTACATATTCATCTCGCGGGTACGGATCGCCTTCCAAATTTACAGAATACTTGTACTGGATGGATCTACGTTCTGGGGAGTATGGAGTGATTCCATCTTTAGATAGCATTTGTGTTAATGCTTTCTACTCAGAAACCGAAGAATTTGTTTATTATGAAGGGATTAATATAAAACGTTCGCGACTGGATGGTAATGAGCTTTCGCTTGTTTCCACCGGGGGCAGTATGTACCCATATTCAACATTTGGCGTTTCATCAGATAATCGTTATATCATACATGTTTGGGATGAGTATCCAACTCTGGACCTCAAATGTCACGACAAGCTTACAGGTAACAGTGTGCGTTTCCCCATTAAGGCCTCTCTTAATAACGGGTACATAGCAAAAATATGCAAGGATGCGAATATTGTGTATTATGCAGAATCAGGATACCCAGATAAGTTAAAGGTATATAACCTTGACACTGGAATTGGTTTGCAATTAGTGAATCATAACATAAAATCAACAATTTACAGCATTGCTCCCACATGGGATGGTTCTAAAGTGTATTTTTATGCAGACGTTGCAGAGAAGTAGGGAGAAAGATATGAAAAGATGTATGTACTTGGCTATGTTGATAGGTCTGACTCTTTTATTGGGATCGTGTTGGCCGACAGAACCAGAATATCCGCGTCCTGAGCCCTGGCTTTGCAGCATCAATGCCGATGGAACGGGATTCAGGAAGATCAAGAAAGTAGATATGAACTTCGGAACAACTGGATTTTGGGATATTTACATGACCAAAGACAATCGGATCATCTTCTATGGGGAAAAGCTGTGGATATCCGATACGGATGTGATCAATCCGGTGCAGATAGTTCCCGACACACTCGCTTTGGATAATTTTTCGAGATTGTCGCAATCAAGCGATGGATATAGAATGTACTTTGCTGCAAATAAAGATATTTACCAAATTACATGCCCAGAATTTGTTCTTACCAGAATTACGGATGCTAAGGATGGCAGGTTCTTAAATCCGATTGTATCGACCGATGATAACACGATAACATATCTTAGACATAGGCAGTTGAAAGGACAGAAGGATTATTCAATGACGATTTGTTATTTGCTATTAGATGTTTCAAAATTCTATGAACTGCCCCAGTTAGGACAATACTGCCATAATGTAGTTCATAGAGTATCAGACAACAGATTGTACTACAATCGTTTAATTTACGGAACATTGAGTTGTGATCTTAATGGAGATAATGTCCAGCATATAGGTGATTATGGATCTGATATCTCTCCACTATTCGGGCTTTCACACAATGAGAGATTTTTAATTGTGAAAGGTAGTAAACTGTGGGTACACGATTTAGTTATTGGCAACCACATTGAGATTTCTGTGCTACAAGGATCTAGAACTAACCTGATCTGTTCTTTAGCTAAAAACGCTCCCATATTGTATTATGTCAACACAGCCAACCGATTAATGAGATATGATTTGGATTCCAATAATGAATCACTGATACAACTCAACTATTCTAAGGTATCATTGGATCAAGCGACCATGATCGCAACAAATTGGAGCGGAGATAAAATCTATTTTACGTGCTTTGTCAGCTTCGACTGAGTGCGACTAAGGAGATTATTTATGAACAAGGCATTTCTTGCGGCAATATTCATAGCATTGACATTATTATGTATTGTATCTCACACCAATGGGGCAATTGTGAGTGGTGAATTCGGAGCAAATTGGGTAGAAGTTGATTCTTTGTGGAGGCATGCTGGTGCGTTTAGTGTTTCAGAACCAGATTCAGTTTATCATATAACGGCAATTCCAAACTACGTCCAAATTTATAACCTACCCGTGGAAAGTGCTATAACCCAATTGTTTCGGATTTGGGAAACTATATAACGTATTCGTCAAGAGGATATGGAGAGCCTAGCAAGGCTACAGAATACATGTATTGGCTCAATCTGATAACTGGTGAATCAGATATTATCCCGAGTCCTGACACTGTGTCGGTCAATCCTTGCTACTCTGAAGTCGAGAACTATGTTTACTATGAAAAAGCTGGATTGTTTCGCTCCAGACTCGATGGTAGCGATAGAAGCGTTGTTGACACTCAGGGGGGGCATGCTTATCCCTACACCATGTTCTCAATCTCGCAAGATCTAAACTATATTACACATAATTACAATACATTGAGCAGCTATTATCTTCGTGTATATGACAAAAGAACGAGCACGGGATTAAACATTCCGGTAAAAATGGGATATGGTTCATATCAGTACTTAGGGGTGATGTGTAAATCTGCCAATGTTATTTACTATGTCAGCCCAGGATATCCCGAAAAGCTTCATTTTTACAGTATGGATACTGGTGAAGACCTGGTAGTGTTACAGAATAATAGTGACTTATCCATATCTGAGTTTATAAATATAGCCCCCTCCTGGGATGGCTCAAAAGTGTATTTCTATGCATATATAGCAGAGAAATAAGGGGGAAGAGATGAAAAGATATATATACACTGCAGTATTGATAGGTCTGGCTCTTTTATTGGGATCATGTTGGCCGACTGAACCAGAATATCCGCGTCCTGAGCCCTGGCTTTGCAGCATCAATGCGGATGGAACAGGATTTAGAAAGATCAAGAAATCACCATTCAATACCCCAGGATTGGTGGATATCTACATGACCAAGGACAATCGGATCATCTTCTATGGGAGCAAGCTCTGGATCTCGGAGACAGATACGATCAGGGTTGAACAGATTACACCTGATAATCTTGTTTTATTCGATTTTCCGCAACTTAGTTTTACCCATGATGGTGGTACAGCCTATTTCGCAGCAAGCAGAGATATTTATAAACTTAAGCTGTCCACCGGTGAGGTGTTCAAAATCACAGAAACGCCAGTTAACTATAGATATGCAGAACCGTTATTATCTGATGATGAGCAATGTATAACCATGAGATCATACCCGTATAAAGGGAGAGAGTCAGGAATTGTTGGCGCTTATATAGACTTACGAGATAACGTCCTAAAATATATATATTCAAATATGTGGTTTCCAGCATCGTATAAAACAATGCTAATGACCACAGTGAATAGAATGATCCTTGAAAACAGGGATGGCTTAGGAAGCGTCAGCTTGGAGGACTCTACCTATACTCTACATCTATCTTATCTGCCAAGCTATAAAAACATGTTGGAAACAAGCGCTGACCAACGCTATCTGATTACTAAATATATTCAATCAACCAAGTCCTACGCTATGGCTATAGATCTCCAGAACTACGCTCGTTATAATCTCGGTTATGTGAATGAGCAATTCTCCCGTAGTCCAATCAAGGTCTGTAAAGATGCAAACCTCGTATTTTATTTTGATGATCAGCAGATTTACAGATACGATCTTGACACTCACCAGAAGAGCATTGTTATTGGATCTAATGCGGGCATCGACGTTTACAGCATCATCATGCTTGCCCCCACCTGGGATGGCTTAAAACTGTATTTCTACGCCGATATTGCCGAAAGGTGAGTTGTTCATATCTCCATTTATTATCTGATCTGTAGCCAGTAGCGCTCTCTGTGTCAAATCAGGACGTTTCCACCTCAAAAAATGGACTGCGGCAAGGGGATCAAATCCTGATCAAGAAATTTCATGTCTAAAGATCTCAGGTGTTTTTTCCTCTGAAGTGGATATGGTACAAATGTACTGAAACCGGATGATGCATAGTTGATTGCTTCTTGACTGCTGCCGCGTTATGGGGATGCTCCTGCCGCGATCATGCCGCGTTCGCGGCAGCATCGCGGCATCACCGCGGCAGGAGCGCGGCAGGAGCTAAGGAGAGATGAGGGGCGCAGAGCGCTGTGAACAGAAATCAGTGATCAGTGAACAGTGAACAGGTGCTACGGAATGCGCTTCGCGCAGCGGATAGAATGGATCCCTGCCTACACGACTCCCCAAAGCTGGCGCTTTGCCGATTCGTTCGCAGGAATGACGGAGGGGGTCGGGCTGAGTGGTAGGTGACGTAGGAGCGACATCCTGTCGCTCAGATAGCTGTGCGTCAGGATGACGCACCTACAAACGAGCTTTGTCGATTCGTTCGCAGGAATGACGGAGAAGTTCCAGATTGGTATATATGTACACACAATGCGCAGCTCTAACTGCCTAACTGCTAACCTCTAACAGCGCAACGCGCTATGTAGGAGCGACATCCTGTCGCTCAGATAGCTGTGCGTCAGGATGACGCACCTACA
>CAYSSP010000008.1:48710-84352 GCA_964433815.1 uncultured Candidatus Cloacimonadota bacterium
TCTAACAGCGCAACGCGCTATGTAGGAGCGACATCCTGTCGCTCAGATAGCTGTGAGTCAGGATGACGCACCTACATAGACCGGGTTAAGAGGAAATCTTGGGAAAGAGTATCGAATCTCGAACCAAGCGCAGCGAATCACTACTAACTCATTAACTACTAACTACTAACTAAGAAAAAGTCCCTCCCGGGATGATCGATAAGCCGGATTCTGTTCACCCGCTTGCGCGGGCTGATGTCTATTCATCTGGACCCTGTCTCGCGACCCGGGTCCCCGTTTCCGGGGAAGGGTTCAAGCTGCCTACCCGGAAGCTAAATGCGCGGGCCACGCAAGCTTCCCTATTTGGCATTGCACCGGATAAGGCTTTCCTGGCTGGAGGCGTCACCGCCGCCACCGGTGGTCTCTTACACCGCCATTTCACCCTTGCGAAGCGTATGGAAACGCCTCGCGGTTTGTTTCTGTGGAGCTGGCTCTGCATTGCTGCAGCTTCCCGTTAGGAAGTATCCCGCCCTGTGGTGTCCGGACTTTCCTCTACCCGGCAAAAACCGGATAGCAGACATCTTCGTCTTCCCGAAGAGGGCTAATATATATTATACCGGGTTAACCGGTAAAAGCATTCATAAATAGTTGGCAGGTCTGCCGGATCAGAGCTCTTCGAAGCGCTCCATCAGGATGCGGCCACAGCTTTCGCAGGTAATCATCTTGCGGCGGAGCTGGAGCTCTATCTTGATCTGGGGGCGAATGTTGAAGCCGCAGGCATCGCAGGAGCCTTCGCGGTTGTAGGCAACGGCTTTGTTGTTGCGGGTCTTGATCATATTGCCATAGTGCTTGATCACGGACTTGGGCAGATTGATGGCGAGTTCATTGCGGGCGGCGCGGGTCTCTTCGATCTTGCCTTCGATGGCATCGATCTGAGCTCTTAAGTCACCTTCTTTTTCGCGCTTGAGTTGCTCTGCCTGAGCCAGAGCCTGCTTGTCTTTCTCGATCTGAGCCTTGAAGGCATTGTCTTCCTCCATCAGTTCGAGTTCCGCCGATTCCAGATCGCTGATCTTTTCGTGCAAAAAGGAGATCTCACTATTGAGAGCCTTGTATTCTTTGTTGTTTTTGATATCGGTGAGCTGGGTGGCATATTTCTTTGCCTGTTCCTGATTGCTCTTGATATCCATCTCGATGGCGCGCAGTTTCTTACCGAGCTCTGCACGAGCTGTTTCGGTGGTCAGCAGATTGGCTGTGGCAAGCTCCACCTGCTCCAAAATCTCGTTGAGCTGCTTCGGTAATTCCTGCTGCAACGCTCTGTATTGGCCTATCTTATCGTCCAGAACCTGCATCTTTGCCAGAGTTCTAAGTTGTTCTTCCATCGTCACTCCTTGAATAATAAACTGATATCCAGAGACTTAAATGAATGCGTCAAAGCACCGGAGGAGATGAAGTGCACGCCGATCTTGGCGTAGGTCACCGCGGATACTTCGTCGATTCCACCGGAGACTTCCAGCTCCACCTTCTTGCCGAATTTCTTTACGGCTGCTCTGACCTCACTGAGCTTCATATTGTCCAGCATAACGCGGTCAACGCCGGCTTCTACGGCCTCCGCGAGCTCGGTCAGATTGGTTACTTCGCATTCTATCTTGTAAGTCGTATTATGTAGTTTTACGCGTTTGACAGCCTCGGTAATGCCTCCGGCAGCCCGGATGTGATTTTCCTTGAGCAGGATCATATCGTACAAGCCAAAGCGGTGATTATAGCCTCCGCCGGTCCTGACGGCGTATTTTTCCAGCTCTCGCAATAGCGGAGTGGTCTTGCGGGTATCCAGGATGCGGATGCTGCTGCCTTCGACGGCTTTGACGATCTGATTGGTCTTGGTGGCGATGCCGCTCATCCTTTGGATAAAGTTCAAGGCGGTGCGCTCGCCCATCAAAATGGAGGAGGCACGGCCTTCGATGCGCATAATCTCGTCCTTGGGGGCTACGCTATCGCCATCCTTGCGGTAAAGGGTGATCTTGAGCTCGGGATCGACTGCGCGGAAGACCCGGCGGGCTATATCTGTCCCGGCAACAATACCCTCTGCCTTGGCGATCATATAGGCAGTGCTGTAAACTGCGTCCAGATCGAGACTTTGGGTGCTGATATCACCGGTTCCGATATCTTCGGAGAGAGCTTCTTTGATAATTTCGTCTATTCTCATACTGCTTTTTTCCATAAAAAAAGAGCATCTGCTCTTAGCAAATGCTCTTCAGGCAATTTATCTTGGTTCTTAATACTTATCAGCTTCTTCGTGTAACACATATATCTTATATATCCTCTATTACTTACCATATATTTGGATCAGGATATTGTGTCAAGCAGGAATTTGGCACAGCTCCCAGTTTTTTAAGCTATAGCGGATAAAGCTATTGACTAAAAATGCCGGCTCTGCCAGCTTGGGTAATATGAACTACATACTACCAACGATCTCTTTACTGCTGCTATTCATGCTCTTGGGTTCCTGTGCCCAAAACAGCGCAAACATATATCCCCTGGAACCCGTCTACCTCAATCCGCCTGCTCTGGCTGCAGAGCTGGGCGACCTCCTGCGCAGATCTCCGGAACTCTGCAAGCTACATATAATCGGCTTTTCCTCCGCAGAAGGCATCCCGATCCAGGCGCTGGAACTGGGCTCAAGCACTGCACAGCGCAAGATATTGGTAATCGGGCAGCATCACGGAGATGAAGTGATGGGCATTGAGATCTCGATGCAGATCGCCAGAAAGCTCCTGGATGGCAGTGAACGCAGCCGGCGTCTGCTAAGCGAATACCGCATCTGGATCGTGCCCACCATCAATCCCGAAGGCTGGCGTCTGGTACGCTCCGGGGACTATCAATGGAAACGCAAGAACAACCGCGATACCAATGCCAATGGCATCTTTGATCTGCGGGATGACGGAGTCGATCTAAACCGCAATTACCCCGTCTATTGGCAGCAAGACAAGCTGGTGGCTGTCTCCGATCCCTATTACAAAGGGGTCTCCCCTGCCAGCGAAACCGAAGTCCAGGCGATTATCGCGCTTGCCGAAGCACAGGATTTTGAGCTCGCCGTCTATTATCACAGCTCTGCTTCGGGAGCCTATAGCGAAAAGATCTACCTGCCTGCCTACGACAGGATCAATCCGCGCCAGGCGGCTTTGATGGAAAGACTCACCGAAAAGGCGGAGCTCTATGCTGCAATGGTTACCAGGGATTACAAACGAGGTAACTACGAGGTCGCCAAGGGCCCTTCCTCCCGGGTCGGCAATGCACGAAACTACTTTTTCCACAGACATTCCACCCTTGCTTTTCTGGTCGAAGTGGGCGGAATCAACCAAGAAGGCAGATCGGTAATCCATCCGGGCTCAAAGATGCTTCAACGCAATAGGGCTCAGCACAGCGAAGCTTTTTTGCGCCTGCTCTACGACTATATCGGCGAAGAGCCAAAGGACAACGCACAATGAACATTTTGGATGCACTCAAAGACCGCAGCTCACATACTGCCATCCTGCTGGAAAGCCTCTATGATGGCGTCTATATCGTTGATCCCGAGCGTATTATCCTCTATTGGAACAAAGCTGCCGAGGAGATGACCGGCTATACCGAAGATGAAGTGCTGGGCAAGAGCTGTTCCGACAACATCCTCAATCACATTGATGAAAACGGCATCCTGCTCTGCCGCGGGGAATGCCCGATCCTGCAGTGTATGCGCAACGGCTGCCGCAGTAGCGCCAAGGTCTATCCCAAGCGCAAGGACGGCAAGCGCTTCCCGGTCGAGACCCACGTCTCAGCACTCTACGATGACGATGGCAGCATCATCGGCGCAATCGAGGTCTTCCGCGATATCACTCATCAGGAAGATCACCGCATCCTGCTGGAAAAGTTCAATGCCATGATCAGCAAATACGTCTCCACTGCCACTTATAGCACCATCCAGGAGCAATTGAGCCAAAACCGGGATCAGGGCAGCACCCGTATCATCGACCAAAGTGTGTTTTATCTCGATGTCGTAAGCTTTACTACTTTCTCGGAAGCCAATAGCCCGCAAGAAGTTGTGAAGATGCTAAACGATCTCTTTGGCATCTGCGAGGTAGTGATCCGCGAGAACTTTGGCGATATCGATAAATTCATCGGAGATGCCGTAATGGCGGTATTTGACGATGCCAACGACGCCGTTCGCTCCGCCATCAAGATCCTGGAGCAGGCACTGCCGGAAATGAACCGGATCAGAAGGGAAAACAACGAGCAGGAGATAGCGGTAAGGATCGGTATCAATAGCGGCTTGGTCTTGCAAGGCGATATCGGCACCTCAGAACGCAAAGACCTCACCGTGATCGGCGATTCGGTCAATATAGCCGCCCGGGTGGAGAAAAGCTCCATCCCAAACCGCCTGATGATCTCCGAAGCCACACTCGCCCGCCTATCAGATGATTTGCATGGACAATTCACCTTCCACCATAGTGAACTGCTCAAAGGCAAGACAGAGGAGATCAAGCTCTATATCCACTAAGGACAGTAAGTGTAGATTCTACCCTTATCTCCCCTCAGATCGTAGCCATCTTCGATCCTTTGCCAGCCGTAGCGTTCATAGTATCCATCGTGATCTGTCGTAAGATATAGCTGCTGATAGCCAATCCTCTTTGCCTCGGAGATACCGTGTGCCAATAGGTGCTTGCCCAATTCCCTGCCCCGGTAATCCGGCTCCACCCACAGACAAGCCAGCCAGGGCCAGAGATCCTGACGGCTGATCAAATCATTCGTAATCAGGGCATAAGATCCGATTATCCGGTCTTGATCCAGCATCAAATAAAAACGCGGAATGGAGATCGTATCCAAAGAAGAATGCTCTATACAATCCCGGTAAAATTCAAAATTCTCCGGCCTGCCCCAGATTGAGTGGATATAGCGCGACGCCTCCACCAAACCCCCGGCGTAATCCTTTACATTGATAATTTCTTCCATCAGGACCTCACTATTTGCATTTGATCCCAGCCTAATAATCCCACCCGCTTAGTCAACAAACTTGTCCGCTCTCGGCAAATTCACTTTGTTATCCACCTATCAACGGAGCTTTGCTTTCAGCTTGCCAAACCTATAGAACCGCGATACTATATAAGTATCCAAAATTATAATTATCAGAAGGTTATAGATTATGAACTATATATATGCACTAAACCGCAGCACGCGGTTATCTATAGGTGTCTCTCAATTTGCTGATTCAAAAATGCTGTCTGCCCTCTTGCTCGCCTGGTTTTTCCTGAGCTTCATAAGTTACCTGGGCGCAACGGCTAACCTCGCGGATTATCTTTACGACCAAACCATCCGTCCCTATGAAGAGATCACGGGTGGAACTCTGTTTGGAAACACCACTACTGATGAGCAGCGGTTTGTAAGCCTCGCCAGTCCTCTGGGTGGCACTGCCACTACCGGCGAGGGCATCCCCATCGGCTTTGATTTCGACTTTGCCGGCACCACATTCGATAGGCTGGCCATCAATGCCAACGGCTGGATTTCTCTGGGCAAATCAACCCTCAATCCTGCCGTAAATATGAGTTCCACAGACTATTACAATCCTCTCTCCTCAGTTCAGGACACCGGAGATTTGATCGCCAGAATAGCAGGTTTTGCCCAAAATCTGCAAGCCCAGAGCGGTGCTTCGCTGCGGATGGAAACTTTGGGAACAACCCCCAAAAGGATCACGGTAATCCAATGGAAAAAGTACAGGATAGCCAATACCAACGGCTGCGATTTCAATTTCCAGATCCGGCTCTACGAGGGAACGAACCAAATCAGAATCGCCTATGGCAGCTTTGCTTTTACCGGAAACAACCGCTTGGTACAGGTCGGCCTTAGAGCTGCACCTGCCACTGCCGCAAGCAATTACCAGATAAGGGAAAGCCTCTCAGGCAGCGACCTGGCCTGGCTGAATACGACCACAGCTCTGGTGCCCACCGCCACCATCAGATTCAGAGAAGGCACTATCCCCATCGATGGCCAAATCTTTGCCTATTCTCCCACTCTTCCTGCGGTGCTTCCGTCTCCGGTCACCAATCTATCCATGGTGCAAAACATTGACAGCCTTATCTTTCAGTGGGATCCGGCAGCCAATGCCCAAGCTTACCATATCTATTCCACCGATGATCCTTACGGAGTGGAATGGGAACTCGAAGCAGTGATCAACCAGACCACCTGGACCACTCCCCTGCTGGATCATAATATCTTTTACCGCGTCCACAGCTTCTATCTGGAAGAATAGCGGGATAGACTCTGCGCTCCTATAGAACCCCGAGGCGATCCTCAGGTGATCCCCGGGTGATTCCCGGGTGAGCACACGTGAGTCAGGGTAGCAGTGCTGCAGGATCGCGCCTGCAGCCAAAAGGGAAGAATGAGGAGATTAAAGCCTCAGATTAGTAAGTTATCGCGATCAGAAAAAGGTGCTTAATCTCTAATCTTTAATACTTTGCGGGATTCTATCCGGTCGCCTGATGATACTTTCACAAAGTAGATTCCTGCCGGGCAAGCTCTGCCTTGGGAATCGAGACCGTCCCAGGAGTTGTAGTCACCCGGGTCGAGGCTGCGCACCAAAGCACCGCGTTGATTGAAGATGCGGACATAGCTTATTGACTTGCTGTCATTTAGAGCGATATTCAGCCGGTCTGAGAAAGGATTGGGGTAAAGGGCGCCCAAAAGGGAAGCGCCGGGGGAGGCGGAAGGATCGTCGTTTGAGACTCCGCTGGTGGCGATACTGACGTATTTGACGCTATTTGCGGTGAGATTGACGCGCACATAGCAGACATTGTGGCTTCCGCTGCGGTCCACCTGCTCCAGGACGCCGCCGGTCACGGAATATGCCTGGTTGCCGGAAGGCATCAGGAACTTCACGAGGGCATTTTCGAAGGCAAAAGACTGGTTGTTTGTCACAATCGCCATAATGCTATCAGAAACCGCCGTATTGGAGGGATAATAGTTTATAAATAGATTATCCGTCTGACTCAGACTTGTCGCGTAGATCGTGGTCTGGGGTGCCACAGTGGCATTATTTACCCTTACCATCCGGTAAGATCGGTTACCATCCGTCACACTGCGGGTGGAGAGATCATAAGGAAAAGTGCTGATAGAGCCCTGATTACGGTGGATATGTCCCCACAGGGAGAGGCTGATTCCGAGGTTATTGAGATTGAGTTGATCGGAAAAGTCGTAATGATGAAAGAGCACTTTGGTCTTATCCGGATAGAGCGATAGGGTCTGATTGAGCCAGCTCAGTTGAGAATAGATAAAGCTCTGTCCGCCATAGATGTATGAGCGCCAATTGTCATAATTGTCATAGGCTTCCAGGCCTACATAGAGCAGATCGCCGTAGCTGAAAAAGTAGTTTTGGGTGTGGGTATGCCAGTTGGAATCGGCATTATCCAGCCATTTCCAGCCGAAATAGCGCCACCAGTTGCGCCGGGCTGAGCCTGCCGGAGGAGGCGTATTGGTCCAGCCGCCGATATCGTGATTGCCGGCTGTAATAAATACCGGCACTTCGAGTTCTGCGATGGCGCGTTGAGCCCAGCCAAAGGAATACATCCCGGCAAAGCCTTCCAATTCACCTTCGTTGATGACATCGCCGGTAAAGAGGACAAACTCCGGGCGGATGATATTGATATCCTTTACCACTTCCCTGAAATCCACGACCGAGGTGGAATCACTGGCAAAGCCATTATCCGGATAGAAAGTGCGTCCGGGCATATGCGCATCCGTGATATGGGCAAAGTAATAGCTGGTTTTGCGGCTGGGGATGACCTGCACGGCATTCCAAGTGGTGTCGTCGAGACCGCCGGAAGCGCTTACCCTGAGATCGTAAAGCTCAAAGACCGGCACCTGCGGAATGATCGTATTGAGCTGCCAGCGCGGGGGATTCTCAAGCTGGAGGGTTGACGTAAGCTCAAGAGGGATGGATTTGGAGCCGTGGATCAGCCAGGCTTGCCAATTTGTTGTAGAGCTTGGAGCAGTGCAAATGATCTGCATCTGCTCGCCGGGAATATGAATGGCGGGGATATTCAGGATGGGCTGCTGAATCACCGTAAGGGTGTCACCAAGGGCGTTGTAGGGCGAAGCTTGGGCGTAGAGCGGCAGTGCCAGCGTGAAAAGCAGCACCAAGAGAGCTGTATGTGTCCTCTGCATCAGATTGCTAAAAACTCTTTGACTGTATTGATCGGGAGGGCAAAGCCGATGCCGACGTTACCGCCATTTTCGCTAAAGATAAAGGTATTGATGCCAATCACTTTGCCATTGATGTCAACCAACGGACCGCCGGAATTGCCGGGGTTGATGGCGGCATCAGTCTGGATCATATTGCGGTATGAACGGTTGTCTTCGCGCATCGAAAAGTTGCGGTTGAGAGCGGAAATCACTCCTACCGAGACGCTGGGTTTGTAATCGTTCATCATATAGGCATAAGGATTGCCAAAGGCGATCACCCACTCGCCGGTGAGTAAGGCGGTGGAATCACCCAAAGGAGCCTCAGGCAGATTGGATGCCGTAACTTTAAGCTGGGCAATATCGTGGACATCGTCGATCTTGACGATGCGGGCATCCAGTTCCCTGCGATCGGGCAGGACGACCTTGATCTCCTCCGCACCTTTAACGACGTGGGCATTGGTGATTACAAAGCCGTTTTTGGCATCATAGATCACGCCGGAGCCAAAGCCCTGGACTTGGCGACGGGTGGGAATATCAAAGAAATCAAAGAAGAAACCGCCAAAGGGAAAGCCGCTGCGCACGATCTGGGTCTGAGTAACTATGATATTGACCACAGCAGGCTCGACGGACTCCACGACGCGGGTAATTTCTGTCTCCTGGGCCAGACGATTGGCTCGTCCGGGCATAGCGTTTACGCTATTATCGTTACCGCCTGAAAAGCGGTTGATGAGGACCAAGCTGATCCCGGCATTGATCAGGATCACGATGATCATCAGGATGATGACATTGGATTTATGCATAGCTAAGTGCCTTTATTTAAATCTGTTAATAGCAAATTCAATGGCCTTGAGCGAGACGGTGGTCTCAAAGCAAGGGCCCTTGGGACGTTCATTGAGAATGGAATAGACGGGGAATTGCCAGGCATCGCGGACGCCTTCGGTGAGATCGCGGTGGCAGGCAACTGCGATGATCAGATCGGGACGGTTGTCCGCGATCAGTTTGCGGGCAAGGGAGCCTCCGGAAGCCACTGCCACTTTGACCGGCTGGCTTGAGAGGGCGTTTTTGACTGTGCAGATATCGCAGGATCCGCAATCGGCACAGTCGTTGATATCATTGGTAATACGAATTTTACATTCAGATCCTTGCAGACAGTGCGGCAGCAGCACCAGCATCTTGGGATTTTCCAGGCGCATATAATTGCTCATCACGATCTCGTTGTTGAAATTGAGAAAGGATTCCTGGAGGGTGTGGGTCTTTTGGAAAGTGATGAAATTCAGGGCTTTGGCCATCGGATAATAGATTTGGGTGAGCATCCAATGGGAAAAGCGCTGGACGAAGGGAGGCTTGATCACGCTGTGGGTGGACATCAGGACCAGGATCCAATTGCTTACCAGGAAGACCAGCGAGATAAAGACAAGGGTGTAAATAATGGTCTCGTTGCCGGATATTCCTGTGCGGGAATTACTTCCCAAAGCCAGGAGGAAAAACAATCCTACGAGGATGATCAGCACGGTGGATACCAAAACGGGGAATTTAATTACTGCGAAATAGTATTCTTTCATAGTTCACTTCCAGAGTTTTGTGCCGGTTGAGATGCGGGAGCCGAGGCTGAATGCCCAGCTATCCATTATCTTCTTGCCGGCAGGTTGGACCTGTCTGATCAGGATTTGCCGATCCCCTGTATTGACTGTAAAGCCAACATTGCGAATCATTTGAGCTATGCTTCCGGGAGAGCCGTTGGAGGGCTCGGGACTAAGCTCGGCATCCAGGAACTTGATCTGGAGATCATCCAGATATTGGTATGCTCCGGGGCTGAGAGACAGGCTGCGGATATGGCAGAGAATATTATGGGCAGAATCTTGCCAATTGATGAGCTGATCCTGCTTTTCGATTTTGTGGGTATAGGTGGCAAGACTCTCATCCTGTTCCAGGTGATTGGTCTTGCCTTGCGAAAGATCGGAGAGAAAAGCTAATAAGTAATCTGCGCTCTTTGCGGCCAGGCGGTCGTGAAGACTGCTGTAGTTTTCGCCGGGGAGGATGGGAACGGTATCCTGGCGCAGAATGGGGCCGGCATCCATACGGGCGCTGAGGCGGAAGATGGTAATTCCGGTAAGCTCATCGCCTGCTCTGAGAGCGGTTTGGATGGGAGTCGCGCCTCTGTGACGCGGAAGCAGTGAGGGATGAAGATTGATGGCTCCCAAAGGAGCGAGATTTCGGACGGATTTGCCAAGTATTTCGCCATAGGAGGCGGTGATCAGAAGATCGGGGGAATAAGTGGCAAGAACTTCCACAAAAGCCGGATCTGAGATGCGTTCCGGCTTCAGGAGAGGCAAAGCAAGCTGCTCTGCCAGGCTCGAGATGGGCGAAGGGCTAAGCTTTAGCTTGCGTCCGGCCGGACGATCGGGCTGGGAGATCACGAGAACAGGCCTAAAAGCAGGATATTTGGCGAGGGCAATCAGAGCCGGACAACCGTATTCCGAACTGCTGATATAGACTATTCTCATGATCCTGGCAGACTCACTCGGGATCGTAAGCCCGGATATTGATACCATCGACGGTGGTGGAAGCGAGCTCGCGCAGCTTGCGCTTCAGCTTCAGCTTGGTCAGATCGCTGACCTTATCCGTAAAGAGAATGCCATCAAGATGGTCAAACTCGTGTTGAAAGACGATTGCAGGATAGTCGGTGGCGGTTTCGCGATGGAGCACGCCGTCCAAATCCTGATAGGTGTAAGTGATCTGCGAAGCCCGCGGGACTTTGGCGTAAATCTCGGGAATGCTGATGCAGCCTTCTTCACCGACGAGCTCGCCTTCCTTGGCTTCGATCACGGGATTGATCACAAAGACAGGGGCTTTGGAGTGGCCTTCGCGGGTCCACTGGTGATCAAAGACAAACATTCTGATGGATCTTCCCACCTGGGGAGCAGCGAGGCCCACACCATCACGCTCGTACATCGTGTAGGCAAGTTTCTCGGCAAAATCACGAAGCTCGGAATCAAAGACGGTGACTTCCACGGCCTTCTGCCTCAGAACTTCGTCTCCATAGATGCGGATCGGAAGCAGCAGGTCTGGATTCTTCATGCCTTGTTTTCGGTATTAAGATTGAGAATGGCTACGATGGCAGAGCGTTGGAAATCGACACGGATCTTGTTTGTATCGTCGATCTCGACCACTACGATGTCCTTATCCGGCTTGATGGATACGACGCGGCCGTAGATTCCGCTGGAGGTGAGGACTTTATCGTTTACCTGAAGGCTGTCCAGCATGCGCTGCGTCTCTTTTTGACGCTTTTGCTGGGGCCTGATCATCAGGAAATACATAATGGCAAAGAGAGCGCCAAAGAAAAGGACTTGGGACAATACGGGATTCATTCCGCCGGGCATGGCAGCGGTGCTGTCGGCTGTTGCTTGAAGCAGTATATAGTGCATTTGTTCTCCTTTAGATTCCAAGAAACTTTGGATAGATGCTGTTTATTATCAGAAGCAGGATGATAGCATAAACGCCTGCAAGCAGATCGTCTATCACTACTCCCCAGCCTCCTTTTAATCTCTGTGAACGGCTGATCGGAAAGGGCTTTGCGATATCGAAAACACGGAAAAGCACAAAGGCATAAAGACCTACCAGCCAGGTTTTGGGCAAAAAAGCCACGCTTAAAAAGTAACCCGCCACTTCATCGATGACAATGGCACCTGCATCGTGGCCAAGGGTGCGCTCGGAGCGATCCGAGATCAGGACTGCTATTAGCGAGAATGCTGCCAGAGCAAGCAGGTACCAGAGCCGGTTGATCGGCTCAAAGCAGATTGACGGCAGGAGCAGGTAAATACCATAAGCTGCCAGACTTCCAAATGTACCCGGAGCTTTGGGTATAAAACCCACTCCAAAGAAGGTACCCAGAAAAGTCCAAATGTTTAGCTTTTTGGTCATTATGGCGTGATCTGGACGTAAGCCTCGTTCATTAGCTGCTCAATCCAGACTCCATAGGCTTCGATCTGTTTCTGGTTAAAAAGATAATCGTAAACCTGCTGGCGCACCTCTTCAAATTCAAAGAGGCGTTGCGGCACTTCTTCCAAGCGGGCAAAGAGGTAGAGCATTCCTTCGTTTTCGAGGACTTCGCTGATCTGTCCCACCGGCTGGCGCATGATTGTATTGGCAAAAAGCTCCGGGAGTTCCTCGGCGCTGAATTCACCTATCACTCCACCCAATGCCTTGGATTCTTCCTCTTGGGAATAGAGCTCTGCCAGCTCGGCAAAGGTCTTGCTGCCGTTGATATATTGCATACGCGCCATCTCCATCATGCGACGGGCTGCTCCCGAATCTGCCGCCGTGGGCGAAACCAACTTCAGGATATGTCTGGCACGGATTTCGTCACCGCGCACTTCCTCGACCTTGATGATGTGATAACCGTATTGGGTGCGGACTATATCGCTGATCTGCCCCACTCCCAGGCTAAAGGCTGCTTGTTCAAAAGGCTGCACCATCACTCCACGGCCAAAGAAGCCCAGATCTCCGCCTCGGGCAGCACTGGGACATTCACTGGTGGCTGTGGCGACAGCGCCAAAATCCTCGCCGTTGTCCAAGCGGGCTTTGATCTCCCGCATGGCGGCAAGCTGTTGACTATCGGAATCATCACTGGCAGAAATCTCCCGCATGATCATACCGACCTTCCAGGTGACAGGCTTGACTGCCAGAGTGTCCTTGGAAGCCTCGTAAAAGCTGTGCAATTCATCATCCTCGACTCTTACCTTGGAGGAGATATAGCGCTCGATCAGCATCTCCGTAAGGGCGTTGTTGGTAATCTGCTCGATGTAGTAATCCAAAAGCTCTTGCTGAGTCACCTGCATCCTTGCCAGATCGGCATTGAAAGCAGCTTCGGAGGGATAGCGTGACTTGGTCTGCTGGAGGTAGCGCTCGGCATAACTGCGGATACGGGCTGTATCCACCTGCAGATTGAGTTCCAGAGCCTTCTGAAGCAGGAGCTTTTCCTCCACCATGTCTCTGAGAACGTTTACCGGCTCAACCGTGCTGATATCGACGCCGGCGCTGCGCATCTGCAAAATCTGCTTTTCCAGATCACTCTGCAGGATGATATCGGTGCCTACTTTGGCGATGATTTTGTCCAGAAGCTCTGCTTTGAGCAGGCTCATGGAGATGATCACGATTATGATCAGGGCAAGTTTCTTCATTATCAAATTCCTAATAGTAGTAAATCTTGTCGTTTTGACGCTTGAGTTCGCGCACCAAGTCCTGATAGACAGCCTCTTCCTTTTCGGATATAATGCGGCGGCGTATCTCGTCCTTAAAATCTTCAAAATTGGCTTCCTGGTTGCCGGAGCGCTCTTCCACCACTCTGAAGACATACCAGTTTGAATCCCGGTTCAGAATGGCTGATTCGTTTGGTTTCAAGCCCACTGCAGCATTCCAAAAGCTGGAATCGGCACCTGCTTTAGTGACGAAGCCCATCATCCCGCCGCTGGCTTGCAGAGGCTCGATCGAGTAGCTGCGCACGGCTTCTTCAAAGCTCATCCCGGCTGCCAGTTTTCCTTGCAGCAGATCCGCGGCAGCTTTGTCTCTTACTTGTATCCGCTGAATGCTGTATTCCTGTAAATTAGATCCAAAATCCCCGCGATGCACCCTGAAATAGTTAAAGAGCTCATCCTCGGAGACCTTGATATTGGCAAGCCTCTGCGCGATCATAGCATTGGCTTTGACCTTCTTTTGGGCAAAATCCAGCCTGGCACGCAGGGTGGTTGACTTGCTCAGTTCCTGCTCATCCGCTGCCTGTGCCAAAAGTGTCAACGAGACCCAATCTTCCACATACTTGCGTTTGATGCCGGCAGAAAGAGTATCCCACTCGGCATCCGAAAAGAGCGATCTGAAAGCTGCTTCCGTCAGCACTTCGTCATTGACCTGCGCCATAATCGGAGAAGCAGGCTCCTTTTTCTTGCAGGCAAAGCTGAAGAGTAGCAGTATGGCCAAAAGCGCTATAATCTTATACTTCATCAAAGGTAAGGGGTGGTATAACGCACTCGGATATAAGGTTTCTTCCCGGCAGGAGCATCGAGAAAATGCCAGAGCTCCAGCTCTCCAAAATTCTGCATCTCCTGCAGAGACCGGATCATAATACCCAGATTCTCCAAATCACCGGAGACATAGCCCTGGACCATCGGAGTGATATTGACGACTACAGAATCCGCCGTAATCCTGCCGCTCGAAATGGATGAGAGCGACAAAAGCTGATAATCCGAAGAGGCCAGATACTGGGCGCTATTGATGGAATCCCGCGTGACATTGAAAGCACGCAGGCTGTAATTTGTGTTATTGGAATAATAGGGATTGTTCTTCACGTAAAAGATCAGCTCCGCACGGTTGATCGTAACCCGCTTCAGAGCCACCGAATCCAGAGCCGCCCCTTGCATATTGCGAAACTTGGAGTTGTTGATGGCAAACTTGGCAAAGATCCGGCTGGGACTGATATTGCGGAAGATCCAGCGATTGGCTTCCACAGGAGAGATCGTGGTATCGACGCGATAGCTATCCGAGATGGCATAGCTTTCAAAAGTCTTCATCGTGGCTGTGGCACTATCGGTCGTAAGCCGGTATTTAAAGCTCAGCTTGGGACCCTGAGTGCCGCTGTCGATGGAATAAAACTCCGCAAAACCGCCCTCATCCGTCTTGATGGCAAGGTTGAGCCCGGTGGAGCCGCTGTGCTTCCAATTCTGGATCAGAGCTGCAGGTAGCGTAATTGTAAGCGTGCTGTCCGTGCCGACCGGTACATTAGGCACTACAAAGGGCTCTATTCCGGAGGCGATCAACGAAGTATCGGCAATGGCAAAGGTCGAATCTGCCGTCCAGGGCCACAAAAGCTTCTTAAACTCCAGAGTCAGCGGATTCCTCGGCTCGGCGGAACGGCGCTTCAGGGTAAGAGTCAGCTTGGCTTCGCTTACCGCGGCAAGGGTAGTGGTCTCCGGCAACCCGGTAAAACGCATCATCGCCACAGCCTCAGCTCCGCCGTAGTTACCCGCCAAAAGGCTGCCTTCAAATCCCGAGACCTTGACCGTATCGCCATAGCTAAAGCCCAGGGTAAAGAGACTATCCGTAAAAACCTGAGGTCTGATATCCGACCAATTGTCTCCGGTCAAATTGTTCTTTCTGGTACAGCCTGAGATCAGAACGATCATTAGCACCAAGAGTACTGTGTATCTGAAGAATGAATTCATATAATTAAACCTTTAAATAATTAGATTTATCAGAATAGATCCAGTAGTAGGCATTGTGGATAAGAGGATAAACGGTCAACCTTTTTTTTAAGTGCAAGCTTGAAAAGGGCTTCCGAGAGGGAGTCTTATGTGAATAACTTGTGGATATCCCGGGATTTGCTAATGACTTATACACAAAGCTTTTTGCACTGCCGGGATTGTAAGACTTATCCACACTTATCCACATCTACTTATCCTATCATGTGGATTACTGGGAACGGATGTTCTTCATCAGGATCTCGATCTGAGCCCTGAATTCATTATCGGTTCTGAATTGATTTTCCATCATCCGCTTGGCATAGAGCACAGTGGTGTGATCCTTGCGGTTGTAATACTCGGCGATCTCTTTGAGAGAAAGCTGCGGAATCAGCAGATTGGCCAGATACATTGCCACCTGGCGCGGGAAGGCGACATTGGGCTTGCGGCTCTTGTCGATGATCTGAGACATTGTAATCGAATAGAAATTGCAGACCTGCTGGGTGATCAGATCGAGGCTGATTTCCTTGCGCACTTCGGAGATCATATCGGAAAGGATATTGTGACAGGTCTCGGTATCGATATCCTCCGAATTTAGCTTGTTGTAGGAGGCAAAAGCGAGGATGCGGATCAGCGAGCCTTCCAGGGCTCTCACGCTGGAGGTGATATTCTCCGCTATGAAGCTAAAAACTTCGTCTTTGAGGACGATATTATCCGGCTCGGCTTTCTTGCGCAGGATCGCCACACGGGTCTCAAAATCAGGATTCTTCAGATCGCAGAGCAAGCCGCTTTCAAAACGCGTCACGAGCCTGTTTTCCAGATCCGGGATGTCCTTGGGCGGACGGTCTGAGGTCAGCACGATCTGTTTGCGGTTGTCAAACAGGGCGTTGAAGGTATGAAAAAACTCCTCCTGGGTACCTTCCTTGCGGGACAGGAAGTGGATATCATCGACCAAAAGCAGATCGACTTTGCGAAATTTGGCACGAAATTCCGGCATCTTGTTGCCGCGGATACTCTCGATCATCTCGTTTGTAAAAGCTTCTGAGGTAGTGTAATAGATATTGCAATTGCGTCCCTCTTTGAGCACGTAATTGCCCACTGCCTGCATCAGATGGGTCTTCCCCATTCCGCTTTCACCGTAGATGAAGAGCGGATTGTAGGTGTATCCGGGTGATTCCGCTACAGCACGGGCTGCGGAATAGGCAAAATTATTGTTTTTACCCACCACAAATTGCTCGAAGCTAAAGCGATCGTTGAGCTTGGTATTGAGCGCGACCTTGTTTTGGTTGTATCCCGGCTGCGTCTCAGGATCGGGATCCGGGCGGTGAGAATTGCTCACGAAGGTGATCTTGTAACGTCGATTGTAGAGCGCAAAAGAAATCTCCGCTATGGTATCCGCATAATTCTGATTCATATAATTTGCGGTGAAAGGAGTAGGCACCCTGATCATCATCTCCGTCTCGCTCATATCGACCAGGCTGGTATTGTAAAACCAGGTCCTGAAGCTCTGGGGGCTGATATTGAGCTCCAGCTTGTCCAAAATATTCTGCCAAATGTCTTGATCCATCATAAATCGTTCCCGTAAAACTATATTTATCCACAGCTTATAACACAGGTGCTGATTGTGACGCCATTTGCGTTTAAGCTATTGTTATTTAAGGTAATTAGTAATTAGTAAGCCACTCAGGGCTGCCGGCCGGCTCCGGACTTATCCACAACTTATCCACATCTACCGGTGATCACTTTATATACTTCTGATTTTCAGAGACTTGTGCTATTCTGCCGAGGGCGGAGGGGCACAGGATTCTTAGGAAATTCGAAGGGGATATTTTGTCAAGACCGGAAAATCCAGAGGCACATAAGCTTAGCTATGCTATAGGATCAATAATCCTTTTTTTTGCAGAGGCTTAAGAGACGCATGCCGGTCTTTCTCAAAATAGCTCATAAGATTGTAAGTATCTATATGGTATGAGGATGCTACTTTCTTTGGTGCGCTTCGCGCAGTTAATAGTTAGTGAGTTAGTAAGTTAATAGTGATTCGCTGCGCTGTGTGCTTTGCACAGTTAGAAGTTAGCAGTTAGACAGTTAGCGCTGCGCATGGTTCGAGCTTTGTACTTCGCTTGACCCCTGCCGTCATTCCTGCCAGCCTACATCCTAGTCTGCCCCTCACCGTCATTCCTGCGAACGAATCAGCAAAGCGCTAGCATTGATGAGTCGTGTAGGCAGGAATCTCCTGGCGCGCAGCGCTATCCGGGGTGGCAAACTCCTGATTTGCCACAGCGATCGCAGATCGCTACATGTTTAGCTGATGCCTTTCACAGTGACCTCCGGCCTTTTTGGAGATGGGGAGGTCTCCACACCAATACAAGCCCCCCCCCTTTTTTTTGAGCCCCTGGGTAAAAGACTGGTATTCGTCTGGAGCTTCCCGGGGCCTTAGCTGCGCAGCCGGAATATAGCTGATCCAAGTGCAGGATGGCGCCGGGAGCAGGGTGCTCAAAAACGTCAAACTGGCCAAGTAAACCAGTCAGCAGCATAACCTGCTGGATTGGTTTAGCTAAATACTCGACTCCACTGTACAGGAGCTTTCCAAAGCTTGTCAATCTAACGTATCGGAGCTTTCCGAAGCTCCGCAATCAGACGTAACGGAGCTTTCCGAAGCTTCACAATCAGACGTAACGGAGCTTTCCGAAGCTCCGCAACAGGATTGATCAGCCATTTTACGCTCCTTATGCATGATACAATCTTAAGTGCCTGTTTTTCAGTTGCTTGATGCATCTCCATGCAGGATTCAAGCAGGCTACAAGCAGGCAGCAGGCAGGATGCCAAGGGGAGGGCAGTTAACAGTGATCAGTTATCAGTGAACAGATCTTACGGAATGCGCTACGCGCAGTTGATAGATGGATTCCTGCCTTCCCACCCCACCAAACCGCAAGCGGTTTGTCGAGGACCCCGGTCGCAGGAATGACGGAGGGGGTACAGGTTGGGAGATAGGTAACGTAGGAGCGACATCTTGTCGCTCAGATAGCTGTGCGTCAGGATGACGCACCTACAATCGGCGCTTTGTCGATTCGTTCGCAGGATTGACGGATTCTATTGGTATGGTTGCATATTTGAACAATGCGCAGCGAATCACTACTAACTTACTAACTGATTAACTACTAACCGTGCGAAGCACACAGCGCAGCGCTAACTGCCTAACTGCTAACTACTAACTACTAACTGTGCTATGCTCACAGCACGGGGAGTCACTATTAACTTATTAACTCACTAACTATTAACTGCGCGAAGCGCCACTGCCAAGCCCCATCACTCGCTGATATCTGAAATCCGGAGGATCCGTTCGATCAGGCTGGTCTTGATAGAGCCTCTGCCGAGCTCGAGATCGCTTACCACTGTGCGGTTTATGCTATGCACATAGTTCATATTATCCGGTGCCGGGCTGCGAAATCCGGAGGTATTGTGGAAAGCGTAAGGTATGCCATTTACCTCACCAAGATAGAGCATAATATGTCCCTTCATTTGGAGCATACTGACCCCTCCGGTTGCTTTGAAGAGCAGGGTGGCATACTTAAGCGAATCTGCCTCCGTACCGCGGAATTCGTGTTTCAGTTTACCCGCCAAAGCCTGGCTGAGTCCGTTGCGGGGCAGTCGGATACCAAAACAGGAATAGATATGGATCAGCATACTGGAACAATCCCAATCGCCTCGCATATCGCCCCAGCCGTAGTTATGATTGAGCATCTTAAAAGCCTGATTATATACATTACGGATTGTGTAAGGCAGGAAACCCCGCCGGGCATCGCTCTTGGCGATATAGGCGTTTTGCAGTCCGGATGAGCCATCGCCGCTGCTTACCGGCATTTTTACGATATAGCTATCATCCGTTTCTCCCTGATAGGGAAAGCTCATCCCCATTCGGACGCTGCCGTGAAAGCGGGTTTGCGCCTCATCCAGCCAGATGTCGCTCTTGGCGGAAAGGCAGACCACCCGGTCGGTGGAGCGTTGGAAACTGCGCCATTCCTCGCGGCTGATGATGGCAAGATCGCGAAGTCTAAACCAGCCGCTGGTGGTGGAAGTGGCTCCAAAAGCCCAGTTGCCGTCCCGCGAATTATGATAGAGCACGATGGGCGAGCCGATGTCGTAGCCGGAATTTTGCAGCTCGTCAAAATCCGTGTCCAGAGGCATGATATTGAGATTGGCAAGGCTGGGCACCAATCTTTGATGCGCAAATGAGGAAGCGAGGGCAAAGCGCACCCGAATGGCGGAAGGCACTTGAGCGGGATTTTCCAGGCTGAACATCTCCTGCCAAAATTCGTTGGTGACACGGTTGCCTTCAGCATCATGCAAACGCATGCCCTTTACATAGTTATGAAGATTATTGATCTGAGTGCGGATGGTGCGTCCGCTCATCGCCGTGGAGTGTTCCCAGATGGCTGTAACGGTGCCTCTCTCACGCCTGATGCGGCTATTGAAGCGTTCTATCGCCTGGGCATCCATCACCAGCCGGTCGGGAGTGGGATGACGGCTGATCCAATAGCCGGGTGAACGCATTTCGGGGCTCACATTGGGCAGGATGACGGGTGCTGCGCGGTTTGGTTTGATATCTGTTTGCTGTGCCTGAAGGGTGATTACAATCAGTAAAGCGAGCAGGCTCAGCAAGCGCTTCATTAATCTACAATCCTATACAGCACAGGGAGTTGATCTGCCAGGAAGTCTTCGAAACGATCTTCCAGAATGGCGGCTCTTGCCATCTGCATCAGTTCCTGGTAAAACCAGAGGCTGTGGATGGTGGTAAGGCGCATGCCGAGGATCTCGTTCATCGTGATCAGATGGCGGATATAGGCACGGCTGAAGTGGGTGCAGGTATAACAGCCGCATTGATCGTCAATGGGCCTGAAATCGTCTTTGTAACGGGCAGCCTTGATGATCATCTTGCCGTAACGGGTGAAGATGCTGCCTTTGCGGGCGTTGCGGGTGGGCATTACGCAATCGAACATATCGACACCTCGGGCGATGTTGTTGAGCAGATCGCTGGGAGTGCCTACGCCCATCAGATAGCGAGGTTTATCCTTTGGTAGTACGTCGTTTAGGAAGTTTGTGACCTTGAACATCTCTTCCTTGGATTCACCGACTGCCAGTCCGCCGATCGAGTATCCCGGAAAGTCCATCTGCATCAGCTCTTCTGCACACTTTTGCCTGAGGTCTTCGTGGGTGCCGCCCTGCACGATGCCAAAGAGGGCTTGATTGGCTTCATTGGTAAAGGCGGCTTTGCCCCTCGCAGCCCAATCCAGGGTGAGTTTGAGCGATTTCTCCAGATAGTGGCGCGTGGAAGGCAGGGGCGGGCATTCATCAAAACTCATGATGATATCCGCGCCAATGGCTTCCTGGATCTCAATTACACGCTCCGGGGTAAACATATGCAGGGAGCCATCGATATGGCTGCGGAATTTCACACCTTCGGGGGTGATCTTGCGCAGGGCAGCCAGACTCATCACCTGGAAGCCACCGCTATCGGTGAGCATGGGGCGGTTCCAACTGATGAATTTGTGCAAACCGCCGGCATTGCGGATCAGCTCGTGACCGGGCTTGAGATAGAGATGATAGGTATTGCCCAGGATGATCTGGGCCTGGACTTCCTCCAGTTCGTGGGGTGACATTGCTTTGACCGAGCCAACGGTGCCAACGGGCATAAAGACGGGGGTGAGGATCTCTCCGTGATTGGTGGTGATGCGTCCGGCCCGGGCTTTGGAACTGGTGGATTCCAGCTTGAAACTGAACATAGCTTTCCTTATCCGCTGATTAAACGCATCAGCAGCTTTTGAATATCCGAATAAAAGGCAAAAACCATCAGCATTACAAGCAGTGCAAAACCTATCTGCTGTGTGATTTCGCGGACTTTGAGCGGTACCGGACGTCCGATAACGGCTTCTATCAAACAAAACATTATATGCCCGCCATCCAGGATGGGAATGGGCAAGAGATTCATAATCATCAGGATGATGCTGATCCCCGCAAAGAAGAGCAGCAGAGCGACAATACCTTTGGCTCCTACGCTTTGAGACATCGAGACTATCATCACCGGGCCTCCGATATTGCTCTTCAGAGACTCCGGGTTTTGGAAGAGACGGTAAAGGCCATAGTAGTTCATAGCGACCATATTGATAGTGGTGGAGATGCCGTTTGTGAGTGCCTGAGAGGGAGGATAGCTGTAAACAAGCTGCACCGGCTGGTATTGCATGATGCCGATCATGGGGGTCTTGTCGCCATCCAGGATATTGGTTTCGAGGGGGATTTGACGCTCCAGGATGCTGTCTCCCCTGGCTATCTGAAGCTTTACGGAGCCTTTCTTGGAGATAATCGCTTCCCGCATCGTGTACCAATCTGCGACAGCGAGTGTATCGACCTTGAGGACGCGGTCTCCGGGACGTAAGCCTGCCGACCAGGCGGGGTATCCGGGTGTAAGCTCTCCGATGATGGGCTCTGCAATGGGACGCAGACTCATAATGAGCGAATCACGCTCGTTACCGGCGATAACAAGCTCCAGAGGAGCCGCGTTGCGGTAAAGAGTGATCTTATTGGTTCCGGTGTTTTTGAGCTCACTGAGAGCTTCGCTGAAGCCTTTAACGGGTTTGCCGTTGATCACTGCCAGGCTGTCTCCCGGCTGGAAGACCGATTCCCACTTGCCGGCGGCTGTCTGGATCACCGGTCTCTGATCTTCGAGCTTGTGAGGCAGCAGGAAGGAAACACTAAAGAGCAGAAAAGCCAGCAGCAGGTTTGCAAAGGGTCCGGCAAAAGCGATCAGGGCACGTTGCCACCACTTCTTGGCAGCAAAGGAATCAGGCATATCCTGATCCGGATCATCGGGATTCTCTCCCCGCATCCGGACGTAGCCACCCAAGGGCAGCCAACTGATGCGGTAGTCTATCCCGCCTCGTTTAACGCTGTAGATCGGCTTGCCAAAGCCCAGGGAGAAGGTCTCGATGCCTACTCCAAAGGCACGCGCCACCAGGAAGTGACCCAGTTCGTGGATAAAGATCATCAGCCCAAAGGCGATGATGGTAAGGAATAAGCTCAATGCCTGCCCTTTCTTTCCGCGAGGCTGATGGCAATATAGCTTGCGACATCCGTGGAGTAGCTCCCGGTGCCAAAGCCTGCGTCATAGCCCAGCTCAATCGCCAGTTCGTGGGAAATCCTGGGTCCGCCGCAGATAAAGAGCATCTTATCACGCAGTTTCTCTGCTTCCGCCAGCTCAATCAGGCGGGTCAGGTTTTGGATATGGATGTTCTTCTGCGTTACAACCTGCGAGACCAATACTGCATCTGCTTTTTCTTCGCGAGCCACTCGCAGCAGTTCTTCGGATGGCACTTGAGCACCCAGATTGATGGCATTGATATACTGGTAGCGTTCCAAGCCATAACGATGGTTGTAGCCCTTCATATTCATAATGGCATCGATACCGACCGTGTGGGCGTCGCTTTCGATACAAGCTCCTACCACGGTAATCTCTCTGCCGATGTGTTCCGCGATATATTCGTCCGTAGCTTCCATATCCATTACGGGCGTATCGACAGTTTTGACTTTGATCTGGGAGGGATCGACCGCCGCTCCGCTCACCGCATAGGCGATAAACTGGGTAAAGCCTTCGCGCAGGTCACGCGTTCCGCAGATCTCGACATCTTCAAAGCCCATCTGTTTCAGGATGAGGCGGGCTGCTTCCTTGCCGACTTCGGTGGGAGGCATCGGCAAGCTAAAGGAAATCTGCATCTTGCCGTCGTTTAAGGTATCCCCGTAGGGACGGATTAGTTCCTTTTTCATGATAACTCCAATTCCGCTTTCATCTTGTCCAGGAAGGGGTTGTAATAATCATCTGCCTTGCGGAAGACGCCTGAGAGGCCTTTACCTCCGTTTTCCGGACGCTTGATATCGGCAAATTCACCCTTTGCCATTGCCGAGAAGAGTCCTTCGCGCTCGACTCTTTCGAGGAACTCGGCTGCTTCTTGCAGGACTGTATTGGCACGGGTGTTGATGAAGCTGTTTTCCGCCAGGCAAAGCTCATCGCTGAGGTTTTTGACGGCGGTAAAGATGTATTGGGCATTTTCGATGGCCAGTGAACGATCAGCGATATGCGGAGTATGGATTGCTTCGGTCATCATACCCAGGAGTTGCACACCCTGTCCGGTAAGTTGCCCGATGAAATTGAACATCGCATCCATCAGGTGAGTCTTGAAGATATTACCGCTGGCAAACTTGGTGGGCGGCATATACTTGACCGGCGAGGCGGGGAAGAGTGTCTTGGTGAGCAGGGCATGCGCCAGTTCATAGGAAAAGCTGTTTTCGATCTCGGGATTGATCTCATAGGCGTGTCCCAATCCCATCTTCTCCGGCTTGATTCCGGATAGTATGGCAAATTGCTCGTTGAGAAGCTGCGAAGCAGTAACCGTATATGCCTTCTCGATGGCATCGCTGGTGGTAAGGTAGTTATCCTCTCCGGTCTGAATCTCGATCCCGGCATAGGCATTGATCATACGGGCAAAATACTGATCGAGCAGAGTGCGCTTGGGATTGATATCACGGAAGAGGATGCCGTACATGGCGTCATTGAGCATCAGATCGAGGCGTTCCAGCGCTCCCATGGCGGCAATCTCCGGCATGCAGAGTCCGCTGGCATAATTCGTAAGGCTGATATAGCGTTTTTCCTGCTCGGAAACCTCATCCAAAGCAGCACGCATGATGCGGAAATTTTCCTGAGTGGCAAAAGTGCCGCCGAATCCCTCGGTTGTAGCACCATAAGGCACGTAATCGAGCAGGCTTTGGGCGGTGGAACGGATTACGGCGATGATATCCGCACCTTCGCGAGCGGCAGCCCGGGCTTGTTTTACATCCTCGTAAATATTGCCGGTTGCAACGATTACATAGATCGCCGGCTGGCGTCTGGGGCCATAAGCGGCAAACTTGGCCTCGCGATGAGCCTTCTGATTGCGGATATGCTCGAGGCTGGCTTCGGAAAGTTTACTCAGCAGAGCAAAGACTTGATCGGGATCCTGAGCCGGGACTGCGCCCAGATCGAGCTCTCCCGTTGCTACCGCATCGGCCACTTCCTGAGCAGTTAAACCTTTGGCAAGCATTGCATTCACTATCCAGTAAGCTGCGCCTTTGCCGAGCAGATTCTGAGCCTCAAGATGTTCCACCAGGAGGTTTGGCAGAGGCTTGCCATCCTCCGTTGCACCGTCGATTCCCAAGAGGCGAACCACGGTTCTTTCGATGGTAAGGGTGCTGTAATCATTAAAGAGCCAGCTAAACCCGCTGCAGATCGTAGCGGCCGCCTTGCGGGCACGTTCCACTGTTTGCGCATGGAGATTGAGCTTTAGCATGTTTTCTCCTGTATATCTTTCTTATCTTCATTCTTGGGGGCCAGCACCGTAAAACAGGTGGTTTTGCCCTGCTTGTGATCAGTGAACAGGGGGCTGTACTGAGCCTCAATCTCCTCACGGGGAGAGTGTTCCACGATCACGATGCCATCGGGACTAAGGATGTCGGAGCCGATGATCGCTTCCAGACATTTTGATACTAAACCCTTGTTGTAAGGCGGATCGAGGAAGATCACATCGTAAGCATCTTCACATGTTTTAAGATACTGCTCCACCCGGCGGCGATGCACGTGGCACTGCTCTCCACAGCGCAATTTCTCGATATTTTGGAGCAGTGTGCCGATCGCAGGGCTGGCAAATTCCACAAAGTCCACCCAGCTTGCTCCGCGTGAAAGCGTCTCCAGTCCAAAGGAACCGGTTCCTGCAAAGAGATCAAGGACTCTTTGCCCTTCATAATCCGGATACATGGAAAAGATGATTTCGCGGTTGAAATCGGTGGTTGGACGGGTGCTGATACCCGGTACAGTGTAGAGCTTTACCCCTTTGTAGCGTCCCGTAATGATGCGCATTGCGCTGCCTTACTTGCTTTTAGGAGTCTTTGGAAAGACGAATTTGATCTCCATCTGCACCGGCTTTGGGATATAGCGGGGGCAACTGAGGATGTGCACTTCCTTGCGCTGTTTACATTTACGCGTGCATTTCAGACAGATGCGGTTGTAGTCTTGGATGATCTTGCGTTTCACATCAGTCCTTGTTTTTGAGGCTTTGCATCTCCAAAAACAGTGCCAAAAAGTCCGATAGCTTTACTTCGCTGAGCGTCTGATCCTTGTCATACTTGCTCAGGAGCACGGTCAGCAGGTCTTTCACGGTGTACTGCTCGATTTCGGGCAGATCGTCGATAAAAGTCTGCTGGGCATTCTGTTCGATCTCGTTCAGAATATCCTGAATATCGCCGGCATCATCCGGTTCTACCAGATCAAGCTCGTCCAATTCGATATAGAGATCGCTGCCGGCCAGCCCTTCGCTGAGCTTTTCGACAGCCCGGGACATATTATCAAAACCTTGATGGTTCAGTATTTTCAGATAGGCAAGTTCTTCCGGACTAAAGAGCTTTTCAATCCGGGGGTCGTAGGAGCTGTTGGGATCGCTGAGGATGCGGAACTGCAGGGATTCGATCTTCTCGCGGATACCCGGAGAGCTGTCATTTTGGCTGATCAGCTCGTAGGCGGCGAGCGCGTCAAAGAACTGGTTTTGCTCTTCAAAGAGCTTGGCAAGCGTCAAAGTCGGCTGCCAACTGCGTCCGTTGTTGCTGGATTTCATAGCTTCTCCCCTTTAGATATTTTGGGACGAAGCTATTTTATGGCAGTTTATTGTCAATAGGAAAAAGGAGGGCGCCGGCGCGGAGCGCGGTGCGCTTCGCGCAGTTAGTAGTTAATCAGTTAGTGAGTTAATAGTGATTAGCTGCGCATTGTTCGAATTTACAGCCATACTAATAGAATTCGTCATTCCTGCGACCGGGGTCCTCGACAAACCGCTTGCGGTTTGGTGGGGTGGGAAGGCAGGAATCCATTTTATCAACTGCGCGAAGCGCATTCCGTAAGATCTGTTCACTGATCACTGCTCACTGATTTCTGTTCACTGATCACGGCGCTCTGCGCCCCCCCCTCACTCCCCTTTGGATCTTGCCACAAATAAGGGACGCTCCTGCCGCGATCATGCCGCACTCGCGGCAGGAGCGCGGCATCATCGCGGCAAGAGCGCGGCAGGAGCCAAGCAGGGAGGAGGGGCTAAAGAAGGAGCTAAGGTCAGGGATGTACACTAAAGGGAGCACACTGTGTTACAGGCAGTTAACGTAATAATACCACAAGGATGCCATGCAAAGAAAAAAGGTTTGACAAAAAAACAATCAAATCCAAGCATGTGAAACATCTCTCCGGGAGGATTGTATGAAAAAGATGCTGGTTGCCATCTGTCTGTTGTGTATAATGATAACTGCGGTCTATGCGCAGTTGAGCTGGCCTGAGCCCTTGGAACTATCCAATTTTGGCAACTTAAGCTTGAATCCCACCAGCCTTAGAGCGGCGGATGGAACCCAAATACTTGCCTTTTCACGCACTGAAAACGGAGCCACTCAAAGCTATCTGCAAGCATTCAATACTCAAAACCAAGCTTTGTGGGACGAGCCTTTGTCTCTTGGTATGTATGGCAATGCAGCCAAGTATTGCCTTACCAGTCAAGGAGAAATAGTAATCTTCTCACTCTACGAATATCTCGGTAGTTACGGATATTATATGAACCGGTTCAATCTCCAGGGTGAGCAGATCGGTACCCCTGATACCAAGTACTATCCCCAGACTCTATCAGAGATATTTATTGCTCCCGATAATGATGGCGGTATCCATCTGATCGCAAAGCACAACCAAGATCTGGCTTATCAATACATAACGCCCTCCGGCACGATGCTGTATCCTGATAACAATGGGGCAGATATTGATGCGCTGTTTCCGGAGATGAACTATAATCTATTTGTCAAGCAAGCAGTTGCGACAAGTGATGGCAATCTACTGATCTCTTACTCGAGAAACTACAGAGAGACTCTGCTCTGTTTCGATAAAAATCTTCAGCTTCAGTTCCGCATACAGGGCACTGAGACTGAGGCAAACATGCGCAGGTTTTCTATGCAAAGCGATGGCGAGTTTTATGTAGTGTGGACTTCGTATGAAGGAATCAAAATCCAGTTATGTAACTCTCAGGGAGAATTTCTCTGGGGCAATCCGCGGGTTTTGGCACCTTACAACACAATATATCAGTTCGTAACTGATGATCTGGATCGCTTGTTGTTTTGCTGGTGGTCGGGAGATGATTTCAAAGCTCAATGTATAGATCAGGAGGGAACAGCGTTATGGCAGGATGGTGGTGTATTAATCTTTAATGGCCCATATAATTACAATGACTTCTTCTTCTATTCAGATGGCGGACAGGGCTACTATGTCATCAGGATGAACGAGAATGGATGCAACATATCAAAGACAGTTTCTTACCTGAATTCTGATGGTAGCTCAAAGCCCTGGCAAGTATCCCTGATCGCCGAGGAATGGTATTCTTGGGAGCCTTATCATCTGGCACACGTGGAGAATGGGACTTTGAAGGTCTATTATTACTGCCAAGTGGGCGAATCAGCTCTAATAGCCTATAACGAGATCGATGCCAATGGAAAATCTATGCACCCTGCTCCCGGAATGACCATTTATGCAAGTGACTACGGATTGATCAAAGGGACGACTTTGTGCCCTTTGGGACCAAACCGGGCTTTAGTATTGTGGATGCGGACTAATCCGGGATACAATAACTGGTATAAATTGCAGTATAATGTGGTCGATCCGGCGGGAGAGTTGGTCTTTGAAGAGCCAATAGATCTCACTTCTGTTAGGATGCAGCTAGATAATCTTACCGCTTATCCCACAGAGGATGGCAACGTTCTGGTGCTGTGGAGAATTAATAACTATTACTATGCGCAAAAGATTGACATCTACGGTCAGTTGGAGTGGGCTGAAGCAAAGCAAATTCTGAATTATCCATTGTTCAACGATGTAAGATTTTCTTATTATAACAATTCGCTATACTCAGTGGCAACAGACAATATGGATGGTGCTATCTATCTGCAGAGGTTTATTGATGGCGAACCGACCTGGAGTGGAATCGGTAAGCCGGTGGCAATCCCGAATCCGGACTATCAGGGTACCGAACTCAGCATAGGTTGCTTCGAAAATTCTTATCTGATATGGGGACAAACATATACCGGGGATTATTGCGAAATGTACTTTGTTAAGAAGCTGGGTCCCGATGGCGAAGCACTGGAGCCCTATGGGGAGACAGGGATAGCTGTGGGAGCAGTTCCATCTGAATACCAGGGATTGATTCTTTATCAAGCAAGTATAGCCGGAAATCAGGTTTGGCTCGAACTGTTACTGGCTAAGTGGGTTCTCACAGGCGGACACAGCTCCCAAGAATGGGTTCTGCGCACCAGTCCGCTATTGCAATCCATTGACAGCCAGGGGAATCTGATCTATCCAGGTTGTGGTACGGAGAATGTATCACGTTACGTGGGAAGACTCGCTGTGGATGGAGCTTATTACCGTGCAAGCCGTGGGTATTCGAATTATTTGGGAATTCAGAAGTTGGACGGTGATGGTAATTCAATATGGACTGTCCTGCCTCTCAGCGGCTTAACCTGGTACGTATATGATGATCCTACGAATTTGGCTGAGCTATCTCTATCCAAAGACTTCAGCGTAATTTTGCTTGGCAAGACAAGAAGCGGTACTTTGTATCATCTGACATACTGCTTAATAGAACAAAGCGGTCATGTGATCAGTCCTCTCGACAGATTCATTTATAGTAGTTCTTCCGCAGATTACGACTACAATCTGGTTTCTACCAGGATGGGTACATACTTTGTGATCAACAGCAAAGCAGGTGATTATGCCGGGATTCAATTTCTGGAAAGCGGAGAGGAACCCATCCCAATACCTGATCCCGAGCCCGGTTTGATTAGCCTTAACAAAGCCTATCCCAATCCCTTTGGCGGATCACTCAAGCTGGAGGTCGAGCTGGGTGCTCCAGGTTATGCCCGGCTGGAGATTTACAATATCCGAGGGCAAAGAGTCCTTAAGCGAGAATACCAGGATCTGGAATCCGGGAAGAATGAGCTGCTCTGGGATGGCAGGGATGATACCAGCCGTGAATGCGCCAGTGGCATCTACTTTGTCCGGATTACGGATGGCAAGCACTCCGATACCATCAAAGCATTGAGAATCAAATAAACAGACGATAAGCCTTGGCTTATTACCCTGCCGGCAGAACCCGTTAATCGGGCTTAGGGCGGAAAGCGTCTGCCGGAGTGGATTTAGAAAGTCCTTGACAGAATCAGCCCGGGCGAGAGCTTGGATTCATACATTGATGGCAAATAACAATCCAACTGATCTTCCACACCGGAAGCTTTGGCTCAAATACCATACCATACTATTGGTAAACCCATATTACACAATGTAATAAACCACTGGGAGCAGTACTTATGATCAAATCTATGGGACGTCTCAACATAGACGACTACAAACTGATGGATGCTCATGTTGAGAAGATCTTCAAGAATCTAGACAAAGGCAAGACAGCACTGGCAAAGAAGCAGATCCTCGAGCTGGGAAACACAGCAAATTACTTCGTAAGAGAAGAGCTCGGCAAGCGTTTGGCGCCATACAACGGCGAAGGCGAATTGGATCTGATCATCTCGGAGATGCTGGAAGACCACTTTTACGGAGTTAGAGCCACCGCTCTGTTTTATATCTATTACAAGCGGCAGGACACCCCGGAAGTGATCATCAAGACCTTGGAAAAGACTTATGAGACAGTGCCCTGGGAATCTGAAACCATCTGCTTTGAAATGTGGAAGCGGGCACCCGAAGTAATGAAAGAATATATGCCCTATTGGGCTGAATCGGATAATGAAAAGAAACGGGCAATGTCAATGCACGGGATGGAAAACATCGCCAGCAAGAATCCCCAATACGTGCTTACCTTTGTTTCCAGGCTTTTGGATGACGAGAGCGAAGAAGTACAAAAGAAGATCAGCCACATCCTTACCCAAGTGGCTCGCACCAGACCCCTCCAATGCTATACAAATGTCCGGCGTTGGCTGGTTGAGGCTGATGAGAAAAGGGTTCGCACCATCTGGCAGACTATGAAGAAACTCGCCAATATCTTTACCCAACGTTCCAAGCGCGACAAGACTCATGACTTTATCAACATCACCCAAAAGACCATTGCAGATTGGCGCCAGGATTCCAACCCCAAAGTGCAGCAGATGGGGCACAGGCTGCATCAGATCGTAGCAAAGAGTTCCAAGCCCGATGCAAGAGCGGCTCGATAATATCTACATCATCCTGGTGGAGCCGGTCTATGCCGGAAACGTTGGCTCCGTTGCCCGTTTGATGAACAACTTTTCCCTGAAGAACATGCGGATCGTGGGCAGCATTCCCCAAAAGAACGACTTTTATCTGGCAGTGCATTCAGAAGACATACTCACAGAGGCTCAGACTTTCCCAGATCTCGCATCCGCAGTGGCGGATCTGGACAGAGTGATCGCTTTTTCCCGCAGAATTGGTAAGACCAAGCCGATAGATTGCAGTCCCAGGGAGATGGGAACCTACGTTGCGGATATCCCGCATCTGAAGACAGGGCTTGTCTTTGGCAGGGAAACCTATGGGCTCACGGACGAGGAGGCGGATCTCTGTCCTCTGAGGTGCCACATCCCGGCTAATCCCGCATTTCCCTCCTTCAATCTGGCTCAGGCAGTGGCTATTGCCTGCTGGGAAGTCTATAGCGCCGGAGCTCCTCCCAAAAAGCCCGAAGCGGCAGTTCCCGGAATTGAGCTTGACAAGATCAAGGCATATATGCTGGATGTAATGCAGGAGATCGGGTTCTTTCGCTCGCATGAAAGCACCAACTGGGAGCACTTTCTCTCCCGGATGCTGAGCCAATTGAATCCATCAGCAGAGATGCTGTACCGGTTTAGGCAGATGTTCAACCGGTTTCACGTCTTGGTCAAAGGCAAGGGAAAAGGATACGACTGAACCAGCCTCCTGATCTCCACTAAATAGAGGAGTTCGTCATGGATGAGAACCGCTACAAAGAGATATACAAGTACTGCGAACACTATTTCTTTGAATACGAAAATCCGGATCTGGCAATACGCAATGCCCGTTATTTCACCGAAGGTTACGATGCATACGGGCTGGATGAAGAACAACTGCGCACCCTAAAATACAATGTCTTGGATAAATTTGAGCCCTCTGTCTTAGAAATCGGAGAGCTGGGCGCTCCCTTCTTCCGCACCGGCAAATACGAATTTGGCTCTCTCGCCATCCTGCTCCTGAAGAAATACCGTCCCCGCTTTTGCGCAGAGCTCTTTCCCCTGATCAAAGAATGGCTGGATAATGGAGTGGAAAACTGGGCTCATGCGGACGTGATCAGCACCAAGCTGACGCCTGTCTTTTTGGAGCTGAAGCTGGTGGAGCTCGAGGGCTTTGCAGATTGGCGCTTGTCCCCCAGCAAATGGACCCGCAGAGCAGTACCGGTCACGATGATCTGGCTGCGCGAGAATGCCGATCCCAAGGAGCTCCTGGACTTTATAGAGCCGATGATGAGGGATCAGGAACGCGTGGTTCAGCAAGGTCTGGGCTGGTTTTTGCGCAAACTCTGGAGCGTTCATCCCGAGGCAGTGGAAGAATTCCTCGATCGCCATAAGCAGAGTGCTCCCCGACTGATTATCCAACACGCCACCGAAAAGATGAGCAATGAACAGAAGAAACGCTTTATCAGAGAGCAGATCAACCGCCCCAAAGGCCCTAAAAACCAAGCTCAACAAAAGAACAACCGGAACCAGGCTCATCAAAAGAACCGCAACAAGCCTCGCAGAGATGATCAACCCAACAAAGCTGCCGGACACGCCAAACCGGATAATCCCAATAGAAGCCACCAGGGTCGCCCCAAACCGAGCAACCCCAATAAGCCGAACCATCCTAACAAGAGCGGCAAAGCCCGTCCCAAACCCAATTCACAGAGGGATCAATGAAGAAACTATACATCAGCATACTCTTACTATTACCGCTACTGCTGTCAGCAGCCAGTCTCAGCCTCAATCTCCGCCTCGAAGCACCCCGCACTATGGACGAAGAACAGCTCCAGACGGACGGCTACGGCTTCCTGAGCGCTCCCGGCTATCCCCGGCTGCCTTATAAGACAGTCAATATCCTGCTGCCAGGGGGAGCTGAACTTATCTCTCAATCTGCTAATTTAGGCAGCAGCATCCGGCTGGCCGGAGATGCACCGCAGATCAATCAGGCTTTCAGTAGCGGAGAGCAGATATTATCCCGCGAGGGCAGCTACCAGCCCCAGGAAAGAGTCGTCTGCCTTGGTATGAAGCGTTGGGGAGAGCTAAGCTATCTCAGCTACCGCGTGATCCCTGCAGATTACCGGGATGGTGCCTGGAGCTGGCAAGCCCAGCTATCTGTCAATATCGACTACAGCGATCCCGCAAAAGCTCCTGCCAAGCTTCCGCCCACCTTTTCCGACCGGAGTTTCTTTGCCAATCCGGAAGCTATTTACCGCTGGTATGACGTTACCACTCCGCGCCAGGAAAACTATCTGATCATCTCCACAGCAGCCTCGCTTGCTGCCGCACAGAGCCTTGCCGTTTATCGTCAAGACCAATTCAATATGCTCAGCAAAGATATCGCCGAAATCCTGGTGGAGTATCCCGGAGCCAATCCGGCTGAGAAGGTCCGCAACTTCCTGATCGCCCAGAACACACTTAGCCCGATCAAATACCTGCTATTGATCGGAGATGTGGATACGGTGCCCACGGCATATCTCAATCCCCAGCCCAATGGCGGCGAGACGGTGCCTTCTGACTTTTACTTTAGTGATCTCAGCTCGGTCTGGGATACCGACAACGACGGCCGCCTGGGCGAGTATTATGCCCAAATGGGGGAGGAGGACTGGCTGGTTGATTACACTCCGGAATGCTTTGTGGGACGTATCTCGACCAACAACAGCGCAGAAATTTCCGCCATCTGCGACCGAATCGTGGCTTTTGAACAGACGAGCGCTCCCTGGAAGCGCAAAGCCCTGCTTCCCGCGGCTTATCTGAACTATCATGACGAGCCCGAACTGGGCTTTTTGCAGACCGATGGGGCAGGCTTTGTGGAATATCTCAAAGCAACTGTCCTGCAAGACTATCAGACCTTTGCGATGTATGAACAGGCAGGCTTTATTCCCTCCTATCCCGGAGATCTGGCTCTCGATTACGATGCGCTGAAGAACAAGCTCAGTACCGAAAGCTGGGGCATCCTGAATTGGAGCGCTCACGGCAGCGCCACCTCCAGTTCACGCCGGGTGTGGGTTAATGACATCGACGGCAATAATCTGCCCGATAGCTGGGAGATGGAATGGATGAGCATGGTAAACCGCCAGAGCTTCAACAACCTCTCAAATACCGATGGCACAGTGCTTTTTGCTGCATCCTGCAACAACGGTATGCTGGATGGACAGGATGTCTCGCTGGGTGAATACAGCCTGATCAAGAAGACGGTTGCCTCTCTCGCAGCCACCCGCACCGGATGGTACAAGATCGGCTGGCGCAATGCCGGCTGGGGAGGTCTCTCCTCCTACAACTATCACTGGCTGGAAAACTATGCTGCAAATGGCTTTAGCGTTGGTGCGGCACATGGTTTTGCCAACCTCCTGCATACTCAGATCTACCTCTTTGGAGATCCGGTCGATTCCGACGGCATCATCTATCCGGAGCTGCAAAATATCTATACCTATATGCTCTTTGGCGATCCTGCCGTAGGCTATAGCGGAAGCGCAAGTATGCCGCAGCACAGCTTCCTGATCTACGAGCCCACCGGCGACAGTGCTTACCGCCTGCAAAGCTCGCTCCACGCAATGGAGACTGCGCATGAGAGCCTGAACAACATCAATGTAGTCTATACAGATGTTCTGATCCCGGTCGGATCCTACAACCCGGTGAGTTATCTGGGTCAGTTTGATGCCATTTTCTGTCTCTTTGGAGATCCTGAAGAGCCGCATTTCGTGGTCCCATTCTCGGATGAATACAACCAACTCGATGGCTATCTCAGCGGTGGCGGCAAGCTTTATCTGGAAGGCCCCGGAGATTGGGGTGCTCTGGATGGATTCTGGAGCCGGTTCCGGATGCATCAGCCGCTCAATACGGTCGTGCCGATCGAAGGCATCAGCGCCGAGATCACGGGAAATCCCACCTGGAGCTACACAGGCGACGAAATGGTATCGCCCTTTATCGCGCTTCCCGGAGGCAATCCGCTCTTTCTGACCACCGGTGATACTCCTTGGCAGATCGGTGTCTATACGCCCTCCACAACCGGGGATATCCGCACCATCGGCAGCCTCTTCCGCCTTGCCAATGTCGAGGATGGCAGTAGCACATATCAACAAATGGTCGAGCTTATCGTTGATTACCTGCTCTTTGGCGGAGCAGTTGCGGACGAAGATCCCATCCAAGCCCCGCAAAGCCTGAAGATATGGCCCAATCCCTTCAATCCCAGCACTACCATCAGTTTTACCCTGAATGCCGTTTCCCCGGTCCAGATCAAGATCTACAACCTGCGCGGACAGCAGGTATATAGCATCTCAGAGCCGGCTATGGAGGCGGGAACCCACAGCATTAGCTGGAACGGAACCGGCCAAACCGGAAGCGTTTTGCCCTCGGGAATCTACTTCATCAGGCTGGAAAGCAGACAGGGAATCCAGACCAGGAAGGTGATGCTGCTGAAGTGAGTTGCGCTACGCGCTACGCGCAGTTAGATGTTAGCAGTTAGACAGTTAGCGCTGCGCATAGGTCGAATATATCTCCCAGCCTGTACCCACTCCGTCATTCCTGCGAACGAATCGACAAAGCACGGATTGTAGGTGCGTCATCCTGACGCACATTATCTGAGCGACAGGATGTCGCTCCTACATCACCTACCTCCCAGTCTGCCCCCCTCAGTCATTCCTGCGACCGGGGTCCTCGACAAACCGCTTGCGGTTTGGTGGGGTGGGAAGGCAGGAATCTCCCGGCGCGGAGCGCCCTCAGCCCTGAAAAGGCGACATCCGATAGCGAGGGGTGGAGCCCATCCTACCAGTAACACACTCTGAAGAATATGACCCTGGGCTCCGCTTGGTATCCTGCCTGCTGCCTGCTTGTAGCCTGCTTGAATCCTGCATGGGGATGCATCAAGCAACTGATAAACTTGCACTTAGGATTGTATCATGCATAAGGAGC
>CAYSSP010000009.1:0-84279 GCA_964433815.1 uncultured Candidatus Cloacimonadota bacterium
GATACATCCATCCCAATACCCAAGACTTTGGATGCTTCTTGCATCAATGCATAGTACTTCATAAGTTTAGCTCTGTTGATCCCCAGTTTTGGGTCTCTATGGTCACTGATATTTGCACGCACTTCAACCGCACCTCTGCTTATCATAGTCGAAAGAAGTTGCCGAAATTCCATCTCAAAAGGGGAGAGCTCTCTGGGGAAATACATCCTCAAATCAAGATACTTGGAGTTAACGGATTTTATCTCGATATCAAGACTGATTCCATATTCATTTCTGGTAGCCTTACCGTATCCGGTCATACTTTTCATATTCTATTCCTTAAATCTCATGAGTTATAAATAGGGAAGATGTAAACAATCCAATAGACAGACTGTGTGATATTTACGTTCGATTCACGGAGGTTTACATAACATTGATTAACACAATTACTGTATGCAATCATTCGCATATAAGAGTGCCTGCTGTGGCTGCGATTACTTTGGCTCTTACAAAACTGCCGATCAAGGATTCGTCACCTGTTAAGACAGCAATTTTATAATCATCGGTTTTGCCACTGACCTGCTTCTTACTTTTCTTGCTTGTGGCTTCTACATAAACTTCAATTTCTGTTCCGATCTTTTCTTGGAATTTCTCCAATGTAACCTGACGTTGCAGATCGATCATTCTCTGTAACCTTTCTAGCCGCACTGATTCTTCCACTTGATTATCGTATTTAGCTGCTTCGGTTCCTTCTCTATTGCTATACTTGAAACAAAACGCATAGTCGAAGCGAATATCACGCATGGCTTTGAGAGTATTCTCAAATTGTTCATCAGTCTCACCCGGGAATCCGGCAATCAAATCCGTAGTAATTGCTATCCCAGGCATTGCTTTCCTGAGCTTATCCACAAGATTCTTATAATGATCATAGCCATATTTTCTATTCATTCTGTGCAGTATCTCGCTATCCCCGGATTGCATTGGTAAATGTATATGCTTTGAAATTTTGGAGTGCTTGGCCATCACTTCAATCAGTTCATCGGACAAGTCTTTAGGATGAGAGGTAATAAACCTCAAGCGATACTGCTCATCGATCCCCGACAGCTTGTCGAGTAGCACCGCAAAACTTAGCCCATCATATAGATACGAATTTACATTCTGCCCAAGTAGAGTAATATCCTTCTTTCTCGATGAAATAGCTTCCCTTACCTCATACTCGATCTCCCGATAGTCTCTACTTCTTTCGCGTCCTCTGACGTGTGGCACTATGCAGTATGAGCAGAAATTGTCACAGCCCCTCATGATAGTTACGAAGGCACAATGAGAATCATGGTGTTTTGGTACCAGGTCGTGGTAAACTTGGCTGGAATCTTGTTCTACTAGGGCATGAGCATCTATTTCTGCTATCATTTCTGGGAGCCTCAGATACTGATCGACCCCTACCACAAGATCTACTCCAATTCCTTTTTCTATGAGGCTCTTCCCCATTCTCTGAGCCATGCATCCGACGACAGCGATTTTCAACCCGCTATGAACTGTCTTTCTTGCGCGTTCACAGCTAATTCTGCCTAAAACTCTGTCTTCTGCATGCTGACGTACCGAGCAGGTGTTAAAAATGATCAGATCAGCCTGATCCAGATCACTTGCCTCTTTATGTCCTGAATTATTCAGGATAGTGGTAATCAACTCACTATCGCTAACGTTCATCTGACAGCCATATGTTTCTATGTAATACTTCAATCTTTCCTCTTGTTATGTTTCCATCTGGCAAATCCTGCTGAAATTCCATCCGTACAAACCATAATCTTATCAGCGCCAATAATGTCCAGCAAAATGACTAGCGCTTGGGAACTAACACCTATTATTAAAGGATCAGTTATACCTACTGTAAATGCATCGAACTGCTCTGTATTACCTTCTTTCAGTGATTTCAATAGATATAATAGTTCTTTATTGGTGATTTGCACCAGCTCTTTCCTATAGAGAGGCTTAAGTGATTTATTGATTACCCGGTACAAGAGAGCAGTGGTCAAGCCTACGCTTATAATACTATCTATCTCATCTGCCCCGATACTGCTGACGAAGGCTTTCAATTGGTATGCATAATCCTCAAAGCCTGCGCTGGACTCATACAGATCAAGCAAACCTATACCAATGCTCTTGGCATGCATTATCCTTGATGATCTAGCGTAGGTGATCTCTGTGCTTCGTCCACCGATATCTATGATCAGATTGTTACTGTCTTTCAAATATGGTCTTGCAGCCCAGAAAGCCATTTTGGACTCATCTTTACCGGTTAAAATCTTGACATCTTCCCCACTCCCTGCTATTATCCAATTGGAGAGGATATCAAAATTCCCGGCTTTACGGGCAATAGCAGTCGCCAAATAGTCCTTGTTAGACGTAATTGTACTGTCAATAGCTTGAATCTGCCTGATGGCACTTTTAGTCTTTTCAATACCTTTCTTCTTAACTCTACTACCATCAAAGCCTCTCCCCAAGCCTGTACTCAGTTGTGCCTGGTGAACTGCGATCCCGCGCTCTTCATCGAATAGGCAGTAATTCAGATTGTTGGAGCCGATATCATAAACCGATCTGAGCTTTACAATCTTCTTTTGATCCAAGTAATCGCGTATAATCTTGGCTGCAATCTCAGTGTTGCGGTTGCGATACGATGCCGGAATCCTGTGTTTGCCTTGCTGAAGCGCATCCTTGATCAATTTCTTCCACTCTGTCCTGGACCCGGTGTTCAGCCTAAACTTGGCAGGATAACGGTCCAGTCCCTTCACCAAGACACTATCTTCAGGATAATCAGGTCTTGATTGAAAGATTATGGGTTTGCCAAACTGCGCTGCCTCTGCAAAGCTACTATAACCAGGCTTTGTGACCAAGATATCTGCTGCTTTAACATAATCCAAAAAATCATCATCTTTGGATATCCGTATGTGATTCCCAGCTTCTATGTCTTGACAGGGCGATAGGACGTTACCATTAAAAACCTTACACAGCTCTCCGATCTTCAACATCAGGCCCTCTTCTCCCCCACTACTCACCAAAATCAAGGGGGCATTCTTACCGATGCCCTTCAGTGCACGAATATCGATGTATTTATCTTTCTTCCTGGCCAATAACCCGACTTCAGTAAAATTATGAAATCCACCCAAGCTCTTCTCACTGGAGAATGGAAGCCTGTAGCTCCTATTTACAATACTGTATAGGCCATAGACTTTGTTCAAGAGGGGACGCATTGTTCTGTCCGATCTGAATAGCTCTGTATATATAAAGAACCAATCGAAATTACTGATGGCAAAGACAGGGATGTTCGTATAAGCAGCAGCTTCACAAGCCAGGAAGGGCACATCGCAGATCACCAGATCTATCTGATTTGTCCTCAGAAAATCGATCTCCGTTTCCAGAATACTGTTCCGCTCCGAAAACAACTTGATCAGATCATTCTCGGTCTGCTCGAGATTAACCACTAATCCTTCGTCGTGCCTTACACCAAAATCCAGACTTGCTGCCGAAACCTCATAAAGGCCATCTATTAATCCATTATAGAGGTGCTTAGGGCGGTTTGTTCTTATATATGTGTAGATCCCATATTTATTGAGCTCTTCAGCCAATGCTGCCATTCTGGTAGCATGGCCAAATCCATGATTTGAGGGATAAATTGCGAATTTTAACACTATGCTATCTCATTGGGCTATCAAGGCCTTGCGGCCTTGGCGATTCTTAATCTCAATGACAATTTTATTGGGTAGGCAGATGATCGGCAAGCTACTGCTGGCACCTTGCTTTACGCATCTCTTATCCGGACAATCAGCTTCAATCATTCTGACCTTACCGTGTTTTATCTCGATGGTATTATGCTCATCAAGCCTGATAACTCTATCTTTTGTGATGGGATACTCACCCTGATAGACACCCTTTTTATAAACAAGTACCATGGCATCTTCCCTGTTACCTTGTTTGTAGATAAGCATACCAACGGCTACAGCTAACAGCACAATAATCAAGATCATGTCCGCCAATCTGAAGTCTTTCATTATGCTGATCATTTAAACACACCTGTCAACTTGGTATTGCAATTCATACAGTATCCATCCACCGTAGTCAAGAGCTTAATACTATCCCGACCCCGCACGATCAAAGTACTCCCACATTTCGAGCAGTGTGTATCACAAAACTCATTCACCCCGATATTGCCGGCATAAACATGATTCAGTTTACCTGAAGCTATCTTGCATGCCTTGATCACAGTATCTCTGCTGGTTGCGTCATGATCGGCCTTGTAAGCTGGATGATATGCTGAAAAATGTACTGGAATGTCCTTGCTAATAACAGAGATGATATTTGATAATTGTGCTATATCTTCCTCTGCATCGTTCTCCGTAGGAATTAGTAGATTGGTTACTTCTACATGAATGCCACTATCCACTGCTGTTTTGATCGTATCAATCACCGGCTGTAAAGATCCTTGACATGCTCTCCTGTAATACTCATCGCTGGCCGATTTCAGATCAATATTCATCGCCTTTACAAAACTAACCAGTTCCTCCAAAGGCTCTCGGTTAATATAGCCATTACTCACCAGTACGATATCAATACCTTTAGCCAAGGCCGCAAAGTCCTTGATGTACTCAAACCAGGTAATAGGTTCAGTATATGAAAACGCTAACTGCTCAAAACCTCTGCTTAATACAAGCTCATACAGTCCTTCTGGACTGATTTCCTGGGTAACGCATTCGTATTGGCTAATCTGATAATTTTGGCAGAAATAACAGCCAAGATTGCACGAATTTGGACCAAGTGACAGAATCTGGCTACCAGGCCGAAAGTGATAGAGCGGTTTCTTTTCGATCGGATCGATTGCAATACCCGTGCACTTGGCATAATTGGTGGCATACAAGATGCCACCTCGGTTAGTCCTGCCCCGGCAGAGTCCGCTCATTCCGTCTGTGATTACACAATAATGCGGACACAAATCACATCTAAGCTTTTGGCCTTCCAGCTTGCTCCAGTATTCCGCTATCCTATCCATCTGTCTATACTATCCAAATGTCTATCCAATGATCTGCTGTTTTCTTCCAATACGCTCTTTGCAGCGATTCCCATCTGGGTTCTCATCGCTTCATCTTCCATCAGTTCAACTATCCCGGTTTCCAGTTCAGAAGCCTTTAGAATCTTGATGCCGCCTCTTATCCCAAGCTGGGTTACTGATTCTCTGCAGGAACTGTGATACGTTCCCATGATTATAGCTCTGGAGTAGTACGCCGGCTCAAGTGGATTGTGACCACCAAAGTCAAAGAATGATCCGCCTACAATCGCCAAATCACAGAGTGAGTAAGCTTCGTTCAAATGCCCCAAAACATCTATGATATGAATCTGCTTAACCTTCTCACCGCCGGAATGAAGGCTGTACTCAATACTGCTCAAAAGCTCGCTTACTTCTTTTATCCGCTTGGTATGTCTGATTGCAATTATCAGCTTTAGTCCTCTGTATTGCTTTGAGAGCTTTTGGAATACCTGGAGGATCAAGCGCTCCTCGCCGGGACGGCTACTGCCAAAGCATATAACCAGGTCGCTATCCAGATATCCCCACTGCCTTCTTAATTCTTTGCGATCATAATCAGCCATAACAAGAGCATACTTGAGGTTGCCACTATAGCGGGCTTTTATCCCAAATACATCCTCAAATCTTGTTCTATCTTCTTCAGTCTGACAGTTGATCTCTTTTATAGCTCTCGCCAGATGTCTTGCTAAGCTTCCAAGTTTCTTATAATGACGATAAGTCTTTTCTTTCATTCTGGCGTTCAGGAATACGACAGGAACTTTTTTCCCGGTTGCCCAGGCAAGCATATTTGGCCAGATCTCCGTTTCCATAATCAGGATCAAGCTCGGATTGATCATACTTAGCTGCCTGTATCTCAGGTGAAAGACATCCAGCACTGCCAGATCTGCCCTGATCCTGCTATCTATTTGGGATGCAATCTTCAAGCCGGTCAACGTAGTTGTCGTTATGTGAATCTGTTTATTGGGGTACTTCTCCAATAAGCTATGTAGTAGCGCTTTCAAGGCATTGATCTCACCAACTGATGCACAATGCACCAGTATCCCACCCCTGCTATCCGGAGCCTTGGGTCTGATGGCTGCAGTATAGCCTTTGCTCTTTAATACAAATATAAGAATGGGATAGGTGACGAAATAGATCAATTCACTCAAGACTTGGTATACTGCCAGAAGTAGTACAGCAGAGATGTTCTTCATTTGACTTCCAATAAACTAAAAAAGGACGCCACAAGTGGCGTCCAATCTATGGCGGGAGCGACGAGACTCGAACTCGCGGCCTTCTGCGTGACAGGCAGACGTTCTAACCAAACTGAACTACGCCCCCAGCGCTGTTCAAATAACGTTGATTGAAGGCATATTTCCGGTAGCCCTTTTTTTGTCAAGAACAAAATCTCATTTGCTCTGCATCTCTGCTTGGGCTCCTTACGTAAATACGCCTTGCTATGCTTCATAAGCTATTATCTGGCATTTGCTTGAATAGACCATTGTTCCGGGCCTAAAATTCTTCCGTTTCCTCTTCTGATGATCGAATCTTCTGCTTCAATACGGGCACCTTCCATCAGCACAATAGTCCCATCTAAGATCAGTTTGGCCTTGCTCTCAAATCTTAAGACTGCCCCCGGCATTAGGATCAGCCTGGCATTCGGTCCGAGAGTAAGCTTTGATTTACGGGTCATTAAGCAATCTCCGTTAATAATAGCTTCACCATTGATCTGGTTACTCCCTCTGAAGCGCTCAGGCATAGTCCCCACGAGTTTATACAACCTGGCTTCTCCGGCAGGAAGGTCGATTACTACATTTCTTCCCGATCCCACTTGCATAGTCCCATCAAAAGGATCATACACGGCAGGAAACTTGCCCGTCAGTTTTGCGGCAGCACTGCTGAGCTTGATATTTAGCTGTTGGGGGGTTGCCTCGGGGAAGCACCTGTCATAATCTTGAGGGGCTACAAACTTTGCTTCCTCATATCGACTATTGGCCCGGAAGTAATTTCCTCTTCGATTCAATACAAATAGGTAATCCAGACCATCGAAGTTCTTATAATTAGCCAATTGGATATACCCAGAATATGGTGCATTAGTCTCAGAGGGTAAATTGAAGCCGCTGATACCGATTGCTCTTTCGTATATATTCGCACGGTTTGAACCGGTCTTCAAGACTCTGGTATCCTGCCAGCGCATTCCTCTGATCATCGTCCCATAAAACTTTACTCTCGGATTACTCTCAGCCACGGCTCTCCAGGTGATGGAATCGACCACGACCTGCTCGTAATTGCCTCTATCGGAATATGAGGTCATCACAGAGTGATCGCCATAACCGTCCCGAGTCTGAAAACTCTGGAAGCGATAATGATAGACTCCATCTGCACCATAGCACAAAGGCAAGTAATTCAGCACTTTCTGGGTTGCAACGGGGGCTTGCACCCAGCCTGTCCATTGGTCTCTGCCGCCAATGTTTGCCCAGCGTCCAAAGGTCTGCACGATCGGATAGAACTTTCTACCTTCCGCTTCCATGGAGTGAGCCTTTGCCATCCGGTAAGACCTATCCACTTTAAATTCGTACAAATCCTGAATAAACGGAGTATCCTCGGAGTTCCCCCGACCGTTCCAATTCATTTCCGGTATCACAGGATAAATATCAGTAGCCAAAATGCTGGGCTCCGCTATATCTCTGAAAGCTTCCAGATGATTGTAATACTTCTTCTCTGTAGCATCAATCACCATCTGCTGATTCAGATAATCGTAGTTTGCTGTAAAGAATTCCACATCTATCCCATTGAATAGATTTTCTACTGTCTTGTAAGTCTCAAACATACCCTGAAAGGGCTCATCATGGCTATACAAACCGGCGATATTGCCCCTACTCTGATCACGCAGTTGTTCCCAACGTCTTATCACTCCATTGCGATAGGTATTATTCATCGTTCTCATATCGTAATGGATCTGATTTTCAATTTCTATCCAATCTAGATACAGATCACATCTACCCCATGACCATAGTCTGGGATTTAGATTAATCAACCTCAGAGTAGTTCCAGAAGGATCAGTAGCCGGGTTGTTATCAAAATCATCTGTCAGAATCCCTGCCTGGATCAAATCCGCGTAAGCCAGTTTGAGTTCCACTGTAACATATTGAGCTTCCGGACCTGCTGCTTTTAGATCTCTCAGCGTAAAGTTTGTTTGTCTTACAATACTGCCTGTGCTTATGGAAGATCTATGCCCGATAGGAACCATATTACGTGAGAACCCGGTTCCTTCCAGCCTGAGCCCTTCTGCAGAGAAGCTTAATAGTGTATCTGAAAGAGCGAGGTTTTGATCGAGATTATCGATCTTTATTCTATATCTTACATAGAAGTATTGGTTCTCATATCCGGGGGGATTGGTCTTGAAGACATCCCAAAGCTTGCTGGCGCGGCTATACCCACCCCACTTATTGATCCACCTATACTTCAGATCCGTATAAGCATAGCCCTCGCCTTCTCCCTTTCTAAGTAACCAAGTGTAACCATAGGAAGCGCTGGTATCCGGGAATGCCCTTCCTAATCTGCGCAGATGAGCTTCATCTCTGGAGGCATACCAATATTGACTCATCTGGCTATCTCCGGGCTTCACATCAGCTTCACCGGAAAACTCAGCTTCAAACCTGTTGGATACATTTGTGGATAGTGCTCCTATCGCATAGTGCATCAGGTTGTTTGGGTCATTTGACCAGCTTCTGTCATAAATCAGAGCATCAATCCCATACCTATCCAAGATATCAAAGAGCGTCTGCAGATCGTTTTCCCGGCTATCGGTCTCGATCAGCGTAGAGTTGTAGCCCAGAGTCTGCAGATTCCTGCTGATCTCCTCCCTATTCTGATAAAAGAAGGGGAAGCTATTGCGGATATTGGTATATGTCCCCAGCGGGAACTCTGCTGAATGCTTGGCACTATATAGCCCGGTGATCAGGCATACCAGTACCGATAGAACAAGAATAAATCTCTTCATCAAAAGCCTCACTTGATCAGCATCATCTTCAGGGTCTTGCTGGTTCTGTTTGTGCTGATCTTTGCGAAATAGATACCGGAGCCTACCGCTCTGCCTCCAAAGTCCCTTCCATTCCAGACAAATTGCTTCATTCCAGCAGGAGTCATCTCGTCACACAGAGTATTTACCAATTGACCGCGAATATTGTAGATATCTAGCTTCAAGGGCGATTTCTCTGCGAGGTTGAATCTGATGGTTGTGCTGGGATTAAACGGATTGGGATAGTTTACAAAGGAACTGATGGCAGGGATCACCTCTTCGTCACTAAAGACGTAGAAGTTTCTGATCTTGATCGTTCCTTCAATCCAACCTTCACCTTCCGGAAGATAGCTAAAGCTGCTGCCATCATATAGATTGTGGCTGATTCCATTGAGAGTGATTGTCACCGTCCAGGTCTCAGGGATATTGAGAGTCTGAATATCAAAATTCAAGGGCTCTGCTGAGGGTGACCAAACCGCAATGCTCCAGATCTTGGTAGCTTCCGGATTATCTCCAAATCCGCTTACAAAGTCACGCGCGAGGTGTCTTTCGGTATAAGTGCTATCCGCCTGAGCTTCACGTTCTATCCTGAGATATGCCATATTAGCCGGCATATTATAGCTCTTTGGCAAGTCGTAATAAAAGTCATAATCATCGGTTGCCAAGGCATTCGTTCCTACTGTGACATGATCTGAGTACTGAGAGGAATCTGTGACCTTCAGCATCATCTCCCAATCGGGGGCTATCGGATAGACGGCATTTTTATCTTGGTAAGGCAGGAAGTTTATCTGAGGTTCCAGACTCTGCAAGCCATAATACTTCACGAAAAACGCTTCACATGGCTCAATCATATCAACCTGCTGATACATCCCATTTCTAAAGACATAGACAGCCGGAGATATCAAGCCTTGTGACAGCATCTCACCCATTGTAAAGACAGTAGTTCCCAGTACAAAGCGGATATCTTTCACGTGGTAGGTGTGCAGATGCGGATTGGGCACAAAGTTCCATCCTGTATAGATAGGATAGCTTACCTCGTCTCTCAGGACGGGACTGAGGGTGCTATAGAAGCTGGGCTCCGGATTATTGATCCAATATGCCATACCATGCAAAAAGTCTGTTGCTTCCACAGGTGTCTGATCTATCCAGGTAACCGCTGTAGCTCCATTACCAAAGACATCGGTAACCGAAAGCAACGATTCCGGCCAGGGATTGGAACGCATCTTATAGCCTTCCATATTGCTTACAAAGCTCATTGCCGGCACCATACCAAAAGTATAGCTGCTGATAAAGCGCGTAACAACGCCATCGATTGCGGTCACATCGACTGCAAGCTTGCAAGACTGTAGATCGACTGTCTGCGGAATCAGGTAGTTAAAGCTATTAACCTGGGTAGTCAGGTTTTCAGCGATTGTGGTCTCATTGATCGCATTGATGATCTTCAAATCTGCATGATCCACCAGGAAGGGATAAGTATAAGACCAGCTAAAGCTGGCAGTAGTACCACCCTGATAGATTCTATTGGGTTGATATCCGATAGTGGCCTTTGGCTGCAAGTTACCCCAGAAGAGGTTCATCGTTCTTACATTGGTATTGGCGACGCTAAAGCCATAAGGAACGGTGCTGAGATCGTGCCAGGTAGCTCCATCCTGCAGATAAAGCTTCTCTGCTCTGCCAAAGTTATCCGAAGCCTCAATATACAGGTTTTGTCCGATAATATCACTGCGTACGCGCATTACCCAGCTATTGATAGCTTCATCCAGATCGTAAAAGCCCTTTACTTCCCTGGCCAAAGATGTTCCGCTGCTGCCCCAATACTGCTGCCAGAAAGCGTTCCATACATAATTGCTTCCACTGGGATTACCTTTACTCACATCCCAATAGCTGTCTTGGCCGTCACCGGCAAAGGGATTGATGGCAAAGCTGATGCTATCCTGAGCTGTTCCCGCTGCATTACGGATATAAATGGTGTGGATCGCCACCGGCATAGCTTCCACCAGTACGTTGTGAATATACTCAGTATTAGCGTTATTCGTGCTGCTAATCTTGTACATATAGATATTGTTGTTATCGACATTGTTGTCCCACCACTCATAGCTGGAGCTGCCTTGAGCCAAAGCCGGATTGTTTAGCCATGAATCCACAGTCTCCCAGCCACCGCCTGCTCTGCGATAGATCTTAAAGCCCTGATTGGCTGTTTGTCCGCTTACGTTCCAGCTTAACCTTACCGCATCATCCATACCATGCGCATAGATGGAAGTGATATTGGCAGGTGCAAGAGCCGTTGAGACCTGATTTGATACGATCGAGAAATTACCGTTTTTATCCTTGGCTCTCAAGGCAAAGTAGTAGGTATTGGCATTATTGAGCCCGGTCACTGTGATAGATTCGGCAGCCTGTGAAGCCAAATAGGCATTCTGGTTGCGCCGGAAGATCTGGAAATTATCCGTTCCGATCGGCTGGGTTGCATATAGCACTTCATAGCTATCAAAATCATAATCGTCGCAACGATTCCAGCTAAGGGTAACGCTATTCAGAGAAGGATTGGTCAGCACCAGGTTTGTAGGTGCAGTCGGGGCTGATTCATCGTTCATCTCAAACAGATCATCCATCAGATCATTCAAATCACTTACCCACTTCCAGTAGTAGGCTATGAACATATCGTGCGTGCGGCTATAGTCCCAACGACCCAGATTCTGATTCCAGCCATAAAACCACTTGAGATTGTTCTCTGTCTGTTCATAGCAATTTGGCAGTTCGTCCATTTCTATGTGAAAGAATGGATCATAGCTATCATAATCTGTCCATCCGCTGAGGGTATAGATCATCTGCTGATTCTGCGAATAGGCAGGCAGAGTAATCTGATCGTTTACCGGATACTCATTCACCCCATCCGAATAGGTAAAAGCGTGTGTGGAATAAAATACGGAATAGTAATCCTCGTGATAGACATCTGAATGGATGCCAAAGCTATTAGCCGGAAAGACCAGGTGGCTGCCCTTGTGGATCAGATCATTCTTGTGGCGGGATAGATCACGGATTGGCAGATTGGGGCAATACTTCTGGTAACCGGCAGAAATCTGCAGATTTGCCATTCCTTCGTGCCTGTTCCAATCGTAAGAGTGAATCTGAGGAGAGAATTCTCTTAAAGAAAACTGGCTGCGGATATCATCGGCAAATGCCTGGTAAGCTTTGTTATAAGGATGTGCAGCAATACGTGTAGGATCGCTGAGTGACTTGGTGTTGGTAAAGGGAGCCTGATTTGTCCATTTTACTTCCCTGCCTGCGCCGTTGAAGAGGATATACTTGGCATCCCATAGTTTAAATGACTCAATGCCCAAGGGTACCGTGGAGAAATCGTCACAGGGATGCGGGATCGTCACGATCACAGGCCTTGTCGCCTGTGGATTGGAGATATAGAGGCCCCAGCCATAAGCAAAGCTGCCGTTTTCGTCATCATACTCGTCAGCTGTGCCATTGTCGTCGTAATAGATCATTGAGAGGGTTTCTCGCAGCAAATAATAGGTGCGATTGGTATCAGTATCGATAAATTGCACTACCTGATACGGGAAGGCTGCAGTCTCGATCGCAGCCTGAGCCTCATCATAAAGTCCTGTCGTAAACAGGTTGATCACATTTGTCCAATCTGCCAGCTCTGTAGTATTCGCGATCCTGAAATCACCAAATCCATTGGTCTGTCTGTCAAATGGAGCATAAAGATTGTAATTGGCAGAGGCTATTCCCTCCGAAACGTGTGATAACCAGTTGTCGTAGGCGCTATTGGGCTCATTACCATAGATAAAACCGGATAAAGAACCGGTCTCGGTAATCACAGCACCCAAATGTGCCACAATGATCATAAGCAGTATGAGCGGCAGGGCTTTCTTCATATCTATTCTCCTAGTCTTTCATTTACTTAGGGCTTTTTTTCATCCTCTGCTCTGTTTCATTATCCGTCAAGCAGCTTTTTTAAGATAGTAAAAACCGGGGAAGCTATGCCTCCCCGGTTCTTTCACGCCGATCAGCCTTGCAGGATCAGGTTGTCAAGCTGAGTGTAATTGGTCACGGTTTTAAGGTAGCCGGCATCCACTGCTTTTGAGACTGATCTGGCTGGCGATTCCAAGCTGATTATATCAGCCAGGCTGATCGTCTTCAGATCGATGTGCGTGGGATCACTATCGTACCAAGCCCACATAATCTTGATGAAGATTGATTTCGAGCTGGGCATTTGCCGCAAATGCTTAGACGACTTTGGCAGGTTTTGTCTGGCATTCTTTTCGGCATAAGTCTTGAGATCCTGAATGTATAGGGGATCAGCCTCTTTGTAGAGGTCATTCAGGTGTTTCGAAATCTCGGACATTAGCTGATGCGGCTCCCCGAGGGTCGGATAGACGTATTGACGTCCAATACACAGACGGTTGTTGTACCAGCTTGAGTACACAACCTCACCATACTTGCCGGAGTAACTTGATACTCCATTGTTGAAGGATACTTTCATGTATCACTCCTATAATCAGGGGCTTTAAATTTGGTCATTCCAGTCTGCCTTCCGAGTTATGATCATTACTGATCTTACTATCTCTAACTCAGTCTGAGCAGTCGGGATTACCATCCCCTATAATCCTACGGTTTCAATTTCTCTCTAATTTGCTTCCATCATTAAAACTTAATTTGCGATCTGTCCGCTAACAGCCATATAAATCAGTGTATAACGAGTCCAAATTCAATCCTCTTAATTGCAATAGTGCTTGAACGCAAAACCGTAACGCGATATACTTAAAGCAATTAATGATATAGCATTTAGTTTAACTATTTTTAATGCTTGTTTTGTATCTTACTTGTAATCAATAACATACAAGATCATTAAAAAATGTGATTATCCTTGACAAAAAAACAGCAATGGTGTTAATGTACGCATATACCCTCCTGATCTATGGCTATTGCCATAAATAATCAGTCAGGAATTAGGGAAAGGATTTTTATGCAAGACCCTTTTTTTGCTAAAAGGGAAAAGAAAGGAGGTAAGGAGAATGAATGTCGTATGTCGCACAGCGAGCTTAACACGCTCAAGGGATACAAGTATGTATCCGAACTTCGTCTTAACCCGGGTAAACCTATAGATGTTACCCGACTTTACTGCCTCGATCAGCCTACAGCTGTAAAGTATATCGATGAACAGGATTCAGATGCCATCTATGTACCGGAGATCGACGCTTATATTCAGCAAGGAACTGACCAGCTTATTGAAATGACAGATGATAAGACTCTGTCTGAAATCAAGAAAGCTGTAAGGGCGATAACGTATAAACTTCAAATAGCAACGGAAAACAATGACCTTGCCGTTGCTGAAGATTGCAAGTCTCAGTTGGAGAAGTACAATGATTACGTTTCAAAAGTTACTACTCCGCGTGGCAAGATCAAATACTTTGCAGACAGGACTCGGAGACATCAGTCTTCAGTGTATAGGGCTGTACAGCTTTATATAAAACAACTGCGCTTTATTGATGCTGCCGAAGCTGATTATATTGCAAAGCACGTAGTAATTGGAAGGGTATGCTATTGGTCTGTAGATCCAATCGATAGACAGAGCATACTATCCGCTTAGAGAGAAAACGCCCCCGCTTCGGCGGGGGCATTTGTTTATTGACAAATCTTTGGCAATTTCATAGTATGTCATTAGCAACAATCGGATTACTAAGGAGTGTAGAAATGTACAGCGAGGACTTATCTACTACCGGTAAACCTCAAGCCCTTCCCCTGGGCAATGATCGATTTACCCAAAGCCAATTGGACTACTTCCGTCTTAGAACCGAAGCCTATATCTCAATCTGGGAAGAGGCTACGCTTATTGAGCTAATCAATGGCGATCCGTCTGACTATAGGTCTTTGTACTCAATGCGTAACGCCCTGCAAAGAGTCTATTGGGGTAATCATCTCAGAGATGATCAGCTTTACAGGCTGATCCAGGCAGATTTGCGCATTTATACTGATCCCGACTATTCCAATATTGACAGCCAGTATCGTGATATAATAGAAGAACTACTGGATCAGCACGATCTGATCTTCCTGTATCGCGAAAACAATCAGGAACATTACACTGATCGCGTTGAGGAAAATCCTAATATCGAATACAAGTTCTATCAGTGGCAATGCGTCCTGAATAACCTGGGCGATACCTGGGAAAATGAAGAAAAGACTAAAGACTCTCTGATCTCCAGGTGGGCACTGGACCGCCTGTACAAAACAGGTAAGTTGGACCAAAGCCAGATAGATAAACTGGTAGAGCTGGATCAAAGGGTGATGCTCTCACCCAATTCCATCTATATGAACCGCTTCGAGCGTAGATTTATCTATAGCTTCCTTATGTCTCAAGGTGTATTCGATCGTATGCCGAAAGAATGATTACTAGTTTGTGGCTTTATTGCTATCAATTATTGTTTTGGTGGTTTTGTTCCTGAATTGCTGATAACAAATGGGATCACCTGGAGCGATGCTCCTCATCAAGAAATTTTATCAATTCGTGCATATTGGTATAAGAGCAATCGCCTTCACAGCTCTCTTTTTTCTTCATAGTTTTGGCAGCATTCTCCATTGCTTTATCGATCTTGTCTTTCAGGATTGAATAAATTATCCTGCTAACCTCTTCGGTCTTTGCATATTGTGGAATTGCTTTCAAGAGATCGGGTTTTAAGCTATTATAAGTTGGGAAGCATTTATCAGTATAGCGGTAGTGTAGCAGAAACCAGAACTCGATACAGGGCATAGATTCTATGACAGTCAGGGCGCCTTTGGAGGCTTTGATGGTCTTGGCCTTATCTGCAAGGTATTGCTTGAGTTTTGATTGAACGACAATAGCATCCATGTCATTTATGAAGAAACAGCGAGGAGAGGGCTCTTTGAAACTCAAATCTCTACGCAGATCCTCAAAGACATCCTCATACTTATCAGCTTTACCTAACTTTGGTTCGATGCTTATGCTAATGCCAGGATATCTATCTTCCTTAAGAGAGTTAAAATAAGCAGTTTCGGTCTTTCCCGGACATATAATCCGGTAAGTCTTTTTGAAGCTTTTAGTGTTCTGTCTTCTGGGCTTGCTCATCTATGTCCTCCAGATTGATCGAACCTAGGTTTGGTTTGCCACCAATCAGTCCCTTCTTAAATAGAGAAGCTAAGGAGTGCTCTTTTCGGACTGGATAATCCGAAACTGGCGTAAGCTCTGTGCTGCCATCAGCTTTCCTGTCAGTGATCCAGATACAATCCCGACGTATTATCTCCTTTTCATTTAGTAGGGCAGTATTATGAGACGTGAAGATCAATTGCCCTTGTTTGGAGTTCTTCAGAAACATAGCAATGAAGTGGAATAACAGATCATTGTGTAAGGAACTCTCGATCTCATCGATTGGCATTACTACCTCTTGGAATATGAGGTTCATCAGGATTGCACCAAAACCGTAGAATCTTCTAGTACCTGATGATTCCTCGGCCATATCGAGAGTAAATGAGCCCTCATCCAGTTTATGAACAAATCCAAAATCATACCTTTTAAAACTTGGTTTGGCATTGGGGAAGGGAGGATTAAGGTTGTTTCTGAGATGTTCTGGAACTTGTGAGGGATCTACATCATATTCCTCAATATCTATGTCATTAATCCAAAAATCAGCTTTATTTAAAAAAGCCAGGATGTATTGCTTAACAGCCTCACGATTAATCGGTTGGTTGATTAAGAATTGGTTTGCAAAGTTCAGTAAATTGTCATTGGGCCTTAGAAGCGATTGCAACTTGTTTCTGAACCAATTGTGTGCATCCTGCAAGGGACTAAAATCTTCTATAGAAGCTATCCTGGCAAGAATTGCTTGATTCTGTATGGTTAGTTCCAAATAGTCCCTTGTACTCTTCTTAAACAACTTGTCTGACCATTTATACCCATACAAGTCATTATTATCCAACTTTCTTTCAAAGATCTCAGCTCTCTTACCTTTGGGATAATACGACAATGACTCATAAAATACTTTTGATCTATCCAGCTCAAGCCTATACTCATAAAGCACATTGCTCTGAATAAAATCTATCTCAAACAGGCTGGGCTTATCACGATCCAAGGCAAATTGCGGGATATTCAATTCAATATTCTTATCCTGCAGAGGGTAGAGCACCATATAACCCAAGAATTCCAGTGCATTGAGAAGACTGGTCTTTCCCGAGGCATTAGCCCCATAGATCATAGCCATCTTGAGGACGCGTACTTTGGGCTTGGGGAATTCTACTACAAAGTACTCTTCTTGATGCTTATCCGAAGTAGCCCGGAAATCCAAAGTCACTTTATCACGTATGGAACGAAAGTTTTGTACACTGAATGATACAATCATATTAACCTCATTTCTGCAGGAAAACTGCAATCCGGCGACAAATATCTCTGGTGAGCAGGCGTGTCAAGTTCTAATATACAGAAGAATTGGCTGATCACTATGCCTATTAATCAACTACTTTAAATTCACTCAATTGAACCCATAGCTAGCGTAAAGTATGGTTTTCGAAAAAAGAACATCCAAAGACCGACGGAAAGGCTGCTCACACTGGTGGGACGGGGGGGAATCGAACCCCCCACATCTCTTGTATGTTACTGTCAAAAAGTCCTCAACATGCTTAATCATCTCACTTACTAGTCTCCAGACCGTCCCAGATGCGTCACACAAGCAGTTAAGATGATCAATATACATGATGAAAATCCCATTGTTACCTCCATTTGTGTTGCTAGAGTATATGAGAGCGATACTGCATTAGCAATTAAGCTAAACAGCGTTGACGACAATTCGACACTATGATACAAGCACTTTAGCTACATGTCAATTTATTAATATGTTAGTTTTCTGGTTCACTTTTTGTCTTTTGGGGGACATGGATCATTTCCATAGCTGTTTGAATATTGGATCTTGCCGTTTACTCCATGAACAACCATTTCTGAGCCAGATCTCGTACTTAGTAATCTTGCTGCTGAAACGGCTTCAATCTTGGTGTTGCAATTCACAGTTGCTCTTTGGCTATTTGCTTTTTTTACATCCCAACCACTATCTTTGTTGTGTACTACGTGGTATTGATTAGTCTTTTTCATGCTGTCTTCTCCTTTCATCCAATGCTTCTTTGTTGGTATTGTTTAATACATTCATTTCATGATTCAGAGCAATAGTTTGCAGGATAATTTCTACATATCGCTGTAGCTCCTTATTCTTAGAATAATCGGCTGGTGAAACAAAACTAATTCTTTTTTCTTCTATCAATTTATTCGCTTGATTTAGTATTTTTTGTTGTTCGTTGGGATCATCGACAGATGGATTGTAAACCGCTATTGAGTACCCTCCACGATCTTTAACTAGCTTCATACAAGGTACATCCGTGACACCATCACCAATAAAAACCATTCTTGAGAAAGGAATGTGTATATGATCATCGGTAACAAAACTGTTTAACAATCTTACTTCCTTTTCTTCAAGAGCTCTCTTTTCTATTCGAAACAAGAATTGAGTCTTTGTGGTAAAACTTACATTATATGATGGAGACTGCGCAACCCCATGTTCATCAAATAGAAAGGTTGATGCATAAATCTTCTTGAAATGCTTTGCTATCCTTGTACCCTCTATGATTTCTTTGTTTCCTGACGATAGTATGTAGTGTTCAACTTCGATATCAAAAGCACAGGCAAAGTCATTGATGCGCTTAAACCAATCTATCACTCCTGGAAACAGATTAATACTTCTCCCTAATCCTTCTAGGTACTTTTTAGATAGAACAATGCCTTCTTCCCTTGCTTTTCTGAGCATTAGATACATATATGCAAGCGTTTCTTCACAGCAGTTATCGTCTCTAAACTTTGATACCTCAGCCCAAAAAGCGTCTCTGCTCATACCAAGATTAGGAATAAAACTATGCTCTTGCATATTTCCAGGCGCTAGGGTTCCATCGAAATCATATAGAATTGCTACTTTTAACATACTATCCTCATGGATATCCTTGGTGTTTGTTGGTTTGCCAAAATTTTCTTTCATCTTAATCAATACTTTCGAAATATAACCTATACAACCCATTGTCCCATCTCCTCATCGACCTGTTGATAGAGCAGATCGATCTGTGTCTGAAGGCGGATGGTATGTGCCAGAGCGGTGGCGATACGGCAATAGTGGATGGGGTCTGCGAGGGTTTTGCCTTTGCGGTCTTTGAGGTATTTGTGCAGCACCTGATAGCCGCCAATATGGAAGTTCCACACTTCCGGCGTGATGCCTTCGAAGTATTTGTCTTTGTTTATGCGCAGAGTTCCGGCGGCAGGATCGTAACTAAGCTTTTCCACTGTGTCGTTGGCTCCCTGTCCCTGGTAACGCACCAAAGGTGGGCTCAACAAGGGACTCCTGAGTAGATGCAGATCTGCCAGGGCTTTTCCCAAATCCGCCAAAGCGGTGAAGAGCGAAAAATCCTCTGTAAAAGGTATGCGCGGAAAGTCCATCCGCAGATACTGGGCATAACGCTCCCGATAAAAAGGACTATGCAAAACAGCATAGATATAATAGAATAGCTGCTCCGGTACAAAGCCCTGCCACTTTTCCCTGAATTGCTCCAAAAGCTTGGGCTGTATATTGTATTGCCGCTCTGTCTCGGCAAAGATATCTTCATTGTGCTCGTCTGGGTAGAGATAGAGGGGAAAGACGTAATTTGAGCCCAGACTTCCCGCTGGTCCAGTTACGTTCCTATTACTAAGGGAATGTGATATAAATACATGCTTGAACTCATTCTTGCATTGCTTAGATGTTAACAAAGATAAATTGTCATTTTGCATATGCTTCATGACATTGAGCATTGGCATGGAGATGAATCCTTTTACCCGACCAGTGTAGTACGTATACTTAAGATCAAATGGCTTATACAATATCTGCTTAATGTTTCTTTCATCAAGAATAGAGTCTAGGATATCTTTCTGTGCGAGCACTACTTTCCAATCTCTAGCATCTTCACCCAGTCCAAATGCTTTTCGAGCAGTTTCCACATCTAGAGATGAGAATTGTTGAATCGTTCTCATGATATCATGGGGACTATCTTTTACTGTGATACTATCCTTTCCGGTTATGATTCCGACACTATTTACAGGAAAAATGTCTGGTAGAGTAATCCACATTAAATAGTTCTCATTTCCTTCTGGCTCTTGACGAAAGAGATAATACGGAGGTAAGGGATTCAGTTTATTATAGAGGTCAGCACCAAATGAAGAATTATCAAGCCAATCATACTTATGAGTTCGTAGGCCTTGAAGATCGTTATGATTAACTGTCTTGGAAATTGATTTACCCTTTATCATAAGAAGGATAGCTACGCCTTGCTGTATATCGAATACATTTTCATCTTTACTGCCATCTAGACACTTTTCCTCTTTCAATGAGTTACCATGTAGATCAAGAACATAGATCTCATCAAAGGTCTTAAGAAGACTTTGACGCATACCACGTAAAGTAGGATTGTCAATATACGAATGATTTGTTATCATTCCTACAATGCCTTTACCGGCTTTGTGGATCTTCCATTGAGCAAAGCGCAGGAACTTAACATAGTCGTCTTGCAAAGCACTCATTTGTGCATCTTTGATTTCCCACCCATCGACTATTTTATAACTTTGCGCACCGTCCTTATTTGTTTTCAGTAGTTCTTCTGTCCAAGCATTGATATTCGGGCTACGATAGCTATACGGCGGATTTCCCATAATCACCAGGATGGGGTCTTGGTGTTTCACCTTGTTTGCCAGAGTACATTCCTCAGTGATATCGTGGGTAAAGGGAGTTTCCAATTGTGCCGGAGTATCAGGCTCCAGAGTATTGGAGAGATAGAGCTTAAAGCGTTCATCCGCTGCCATCTCATAGCCATATTCTGCCAGCAGATAGCTGATCTTGAGATGACCCACAGTGTAGGGAGCCATCATCAGTTCAATGGCGTGAAAGTGTGGGAGGATATGCTCTTTGATCAGCTTGTGGATGCTGCCTTCGCCATACTTGGAGCTGTATTCTTCGATAGCCAGCTTGATCGCTTCGGCTGGAAAGGTGAGCGTTCCGGCAGCCGGATCGAGGATGGTTACCTCCGGGGAAGCAAGGCCATCGGATAAGCCAAAGTGAGTTTTGAGCAGGCTGTGAATACTGCGCACGATATAGCGCACCACAGGCTCCGGAGTGTAATAGACGCCCCGGCTTTCCCGCAGCTTGGGATCGTATTCTGCGAGAAAGGTTTCATAGAAATGGATGATGGGATCGCTGCCTTTGCCTTCCGTGTAGTAGGCATGGAGGATCTTTTGAATATCTGTCACACAGAGGATTTCGGCAATGTCATCGATCAGTAATTCCAAGGCTTTGGGAGGCTCTTCATAGGAGATGAATTTGAAGATGCTCTTGAGAATGCCCAAAGTATTGGGGATGTATTTGTGTACAAGTTCACGGTTGAAGTCACCGCTCGATCTGGTGCGGGCGGCAAAGATGCCATAAGTAAGGGTCTGAGCATAGAGATCGGCAAATTGCTCCAAGCTGAGGTTGTTGATCAGTAGCTTCTTGAAGGATTCATAAAAGCTCAAGAGCACCTTCTTTCCCTGCCTTTCTTCCTCGGCAAGCTCCAGGGATATCACCTCATCACGCAGGAAGCTGGTGCGCTTTGCCAGAGCTTTGGCAAGGCTGCGGGGATCGGAGATGGCTGGCAGGGAAAAAGAGAAATAGCGATCAAGTAATGCTGCAAATTCTAAGGCATTCTGCAGGGGTGGAGTCTTTTCCAGGTTGATGGCATTTACCGCCATAGCAATCGTTACGCTCGAGACAAATTCACCGTGCTGATAGAGCCGGAACTCATAGAAATTGGTTAAGATAAGATTGGGGAAGGTGCCCAGATAGCGTTTCAATTGCTCCGAGCTGGCGACTTGATCCAGAGAACTGACGCTGGGTACTTTGGCTTCTATATAGCCTGTGATGTGGTTTTTGCCATCCCAGACGCGGAAATCCGGATTGCCTGCGACTGTCCCCCTTGGCAGGACTGTCACCTCTCTCTTTTTGTTGAGAAATTGTAACGAATATGCCTCAATCAACTTGGCGAGCGCAGAGTATAAGCTCTCTTCGCGTCCGTCATTACGATTGAGGACAGCCTGTAAATCCTTTAGATAGTTCGTAAATAGCTGAGTATCCAAATCAGCACCTCACTCAGTGAATTTCACTTTCTTGCAATAAGTTTTACATTATATATTTGGTCAATGCCTTTTTTAGTTTTTGGGGTTACGGGTAGCAGATGTAAGAGCGACATCCTGTCGCTCAGGAGAACTGTGCGTCAGGATGACGCACCTACACTGTAGGTTTTGGGCATAGCTCTCTCCCCCATCCCCTCTGCCTGGCAGGATGCTTGCTCCCTGCCTGTAGCCTGCTTGAATCCTGCTTGAAGAGGCATCATATAGCTGTGGGATAAGCACTTACCATCCCTCTACCCTATAGGCAAGGCTAAAGCACTGTCTCCTAAGCGATTGCCGGGAGATTCCCGGGCCTATCCCGGGTCTATCGCGGACGGGCGTCTGCGAATATCCCGGCTTGGGGCAGGACTGGGGCAGGCATTTATTTTGGGGACAATGCAAAAAAAACGGGGTTATGGAAGCAAAAACAGCAAAAAAGGAAACCATAAGATAGTAGAAGCTAAAAACACGAGGTAAGAAAATGAAAGTTACATTCCAAAATGGCATCACAGGATTCAGCGGAAAATCCGGAGACATCATCTTTTGCTACAACAGGCTGTTTCAAACCGTCTATGCGCGGCGCAATACCTATCCTGCGCGCTCCGGGGAAAATGACCGAATTGGCAGGATTACCGGCAACCTTTACAAGATAAGCATATCGGAGGATTACAAAGAGGATATGAGGCTGTATCTGATGCGGTACAACTCGCTGAGGGAGAATCACCGTAAGCCATTGCCGAATTGGTCTTCCCTCTATCTCAAGCTGATGTACAAGATGGCAAAGGCGATGCCGGAGCTGGATTTGGGCACTATTACAATGGAACAGATTCACAGCCTTGATCTGCCCTGTATCAGCATCAGACGCGCGGTGGAGGCAGGGCTCTTGCCCAAGGTATTGGACTGGCAGTATTACAACAAGCAGATGTGAGGACAGTAGCCGATATTGGGCTTGACAATCCCGGCGGGATCGGGAGCATTGCCTTATGTATCAATATATTATTAAGACCGTGATCTCGGCTATCGTAATTGTCGCTGTAAGTGAGATTTCAAAGCGTTCCAGCCTGATCGGGGCTATCCTGGTCTCGCTGCCAATCGTATCCATTCTGGCGATCATCTGGCTGTGGCTGGATACAGGCAGCAAAGAGAGCGTGGCGTCCCTATCCAGGAACGTCTTTTGGATGGTTTTGCCTTCGCTGGTGCTCTTTATCAGTTTGCCTTTGCTGCTAAAAAAGATGGGCTTTGGCTGGGCAATGGCTATCTCGGCACTACTGACGATTGGGGCTTATTACCTGATGATACTGATTTTGAACGCTTTGGGCATCAAGCTCTGAGGGCCGGAAAGCAGATCAAACGAAGACGATTCGGGTGGATTTGAGGTATTTCTTTTCCAAGACCTTGCAATACTGCTTCATCAGATTGCGCCTGATCTCCAGATCCTTTGGCAGAGCAGGATCCTGATGGGCATCGTTGATCTTTGTCCCCACTACAAATTCGATAATATCGCTTTCCAGTAAGAGCTTCATCAGGCGGCGAACGGCGTTGTCGGGCATGGTGTCCAGATTGGCATCTTCCTCCAGGGCGGAGAGGCAGCGCGAGAGGGTGATGGTGCCTTCGGTGACCAGATCAAATCCTTTCATCGTGGCAGTGGGCGGGATATCTGAATTTGTGCGGAGTTCGCGAAGGTTGACCTTGATATTGGAGCCCAGTTCACGCGCCAGGATCGCGGCTGTAGTGCCTCCGCAGATCACTTTCTTGCCGGTGAATTCATTGGCAAGCTGGGCAAGGATGGGATCGTGTTCCTTTTTGTAGGGAGGTCCGGTAAAGACCAGGGTGCGGCGCGGATTACGCAGGTATAAAGCGGCGCAGGTAATATCGTCTGCAGCCTTGTTGCCATCGTATTCGCGGGCTTTTTGGGCGATGATCTTGCTGATTTCTCCGGCGGAGAGTCGGGGATTGCCGGTGATCAGATCCCGGATGTAGTCCTCAACGCGTTTCTCCTGCCAGCCGAGCGGCAGATGCGGCAGTCCCATGCCGGATTGGCTGACTCCATCCGAGTAATAGATAATGCGGTCTTCAGGCTGTAGCTCCAGTTCAGAGTAGTAGAGGTGGCTCTTGCGGAAGCTCTTGATGGGTATTTCCTGCTTTTCCACCTTGATCAATTCGCCGTTGCGGATGAGCGCATAAGGCGGATTGTCGTGTTCTATGATCCTTACTTTGCCATCAAAACCGGCATCGATGATGGTGAAGGTGCTGTAGCCGATATGGCGGTAGGAACAGACCGGAAGGGTCTCGAGGATTACCTCTGCGGCTCGTTTGATATCCATCCGGGAGCTGATAAAGCCTGCTGCCATGGTGGTGGTCAAGGTGGCGAGCACACTGGCTTTGATCCCGCTGCCGAGGCCATCGGCAAGCACGCTTACAATGCGATCCTGGGTTTTGATGCTATAGAAGCTGTCACCGCAGGATTGGTAACCGTGTTTGCAGATCTGGTAGTAATCGGCTTCGAGGAAGTATTCCGCCATTATTGATCCTTTGAGGAAAAGCTCTGCACGATGGAAGATAGGAGCACTTCGCTATCGGCGGCATTTTCACCCAGGAGGAAGGCAATCTGCTGGACGGTGGTGAGGTTTTTGCGCATCACTTCCTGTGCTTTATCGATGATCTGTTCTCGCTGGATCACCGGCTCTGTGATGTCCTGGAGAATACCGCCCAGGAGCAGGTGTTTTTGGATGGAAAAGAGGGTAAGTCGAATGATCTTGCCACCAAAGCGGATATCCTGTATCTTGACCTCTGTGCCTTCGCGAATGGCATCGGCAAAGAGATTGTGAAAGGGAATCAGTCGTTCCAGATAGGCACCTTCCAGATCCGGATCGGCAATACCCACGATCTCTGCGTCTCCTCCAATGATATTGATGAAGGGAGCATTGGATTCTATTATCTTGAGGTTTTCATCTACGATCACGACTCCGGAGGGCATTGCCTTGATCAGGGCTGCGGCTTTGTTCTGAGCCAGCTTTCGCAGGTAGGAAACGCACATTGCGGGCTCGGCTTTGGCTTCGATCAAGGCAGAGGCGAAATCCTTGCAGGTATCATATCCACAGCCTCCGCAATTGAGCTCGTCCTCTCCCCTCTTCTTGCCAATGCGAAGCAGGGCTTCGGCAATCTCTGCCTTGCTGTGCTGCTCCTGTACGATCTCGCGGCTGGCATAGATTGCGCTGATATCCAGAGGGACTACTTGAGATAAGGTTGAGGATGGAGGAGTCTCTATCTGGACACGGTAGCGCTTTTGGGCAGTAGAGCCGCGTTTGGTAACGCCAGGGCCATTGACGCAGCCACCGGCACAAGCCAGGGCTTCGATGAAGATGGGACGATCAATCGGAAAGCTGTCGAGTTCTTCCAATGCCTGCGTGATTTCCTGTACTCCGGAAAAGCTCATAAAGAGAGTGTCTTCGGGTGGATTACAGCATTTGATGCCATCGATCATACCGCCATCGATGGGATAGAGTCCGCCTTCGGCAGCGCTAGTGGGAACAAAGCTTTGTCCGGAAACAAGCTTTGTCCAATCCAGGCTTTTGAGATTGAACCAGCGCCTCAGATCGGCAAAGGTGAGCGAGACATCAAAGATATCTTTGGTTTCATTCTTCTTTGCTACGCAAGGGCCTATGAAGACGATCCCGATCTCTGCTCCATAGGTGTTTTTGAGTAGCTTGCTGTGGGCTTGCAGAGGCGAGACCACTGGCGTGATATACTTCACAAGATGCGGATAATACTGCTCTATCAAGTGAATTACGCTGGGACAAGCGGAGGATATCTGGATGCCTGCACCCTCTTCACGCAAGAGAGCTGCGCAGGCAGCTGAAACCACCTGCGCACCCAAGGCTGTCTCCGATACTCCGGCAAAACCAAGCTCCATTATTGCTGCAATCAGCTTTTGGCTGTCTATCCCGCTGAATTCTGTGCGAAAGGATGGAGCCAGCGAGACATAGACTTGCTCTTTGGACTTCAGCAGCTTGATCGCATCACCCAGGTCGTTGCGTATCTTCTTTGCACCCACTGGGCAGACTTCTGTGCAGTGACCACAGAGGATACAGGCTTCGGGGATTACTTGTGCGCTGCCATCGACTACCCGGATGGCTTTGACCGGGCAGCCTCGAACGCACTTGTAACAATCCTGGCATTCGGTCTTTTCGGTGTATATCGGTTTCAGTTTATTCATAACTGTAGCAGTTCTTTATCCAGTATTGCCGGCAAGTCCTCGGAGTGAACCTCGTGGTAGGGATTGCCGTTGATTGAGAGATTGGGTCCTTTGGAGCATTCGCCCATGCAGAGCGAACCTTCGATATGGACGCTTTCACTGAGGCCTTTGCTTCTCAGGTATTCCTCAATAACTTTGAGGTTTTCCCTGTTTTCCCTGGCAAAGCAGGAACTTCCCATGCAGATATGGATGGTCTTCATTAGTCCCTCACTGAGGCTTCTTTGCTGATCAGTTCCTTAATCTCTGCAAGTTTGGCATGATGAATTACTTTGTCGCCAATGCTGATGGTCGGGCCTTTGTCGCATTGCTCGCTACAGAAGGTGGCACCTATGTCAAAGCGATTGCCCCAAGCATTCTCCTCTACCATTTGAAGGGTCTTGGCAAGGATGTCCTGAGAACCACGCAAATAGCAGGATGTGCCTACGCAGACGCGAACCTTGCAGCGATCTTCACTGCCTGTGCCGGAAAGGCTCAGTTCATCGTCATCGATGCGTTTGCGGTGCTTGTAAGCTGTATGCAGAAGCTCGTGTGCCTTGTGGCTGTTGGGCTTGTCCAAGAGAGCTTCGTATAGCTCTGAGATAAAGGGATTGTCTTGGGCTCGGTGCATAGGCATGGTCTTGTCCGCGTGATAAATAGAGGTTGTACGTGCTTTGCGTTGCTTGGGAGATTGTACTATGGGCTGGCCGGCACCGCCTGTGCAACCACCGGGACAAGCCATTACTTCCACGATATCGTAATGAGCTTCGCCATTGACTATCTTGTCGCATAGCTCCTGAGCATTACGAAGTCCATGCACGACTGCCATCTTCAGATTGCCATCAGCAAGGCTGGCTTCACGCAGACCGGAAGTCCCACGTACTTCTTGCAGTACGATATTTTCGGGCACAGGGATATCAAACTTATCTGCAGCATAACGAAGGACAGCTTCACTGACTCCACCGCTATTGCCAAAGATCACTCCGGCACCTGTGGCAAAGCCCATGGGCAGATCCATTGATTCTGGCTCAAGTTCACTTAGATCAATACCTGCTTCTTTGATCATTCTGCCCAGTTCCTGGGTAGTGAGTACTACATCAACATCAGCGATGCCTTCGTGAGTAAACTCAGGACGTTTGCATTCATATTTCTTGGCTGTGCAAGGCATGATTGAGACTACAAAGAGCTTTTCCTTTTCCACATTGAGCTGTTCCGGCAAGCGTTCCTTGGCTATTGCGCCAAACATCTGCTGAGGTGAACGGCAACTGGAGAGATTGCCCAAAAGCTGGGGATAGCTCTGCTCCGCATACTTCACCCAGGCAGGGCAGCAAGATGTAAAGATCGGGAGCTTTTCGCCCTTGGCCTTGCGGGAGATAAACTCATTGGCTTCTTCAATCACGGTAAGATCAGCAGAGAAGGCAGTATCAAAGACCTTTGCAAAGCCCAGAATCCGCATAGCGGCAACCATCTTGCCGGTAGTGATATCTCCGGCAGGCAGATTGAACATCTCACCAAGAGCTACACGAACTGCAGGAGCAATCTGTGCAACAACATACTTATCATTGCTATGGATGGCATCCCACACCTGAGGGATGTGGCTCTTGACCGTGATTGCACCTGTAGGGCAAACCGCAGCACACTGTCCGCAATTCACACAGTCCACCTGTGACAGGCTCTTGCCATAGGCTGCAGCAACGCTTACATTTTGTCCACGCGCTGCAAAGTCTATTGCGCCTATACCCTGTATCTCATCGCAGAAGCGTACGCAATCACCACAGAGCACGCATTTATTGGGATCTCTCACCAAAGATTCACTACCGAGGTCTTTGGGCTTGCGTTCACGCGTCTGGCGGAAACGCACCTTGTCTATCGAAAGACGGTTTGAGATATCACGCAGTTTGCAATCAGTGGCACGGCTGCACTTTGTGCATTCCTGATCGTGATTGGCAAGTAGCATCTCGACGATGGTCTTGCGAAGCTTGAGAATCTGATCTGTATGTGTCTTGATCCGCATTCCTTCAAATGGCTCTGTAGAGCAAGAAGTGACCAAACCCCTGCCCTCTACCTCGACCATGCAGAGTCTGCAAGCACCGTAGATGCTGAGCTCGCTGTGGTAACAGAAGGTAGGTATCTCGATATGTGCCTTGCGAGCCAGGGCAAGGATATTGGTCTCGCCTTCCCAAAGGATAGGCCTGTCGTTTATATAGATGTATTTGTCCATTCTAATTCTCCCCTTCTTAGCTGATGGCTTTGAACTTGCAGGTGCTTACACAGGCACCGCACTTGATGCAAACCAATGGATCGATGCTATGCGGCTTTTTGACTTCACCGCTGATAGCTCCCACGGGACAGACTCTTTTGCAGAGGGTGCAACCCTTGCAAGTATCCGGATCAATGGAAATTGGTGTAAGTGCTTTGCAGGAACGTGTAGGGCAATACTTTGCCTTAACGTGGGCTTCATACTCATCACGGAAATAACGCAGGGTAGAGAGCACCGGATTAGGCGCTGACTTGCCAAGCCCGCAGAGTGAAGTAATCTTTACCGCTTCTCCGGCTTCCTGCAAGAGCTCCAAAGTCTCCTCTGTTGCTTCTCCGGCAACCACATCCTCAAGCATCTCCAGCATCTGACGGGTACCTTCACGGCAGGGCACACACTTCCCGCAGGATTCGTGCTGAGTAAAGGTCATAAAGTACCTGGCAGTTTCGACCATACAAGTGCTATCGTTCATCACGACCATACCGCCGGAACCGACCATCGCACCAATCGTTCCCAGTGAATCGAAATCAAGCGGGAAATCAAGATGTTCCCGAGTAAGACAGCCACCGCTGGGGCCTCCAATCTGCACTGCTTTGAAGGCATCGTTGTTGATCTTGCCATCTTTATCCAACACTCCACCGCCTATCTCAAAGACGATCTCGCGGATGGTCGTGCCAAAGGGAACTTCGATCAAACCGGTATTGGCTACATGACCGGTGAGCGCAAAGGTCTTGGTGCCGGGAGATTTAGCTGTTCCAACACTGCGGAACTTCTCGACTCCCTGCTGCATCACGACCGGAACGAGAGCAAGGGTTTCAACGTTGTTGATAACCGTAGGCTTGCCAAAGAGTCCCTTTTGAGCAGGGAAAGGCGGTTTGGGATTGGGCATACCGCGCTTGCCTTCAATGGATGCCAATAGTGCTGTTTCCTCACCGCAGACAAAGGCTCCGGCTCCTTCCATTACATTGATGCGGAAGCTCTTGCCCAGTCCAAAGACGTTATCACCCAGAATCCCGTATTCTTCAGCTATTTTGATAGCCTTGCGAATACGTGTGCAGGCGAGGGGATACTCCATACGGACATAGACATAGCCTTCATCGGCTCCTATGGCTCTGGCTGCAATCATCATTCCTTCGATTACGCTGTGGGGATTGCCCTCGAGGATCGATCTATCCATAAAGGCACCCGGATCACCCTCGTCTCCGTTGCAAACCACATACTTCTTTTCGTTGTCTTCACGACGGGCAAATTCCCACTTTAGTCCTGTGGAGAATCCACCGCCACCGCGTCCACGCAGACCGCTATCCTGATAGAGCTTGCAAAGCTCTTCCGGGCTGTACTTGGTGTATGCATCACGAGCGGAAAAGTATCCGCCATGGGCTATATATTCACTGATGTTCTCAGGATCTACATTGCCGCAATCCTTGAGCCCGGTACGGCTCTGACGTGTATAGAAGGGTATCTCAGCAGTGCCTTTATAGGCTTCACCGGTGACGGGATCATGGTAAAGCAAACGCTCGATCAGGTCGTCTTTGAGTATGGACTTTTCTACTATCTCTTCAGTATCTTCCGGCTTCACGTGGCCATACATGATTCCTGCCGGCTCAATCGTAACCAGCGGACCTACCTGGCAAAAGCCCTGGCAACCGCTACCCACCATATAGACGTCGTGATCTTTGTGATCGGTATGATCATCTGATTTCAATGAAACCGTGATATCAAGACCTCTGAGTGCTATGGAGTTTTTGAGGCTTTCAAATACTTTGAGCGAACCGTTGGCAATACAACCTGTTCCTGCGCAAACCACAATACGCTTTTTGCAGCGGGCACGTGCTTCATTGTAGGCATCACGAATTTGTTCAAGCTTAGGCATTTTCCTTCTCCTCTGCTTCGATTTTTGCGATCAGTTGTAATGCCTGCTCCGGCGTTACCTGACCATATACCTCATCATCAACAACCAACACGGGCGCAAGACCGCAAGCTCCCAGGCAGGAGACGGTCTCAAAAGTGTACATCATATCATCGGTAGTGATCTTCTTTGACGAAAGACTGAGCTTGTTCCTGATAGCATCGATCACAGCGGATGAGCCGCGCACATGGCAAGCAGTGCCATCACACATCTTGAGGATGTGCTTGCCTTTGGGTTCCAAAGAAAAGTGGCTGTAGAAGGTTGCCACGCCATAGAGACGGGCGGGAGAAACACCCAGGGAGGTGGCAATAAAGGTCATCACTTCCTGAGGCAGATAGCGGTATTCTTCTTGCACCGCCTGCAAAATCGGAATGATCTTGGTCTCGCTGCGTTCAAAGCGATCCAGAATCTCCATCACCTTGTTGAAGCTGTGTGCTGCTGCGTAAGTCGCACTCATTGTTACTCCTGTATCTATTTTTTAATGTATTTAAAGACGTAGTGGTAGAATCAAGGTAAAACTTGTGATTTTGGTTTAGGAACCGGCTACTATGCTATACTCAGTCCCGGGGTGCCTTGCTGTAAAGCTTTTCGGCAACTCTGCGCGATAAGACGGCAAGAGAAGCGCTCATATCGATGTTTTCGACTATGATCTCGGGAGGTAGCTCCAGCTTGACCGGAGTAAAATTCCAGATGGCAATTACGCCGTTTTCGATCATCAGATTGGCCACTTCCTGCGCTGCTTCGGCAGGAGTAGTAATGATCCCGATATGCACGTGCAATCTGGAAAGCAGATTAGTGATTTTGTCCATTCCATAGATGGGTATCCCGTGCAGGTAAGAACCTGCAGCCTCAGGATTGGAATCAAAAGCGGCGATAATGCGCAGCCCTTTACGGCTCAATTCGGAATAGCCCATCAATGCCTTGCCAAGATGGCCTACTCCTACCAGGAAACAAGAGGAGACATCATTCCAATTGAGGCATTGCTCAATTGCTGTGATCAGTTCGTCGATCCTGTGACCAACCTTAGGAGTGCCAACCACACCTGTGTAAGCCAGGTCTTTGCGAACCTGAGTCATGTGAACATCTGTAAAGACCGCTATCTTGGTAGCAGTAACGGTTCTGATTCCAGTCTTCTTGAGCTGATAAAGAGTCTCAAGATACGTGGGCAATCTCTTCAGGGTCAAAATCGGTATCGAATCCATTTTTATTCCTCTCTTCCGGGCGTTATCAATAATCTGATATCGATTATTCTGTATCGACTTATTCTGTCAAGAGAAATCTACTCTCTTTTTATCGACTTCCTCGTATCTGGCTATTGTGCATATCCTTACAGTTAACATAAATCTTGTTGCAAATCTCCTCTCCTGCTGTTACCTCAAGAGAGGCATCTGAACTTTTCCATTACTGACAACTTGTTTTCTCCAAGTAAGTGCCTACCCCAGGCCAGCTCCAAGCCGGGACATTCGCAGGCCCCCGTCTGCGATAGACCCGGGATAGGCCCGGGAATCTCCCGGCAATCGCTTAGGAGACAGTGCTTTAGCCTTGCCTATAGGGTAAAGTGACGTTAAGTGCTTATCCCACAGCTAAATGATGCCTGTTCATGCAGGATTCAAGCAGGCTACAAGCAAGGAGCAAGCAGGATACGAAGCAGAGCCGATAGACCTACGAGAATTATATATACAGAGCTGAATGCACCCTTCTCTTATCAATGTTTGGAAACCGTTACAAACTCAATGACCAAAAATATGGCTTGACAAAGAGCCTCTGATCTCCTTATAATGAAAAAAGTTACAAATCACTGCTGTTGAGGATGATGCTTATGAAGATGGAAGAACTGAACTATTATTATAACAAGTTCAAATTCGGTGAGGACATATTCCACCAGTTGATGCAGAAGCGTGTGCGTGATATCCTATTGGTTTCCACCTTTTACGATGCTTTTATCTTTGAACAGGATGGTAGACTTTCGGAGCAGATATTTGGAGAATACAGGCAGTTGAATCTTACCACTGCACCGCGTATTACAAGTGTTCCGACCGGTGAAGACGCGCTGGAAATCCTCAAGAAGCAGAGCTTTGACCTGGTGATCACAATGATGCGCATCGGTGATATCGGCCCTTTTCAACTGGCCAAAGAGATCAAAGCCAAGCAGCCTGACTTGCCAATATTGCTGCTGCTCAACGTAGCATCCGACTACATCATCTGGGAAAATCATACCGAAGACAGGCAGTATATTGATGACGTATTCCTCTGGAACGGAGATACGAAGCTGTTTTTGGCAATGGTCAAGAACGTCGAAGACCAGATGAACGTCGCATTTGACACAGCTCACGGTTTGGTGCGTGTGATTCTGCTGGTGGAAGACTCCCTGCATTACTATTCTCTCTTCTTGCCATCACTATACTCCGTAATAATGAAGCAGACTCAGCGGTTGATTGAGGAAGAAGTTAGCGATATCAACAAAAGGCTCAGGATGCGTATCAGACCAAAGGTGCTACTTGCGCACGATTACGAAGAGGCAGTCGAGCTCTATGACCGTTACAAGGAGTACATGCTCTGCGTGATCTCTGATATCCGCTATAAAGTGAATGGAGAAGTTGATCCCAAGGCAGGTTTCAAACTGATCGATCACGTGGTCAGCAGTAATTCAGAGCTGCCCATCATCCTGCAGAGTTCAGAAGATGAAAATGAAGAACCGGCAAGAGCCAAGGGCGCTCATTTCCTGAATAAAAACTCCAAGCATCTGTTCTCTGATCTCCGGGCATTTATGGTATATAACCTGGGGTTTGGCAATTTCATCTTCCGAAGTGCGGATGGTGCTGTGATCGATGAAGCCGCAAATATAGCGGAATTTGAGGAAAAAATACTCACCGTGCCGGAGGAGACCATTGTGTTTCATAGTAAGTTCAACCACTTTTCAAACTGGTTGATTGCTCACGGTGAAGTACAGATTGCCAAGCGTATCAGGCCTATGAAGATCGATGACTTTTCCAGCAAGGAAGAGCTGCGTCAGTTTCTGCATCATACCTTCAGAACCGTCAGAATAGACAAAAACCGGGGTAAGATCATCAATTTTGATGCAGTGTCGCTCTCTGAAATGAATCAGATCATCAGGCTTACCGAGGGTTCATTGGGCGGCAAAGGCAGAGGCCTGGCATTTCTTAATGCCCTGCTCTGTACGATGGATTATGAAAGGAAGTATGAGAATATCTCGATCTCTCTGCCCTCAACCGCGATCATCGGAACCAATGAGTTTGACAGCTTTGTGGAATCCAATAATATCCAGGAAAAGGTGGTCGGAAAGACAGATGATGAAATAGATTGCATCTTCATCGCAGGAAAGCTCTCCAAACAACTGGTGGAGCGGTTGCAGATCTATCTGGATCACATCCATTATCCTGTTGCGGTGAGATCATCATCGCTTTTGGAAGATTCGCAGGCTCAGCCTTTGGCGGGTGTTTATCGTACCTTTATGCTACCAAACAACCATATAGATCCGCATTACAGGCTGGTGCAACTGATGAATGCCATCAAGCTTGTCTTTGCCTCGGTCTATCTGTCTGACGCCAGGGCTTTCTTGGAGGCTTTGAACTATAAAGCGGAAGAAGAAAAGATGGCAGTGATCATTCAGGAGGTGGTGGGCAGTCCCAAAGGTGAAAACTATTACTATCCACAGATCTCCGGGGTGGCTCAATCCTACAACTTCTACCCTACCTCGCATATGCAGCATACAGATGGAATAGCCAATATCGCTTTGGGATTGGGCAAATCAGTGGTGGAGGGAAAGCTGAACTTCCGCTTTTGTCCCAAGTATCCGGAGACTGAGATGTTGCCTCAAATGGAGATGATGCGCACTTCGCAGAAGGAATTCTACGCACTCGATCTCTCCAGAAGTGATTTTGACCTCAAGAAAGGCGAGGAGATTACGCTCGCCAAGCTCTTGATCAAAGATGCAGAACAGCACAACGTCCTGAGGTATATCGCCTCTGTATGGGATTTTGAGAACTACCGGCTCACAGATAACCTCGATGAGAAGGGTATGAAGGTGCTTACCTTTGCCGGCATCTTAAAGTACAATTACTTCCCGCTTGCCAAGATAGTTGAGGAACTCCTCGAGATAGGTGAAATCGCGCTGGGAATACCGGTCGAAATAGAATTTGCGGTCAATCTGGAGTATGATTCGATTCATAACCACAAGCCTACTTTCTATATCCTGCAGATCAGGCCGCTCTCGGTCAATACGGATGCCTATCGGATCGATGCGGAAAAGCTGGTAAAGAGTGAGCTCTTGATGTACACAGAACACGGGATGGGCAATGGCGTGATAGATGATCTCTATGATGTTGTTTTCCTTGATCCGAATTGCTTTGATAAGACTAAAACAGTGGAAATGCAGGCAGAGATCGAGAAATTCAACGAGAAGATGGCTCGGGAAGGCAAGCGCTATATGCTGATAGGACCGGGCAGGTGGGGTTCCAGAGATCGATTCCTGGGCATACCGGTGCGTTGGCCTCAGATCAACCGTGCCAAGGTGATCCTGGAGACAGGGCTGAGTGATTTCATAGTCGAGGCCAGCCAGGGAACTCACTTCTTCCACAATCTGGTGGCTATGAATGTGGGCTATTTTACGATTCCTTATGTATCGCAGACAGATTTTGTAGATTGGAACTGGCTCTTGGATCAGGAGGAGATAGAGCGGGGCAACTACTTTGTGCATCTGGAATTTAAGAAGCCCCTGATAGTAAGAATGGATGGAAAAACAGGCCTGGCGGTAATCCACAAGGTATAGTGGGCATCACGCAATGATCAATTCCAATTATTGGTCTGCGGAACTGGAGAGACTGGAACAGCTAATGCCTTATCGCGTCCAGCAGGTCTTGCTGATCGCGTCGCTCTATGATTCATTTGTGTTTGAGGTAGATGGCTTTCTGGCAGAGCAGGTGGCATCGGATTTCTATCTGCTCAATCTCAGCACTCAGCCGGGTATTTTCCATGCTTCGGGCACCGAAAGCGCGCTGAAACTGCTGGAGCTGGAGAAGATCGATATCGTGGTGGTGCATCTGGCATCTATGCGCACGATTGCCTTGGAGCTTTTACGTGCGGTTAAAGACAAGTATCCAGAGACTCCGGTCTATTTCCTATTGGGTGCTCCGCTGGATTTGATGTTCGTGGAAAATCACATTCCGGATCTGGCTTTGGTAGATGATTTCTTCTATTGGAATGGTGATTCCAAGCTCTTTTTGGCTATGATCAAATTGTGGGAGGAGCATCAGAACCTCCAGCATGATACGTCTTTGATGCAAGTGCCTGTGATCCTCGTAATAGAAACCTTTATCCCCTATTATTCGCAGTTTCTGCCGCTATTTTTGGAGCTTATCCTGCAACTCAACCAGGCTGTAATCCGGGGCGAGCATCAGGATGTAAACAAAGCTCTCTATATGAAAGCAAGACCGAGAGTGATCCTCCTGCATGATTATCAATCCGCGGTTGAGACCTATGAGAAGTATGCTGACAACGTGATCGGCATAATCAGTAATATCAATTACGATCACAGAGCACAGACAGATCGTGATGCCGGGCTCAGACTTTTGCAGTATATACGTAAACGTAAGCCCACTTTGCCGTTTCTCTTGCAGTCGTTTAATCCAATGTATAGGGATATAGTGACGGCCAGTGAAGGAGACTTCCTCTACAAGGACCTGCCCGGATTGAGAGTGCAGGTCAAGAGATGGCTGGAATCCGAAGTGGGCTTTGGTCGATTTGTCTTCAGAGGTCCGGATCACGGCAAGATCGATGAAGCGGGAACTCTGATCGGCTTTGTACACAGGCTTAGTGTCATACCCGATGAATCGCTAGTCTATCACTACCAAGGCGGACATATCTGCAACTGGCTCAAAACGCATGCGGAATTGGCTTTGGCAGAATACATCGTGGGCTTGAGGGATTGGCGTTCTGTAGCACAACTTAGAGATAAATTGTGTGAGGCATTCAGTTCATTGATCTCCTTCCGAAGGCGTGAGAAAATCCAGGATTGGAACGAAGAAGCCGATCTGCAAATGAATCTGATCTACAAGATCGGGGATGATTCCATCGGTGGGAAAGGACGTGGACTGGCATTCCTGAACGTGATGCTCAATCGCTATAGCGATATCTGCGAGAAGTATCAGGGAGTAAATATCAGCGTGCCTGTAGCGGCAATTCTGGCAACAGGTGAATTTGACAAGTTTGTAAATAGCAATCCGCTGCTGGAAGGAATCGGCACTCGCGATGATCTTGGGGACAAGGAGATTGATGCTCTCTTTTTGGCTTGCAGCATACCCTACGATACGCTGCAAGTGCTCAGCCAAGTGATCGAACAAACCAGGTATCCTTTGGCAATACGTTCTTCAAGTGTCCTGGAGGATTCCATCACCAATCCCTTTGCGGGAGTCTTTAGAACCTTCCTGATTCCCAATAGCCACAGCAAAGATGAGATCAGGCTCCAACAGCTTATACAGGCTGTCAAGCTGGTCTATGCCTCAATGTATCTGAAAGGTGCTCGTGAGTATAGGGAATCACTCCGGATACCCTCCAGAGAAGAGAAGATGGCTGTGATCATACAGAAGGTGGCGGGATCGATGCACGGAGACTACTTTTATCCCTTAGTATCCGGCGTAGCCCAGTCTTATAACTACTATCCGAGCACCAATATGAAGCACGAGGATGGAGTCGTAACCCTCTCCACAGGTTTAGGTAAGACTGCTGTCGAACGGGAGCGCACCTTTGCCTTTTGCCCGAAGTATCCAAACAAGGATATGTTTACAGCGATAAATATCGTGGAGGGAGCACAGAGAAGACTCTACGCTATAATGCCCGAGAAGCGTGATTTTGATTTGCGCAGCGGAGAGGACTCTTCACTAGAGAGGCTTAGGATATCTCAATCACTGCTGGAGAACGAACTGGAGGTGCTTTCCTCTGTGTGGGATCATGATAACAAGGAGTTTATTGCCGGCAAGTATGCCAAGGGTCCCCGGGTGATCACATACAGATCATTACTCCATTACAGGCAGTATCCACTTGCTGATATACTAAAGGACTTTCTGGAGCTTGGCAGGCTGGTGATGGGTTGCGAGATCGAGATGGAATTTGCCTTTGATGTAGATAACAGAAGATCCGAAGCAAGCTTTTATCTATTGCAGATACGGCCTATCACAGTAAGTCAAAAGCTCTACTCCAGCTCTCTTGAGCATTGGGCAGCCAAGCGAGAGCAGTTGCTGGCATTTTCTTCTTATGCCTTGGGAAGCGAGATGGATGAAGAGCTGGATATAATTGTGTATATACACCCATCCAAGTTTGACATTATCAAGACAGAAGAGATAGCAGCAGAGCTGGAAGATATCAATCAACAGCTCAAAGCTTTGGACAAGAAATACATCCTGGCAGGAGCAGGCAGGTGGGGCTCCAGTGATAGATTTCTGGGTGTGCCCGTGGCGTGGAGTCAGATCTCAGCAGCTAAACTCATTATTGAAGTTGTGCTCCCCAATATGTCTATAGAAGCCTCTCACGGCTCTCATTTTTTCCATAACCTCTTCTCAATGAATGTAGGCTATCTAACGATTTGGGACAAGGCAGCTAAAGACTTTATCGACTGGGATGCAATGGAAGAAATGGAGCCCTTGATCACAGGCAAGTATATCAGTGTGTGTAAATATAAAGCAAGTCTCAAGATTTTATTTGACGGAAAGAACGCAGTCATATTAAAGTGATCAGTGTGTGTATGTATTGAAAAGAACCGTGTATAACGTAAAAATAACACAGGAGGTATGTGTTTATGACAATGCACGAATTTCTGCATCAGGTATCGGCTAAGAATGCCGATCAGCCTGAATTTATCCAAGCAGTAACCGAAGTGGTCGAGACGATCTGGGATGTCTATGAATCCAATCCCCAGTATCGCAAAGCCAAGATCCTGGACAGGATTGTCGAACCTGAACGGGTGATAATCTTCAGAGTACCATGGCAGACCGACAGCGGTGAAGTGATGGTAAACCGTGGTTACCGTGTGGAGTTCAATGGCGCAATCGGTCCTTACAAGGGCGGATTACGTTTTCACCCCAGCGTAAACCTCGGTATCTTGAAGTTCCTGGGCTTTGAACAGATCTTCAAGAACAGCCTGACCACTCTTCCCATGGGCGGTGGTAAAGGTGGTAGTGACTTCAATCCCAGAGGTCGCTCGGATGAAGAAGTGATGCGTTTCTGTCACTCCTTTATGTTGGAGCTTTTCCGCCATATCGGCCCTGATACTGATGTTCCTGCCGGGGATATCGGGGTAGGTAAACGCGAGATCGGCTTCATGTACGGTATGTACAAGAAGATCCGCAACGAAGCCACCGGCGTATTCACAGGCAAAGGATTGGAATGGGGCGGCAGCCTGATTCGTCCGGAAGCCACCGGATTTGGTACTGTGTATTTCGCGGAAGAGATGCTCAAAACCAAGGGACAGAGCTTCGATGGCAAGACCGTCCTGGTCTCGGGCTCAGGAAACGTATCACAGTACGCGATCCAAAAGGTCAACCAGCTTGGCGGTAAAGTCGTAACAGCCTCCGATTCAGACGGATTCATCTACGATCCCGATGGAATTAAGGGTGAGAAGTGGGAATATCTGCTGGATCTCAAGAACGTCAAACGTGGCAGAATCAGCGAATATGCAGAAGAATTCGGCGTAAAATACTTCCCTGGTGCACGTCCCTGGGGTATTGAAGGCCAAATTGCGCTTCCTTGTGCCACCCAGAACGAGATCAATGGCGAGGAAGCCCGCACTCTGATCAAGAATGGCTGTATCTGCGTATCCGAAGGTGCAAATATGCCGACCACTCCGGAAGGTGTCGAAGTTTACCTCGATTCCAAGATCCTGTATGGTCCCGGCAAAGCAGCAAATGCTGGTGGCGTCGCGACCTCCGGTCTAGAGATGACTCAGAACTCGATGCGTATTTCCTGGTCCAGAGAAGAAGTCGATGCCAAACTTCATGGAATCATGAAAGCTATTCATCAACAATGCGTAACATATGGTAAGGAAGGCGACTTCGTAAACTATGTGAAAGGCGCGAATGTAGCCGGATTTATCAAAGTGGCAAACGCCATGATGGATCAGGGCATAGTATAATAAACATAACAACGACTATCCGGGAACTCCGGTTCCCGGATAGTTTTTATTGGATCATATGAAGAATAAAACACAAAGCGAAGCAGGTATCCTGGCAGCTCTGCAAGAACGCGTCAAGGAACTGGATTGTCTTTATCAGATTGGGGATATATCCCAACAGCCTGATCTCGAGACCAAGGAGATCCTCAGCAGGATTATCAGCATTATTCCCGCCGCAATGCAATTTCCACAGCTCGCCGGGGCAAGGCTTATGCTGGATGGAAACGCCATTAGCAGCCACACAGTAGTTCAGGGCCCCGTCCAAATCAGTTCTGATATCTTCGTAAACTACATAAACAGAGGTATTCTGGAAGTATTTTATCAGAGTACAGCAGATGGTACTCTCCCAAGCTTTTTACCCGAAGAAGAGCGCTTACTTAATACAATAGCCAAGCAGATCTCACTGGTTATCGAGCGTCGCAGCATAGAAGAATACAACAGCAAACTGCAAGAGCAACTCAGGCATGCTGACAGATTGGCTACGATTGGACAATTGGCTGCAGGTATTGCCCATGAGATCAACGAACCCCTGGCTACGATTATGGGTTATGCTCAATTGATTGATGAGAACGAAAATATCAATGAGCAAATCAAACAGGATACCGGCCGCATTCTCAGCGCAGCCCTGCATGCCCGTGAAGTAATCAGAAAGCTGATGCTATTCTCAAGGCAGGTTCCACCCAACAAAGTAGAGCTAAACCTGAACAAAGTTATCTCGGATGGCTTCTACTTCCTGGAAAGCCGATGCGAAAGGCAATCCATAGAGATTATCAAGGATCTCGATCCCGCCAATCCCACCATCATAGCTGATGCCAGCCAGATTCATCAGGTGATGGTAAATCTGGTGGTAAACGCCATGCATGCCATGCCGGAAGGCGGCAAGCTCACTCTTAGAACCAAGCTGCTGAAAGATTCGGTTCTATTCAGTGTATCTGATACCGGTTCGGGTATGTCCGACGAGATCAAAAGCAAAATTTTTATCCCATTCTATACAACAAAAGACATCAATCAGGGCACTGGGCTTGGTCTATCAGTGGTTCACGGCATTATCAGCAGTCACAACGGCAAGATAGAAGTGGATAGCAAACTGGGCGTAGGTAGTACATTTAACATCTATTTTGAGGTAAAACATGCCTGATAGCAAGATTCTGATTGTGGATGATTCTATTGACACTCTGGAGATGATAGCCCGAAAGCTCAATTCACATGGCTTTAGCTGCTACAGTGCCCAAAGCGTTGAGCGTGCTCTGGATATTCTGGGCAAAACCGAGATCGATCTCGTTTTAACTGATTATAAGATGCCCAAATACAGCGGATTGGACTTGATCCGCCACCTCAGGGATCATCACCCCAATACCCGGGTGATAATGATCACGGGCTACCCAACCATCGAAGGAGCCGTCGAAGCGGTAAAATTTGGGGCGGAAGAATATCTTACAAAGCCCTTTACGGATGAAGAGCTGTTCAGCGCTATCAGCAGTGCCCAGGCCAAGATATTGCAGCAAAAGATAGCAACCAAGCCTCAATCCACCCAAAGCAATCCCTATGGAATGATCGGCTTGTCCACTCCTATGACCAAGGTTTACAATAGCATCAAGAAATCTGCTGCAAACAACGCAACAGTGTTAATCCACGGAGAAAGCGGCACCGGAAAGGAATTGGTAGCCAGAGCAATACATTACAATTCAAAGCGCAACAAAGCTCCCTTTGTTCCGGTAAACTGCGGTGCGATACCTGAGACACTTCTCGAAGCTGAACTATTTGGCTATACAAAAGGCTCTTTTACCGGAGCAACCGAGACCAGAGCAGGCTATTTCCTCACTGCAGATGGCGGTACAATCTTCCTTGACGAAATCAGCGAAACCTCATTATCGATGCAGGTCAAGCTGCTCAGAGTTCTGCAAGACAAACAGGTAACTATGATAGGCTCAAAACAAGCCCGCTCTGTAAACATTCGGGTAATTGCTTCCACCAATAAAGACCTGCAGCAGCTAATACGCCAAGGCAGCTTCCGCGAAGACCTGTACTACCGGCTAAACGTTCTACCCATCTCCTTGCCTGCTCTTAGAGAACGTGGCGATGATGTATCGCTTTTGGCAAGTCATTTTCTGGAGAAGTTTGCCCGAGAAAACTGCCAAACTCCCCCTCGTATTTCCGATGAAGCTCTGGAAGCACTGAAGAAATACCAATGGCCGGGTAATGTACGTGAACTTGAGAATTTGATCTACAGACTACTGGTGATGAGCGACGAACGCCAGATCAATGTAAGCGATTTGCCGGATTACCTCAAATTCACTATCAACCGCAGCAAAAACCTGAATCGCAGCCTGGAAGAAGTTGAAATGGAGTATATTTCCGATGTTTTGGCATCTGTCGATGGAAACAAAAGTCTGGCAGCCCGAATTTTGAAGATTGACAGAAAAACCCTGCACAACAAGCTGAACATCAAGGAATAAACAGGAGCGATAAATGATCTTGGACTTGATAAGCAAATCACGTAGTTACCGCCGTTTTGACCACAGTCGTTCGATCACCAGAGCTGAATTGGAAGCAATTGTTGAAGCTGCCCGGCTCAGTCCCAGTGCTGCCAATCTGCAGAACCTGAGATTCTATATTTCCTGGGAAGATAAGACCAATAATGCGATCTTACCCAATCTGAAATGGGCCGGCTATCTGAAGTATTGGGATGGTCCGGCACCTGCAGAACAACCTTCTGCCTACATTCTACTGCTCAGCCCCGATCATTGCAGCAAGTACCACCTGATTGATACCGGAATAGCTGCACAGAGTATCATGCTCAAGGCTACTGAGATGGGACTGGGTGGTTGCATGATTGCCTCGATGGACAAAGACGCAATCAAGGACACATTGAACCTCCCTGAAGAATACGAAATATGCCTTTTAATCGCGATTGGCAAACCTGCGGAGACAGTTGTAATTGATCCGGTCATCGATCCTGATGATATCGAATACTATCGGGATGCCAACGACATTCACCATGTCCCCAAACGTAGCTTGGATGAACTGATCATCAATAACTGACCACTTGCTCTTTAACAGGATGCATGCAGCCTGCTTCCATCCTGCTTGAATCATGGATGGCGAAGCAGGAATAAGCTGTCCTGTATGGTTTTAGCATCGTTTCATCCAATCAGAGGGGTATAAGTATGCAATCCTGTTAGTTGCGGCATCAAGTACCTTCGCAGTATGATTATATGATATTGTATCTATCCATATTGCAAGACATTAAAGACAAGAGCCTAATCCAATAGATTAGAGCGTAATCATTATACTATATAATTAATAACCGATTATAGACTCACTATATTGCATACCGAAGCGCATTAGATATGTAGAAGACAATGAAAAAGCCCGGCTGTATTGCTACACCGGGCTTTTTTGTATAGTTGATAGATTATAAGTTTTCGATGTTCTTCAGAGCTTTGGGAGCAGTAGCCGGACTAATACCTTCGGCCGTGATATAGCCGATCACCGGGCTACCCATTGGCTTGCCTTCTGCGTCTTCTCGGTAGAATTCGACATGGATGCGGACCGGTTCGTCCTCAGTTCCGATGATCTCTTTGCCTTCTGAATCTAACTCAAACGGGTTGTTGTAGAGCCAGACCAGACCGATTGCGGCTGTTCCGGTAGGTTCATTGACATTTTTGCGCTTGGATCCGATGGCCAGACGCTTCTCAATCGCCAGATTTGGTGAGTTGATTGAAGAGGTAACCGAGCCCAAACGCTTGCCATTCTGATATACTGCTCGTCCGGTTACGATTCCTTCAGAAATAATGATGCACATCTTCTTGTTGCATCCGGCATTGAGCTCCTTTTCGAGAGCTGCCTTGCCTACAAAGTAATCTTTGTTCATATCGACTGCAGCATCGAAGAGGGGTGCATTAACCGGATTGTGGTGGGGATCGTATTCCTGACCCATCAATGGCAACCCGTATGCACCGGCAGAGATACGGTTTTCGTCACGTCCGCCGAGTCCTACGAGCAATCCGCCCAGCTCCAGTGCCGTTGTCACGATTGCTTTAAAGTCCTCGGCTGCGTTTTCAACCGGCAGATAGATCTCCCAACCCCAGCGGTTTGTATATCCGGTGCGGCTGATGTAATAATGAGCTCCATTACGATCGAACTCGTTGAAGCTAAAGAAGTTCATGTTCTTATCAGGATTGGAGCGATTCTTCATGACGCTTTCGCCGAAAATACTCTTGATAAGCTTGAACGAATATGGCCCCTGCACATCGACTTTGACCAGAGTATGCGAGATATCTTCGGCAAAGACCTCTTCACCATCTTGTTTTACGGCCATGATGCGGTCTATGTCGGCAATCAGTTCTGTTTCTTCACCGTGAGAAATCCCTTTACCGGTAATATCGTGACCGGCATTGATCACCAGGATGTACTCATGATCAGATACGCGCATTGCGATAAGATCATCTTGAACGCCGCCTTGTTCATTCAACAACAGTGTGTATTTGCAAGAGCCAATCTTCATCTCTGCGAGATTACCTGCCAAAGCTCGATTGAGCAATGCCGCCACATCTTTACCCCAAAAGCGAAGCTGAGCCATGTGATCAATATTGTAAACAGCTACTTTATTCACAGCGGCAGCCTCTTCTAATACGGAGGTCTGGTAGTTGACGGCCATATTATACTCACCGAAATTACTACGCTTGGTAGCCTGTGGACTGATGCCCATTTTAGCTGCTAACAATGGGTTGTACCAATTCTCTTCCAGGTCATAGAGGAAAGTTGCGCGGATATCGGCAGGAAAATCAAAACCGAGTTTGGACATTACTGACTCCTTGTTTTCATTTATATATTTTTTGCCATACAAAAGGCAATAAGCTTTTTGTAAAGGAAATTCTTATGGTTTGAGCCTTATCTTAGACCATCAATCGGAAACAATCGCGATGACTTTGAAGAACTTGTGTTGATCATTGGGGAACCAGCCTGAAAAGCTGATCTGGGTCGAGGGACTGCTACCGGCCAAAGTAGAATAGTCGCAGATAAAATCGGGGGTGTTGCCGGCATAAACATTATAATAACTCACATTGATCGGATATCCACTAATGGTACTGGTAACCGGGGACCAACTTAATATAACGTTTATGCCATCTATTGTGACACTAACATTTTCCGGGGCTGCGGGAACCGGCAGACTGGTGCTGAGAGACAGGCCATCGAAATAGCCATCATTATTTGTTCCTGAATTTCGGGTACTAATCAATCTTACGCGAATATAGCGGGTTCCTGTAGGAGCTGAAGCACTATGCAGCAATTGTATCCAGCTTGTGATGTTACTATGTCCTCCCAGATCATAGCTGGCAAGGATAGAGCTTTTATCATGATTTAGATATTCGATTATAATCCGCGACACATCAGTTGGGTTCTGATCCCAAGATCGTACCCACGCGGAGAAATTGAAAACTTGTGAACCACCATCTATCAATTCAGAATAGGTCGTAAGATCGACATCTTGCCTTAACTCAGCGCTGGCTCCTGCTCCAGCAAAGAAGTAGTAATTACCTTCATAGGGCTCAGGATTAGTGCTCCTTTGCGTCCAGTTTGTTCCGATAAACTCTTGCCAGAAAGGTATCTCTCCATTTTCCAAGAGGTATTCATTGCCTCCGTTTTGAATAAGCTCTACCCTGTAGCTGGAAGATTGATCAGCAGGCAGATAGACCGGAAGAGCGGCAAGGCTCGGGCTGACAATCAATAGAGAGCCAAAACAAAAACACATCAACAGATAATACCATCTGTAGTTCATATGATCCTCCTTTTTTTCTATCGCCATTGTTAACAATGCAGGATGTGATGTCAAGTCTAATTAACTGCATCCGCTCAGGGCACAATGGAGCGATTTAGACTTTTATATTGACGTAAAACTTCCATCAGTACATTTGCCTTTTATGGATAGCTTATATTACAAGAGAATAGCTTTTTTGGGGCCAGCGCCGCCTTTAAGGGGTGGTATCTCCATTTTTGGCCTGAACTTAGCCCTCGCCATGCGAGATGCCGGTGCTGAAGTCAAGCTCTTCAACTTCGTCCGTCAATATCCCTCAATACTATTCCCGGGAGGCAGCCAAACAGAGGAGATTGTACGAGAGGATTTACCGGAAATAGAAGATGTTTACACGCCATATTTGCCTTGGACTTGGGGCAATGCTGTTAAATCAATAAAGCTATATCAGCCAGACCTCTTGATCGTATCATATTGGCTGCCATTCTTTGCTCCATCCTATGCGTTCATCACTTCTGGCATAAAGAACTGCAAGATAATCTTTCTGGCTCACAACATCGAAAGTCATGAAAGATGGCCTTTGGGAAGCCTGTTCCGTAAGTTAGCACTAAGTGAAGCAGATCGTATCGTATTGCTATCCAAAGCTTGTCAGGATCAATTGAAAAGAATGCTGCCTAATACAATTGCACGAAGAGGCATCCTTGGCTTTCACCCAATCGAAGAGAAGGAACAAGCTGCAAATAGTCAACAAGATAAGCAGATACTGTTCTTTGGATTGATAAAGCCATACAAGGGGCTTGATCTGCTTTTAAGAGCAATGCCCTCAATCCTAAAGGAAATCCCGGAGCTCAAACTTGTGGTCGCCGGAGCTGTGTACGGTGACACAGAACCGTACTTCAAGTTGATGGAAGAACTGGGTATCCAGGATAGCGTTGACGTTCAATTCCGCTATATCTCCGATACGGAGATGGCAGACTTCTTCAACAAATCTCAGCTTTGCGTATTGCCTTACAGAACCGCAACCCAGAGTGGCGTGATAGCGAATGCATATAGCTTTGGAGTACCTGTCTTGGCTACTGATGTAGGTGGATTGAAAGAGTACATTGAGCCCGGTGAAACGGGATATCTGGTTGCCCCCGAAGATCCTGAAGCAATAGCCACAGCAGTGATTGAGCATTTCAAATCAAATGCATTGGATCGTATGCAGATGCATATCTCAAACTACCGCAAACGTTTTTCCTGGAAGAAACTCGCAGAATTAATCCAAGCTTTATGAGTCGTATATTGATCCTATCATATTACTTTCCTCCGGCAGGAGGTGCTGCCGTTCAAAGATGGCATCGCTTTATCCCCGCCTTGATATCTCTTGGACATGAAATCCGTGTCATATGTCCGAATAAAGGTGCGTACCCTTATCTGGATGAAAGCTTGTTAACAGAGCTTCCGGCAGAACTGAGAGTGACTCGTACGGGGAGTTCGAGCTTGCTTGCCAATTGGCAAAAGGATGGCCTGCTGCCTTATGGCGACCTAAACAGCTCAAAGGATGACAGCTTAATACGCCGTATGATGGTCTGGATCAGGATCAATCTGATTATTCCAGATGTACGCATCAGTTGGTTGCCGGCAGCTATTTCGACAGCTTGTAGAGAACTGCGAAGATCAGATTATGATCTGATTATTACTACTGGGCCTCCCCACTCCACCCATTTGTGTGGGCTATTTCTAAGTAAAAGATTCAAGAAGCCCTGGCTGGCGGACTTCCGTGATCCTTGGTCCAAAATCCACTACTTATTCCTGGCAAAACCGAGTCGTCTCACAATGATGATTCATAGATATTTGGAGAGAAAAGTGGTTTCGAGGGCGACAGCGATTAGCGTGATCTCGCACAATATTTCCAATGAACTGCCCTCAGGGAATAAACACGTTTTTTACAATGGATACAGTAAGCATGACTTTGCCGATGTTGAGTATCGCAGATCCACGACATTTCGTATAAAATACATTGGGCAGTTGACTGCAGGGCAGAATATCACTCCTCTACTCAAAATTCTTTTGGATCAAAAAGCAGAATTCACCTTTATCGGAACCAAAGGTATCGATGAGTATCTATCAGGAACTGAAGAAACAGAAAAGCTGATGATCAAGAAAGTAGGCTTTTTGAGTCATCGAGATGCAATAGTCGAGATGGTTAATTCGGAGCTATTGGTATTGCTGATCAATGATTATCCGGGTAGTAAGGGTATGCTTACAACAAAGCTGTTTGAATATCTGGCATCCGGAACACCGATCTTGTGTATTGGAGATACAGATAGTGAGGCAGCCCAGTTGATCCGCAAATATGATGCCGGGCTTACGGCGCAGACGGCTGAAGACCCCGCAGTTTTGGCATTTGTTGAGAAATGCTGGGAAGCTTGGAGTAGTGGTAGTTACTCCCGAAACACACATGATTGCAGTGAATTGGAAGGCTCTAGACAATCTGCGATCCTGGACAAACTGATAAGGTCAATTTCGGGTTGACAAATCTCCCCTTTGCCCACCACTTGGATTTTTCTTAATCTATAGGAGCAGTAATGTATATAGACCATAGATACGAAGTATTGGAAGGCTTGGGAACAGGTTCCTGGGCAACTGTCTATAAAGTTCGGGATATTCGTACAGACAAGCTTTACACGCTGAAGCTGTTTCAGTATATCCCTTCGGACGAACTGTATTCCAGGTTTAGTGCTGAGGAGATGCATCATATTACTAAGATTGAGCATCCCAACCTTAGCCATGTGGTAGATTTTGGCCATGTGGGTGATCACATCTACTTCATCAGCGATTACTTCGACGGCTCCACTTTGAATAATTTCCGCTTTAGTAAGACGAAAATTGAGCTTTTGTACGATATAATTGTCCAAATTGCGTATGCTTTGAATGCGTTACACGCTCAGAATATCATCCATAAAGACTTAAAGCTTGAAAACGTCCTATACAAGATTGAGAACAACAAAGTGGAGCTTAGGATTATTGACTATGGATTTACGAAGGTCGATTCCAGCGCTGATTCTCAAATGGTCTCAGGAACTCTCCCCTATATCGCTCCGGAAGTATATATGGGCAAAGGGGCCAATCATACCAGCGATTTCTACTCACTCGGCGTAATGCTCTATAGGATAACCACAGGTTCATTGCCATATAGTATAGATCAGATCAACGCTCTGATGACAGGTAATCAGCAGTACTTTATTCCAATCTTTCCTTCTGAACTCAATCCTGATATCCCGCTCCCTCTGGAGAAATTTATACTAAAACTGCTGGAGAGGAATCCCGAGAACCGTTTCCTCGATGCTCAGGAGATTATCGGATATATCAATAGAATACAGCACAAAGACTATCCGTTCTCATCATCGTGGTCGATACTCAATACAATCAGGTTCAATAGCTACATCGTTCGTGAGAAATACTCTCATCAGCTTTTGGATTTTATCCCGGCTGTCGAGGCTGGCAATGGAAAGACCATCTCGCTGGTTGGTGGTGATGGACTGGGTAAGGATAGTATCTTATCGTTGTTCAGATATCATATTCTCAGTGGCGAGTACTTCCTATTCGACTATAGCTGTACTAAGACAGATCATGAAGCATTTTTCGCTCTTATTAAGGAGTATCTGGCTTCCCTTTCGCAAGAGGAATTGGGCTCAAATCAGACCTTGCAGCAGATATCAGGTAAATTCAAGCATTACCTGTTTGAATCGGAAAAAGAAGCCAAAGGCATAGCACAATCCCAAGAAGAACTGATGGCAGATTTTGAAAGCGTCAGAATGCTGCTTAAGGAGCTGTCTGAACGAAAGCCGGTGATTTTTATCATCCGGGATTTCCAGTTTGTACACAGACACACTATTGACTTTATCAATTTCCTATCATCGTTTATCGTGCAGAGTCGTGTACTGATAGTATTGAGCTGTAACGATTTTAACAAGGTCAAATTGCTGGATCATACGATCCTTTTGTCTCTTCCACCACTTAATTATGATGAAGCTTCACGCTATACAAGTAAACTATTGGGAGAGAAACTGCCGGATAAGCTGGTTGAGGCGATATTCGCCCGCTCTGCGGGTAATCCGCACTTTATCAGAGAGATCTTGGTTGATCTGATCCAGAAGAAGAAAATAGTCTTTGAAGATAGATTCCGGTATCCCGAGAACCTCGATGGCTATGCACTGCCTACCAGACTGATACATTCTGTCTATTCCAGAATGAGCCACCTAACCATAAACAACTATCAGTACCTGCAAAAGCTGGCAATAGTGCAGACCAAACTAACCAGATCACTTATCAGAAGCATCCTTGAGATTAGCGATGTAGAGCTTTACTCGTTGCTCAATGAAGCTGTTTACAATGAGTTGCTTCTGAAAGATGGAAAAGACTATCAATTCTCTTTCCAGGAAGCAAAGGCAAGGCTAATCTCTGAACTCGAACCAACTGAGCATATAGCCATATCAAAGAAAGTCCTCGATCATTACAAAGACCAGGTAATCCACAGTCCGGAGCTATGCAGAGGCATAATACGTAATGCAGAAATAGCCGGAGATCTTGAGAAGACCAGATACTACCTTCTAAAGCTATATCATATCTACGATGCAGACCATCTTCAAGAGGATGCTTACGAGACAATAATGAAGGTTGTACTGCTTGATGTTGATTCCGGGCTCGACGTCCCTATGAAGGAAGTGATTGAGGATCTGAACCTGTTTCAAGCCAAGACAGAGATCACCGGTTTTGTAAAACAAGCTGAAACACTGGTCAAGAAACTTAAGAAAGTGCCAGATATATTTGAGAAGTTCATCCTCTTGGGAACGATGGATCTGCTATCAGAAAACGTAAAGAGCGCAGTCAAGAACTTTAGCAAAGCAGAAGATACAGCACTGACAGGCAAACAGAAGATCCTTTGTTGGCAGTATCAGGCCCAGATCTATACTCGTATTGATCCCAAGATCATGAAGGAATATCTTGATAAGATTTCTCGATTTACTCTGCCTCTTGATATGCAGATCCTCTACGTAGATAGACTGGCGGTTTACTACTCGCTGATGAAAGACACAGACCGTGCAATCAAGACTATCGAGACTTTCTTTGAGACGTTACCCCCAGAACACGATACTAATGTAATGATACGTCTGGCAGCAATGCATAATGACCTCGGTGTATTCTACAGTGACCAAAAGAACATAGAAGAAGCCACAGAGCACCTCAATAGCGCTCTGAATATCTGGAAACGATACAACATCAAACGCTACCTAGGCTTGATCTACAACAATATCTCGGATCTATACCTGAAGCAGGGTTTGATCCTGCAATCAGAAGAATATTCCCGTCTGGCATTCTATTATGCTGATAAGCTCAATCTCGTGATGAATAAAGCACTAGCACTGCTTAATCAGGGTGAAGCAAGAATCAAAATGGGAGATTTCCGGGAGGCAGAAGATAAGCTGATCGAAAGCAGGGACTTGATCCTAAGCATAGGCAGTAAAAAGTATCTGGATTCTATTCAACGCAACTTGGCTCTTGCCAAGAGCAAGATAGGCGGGTTCTCCTATTACTATAAGTTCATCCAAGAGAATGAGCCTGAGCTGATCACCGGTTATATCCGGGAGATCAATCCCTTGGTAAAAACCTACTTTTATTACCTTCACGAAATGGCAAATCCCAAGAAGCTGAAGAAGCTGATCAGAAAGAATGTCCATATCAACTACAAGCATATCTATGAGGATGAGTTTTATCACAATATCTTAAGCCTATTGGCTCTTTCGGAAAAGGACTTTGAGAAAGCTCAGGCTGAGCTTAAAAAGGCCATGAAGTATGCGGGAGATATCAACAATAACTACGCCATAGCAGTGTTTTACGTGCTGCAGATCACCTGCTACTACGGTCTGGGGGATCACAAGCGAGCTCAGGAATTGCTCGTTATTGCCAAGAACATGGTCCAAGCCCACAACTACCAATACTGGCTTTACAACCTGCTGATTTGGGAGTTAAAGCTAGACCTCTTGAATACCGAGATACCTCTTAGAGACATTCTGCGCCGATGCAACTCCACAATGCAGGAATGCCAAGACCGCGAATACTACCAATTGGTTGTTGAACTATTCCAGATTAAAATCCAGGTCTTAATGGATCTGGGAGCTGAATCAATAGCCCAGAAAGTGTTTGATGACTACAAGACGTACCTGGAACAAATCACCACTGAGATAGATGAAGAAGATCGTCAAAACTATCTTGGCTACTGCAGGTACGGTCTAAAGAACGTACGCAAGTTTGATATGCTTGAGATCGTATCCAGAAGAAAAGACCTTCGCAGTAATTGGAACGAACTGCTGTATAATATTGCCAATGTCAATACTGTGGATAGAATCCAATTCCTGATCGAGAAAGGATTAAGACAGGTTATATCCCCATGGCAATTCCGCCTGATGGAATACTCCGAGCGTATCTCCAGTTTCTATACTGTTCAGTGCCTAAATTGTGAAAGAGACCGCATCTTGGCGCCAGAGTTACATCCCTACATCGATAAGGCAGTCAAGAGCGATATCATCGTTACCACAAACTTCCAAGAGCAAAACGTGGTAATTGTCCCCCTTAAGACGGGTACAAAGCCGATTGGTCTCCTGATTCTGGCAGATCAAAACGAACTGGAATTCTCCAGACAGGAACTCTCAATCCTGCGCAGCATAAAACAGCATCTCTCGGCCCTGATTATTCGAATCAGGGATTACACACAGATAACACAGCGGATAGAGAAGATGAACCAATTGATGCAGATCTCGCACGAATTGATGAGGATAGTGGATATCGCGACCCTTGAGCACGAGATTGTAACTGCAGCAATCAACTTTACAAACAGTAGTCGCGGTTTCCTGATAAAGAAAGATAATGAGGGAAACAACGTCTATAATATTCACCTAGATCGAAACAACCAAGTGCTATCCTCCATATCAGGGATATGTAAATCAGCAATCAGTACCAGCGCAGTAACGGGAGAACCTGTCTTTTCCTATAACGCTTTGGAAGATGATCGCTTTAAAGGCTCAATCAGTGTTCAAGATTATTCGATCAATGCACTCTTTTGTGCTCCTCTTCGCATTGATGAGGCCATCTACGGCTTCTTATATCTGGATAACTTGGGCGAAAACAACCGTGAGATGTACCTGACCACAGAAATTGTGGATTTGTTTATTGAACAAATCAGCGTTGCCCTCAAGAATGCCAGCCAATACGCATCGGTGATCAGGAAGAATTCTGAGCTCAATGCTTTTGAAGAGCTCAAAGACGAATTCATGGCGATTGTCGCACACGAGCTCAATACCCCTCTTACAACGCTCCAGAGCTATGTTTCCAGACTAAAACGAAACCTCTACGCGGACGAAGACGAACGCAAAGAGATAATCCAGAAGATTGAGAACTCAGTCAAGAAGCTAATCCTAACTACGACTGATATCACTACGATGAACAACTACAATCTCACCAAGCAGTTGGTCAAAGCTCCAATTGATATTCGTGAGATTTTGGAGCTTGTACAACAGGAAGTAGAGATTCTCTCACGCAAACGCAAAATGTTCATCAAAATGGAGATTGAAAAAGACCTGCCCATGCTCGAAGCGAACTGGGAGGCATTGCATTTGATGATTTACAACATAGTTCTCAATGCAATACGCTTTACAAACGACTTTGGAACTGTGATTATTGGAGCCAGGATCTCCGCTTTCCAACAAGAAAAGATCGATGGTAAAGATTCTGTAGTGATATTTGTCCAAGACAATGGAATAGGCATACCGGAATACCAGCTTAAGAATGTCTTCCGCAAGTTCTATGAGTTAAACGAGATATATGCTCACAAGTCCGGAACGGTAGAATACCGCTCATCAGGCTTGGGACTTGGCTTGGCAACATCTCGTCGGATAGCGGAATTGCATAGAGGCCAAATCTGGATCAAAAGCAAAGAAAACGAAGGAACAACAGTATTTATCAGCCTTCCCGTGAAGGCTCGTTGAGGTAAGATGCCCCATATCAGAACCGCTGTATTATCACTACTCATACTGTTAAGTATGAGCGCATTGTTTGCTCTGGAGAGCAGTGCGCAAAGGGATTTTGAACGGATACACGCATTGTACACAAATGCTCATCTGGCTGAAGCCAAGGCAGAAGCGGAGCTATTCCTGCTCAAACACCCCAGAAATGAACATAGATCAACCATACGGTTCATAAGGGCAGAGACCCTTTTCTATTATAATGATTATCAAGCGGCTATCGCAGATTATGATCTGCTTCTCAGAGACGAAATCGATCCCGTATTAAGAGCAGAATCACTGTTACACAAAGGCATCTGCTATTATTATCTGGGGGGCTTCCACCAAGCACAGGAGTCATTTCAAACGCTCATCTCAGAGTACGATTTCGAGTCCTACAAGTATTACGGATCGCTTTGGATGGCAAGAATCTTCGCAGAGGGTGGACAATTCCTCAGCGCTAAGAGATACTACGAAACTGCCTTGGAAGGGATACAGGGCGACAATAAGATAAAACTCGAGATGTTCTCGGTACTCCTTAATCTTAAGGAGATTAGCGCTGCAATAAGGATGCTGGACAATCTGATTGCTAACAATCCGGGAACCCCAAAAGAACCATATTTCGAAGCATTACTTAGTTTCTATCTGAGAGTCGGTTACTATGAAGACTTCGATGGAGCTCAACTGGAGTATGGGATTATCCCTGATAATACAAGCAATGCTATCAGATTGTTAAACATACGCCGCTGGCTTTTGGAAAACAATTACGATAAGGCTGAGATCTACCAAGCTGCTCTCACACAAAGTAGTGATACCTCCACCTATTTCCGAGCCCTACTCCTTAGAGGAAGAGGATTTACCCTGGAAGCTGACAACATCTTTGCTGACCTCGTTGGATCTAATGATTACGACATTGCCGTCCGTAGCTACTTCGAACGACTGAAGATTCTCTTCGAAAGTGATCAGCAAGCCGCTTTGACCCAGCTATTGAATTTCATCGAAACCAATCCCCAATCTAATCTTTTAGGAGAGGCATACTTTCTAGCCGGCAGCTTCTCATACCAGAGAAATGAGCATGAGAATGCGCTGCGCTTCTTCTCCCGCAGCAAGAACTACGACCTGACAGCCTTCCAGAAAGAGCGAACTGATGCCATGACCGGAGAGTGCTGGTTGATGCTGGGAATGAATAACCAGGCAGAAGAAAACCTAAACCGATATCTCAATCTCTACCCCAACGGCCTGTTTAGAGACCGGGCTTGGTTCAACCTTGGCATCACTTCCTTTCAAAACAAAGACTATACCCAAGCAAAGTCTCGTATGAACGCGCTAAAGACGCGACATTCTGATTCAAGGCTGATCCCCGAAGCAGATTTCTACTTGGCAGAAGCTGATTTCTTCCTTTCCAATTACACACTTGCTGCCCAAGGATACAGGTCCTTATTAGACCTTCATCCTTCGGATGATGCGCTCAGATTGAGACTTGCCCAGTCACTTTACTTCAATCAGGACTATACTCAGGCTCTTTCCGTAATGGATAGCCTGGCAATTCAGAGCCGGGACACAGCTTTACTAAGGGCCAATATTCACTTCAATCGCAGGCAGTTTGCTGCAGCTCTTGAGAGCTACCAACGAGTATATGACCTCAGTCAATATAGCATCCAGCAAACAGAAGCACTCAGCTATCAAGCTCTTACGCTTTATCAATTAGGCAGATTCAGGGAAGCCTCAGATCTTTATCTTCAGCTCTCCGGCAGCCAAGCCAATCCCGATACCTATCTTTTTCTGGCCGCCAAATCAGCCATGCAATCCGGCAACACCAGCCAGGCAATGGACCTTTATGACAGATTCCTTGCCCAATTCCCTGATTCATCACATCTCTACAACGTGCTCTCTGATATGGCTACAATCGATTTCAATCTCAGCCGTTATGGAAGTGCTTACCGCACATGGGCAAGTGTCTTAAGAAGATTCAAGGAAAAGACCGGCTTTACTCAGCAAGAACGCCAAACTCTCAGAGAAGTATTCTCCGGTATCGAGCTCTGTCTCTCCCGTGTAAGCGGTTTCGATGAAGCTGAAGATCTGATTACGATGATTGATCTCTTTAGCTCTGATTACATCAAGTTTGAACTACAATACATCCTGGTCAAACTCTATGCCGATCGTGGTATGTGGGAAATGCTGCTCAATGAAGCGGAATCTATCCGTGCTGCAGCAGGATCAGATCGCAAGAACGAGATCGAACTACTCATGGCAGAATCGCTCATTAAGCTCAATCAAACAGATCAAGCTGACAGCCTGCTTGCCGGTATCTACTCTGAAAGTCAATCCATCCCTGCCCTGCTCAAATGGTCTGAGCTGGATATCCTGGGCGAAGACTATCAAGCTGCTCTGGAAAAGCTGAGAACAGCCTTTACTGCCACGCGAGAACCGGATATATGGATCAGAATGCTGGAATGTTCGGAATCCCTGGACTTTCTATCCTACTCCGATATCTGGGAGCTCGGTTCTGAATATGCAGAAGCAAATCCTTGGTCACTCACCAGTTTCATGAGATACAAACTCCATTTGGACGATATACCCGGAGCAAGACTTGCAGCGATCAATCTGTTGGATATGAACCTGTCTGATTACTACTATGCCCAGGCATACCTCGTGGTCGCAGAAACAGATTTCAGGCTTGATAATTACCAAGATGCGATCCGCTCCCTCACTCGTATCAGAGAGCTCTACCCCGATTTCCCGGATATCATACAAGCTGCATGTTTTCTCCAGATCAGAGCCCTGCTACAAAGTGGAGCAATCTCCGAAGCACAACAACTTTTTTGGGAGAGCCTGAACATCTTGGATGAGGATCAGATACTATTCATCAACACTAAATTGGAGAGCCTGAGATGAGACATCTGCTACTGATACTGATCCTTCTTAGTTCATTCTGCCTGGCACAAGTGGTTGAGCTCCCGGAGCAAACTGTCGTCGCTGATTCTCCCATCAAGGCTTATCTATACAAGAAAACCCTTACCTATTCTCCCAGCCACACAGCTTATGACTCGCTTCCCCCCTTCCTTACTCCACTAATGAGTACGCCAAGGCAAGCTCCTATATCCAATCCCACACAGCCCATCAAGTTACTTGGTGAGCTCAGCGTTGATACCAATGGCGATCTGGCTGCCAGATTATCACATTACCCCGTTGATCCGCTTTTCAAGGCCATTGTACTGGAATACGCCCCAACCATCGATAATGCCGGCTACAAGGCACACCGCCTCAATCTGTGTGCATTGATCAAACCCGGAGCGCATACACTTAATCCAGCTCTTGGCCTGTTCTACAGCAGAGCAGATGGCTTTCATAGCACTAATTACGAGCTCAGCCTCAGCCATTATATTAGGGAGTACCGAAAAGGGAAACTACTCTGGACGCAACCATCAAGTGAGATAGCTGTCAGCGCATGGGATCAACAAGCCGGCACTGCAGATGATGGCATAGATCTGAGATTATTCCATCATAGCCAAATCGAATTTGACAACAATGCTTTTGATCTGCAATTCATGCATCAAAGTAGTCAGACTGCCTTGAATCTTGCCTACCATCTGCCCCAACAACGAATCTTCCTTGAAGATATCAAGCTTGGACTGATCACTGATTTTCAAAAGCTGGCTCCAGCCATATCAATGAAGTACAAACCCATTCTTGGCAAGTATGAATATCTTGAGCTCAGTCAATCCGCAAGCATTGATCTATCTGATCATCGTGATCGGTTAGATGATTATACTTGGATACACCGTCCCAACAAAGCCGGAATTGCCCTCAAGATTCTCAATCTCAGAGCTGATTACTTCAAGATGACTCCCGAAAATGCCCAGCTTAAGGACTTCCATCTCGAAGCAGCCACGACCTATACTCTCAGCAAGCCCACTCTCTTCGGTGACCTACTCACTCAGGTTCCCGGAATTGGTTTTACCGATCAGTTTGCTTTTCGCTTTGGCGGTGGTTTCTCTCTAAAAGCTGAGGATGCTGTCCTAAGGCAACAATTCAACCTAAATCTGTGTTACCTTCCAGAGCGTAACTATAGGCGTCTCACCTATCATGAGCTTCTTAGCTCAAGCACCGAGCTTGATTACTACGCCACGGGAACGCACTACCTGATCACTCTCTTCCAAAACTACGGCAGGTTGGGTAGCAACTGGCAAAAGCTGCCTGAGGATGTGGATCTCAATTTTACCATTGACCGCGCCATAACCAATGAACTCCATCTTGTGGGTGGAATGAAGCGCATATTTGGCTCCAAGGCAAGCGAATTTGCAGGCCTTCCCATGCGCGGACGTGAGCTTTGGGCTCAGCTAAAGTACTATTATTAACATGTCACAATATAAAACAGATAAGGAGAAAGTATGGAAAAACTGATGCTACTCGGCGACGAAGCCTTGGCACAGGGTGCTCTTGATGCGGGCATCTCCGGCTTTTATGCTTACCCGGGTACTCCCTCCACGGAGATCATGGAATACGCCCAGCAAAGCAAACAAGCAGCGGAGAGCAACATACACCGCACCTGGAGCTCAAACGAAAAGACAGCTATGGAATCTGCTATTGGTATGTCCTATAGCGGAAAGAGAACTATGGTGATGATGAAACACGTAGGTCTCAATGTGGCTGCCGATCCCTTTATGAATAGCGCGTTCACAGGCGCAAACGGCGGCTTGATCGTGACAGTCGCGGACGATCCTTCGATGCATTCATCCCAGAATGAGCAGGATTCACGCTTCTACGGCAAATTCGCTATGATCCCTGTCTTGGAACCCTCCAACCAACAGGAATGCTACGATATGGCTTTCTGGGGATTTGAACTCTCCGAAAGATACCATGTCCCGGTAATGATCAGGCTTACGACACGTCTCTCCCACTCCCGTGCCGGAGTCAGCAGACGCCAGATTCTCACCCAGAATCCATTGAACAAGCCGGATGATATCAATCAGTTTATGCTGCTTCCTGCGATTGCCAGAAAGAAGTATAAACATCTGATCAGCCTTCAAGACAAGTTTGAACAGGAAGCACTCGATTCCCCCTTCAATAGCTTCAAACTTGAAGCACGCGATTATTCCAAAGGCATCATCACTACAGGCCTCGGCTACAATTACCTGCGTGAAGCCTTCAAAGGTGAAGAGATCCCTTATCCTGTCTATAAGATCAGCCAATATCCCGTACCCAAGAACAAGATCCGCGAACTCTATAGTAAATGCGAATCCTTGATAGTCTTTGAAGAAGGTATGCCTCTGATGGAAGAGCTCTTCAAGGGATTCGGCCTCGGTATGGAAAAGCCGGTACATGGAAGATTGGATGGCACTATCCCTCGGGATGGCGAGCTCAATCCAAACAAAGTGGCACAAGCTCTCGGTTTGCCGGATACCTATGGTAAAGACATTCCGGAAGTGCTCGCCGGAAGACCGCCTGCTCTCTGTGTGGGATGCCCTCATGCCGATAGCTTCCTGGCTCTCAATGAGGCTATGAAAGAATATGGCAAGGGACACGTCTTCAGCGATATCGGATGCTACACACTGGGCTTTATGCCTCCCTACAATTCGATCAATGCCTGTGTTGATATGGGAGCTTCGATTACTATGGCAAAGGGTGCCGCTGATGCAGGCCTCTTCCCAGCTGTAGCCGTGATTGGTGATTCCACTTTCGCGCATTCCGGGCTCACCGGCATGCTGGATTGCATCTTCGACAAGAGCAACGTAGTGATAGTGATCCTGGACAACTCAACGACAGGTATGACCGGCGGACAAGACTACACTGCAGCCGGAAAACTGGAAGCCATCTGCGAGGGGCTTGGAGTGGAAAAAGAACATATCCGCGTGTTTGTGCCTTTCAAGAAGAACTTCGATGAGATGGTTCAGATCTACAAAGAAGAGATTGCATACAATGGCATCTCGGTGATCATCCCGCGCCGCGAATGCGTCCAGATCCTCAAACGTAAAAACAAGATGGAGACACCGCAATGAAAAAGGATATTATTCTCGCCGGAGTCGGTGGACAGGGTATCCTGACCATCGCTACCATCATTGGTGAAGCAGCTCTCAAACGCGGCTGGCAAATCAAGCAAGCTGAAGTACACGGAATGAGTCAACGTGGTGGCGACGTCCAATCCCATCTCAGATTGTCCGACAACGAGATCTGGTCTGATTTGATCCCGATGGGACAAGCAGATATGATCCTTTCCGTAGAGCCCATGGAAGCCTTGCGCTATCTACCCTATCTTGCTCCTGACGGCTGGATCATTGCCAATAGCAACCCCTTCGTCAATATCACGAACTATCCCGAGATGGAAAAGATCTATGCCGAAATCAATGCCATTCCAAACCACCTTCTGCTCGATGCCGACAGCATTGCCAAAGAGGTGAAAGCCAGCCGTGCGATGAACATCGTAATGCTGGGTGCAGCGATCAAGCACTTGGGATTCTCTGTTGAAGAAATGGAAGCTTCGATTACTGCCATCTTTTCCCGTAAGGGTGAGGCAATCGTAGAATCTAATCTGCGCGCTCTAAAAGCCGGAATCGAGTTCAAAGCATAATAAACTGATAAGTCAATGCGGATGAGTGTGATAGCTCATCCGTTTTTTTTGTGTGTTACTTAAGCACTACTGCTAAGCACAGCCTTACCTAAAGCTCGATCATAGATATCTCCCTCCTATCTCTCTCGATTCTCCCACAAACTGAGAGAATCGTGAGAGATACTTCATATAATAGTCTGTTCAATACTAAGGAGATGCTAATAGAATAGGGCTCCCATTCACAGGATGCTTGCAGCCTGCATGTAGCCTGCTTGAATCCTGCATGAACAGGCAGGAAACAGCCACCCTGTATGGACTTAGGATTGTTGCATCGAAGGAGAGGGCCATAGGAGTAGATAAACAATCACGGTTAGCTATTATTTGCAGGATATTAGGATAGTAGTATTTAGGTAATTGTTTATATCGCTGGCTGTAGTGCCATGCTATCTATAGATTTACTTCTACCCAGACGCCTATTCTGAAGATTGTCGTGCCATCATCCATCTTTTTATTAGTCGTTACTTCGAACGAACTGGTAAGGCCTCCGCGGATATTTCGGTCAAATTGATAGGTTGCTCCCGGAGTTATCGAGAAGCGGCTGGTGTCACGATCGACCTGGGTGGCATCCAGACCCTTGGTCTCGTCGTGATTCTTTTCATAAGCAAGATTGAGCGAGGAACTCAGCTCGTTGTTGATATGTATGCGTTTCTTGGTAAAGGGTATGGTAAAACCACGTCCTGCTCTAAATGAGTAGGAGAATGAACCGTTGAGCGTCTGCGAATCGTTCGTCTTCAGGATACTGTAGGATTCCATATCGGTGGTATTAAGGGATCTCGATACTGAATAGCTCAGGTTTACGCTGAGTGCATTCATAACATTGGTCGTAACACCGATTAATGGGCTAAAGGAGGTGGTAAGGGTCTCTTGTTTGGGTTTGATCCAATCCAGGTTTCCGGATTGACGGACAGTGTATTGGAAAGCTGAATTGAGCCGGCTGCCGCTTACATAACGGGACATCCCAAACCACTGGTCAAAACCGGAGAAGGTCACGGAGAGATCGGGGAAAGTCATCGCAACGGTCTGGTTACTGGCATCGGAATAGCGTTTATTGATCGAGTAGGAATAGGCTACGACGCTATCGAAGACCCTGCCCAGTGTTAAGCCGGAGGATAGAGAAAGTGTATTATCATTGGTTGTGGCATCCAAAAAGTCTGCTGGGACTGAATGTGGCAAGCCAATCAGGAAGGGGAATGAAGGCCTATCTTCCTGCCTTGTAAAGTTCATCGCGTAGCTGTTTTGATATGATAGGTTGATATTCTTTAGCATACCGACATACTTCACTATCAAGCCGGGAATGTAGGGGCCGATTCTGTCTTGATTATCTTGACCGGGCTCTGCAGGCGGAAGCTGATCCTCTGGTTTCATCTCAGGGAATTGCTCCGGATTGCCTTCCATCTCTTTGAGTAGTTCTTCCCGGCGGATGCGCTCTTCTTCGAGACGTCTGAGCTCATCCTCGGGCAAGTCTTTATCCGGCATAGGCTCTTCGGTTGGTTCGGCAAGGGGTTCTTCTCCTGAGAGCTCTTCCGGTTTGGGTTCGTCTGTCGGACTTTGGCTTTGGTCTGAATCGCGTCTTGATTCCTCAGCTCTGCGATTTGCAGCCCTTACTTGGTGTGCCTGTTCCAGTTTACGTGCCCAACCGCTTAAGATGGATGCGTTTTGTAGTACGAGGTTAGTGCGGAAGCCACGGGTATTGCCGCCATCCAATTGGAAGATATCTACTACAGCTCCATCGACTGTTTGAGTATATTTACGCTGAAACTCGGAGTATTTGGTGCTGAGCGTGGCACTGAAATTGAAGACACGGGGCAGGTAAGCGGGATTGTATGAAAGCTCCAGATCCTGCACATACTCAGTCTCTTTACCCAAGTTTATGGATTTTAGGTAGTTCTTTTGGATCAGATCACGCTTGGTATTGAGCCTGGCGCGTACGCTGAGATCGGAAAGCAAAGCCCAATTGACATTGTTATCGGTAGTGAGAACTCTTGTATCGACGATCTGGGGACGGTCATACCACCCGGGAACATTCTCTCTGATTTCCCAGTTGTAGCTTTCCGGTTGGGTGGCATTGAAGGTAAAGCTATTGTTCCAAGTAGTCGGGAACCAGCCGATTCTATATCTGCCAAAGAGGGGCACGCTTACCTTGTCAGAAGGGAAGCTGAGGTTGTAGTTCAAAGTTCCGCGCCAGCTCAGTATGTCATCCTTGGTAGTGGGTGTTTGTCTATAGGAATCTTCATATCTGGCACTGAAAGATGTACGATAGAGAGTATATTCCAAAATCTTGTTGCGAGGTGCATTACGCATACTGAGAGCGATATCCGCAGCATAGACCAAGCTTTCGTTTTGCTCTCTCTCTTTCTCGATGGGATCAGTGATCTTGTCGCGTAAGAGGTCAGAATTGGCTCTAAAGCGTGGGATACCTATGCTGTATGTACGGCTGAGGTTGAGCGGGATATCCAGATTCCAGGAAGCCGGGAAGAGCTTTTGCAGGAAGTACTTGTTATTGATGTCAAAATTGCGCTGGCTGGTAAAGGTATTTGCCCTGCCTCGCTGTATATTGGGATTGAAGTTTTCGCTCTTGTCCTCATAATTGATGTCGAGCGTGATAAAATCCGCTATGGCTGTATTCAGGGAGACACGTTTGGCGATACCAATGTCTTCATACGGATCTGCCACCCTCAGATCATTGAAGTAAATCGTCCCAGTATAGGGCTTGGGATCACTGATATCAGTGGGATTTTCCAAACCGAAGAAGATATCACGGATATTGGTAAGAGTTGGTCTGCCTTTGTAAGAGATGGTATAAGTTCCGTAATCTGCAGAGCCTTCCAGGGCAGTGGGATTAACTTCTTTGAGAGCGGAGATCTCCTGCAACTCATAGCTGTAGTTTATCCAGGCATCTTCATCCATTTTGGCTTGCCAATCGATCACAGCGACACGCTGATTGATTTGGTAGTAATTGAGCGAATCGGCTCCCACCCGGAAAATGATATCGAGTGAATCGGGCTTGTCTGTATAGAGATCATGAGCTTCGGGGTAAATCCAGAATTGGATCTTGTCGTAGGAAAGCAGACTGTAGGGATCAAACAATCTTTGACGCAGCAGACAGTGATTGCCGGGTTGCAGGTTGTTCATACTGAGCGTCAGGGCAGATTCATTGGTCTCGCGGCGGTCTTCTATATAGACTGTGCCGGGAGGAGGCGTATAATGCATACGGTTCTTTTGATTGTTGACAATCCCGGAGATGTAGCTGGTATTATAGAGGAACATCTCACTCTCGGTAAGAGGAATACCTTGCTGATTGCGGACGTAGAAGTCCTGCCACTTGTTTCCCACGACAGATGCATCTGCAATGAGTACTTTGGCAGTTTCGTTGGTCTCCAGCCATATTCTGGCATAGGATATTTTCTTCAGGGTAGGCAGTACACCCGTGGAGTAGTTATTGACGATCTGATAATATGCCGGATCAGTGACCGGGATACGATAGACTCTCCAGCCATCGTGGTTGATGTTTTCGAGATGGAGGGAGTCATTCAGCGATACTGCGTAGGAAAAATAGCGGTCGAGTTGGCTTAAGACGCCATCGCCATTCAGATCCTCTGTATCCAGGATGCCGTTGTTTTCTGTACCGTTTATATATGGATAATCTCCCGTCTGGGGATCTATCTGATTCGAAGCAAGATCGTTTGGATCATGACCCGGCTCACCATGACGGATACCGTCCAGACCTGTGTCTTCTTCAAGGGTAAGGACTCCATCGTTGTTCTTGTCTTCCTTATTGATAGTATCCAGACCACCGAATTCTGTATAGAAATCTTCATTCAGATCACCCAAATCAATATGAAGTATGGCATTGGGAGAGGGTTCACCTTCTTTGGTGTCCACCTTGACCATAATTTCTATATATTTCTTTTGGGAAAAGTCAAGCTGATTGCCCAAGTACTTCATAATACCGCCCCAACTCCAGACAGTTGAGCCCGGCATATCCAGATTATTGGGGAAGACTTTTAGAGCCAGAACTGTCACGGTCTCTTTCTTTTCTCTTTCAGTCAGGGTTGACGGGTCTTCAAGCTGTTCTCTTCGGATGTTTTTGGGGTTGTACCAAATAGTACGTCCCTTTGCCAAGGAAGTAGCCCAGGGACGGCTTCCAAGACTCCAGGTACTGATGGTGGAGCCCAAGGGATACGAATCGACAATGGATTCCATATCGTCTATATAAGCACTCTTCTGCTTGCCGTCAGGATCACCGTAGATACTGGGGATGGTATAGGCAATCTCACCCGATAGTGTCACTCTGGATTCTGCATTGGTGCTGATCAAAGGCAGTGCATCCAGCCATCGAGTAAGGAACCGGGGCTTGAGATTGATCGTGCCATCTACATTTGCCATCCACATCTGGATGTTTTCATTGCCTATCCTGGGACGCTTGTCATTAACGCTCTCTGAACGGTAAATCAGCGTTCCACCCAGCTTGGCATAATCTGTAAGATTCCAATCTGCCCTAAAGCCTGCCAGTGTCTTGCGTGCAACCGCAAAGGTGCTGCGGTATTCGTAGTCTATCTCAATCTTGGCATCAGGATCTTTTCCCTCGGAGGTGAGGAAGGTAATCCTGCCAAAGTCGTAATCAACCAAGTAGTCGATGTTCTCACGCTGGACACGGGAATTAACCAGTACACGAACGCTTCCTTTTAGAATCCCGCCTTGTCCCAGCTCGATAGCTTCTCTGCCTATCTTGCCTTTTACAGACATAAAGAACGCTATATCCTGGTAATAGATACTCTCGTTTTCATCCTGATAGACAATCCCATCACCCAGAGGTTTGAATGGCTCCAGGAATGGAATCGTCACCAATCCTGCAGCAAGATTGACAGTGTTGTCGTCTCCATTGATCAAGCCGTCTCCGGAGCTATCCATCCTGAGATAATCTGTATATGTAGCAATTGTACCTGCAGCAAGTGAATCAGGCACGTAGAAGTTTCTGGTGCGATCCACATTCTCCGTGTATATCTGAAGAGTAAAGCCGTCATTCTTGATGTTCGTCTTGTTCATATTGTAAACATTACGCATCTGGTAATGCCATACATTATTGGGATCATCCGGATTGTATTCCTGATTGCGGCGACGAATGGGTTTGGCGTGCAGTATGCCGCCTTCAATACCACTATTTGCCGGAATGGGTGTATTGTCTTCCTGGACATAACGAACAGCAAGAGTGCTCCGTCTATCCAAAGCTCTCATTACCTGGATCGTACCTGCGTTGTAATTCGTTACGAAATCCGTTCCTTCAATCAGTTCTTCATATACAGGAACATAGAAGTCGTTTTCGCTCATATAGATTGGATCACCCTCAGGGAGGCCAATGTTATTATTTATATTTGCATCATCGAGGTATAGCTTCACTGTGCCTGGCTTTGGCAGCAACAGGGGATTCTTGATAATCCAAGCACCGGTAGGATCGGTCTTGACTGCGTTGTTGACGTATCCTTGCGGTACATTGGGTCCCAAATCATCTTCTGTATAGAGAGCATACAGCTCGTAAGGATCATTCAGGAAATACATTGTACGTGCAGCATAGTCTTTGCTGCGGAAGATAGTAGAATCTGCTTGGCTGGTTCCCAGATATGTCTGAGTGTTCTTTTGTCCTTCTTCCTTACTCGCAATGACAGAAAGATCCAGATTGCCATACTTGAACTTTGAGGTGACCCCAAACAAACCCTGAGAACTGGTAGAATAGCTTATATAGCGTGATCCTGTAAGCGAAAGAGTTATATTCCCGGCCTCGATGGATTTTACAATCTCGTCTTCATCACCGGTGTACTTGATATTGATGTTGTTAGGATCGAAGATCTGTTCGTCCATCTGTGAATTGTACTTTAAGTTGACGGCAATCTTCTCACCTATCGTTCCGCTGAGCCTGAGATTGGTCTCTTGGTTCATCTTCATGTCAAAGCGAGCGTTGTTTTCCGTCTCATAGATCGGGACACGTTTGCGCTTTGTGGAGCTACCTTCCAGGCTTAGCTTCTGAGTGCCGTCCAGATTTAACCTGCCCGCTCGGGAGCCCAAGACTCTTTGCACTGCTCGTGGCATGGCAATTGTGGGCAAATCAATTACAAACTCTCTGATCAGACCGGTTTGTGTAGGTTGCGTAGCCTGAGCTCTAATCTTACCCTGAGCTAATAGAGATGATCGAAATATCTTCTTGCGAATATTTTCCGAGTATCTATTGAAGGGCATCACCAGATCAGGAACAATAGCTTGACCTTCGACAGTAAGGCTGATACGGATATTGTCATGCTCTCTGCTGTAGGTGTCTTTGCGGGTGGGAGCCATTCCCTGGATTTGATAAGCTTGGGTCTTGGTAAAGTTCAATCCCTTGTTAAGCTTGTAAATATCTCGTTGATTGTAAACTATCGGGGCATAACCCTCAAGATAGAGCCTTGGACTATAGACATTTGCTGCCAGAGAGCTGATAGCTGCCAATAGGTTCAGAACAATCAGTGTCTTAATCCGCATCTGTTATGCTTCTTATAGTCCCTTTAACTCTCTATATGCCAGATATAGGCCTTCCAGGGTCAAATCCTGATCTACGATATCGATAGAATCCACCGCTTCTGCCAGCATTTTGGCCAAGCCTCCGGTAGCTACGGTCAATATAGATTCAAATTGGGGATGCTCTTGTTTAATACTTTGAATAAAAGCCTCCAGCATCAGACAATAGGAACCCACAATACCTGATAGCAAGGCTTCTTGAGTACTGGTGCCCAAGAGCTTGTCCGGTACTCTCAGCTCTACGGGCTTCAATCTGGCAGTCTTGGAATATAGAGATTCTGCAGCAGTTACCATCCCGGGGATGATTGAGACGCCTTCATAGAACCCATCAGCTCGTACTAATTGTATTGTACTTGCTGTGCCCAAATCTAATATGATCAGATCCCGTGAATACTTTTTCCACGCCCCAAAGGCATTGGCAATCAGATCAGCTCCTATCGCCAGAGGATCGGTATAAGGAAGTCTCAAGCCCAGTCTGCTCTTGCCGTCCAGAATCAGGTATTCACAATGGAACTTAGTCTCCAATACCTGAATCCAAACATCGGTAAGCTCTGGGACTACACTAGCGATGATAACGTGCTGGATAATTGAAATATCATCAGGTATTGCATCCTTGATCTGCCCAAACAAGTCCTCAGGAACCGTCTTAGGATCGGTTCCAATGCGAATCTGCCAAAGCTTATTATCAGCTTTGTACAATGCACAGCTTGTTTTGGTATTTCCAATATCTGTCACCATTACAGATATCTCTGGCTTATACGGACGCATATTCCCAACTCAATAATAAGATTATTAAAAAATACAAAAACAAGACCAGAATTCACACTCCAAGCGAATCTCCTCGAATAGCCAATTATGTCAATACTTTTCTCAATCGAAACCGAGTTCTTTCAGAGAATTTGTTTTCTTTCGCCAATTGGGATTGATCTTGACCCACAGATGTACTTGCACAGGCATATCCATAAACTCGCTCAATTGCTGCTCGGCATATTGCCTGATCTTGGCGAGCATCGCGCCATTACGTCCTATCAGAATCACCTTCTGGCTGTGTCTTTCCAGCCAGATAACTGCATCGATGATCGATCTGTCGGGCAGTTCTGTAAACTTCTCTATCAAGACTGCTGCCGCATACGGCAATTCCTGCTCCAGAAGATGGAAGATACCCTCCCTGATCACTTCCCTGGCAAAGAATCGCATTGGCAGATCAGATAGCTGATCCTCTTCATAATAAGGCTCGTGATAGGGGATATAACTTGTAATGCTCTCTAGTAATGCCGGAAGGTTCTCTGCTGTCCTTGCAGATATGTAATGCACTTGGTTGATCGAGGGCGGAAGATATGATTCCAGCTTAGCTTTATCAATATCGTGCAAGAGATCTATTTTGTTAAATACAGCCAATTGTGGATTCTTGAGGCTTTTGAGGATTTCCAGCACTTCCAGATCATATTCAGAGGGAAAGCCGTTCATATCCGTCATAAATACTATCAAATCCACATCACGCAAGGCATCACTCCAAATCTTGAGCATCTTGCGTTGCATCTCGTATCTGGGCTTGAGATAACCGGGCGTATCAATAAAGACTATCTGGTGCGACTCATCATTCCAGATACCTTTGATAGCATACCGGGTGGTCTGCGGTTTAGGGGAAGTAATGGATATCTTCTGCTCCAGAATCCTATTCATCAAAGTCGATTTGCCGGTATTAGGCTTACCGACTATGCAAACGAATCCGCTACGAAAATCTGCTGAAACCATCTTTATCAAAAGAGCTCCGCCGGGATTGTGACACCCGGCGGAATAACTCAATTATCTATTAAAGAGTCTCAAAGACACTCTTGATGATGGCTGCGCATTCATCAAGCTGCTCTTCGGTAATTACCAAAGGAGGAGCAAGACGGATGATATGACGATGTGTGGGCTTGCAGAGGATGCCCTTTTCTTTGAGCATCAGGCATACGTCCCAAGCTTCAACGCCATCTTTGGGCTCGACTACTATGGCATTCAGCAGACCTTTACCACGCACAAGCTTCAACATAGGGTGGTTGATTGCTCTGAGAGAAGCGCGGAATCTTTCGCCCAAAATCTGGGAACGTTCGGCAAGTTTCTCTTCCTTGACTACTTCCAAAGCGGCTTTTGCTACTACGCAAGCCAGAGGGAATCCACCAAAGGTAGATCCATGCTGTCCGGGCTTGATGGTAAGCATGATGTCTTTATCTGCCAGCACGGCTGATACGGGAAGCACTCCACCGGAGATAGCTTTGCCAAGGATCAGGATGTCCGGGCGGACATTTTCATGATCGCAGGCCAAGAGCTTTCCTGTACGGGCAATACCTGTCTGGACTTCATCGGCGATAAAGAGAACATTGTGTTCTTTGCAGAGGTCATAGCAGTTCTTCAGATAACCCTCATCCGGCACAAAGACACCAGCTTCACCTTGGATAGGCTCAGCGATAAAGGCAGCTACATTCTTTCCATGCTTTTCAAGAGCGGCTTTGAGGGCTGAAGCATCGTTGTAAGGTATCTTCATCACGCCGGGGATGAAAGGACCAAATCCTTCATAGCAATCAGGATCGGTTGAGGCGGAGACCACAAAGAGTGTTCTGCCGTGGAAGTTATTCTCGCAGAAAATGATAATGGCGTTGTCTTTCTCAACACCTTTCACTGTGTAAGCCCACTTACGTGCGAGCTTGAGAGCTGTTTCGACACCTTCGGCGCCGGAGTTCATCGGGAGCACCATATCATAACCGAAGTATTCGGTGATGAATTTCTCATACTCACCCAGCTTGTTGTTGAAGAAAGCTCTGGAAGTAAGAGTAAGTTCTTTTGCTTGGTCACAAAGTGCACCGATGATTTTGGGATGGCAATGTCCCTGGTTGACAGCTGAATAAGCCGACAGGAAGTCATAATAGCGGTTTCCTTCCGGATCCCACAGGAACACACCTTCACCCTTTGCCAGTACTACCGGCAGTGGATGGTAATTGTGCGCACCATATTTTTCTTCCAGTTCCATAGCTTCTTTCGAGCTGATCTTACCATAAACTAGATTCTCGGACATGATTCCTCCATTTATCTTTTTGTAATGATTTTCTGTAGGTCACCATATTAAAAATGGAGATTACGTGTCAATACAAAGTTTTCCGGGAGCTTTGGCAAGTACTCTGTCCTTCTGTGTCTGGCAATACTCCTCAAATCCCACCCAAGCTGATCTTTCTCTCCCCATTTATGCCATGCAATTCTGATGAAACTACAATAGTCTCAAATGGATTGAGCTTTTATTACCAGTGATATATAGATAGTGCAATCTCATTGATCGTAGCAGGCATCACACACAAAAAAAAAAGGACTTGCCAAAAAAAGCGCAGTAGAATTTATGGGCTTCACATCCGGTCGGGATGTAGCGCAGTCCGGCTAGCGTACTTGAATGGGGTTCAAGTGGTCGCAGGTTCAAATCCTGTCATCCCGACCAGTAAATTTTGATAGCTAAAAGCCTCGATTCCTCGAGGCTTTTTCATTTTTACGGTACAATCTTGGTTTAGAAATTTGTTCCCAAACTGATCCCGACAAAGGGGCTGGCTCCTTCAAAGATTGTATTCCTTTCGGGTAAAGGCAGAGTTACGGCAGGCAGCCAGGGATCAGGCTCAAAGATAGAATTGCCACTGGTCCAATCATCTACGTCGCTCTTCAAATACCAATTGCCGTCTCTGGCGGTATTATAGCGCATACCTGCAGTCAAACTGAGGAAGAAGTTCTGATATACTCTAAAACCTCCACGAGCTGCAAGCTCCAGTCCGGCAGTGATCGGAGTGGATTCCTTGATGCTACGGTCACCATTGTCATCTTCAAAGTCATAGACATACTTATACTTCGCCCCGCCCAACTCAATTTCTTCATATAGAGGAGTCTGTGTAAAGGCGGAGAGCTTTGCTCCTACATTGACATAGCCCAGATAGTTCAGGACAGGGTAGGTCACACCGGCATAAGCAGAAACTATATCTGCATAAAAGGCTGTCTTCTCTTCAGCTTTGACCGAAGCATAAGTAAGCCCGGCATTATCAAACAGACCGAGGTAACCCATCACGATCGGAGCTTTCTCGCCTCTGATCTTCATATTGTTGATACCCCAGCGGAGGATGCTGAGATTGACAGAACTTAAGCCCTCGATATCATCACTATCGGATGAGTAATAATTAATCGAGATCGGCATCAGATAGCCACCGGCAAGAAAATCTGCAAAGACAGATTCATTGGTAACTGCGCGGGTTGCTTCCTGTACGACAGGTGTTCTGTTGTCGCTGGAAGAGCGGTCGTATTGAGCAAACAAGCTCCCGATCATCAGCAGGCTGATCAGAATAAGAGTAATACGTGTTTTCATTGTTGTCCTTCTCACCATTTCCACGGTAGGAAATAGTCCTTTATTTCTTCATTGTAGTATCTGTCAGTCATGGTAGCGATAAAATCTCGTACCTGTTCGGCTGGTGAAAACTGCTCAAGATAAGCAGGAGCTTTGTGATCCAGGAAATGCTTGTATATCTTGGACGAGCGGTTTTGCTTGCTGATATCATCCAAGTATTTTTCAAACATCATACTCATCGTACGGTAGATGATCTGGTTTGATTTTTTAACGTTCTCATCGGTATAAATATGTTTGTAATTGAAGCGCTTTAGCTCCAGCAAGTAGCCGGAAGTTTCCTCATCAAAAGCAATCCAATCCTGATCATAGCTATTGATTATAACGCTGCGTATCAGAGTATCTATGATCTGTGAATTGGCATTGCCCAGGTGCTTTACTACCTCAGCAGGAAGTTCTTCACGCTTCAGGATATTATAACGTATGGCATCTTCGATATCTTGACCGATGTAGGCGATGGTATCTGTAATTCTGACGACACAACCTTCCAGAGTTGCCGGCATCCATTGCACGTTCTTGCCTTCTTTCTTGTTGTTAATATAGCTTTGGATATCTGCTTCAGACTTTGTAAGATCAGGCATTAATACAGTATTATGGACTTCACCATCATGACTGATGATCCCGTCTCGTACCTGGAAAGTAAGATTCAAGCCTCTTCCCTTCCTCGATATGTAGTCCACGATGTGCAAGCTTTCGATATTATGATGAAACTGTCCGATCCCGGCTGCTTCACAGCACTGGCTAAGAGCCTTCTCTCCATCGTGTCCAAAGGGTGCATGCCCCAGGTCGTGTCCCAAAGCTATCGCTTCAATAAGCTCGGTATTTAGCCCCAGGTACTTGCCAATGGTTCTCGAGATCTGGGAAACGTATGCTATGTGGAGATTGCGATTGGTCATCTCCTCATCGATCAGATTGGTGAAGGAAAAGACTTGTGTCTTGCCGTGATATCTCCGATAAGCCCCGCTGTAGAGAATGCGATCTCTATCGACAGCAAATCTGGAACGCATATCGTCTGCTTCTTCATCACGACTTCTGAAGGCTGCTTCGTCTTTGAAAGCCCTGTTCTGCAATGAGCATTCGTTTTTTGCCCTGATATCTCTAAAGATTTCTTTGAATTTATCTTTCATTGTACATCTCCGTTTAGATATAGGATAAACAATCCCAGCTTCATTCGCAAGCACAAAGCACATTACAGCAACAAAAAAGCCCCGGAAACCGGGGCTATTTATATAATCGACTGAGTTTTTACTTTACCAATACCAGTTTTTTGGTTTGATTCATTGTAGGGCTGGTAACTCTATAGAAATAGATTCCGCTGCTGCAAGGACGGTTATACTGATCCATTCCATCCCACTTCAGCGAGTGTGTTCCCTGGCCTCTTTCGTAGCTGCGGACGACCTGACCGAGGATGTTATAAACTGTAACCATTGCAGTTTCGCCCTCTTTCACTGTAAGATCGATATTGGTCATACCTCTGAAAGGATTGGGATAGGCATTACCCAAGACCGTAGCAGTGGGAAGAGTAGGCACTGAGCTTTCACTTACATTGACGACTACAGGACCGTGCAGAGTGCTGGTGCCGTCCATTTCTACGGCTTGCAGCCAGTAGCGATAGGTATGCCCCGTTTCGACTTCGGTATCTGTGAAGCTATAGTTATGCTGAGTGGAGCTATTGGTTGAGGTCTCAAACCACAGGCTGATAGCCGAAGCAAAATCCGCGCTTTCATTGCGATAGACTCTGTAACCACTCATATTGGTCTCTGATTGAGTGATCCATGCCAGACCCACGAAATTTGAAGCAGTCACAAAAGCGGAGAAACTGCTCAGTTCCACCGGCAAAGTCTGATCATTGACAATCAGGATGGGCACATCAGCTTTTGCTCCGAAAGGAACATTTGACCATACCAGATCTCCAGGTCCAGTCATCGGGAAAACATCAGCTTGATTCCAAATGCTGTTATACCAAGCCCATCCTCTCCAGATGCCGGGGCCTACTGGGATAGTGATAGTCTGGTTGCCAGGGCCGGGATAGCTGGCGACATAGCCCTGCAAACCGGGATCTCCGGGTTCTGTTCCGCCGGGATATCCACCGCTGGCAGTTACAAGATCTACTGTTGAAGGACTAACGATTAATACACCCGAGCCACCTGTGCCGGTGTTGAAATAGAAGAGCTGATTATCGAGCCAATCAACACCATCATTATTGTCGTAACCGCCATCATAAGCAGTCCCGGGTTGATCAAAACGACCTATCTGAGCATAGAGCGCACCATCACCTTTGTTGATACCGACTGTTGCAGGAGTACCACCGAAACCTTCAGCTCCGCCAGATGCATCACCGGTCGTCCAAGCCATGTCACCATAACTGAATGCAACTGTATTTCCTATGCCTATTGTAGGATCTGTACCATCAGTAAAGATTAGTTCAAAAGTGTTCAGCTTGTCCGTATGCGAGCCAAAGTAACCAACCGCATCCCAGATCACAATCATCCGGTTTGCTTCAATCTTGTACCAAACTGATCCTGTTCCACGGGTATCAACATCTCCAAAGAAGGGAGCCAGCATCGGAGAGCCATTAATCGGGAAACCCCAAGGAGTATATGAAGAATAGCCTCCATCAAATGTGACATTACCATTATTGTTGATCCAGCATTCTGTATAGATACTTCCATATAGTGAGAAGTTGAACACATAATTGATGGGACCAACATAGCTATCATCATTAGGACTCATAGCCAAGACAAAGTTGCTATCCCACGGTACTAGCAAGCCTGAAGTATCCTTGGGCTGAGCTGGACTTTGATTGACTACGGGTACAGCAGCTCCGAATTCAATATCGTTCTTTTGATTTGCTGCAACAACGCCATTTGCATACAATGCTAATGAGAGCACTGCAATAAAGACGACAAACAAAGTGACTTTTTTCATTGTATCGTTCCTTTTCTTTATTGGTTGAACACACACATAGGGTTAAAGACCCAATTGTAACGACTAACTCTATAACATCGGTAAGCATCCGAGGCAAACCGGTTAATACCAGGACATTGTTTGCTAACTCACTATACAATATGTAGCTTGCACAATCAGTATTTACTTGCCTAATTACATTCTGATAGTCTAATTCTTTGTCAAGAGCATACAAGAAGACTGTTTTGCATATTCTAGGTCTATTGTTGAATTCTTTCAACTGGCATAGTTGATGCCGTTTGTTTACGCTCTATCTGACATATCTTTGGAACCTATTCTTAAGTATAAGATCATCCAAGCTGAAGGAGGATTATTCTTTCTTTGCCTATTGAATTCTAAGGTAATACTCAAGAATGAATCTGGTGATCCTTTGGTGGCCACCAAGGGATCACAAGGGGATCACAAGAGGATCACAAGAGGATCTCCAGAGGATTCAAGCAGAGAGCTAAGGGAATTGATTTGACATAAAGAGCTCAAGCAAAATGATGACTCGGATGGAACGTATCATTATTAGTAATCTGACAGACAGCTATTTAGCAGGTCTTCCCCGAGATTGGGCAATAGTCATCTTCCGCAGTGAAGGCTTAGCTCAGTACGCACTGATTACAGGAGATCTGCGTCAAAGGCTGAAATCAATCTTGAGTAGGGACACCGATGGTAACGCGTATTCAGAGTTGCTTACCTTGTGTGATGAGATTTGTTGGGAGCGTTTTGAAAGCTCTCTTGAAGCTCTAATTGCTTTCAAAATCGTTATTACCCAAGAAAAGCCGATCCAGCAGCAAGCTCTGTTTGCACAGAGGGATTATGTTTATCTGGCACTGAATGCACAGACATTCCCATTTATCAAAATTGCAGATTATACTATCGAGAATTGGAACTATGTTGGTCCATTCCGCAGCAGGTTTGTACTGGCCGACTTCATTGATAGCGTCTCACGTATACTAATGCTGCCCAATTGTGAGACAGGGACATTCCCTTGCGAAAAGTTTGATCTTGGCACATGTCGCGGTTGGTGCCTCAATCTCGCTCCGGAAGCGGAGAGCGATACCGCCAGAGACATCGCAAAGCTCGAGAAACTGCTTTTTGAGTCATATATGACGCCTACTGATACTATCATCAATATGCTCAAGACCGAACACGACAAGTATTTCGACGATCTTGAATTTGAAAAGGCAGAGCTTTTCTCAGATGCCATCAAGCTTCACGAGTTTTACAAGGACTGGCTGGAGTTTCTGATTGAAGCAAGAAGGATTGATTATCGGGATGATCGGATCAATGTACAATCTGGTCAACTAAAGGCATATCACGATGGCAAAGATTGGATAGATTTACATTGCCAAGAATTGGCGTTTAATCCGAATGAATTTCTGGCACTGGACAAAAGCCTTGCCGACGAAGCTAGAATACTCTATAATTACATAAAATATAAAGAGGTTAGATGATGTATAATGAACTCAGCAAGCTCTCCAATGTGAAGCAAAGCTGGCAGGGAAAGGTGCGCGATATCTACGATCTGGGAGAAGAACTCCTGATCGTGACCAGCGATCGTATCTCAGCCTTCGACGTAGTCTTCCCCACACCTATCCCAGATAAAGGGAAAATACTCACCCAAATCTCGATCCATTTCTTCAAACAAACTCAAAACATTGTGCCAAACCACTTCATCAGCGACAAAGTGGAGGATTTTGGCGCAGACTTTATGCCTTTTGCAGAGTACCTGGAAGGACGCAGTATGCTGGTTCGTAAGACCAGAGTTATCCCCTTTGAGTGTATCGTTCGCGGCTACATCACCGGCAGTGCTTGGAGTGAATACAAGCGCAGCGGAACTATCGGCGGAATGCTACTTCCTGACGGTATGTTGGAAAGCCAACGCTTTGCTACACCTCTTTTTACTCCAAGCACCAAAGCTGATAGCGGACACGATGAAAACATCAGTTACCGCGAAATGCTTCACAGGATGGATGAGTGGTTGGCTGTAAAGATCAAGGATTACTCATTGGCCATCTTCAATTACGCTCACGATCTGCTCTGGGATGAGGGAATTATTGTAGCCGATACAAAGCTGGAATTTGGAACAATCGGAAACGAAGTAATACTTATCGATGAAGTCCTGACCCCTGATTCCTCTCGCTTTTGGGACAAAGACTCCTATGAAATTGGCAAAACACCGCTCAGCTTTGACAAGCAGTATCTGCGGGACTATCTTGAAAAGATCGGTTGGGACAAGCAACCACCCGCTCCGGAGCTTCCACTCGATGTAGTCGAACAGACACGTGATAAATACATAAAAATATACAAGACAATCACAAAGGACGAAACAAGACAATGGTAAGAGTTATCTGCGTCGTGGATGATGAAGACGAACTGGTAGCAAATCTTCAATATGAGATAAAAGCACTGCGCCCTAATTGGGAAGTCAAAGGCTTCTCCTCCGGGCTTACTGCCATCCAGGAGATAATGAAAGGCACGATTGATCTGGTGCTAACCGATATCGCAATGCCGGATATGGATGGTTATGAACTGTTTTGGCGGATAAAAGATTATAAAGAAGATCTTCCAGTTATTATGATGACTGGATTTGGCTATGACCCAAACCACGTATTGGTTAGAGCTAAGGTGGACGGTCTGCAGGATATCCTGTACAAACCTTTTGATGTGGAGCGTTTGGTCGAGCTGATCGAACGTCGTCTTCCTGATAAGGAGTAGCCAACGCTACAGGATCTGATCCGCAGACATTTATTCAGAAGAACGGGGATAAGCTATATGCTCTATCCCCTTTCCCTATTGTACTTTGCACTACACAAGATCAAGCAACACTTTAATAGCAGAAACCAGTTTAGAGCAGCATGTAAAATCATCAGCATTGGCAATATCACTGCCGGGGGTAGCGGAAAGACTCCACTCACTATTGCAATCGCTAAGGCTATGACTGAGAGAGGAACCAAGCTGGCAATTTCGCATCGAGGTTTCAAAGGTAAATACGAGCATTCGATGAAGATAGTCTTGGGCTCAATCCTGGATGAGGATGCACTTAGCTTGGGTGACGAAGCCTATATGATCAGCAATGCACTGCCACAAACACCTGTAGCAGTGGGTAAAGACCGTAAACTTGCAATCATCAGTCTATTGAAGCTCTATCCGGATCTCGATCTGATCATCCTGGATGATTCTCTGCAGAATAGAAAAGTATTTCACGATCTGGATATCGTGGTCTTTAGTGAAGATTACGGGATAGGCAATGGTTTTCTGCTTCCCGCGGGATACCTTAGAGAACCTGTAAGTAGCATCAACAAGGAGCAGATAGTAGTGATCAGTTCCAAAGGTTTTGCGAATAACCCAGAGTTTGAGCAAAGCCTCAAAAAGCAAGGAATCAAGCCGCTACACAGCAGGGTGAGAGTTAAGGGATTGTTTACTGCAAGTGGAAAAGAGCTTGATCCAGTAGAACTTGATAAGCCAATCCTTATCTCAGGAATTGGAAACCCACAATCCTTTGAAGCGACTGCCCGTACAATAGGGATTGATTTCCTGAAGCACTACAGATATCCTGATCACTATAACTTTGTGGATGTATCTGCTATTCTTGATGATATCAAAGCCAATCCACAGCAGCAGTTTATATGTACTCACAAAGACCTGGACAAGTTGTTGCATAAAGATGAGCTGAACGATAGGCTAAGCTATATCGAAATTGAAGCGGATACGGTCGAGAATGGGCTGATTGAGCTGATCTTGGAACGATTAGCTCTTGATACGGGAACTGAGTAGATATTGAGACGCAACCGCTATAGCAGCGGTTTCTGCGCGGGTGATCAAGGGACTAATCGAGATATGAGGAATCTCCTTGAAGAGCTCATACTCATCCTCAGACCATCCACCTTCCGGGCCTATTATAAAGCAGGGATCACATTTATCCAGATTATCAGCCCACAGGTCGGGTCTTTTCTCACTGCACAGCACAGGCAAATAGCCTTTGCTTATGATAGAGCTAAGCGTTGCTTTGAGAATCATGACTGGATTGATCATAGGTAGATATGGATTGTCACACTGCTTGATAGCTGCCAGAGCGATCTTCTCAAATCGGCTTATCGAACTGGGAGAGGGCTTTCTTACGCTGTACCTGGAGGTAAAAGGAAAGAACTCACCCGCTCCGAGCTCTGTACACTTTTCGATTACAAGCTCATCATTCTGGTTTTTAAGGAGACTTAGTGCTATTGCATAGCGTGGAACCAGACTCTGTGATAGAAGAGCAGTAACTATAAAGCTGCTGCTTTGTTTGTCTATCTGGGTAATCTCAGCTTCCGCCAGAATGCCTTTTCCGTTATTGAGCATCATCCTATCCCCTATTCTGGCTCTGCTTACAACAGAGAGATGATGGTGCTCTTGACCACTTAGTTGCTGGATTGAACCGACCTCAGGCTTGAGATCGGGCAGAAAGTAAGAAGGCATCAGCTAAAGAACTCTCTCATCTTGGAAAAGAAACCTTTGCCGGGCTTGAACTCGTGTTTGTGATCAAAGGTCTTGAGCTTGGTGTATATTTCCGTTTCTTCTTTGGAGAGCTTGTTCGGTATCACAACAGTGATCCTTACTATCAAGTCTCCCTTGGCACTGGAATGCAAGCTTTGAATACCCTGTCCTTTGAGACGGAAGAGCCTGCCATTTTGCGTACCAGCAGGAATCTTCATCTTGGCACTACCGGTGATCGTGGGAACTACAAGTTCATCTCCAAGCACTGCCTGTGATACAGATATGGGAAAATCGAGCACGATGTTATTACCATCTCGTTCGAATGTATCATCCTGCTTTTCACGGATCAAGACCAGGATGTCACCATTTGATCCACCCCGCGGTCCTACGTTACCCTGGCCTCTAAGGCGGATGTATTGGTTTTCCTCCACTCCGGCAGGTATCTTGACATTGATCTCGGTAACCTTGCCTACGCGTCCCTCACCGTAACACTTGGAGCAGCGGTTTTTGATGATCTTGCCCTCTCCTCTACAGGAAGGACATTCGGAGGCAGTCTGCATCTGTCCAAACAGTGATTGTACTACTCTGCGAATCTGTCCGGTACCATGGCACTGCGTACAAGTCTCGCTCTTCCCATCAGCAGAGCCTGTTCCACTACAGGTTTCGCAGGAACTCTTGACGCCTACCTTAATCTTTTTCTCAGCACCGATGGCAATCTCTTTAAGACTAAGGGAAAGCTCGATCTGCAAATCTTCTCCGCGGTTTGAGGATCTTCCTCTTCCTCCTCCCCCACCGAAACCACCACCAAAGATGGATTCGAAAATACTACTGAACCCGCCACCACCAAAGAGATCGCTGATATCATCAAAGTGACTGAAGTTATCCCAATTGAATCCGCCACCGCCAAACTGACCTTCTACTCCTGCGTGTCCAAATTGGTCATACCGTTGGCGCTTGTCCTTATCTGAAAGCACCTCATAGGCTTCCGAAGCTTCTTTGAACTTCTCTTCTGCTTCCTTGTTATCGGGATTTTTATCAGGGTGAAACTGCATAGCCAATTTACGGTATGCCTTCTTGATAGTCGCTTCATCGGCTGTTTTATCAACGCCCAATACTTCGTAGTAATCTCTTTTTGCCATCTAAAACTGAACTCCAGTGAATATTATGGGGTGCCCATCGGACACCCCACCTAAGCTGTCTTTATTTGTCATCGACGACTTCAAAATCCGCGTCGATAGGTCCATCATTCTTTTCTTCTTGCTGGGGCTGACCTTGTGCAAAGTCTTCTGGATTAAATCCTGCTGCATTGGGATCAAAGCCTGCACCGGCTCCACCTTGCTTGCTTTGCATGTCTGCATAGATGATCTCACCCAGTTTCTGAGCTTTCTTACCAAGTTCATCCTTGATCTTGTCCAGCTCTTCCTTGGTGTCTGCTTTCTCCATCTGAGCCTTAGCTTCTTTGACGGCTTCCTCAATCTTGGCTTTTTCATCTGATGGTAGCTTCTCAGCATATTCGCTGAGGCTCTTTTCTGTAGAGAAGATCAGAGTGTCAAGCTCGTTCTTGGCGGTTACAAACTCCTGGCGCTTCTTGTCTTCATCAGCGTGCATCTCTGCATCTTTGATCATCCGCTCGATATCATCCTGATTGAGGTTTCCTGCACGATCGATCACTATTGATTGTTCCTTGCCGGTTCCCTTGTCCTTGGCTGATACATGCAAAAGACCATTGGCATCTATATCAAAGGTAACCTCAATCTGAGGTACTCCACGTGGTGCTGAAGGAATACCAACCAGATCAAAACGTCCCAGCGACTTGTTATCAAGAGCCATAGGACGCTCTCCTTGCAAGACATGGATGGTGACTGCTGTTTGATTATCCGCTGCCGTGGAGAAGACTTGACTCTTCTTGGTCGGGATGGTGGTGTTTCTATTGATCAAAGCAGTCATCACTCCTCCCAAAGTCTCTATACCCAAAGACAGGGGTGTCACATCGAGCAAGAGAACGTCACTTACCTTCTCATCGCCGGACATTATAGCACCCTGAATAGCTGCACCAATGGCGACCACTTCATCAGGATTGAGGCTGCGGTTTGGCTTTTTGCCAAAGAATCTTTCGACTGCTTCCTGCACTGCCGGGATACGTGTGCTTCCCCCCACCAGGAGGACTTCCTGTATGTCGGAAGCATTGAGCTTGGCATCGGTTAAAGCCTTCTTGCAAGGACCAAGGCTACGCTCTACCAGATCTGCAGTAAGCCGGTTGAATTCAGCCAGGCTCAGATCGAGATTCAAATGCTTGGGACCTGTAGCATCGGCTGTGATAAAAGGCAGATTGATATTGGCTGTCTGAGTACCGGAAAGCTCTATCTTGGCTTTCTCAGCTGCTTCACGCAGTCTCTGCAGAGCCATCGGATCTTTGGAGAGATCAATCCCTTCCTGAGCTTTGAACTTTTCCAAGATCCAATCTATCACACGCTTGTCAAAATCGTCTCCACCCAAGTGAGTGTCACCGTTTGTAGATAGTACTTCCACAACACCCTGGGAGATATCCAGGATGGAGATGTCAAAAGTTCCGCCACCCAGATCATAGACGGCGACTTTTTGTTCCTTCTTATTTTCCATACCATAGGCCAAAGCCGCAGCGGTAGGCTCGTTGATGATACGCTTTACTTCGAGACCTGCAATCTTGCCGGCATCTTTGGTCGCCTGTCTTTGGTCGTCATTGAAGTATGCCGGGACTGTGATCACAGCTTCGGTGACTGCTTGTCCCAAATATGCTTCTGCTGTTTCTTTCATCTTGGTGAGCACCAGAGCGGATATCTCCTGAGGAGTGAAATCTTTGTTCTCGGTGTCAATGTGCACTGCTGCCTGATTCTTGAGCCCGCTTTTGACCTTGTAAGGTACTTGCTTGATCTCTTCGCTTACTTCGTTATAGGCTCTACCCATAAAGCGTTTGATCGAATATACTGTATTTGTGGGATTAGTAACTGCCTGACGCTTTGCTAATTGACCCACCAGACGCTGTCCGTCTCTGGTAAAACCCACCACTGATGGTGTGGTACGGGTTCCTTCCACATTTGTAATAACTACCGGCTTGCCGCCTTCCACGACAGCAACGCAGGAATTGGTTGTACCAAGGTCGATACCGATTATCTTTCCCATGGTTTCCTCCATATATTCATATTATTCATTTGAATCTTGGGTTTGCGGATTTCCGCTGGATACTGCCACCCTAACAGGGCGGATTACTATATCATTCATTGTGTAGCCGTTTTGGATCACGGCTGCCACAATATTCTCTTCATAATCAACTGAAGGTATATGAGCCAGAGCTTCATGCTTTGCAGGATCAAAATCGTGACCCAAAGCTTCAATCTTCTTTACTCCTTCACGTTCCAAGACGCTAGTGAGTTGCTGCTCGATCAGGCTGATACCTTTGAAAAACTTGTCCTCAGCCTGCTCTGGATCTATCTGAGCCAAAGCACGCTCAAAATTATCCAGGACATCACAGACATTGAGAGCTAGTTTCTCTGTGGAACGCTTGATCCAATCTGCTTTTTCCTGGTTTGTGCGTCTGCGGTAATTCTCAAATTCAGCCATTGAACGCAGATACTTGTCTTTCCATTCGTCTCTTTCGCGACTTAGCTTCGTCAATTCGTCCTCAATCGTTTCTTCTTGCCCGGTTTGATCTTGATCAACCTGCTCAAGCACAGGCTCTTGATCTTCCGGATGATGTTTCTTTTTATGTGACATTATCAAACTCCCTGTTTCGGCACGATCATCCCCTTGCGGGTGGTTTCAGTAATCGTACGGGTAATATCTCTGATCAAGGGTATCAGCTTGCGATACTCTGTCCTGAGAGGTGCTACTACACCCAGATACCCGGGTATGCCAAAGACTTCATATTTCCCAAAGATCACTACAAAATCCAGCCAGTTTGGCTCGCAGAGCTCTTCGCCCATCAAGACCTTTACTTCATTATCGTCCTGATTGGCCCTCATAATCCCGAGAAGATTATCCTGTCTCTGGATCAGATTCATAAAGCTCAAGATAGACTGTTTAGAATCAAACTCCGGTTGTTCCAAAAACTTGATCGAGCCATCATAGTGAATGAAGAAATCACTGATCTCTATAAAAGCACGATGCAATTCCTGGAGAAAAGAGCTAACCAGCAGGTTTTCCTGATGCATATTCTCCCGCATTTCCACGAGGACTTTATTGGCAATGTCATAGACTCTCAAGCCAACCAATTCGTCATTGAGATATCGCACCAGTTTTCGCAACTGGGTCTCGCTCATCTCATATTCGCATTTCAGGATCACTGTCTTGTCAAGACCGCTATCCAAGCTCATCACAAAGAGCAGCTTGCCATCCCCAATCGGAAAAACATCCAGCTTTGCTAAATATCCATTTGAGACCTCAGGCTCTGCCACAAAGCTAAGCTGATCTGTCTCTTTGGCAAGTATCTGCATAATGTAGTGCAGAGCTCTGGGAGTGTCTTTGTAGTTGTGGATCAGAAGATCCCGCAGTATATCCATCCGCTCAAAACTTACCCTTTTATGATCCTCCGCGATCAGATCCAGGTACTGCCTGTAACCGCGGATCGTAGGTATCCTTCCGGCGGATGTATGGGGTTGATGGATCAGATTTCCTTGTTCCAGCTTAAACAAATCCAGGCGCAAGGTCGCAGAACTCACTTCCTGCAGATACTTTTCATTTAGCATTCGCGAAGAGACTGGCTCATTAGTCTGGATAAATTCATCCACCAATGCCAGCAAAGTCTCATTCAATCTTAGCTGATTCTTCTTCATCTTCCTCATTCCTCAGAACTTATTAGCAGTCCCATCATTCATCTGCTAATCTGAGGACAATCTAATCGAGTCTGCTAAATTGTCAATCAAAATGTGAGACTGCTTAAAAACCGGCCAACAAAACTTCTTTATACCCTTATAAACCCTCACTGAAAACTTCAAATCCAATCACCAAAACTTCAAATCGGCGAAATCCAGTCATAACAGGGGTATTCGGGGCTGGTAGTTTTTATCACCATTTCTTCAAATACCATCACCGTTTCTTCAAATCTGATCACTGAAAACTTCAAGCTTTTATCATACTTTCTTCAAATCACCATCACCATTTCTTCAAACTTTTATCACAGAAACTTCAAATGGGATTTCAGATAAAAAAACGTGGGAGACCCCAGCGCTGTGGGCAAAGTAGCAATGAACAATAGCTACACCATTGGCAATATGGAGCAAGACCCACTGGTGAATGACGACAAAACCGTGCTGGTAGTGCTTGAGGAAGGCGTATCTGAGGCAATGGAAGTCCTAGCCAGATGTGAAGAGATTAACATGAAATTCATGGAGCCCATGGATGATGATGACATGAACAGACTACTCTAAGAGCAGGGGAATATTCAGGACAAGCAGGATACGCCCTTTCTTCATTGATCGAATTATCTTATCATTGCGGATCACTGCGCGTTCTATCAGTAATTAATCTGCAATAATCGCGTGGTTCATCTATCCTTAGTTGTCTGTGCACTAAGCATAAAAACCCCGTTCCCAGAATATCCAACCATGAGCATTAACGTCATGGTATTGCTGGTTTCACTTGTATTAAAAACAAGCTGTA
>CAYSSP010000010.1:0-83430 GCA_964433815.1 uncultured Candidatus Cloacimonadota bacterium
GGACGGGGAGTCGGGGGTTGCGGGGGGGGTGTTGTAGGGGTGGGAGTGGGAGTTGTGGGTCTGGGAGCTGGCTGACGCACGCTAACCTTGAGTCTCTGGTTGATGCTCAGATTATCGCTGGAGAGGTTGTTAAGACGCTTTAGCTCAGTTACGGAGACACCGTATCTGCGGCCGATGGAATATAGCGTATCACCTTGCCTTACCCGGTGATAGTTATATTCTACAGCCATCAAAAGCAGCGGGGTTGATAAAATAATCAACAGCACCACGGTCTTCAGTAATCTATCTAATCGTAAAATCATTGTAACTCTTTGCATGGTCAATTTTTACAGCGTCCACCCTATGGATGTTCGCCCGGCTGAATTCATGCTCGATACTATACAGAAAGATCTCATAATCCTCAGCCGCTGCCTGAGCTATGATCAAGACTGTGGAATCAGACTGATTACGGACGTATCCCTTGACATTGTGCCTCTCAGCACATCTCAGAACGTGCCAGCGAAAACCGACACCCTGAACCCGGCCGTGAACTGTCAGCTCCCAAGTCTGCATATTTTAAACTCGTTACAGCTTTTTTTCTTGATAATTGAACTCTACATATTTGTCAAGCTTTCCTTTTGAATACTGCCGTGATCCTGATGCGATTCTGCTGCAATTCCCGGGCGCTCACCCGGGGATCACCCGGGCATCACCTGAGGATCGCCTGAGTATTCAAGCAGGGAGCGGGTACAAAAAAGAGAAGCGGCTTTCACACCGCTTCCCTTATCTATCTGATATGTATCAGTTTAGCTGAGATTGGCTATTGCTGCGGCTACGCGGGCGATCGGCACACGATAGGGTGAGCAGCTTACGTAGTTCATACCTACTCTGTGGCAGAAATCAACTGAGCTGGGCTCGCCGCCGTGCTCTCCGCAAATACCGACTTTGAGGTTGGGATTGGTGCTACGTCCGCGGCTAACGCCCATTTCGACGAGTTGGCCAACACCTTCTTGATCGAGGAATGCGAAGGGATCGTTTTTCAGGAGACCCTTGGCTTTGTAGATCTCAAGGAAGGTTCCGGCGTCATCACGGGAATAACCAAAGGTCATCTGGGTGAGGTCGTTGGTACCAAATGAGAAGAACTCGGCGCTTTGGGCGATCTTATCGGCGGTGAGGGCAGCGCGGGGAATCTCAATCATCGTACCGACAAGGTAATCGACTTTGGTTCCACGCTCGGCAAAGACTTGCTCCGCCACTCTGCGGATGATCTGCTCCTGCATCTTAAATTCGGCAGCGGTACCGATCAAGGGAATCATGATCTCGGGGATGGCTTTGAAGCCCTTGGCATTTACATTGAGAGCAGCTTCGATGATAGCTCTGGCCTGCATCTCGGTGATTTCGGGATAGGTGTTGCCAAGGCGGCATCCGCGATGACCGAGCATCGGGTTGAACTCGTGCAATGAATCCACGCGTTCCTTAACCTTCTGAGCAGGAATGCCAAGCTCATCGGCGATTTCTTTTTGCTGATCTTCCTGATGTGGCACAAACTCGTGCAAAGGCGGATCCAGAAGGCGGATGGTGACGGGGAAACCGGTCATGGCTTCGAAGATACCTTCGAAATCGCCACGCTGCATGGGCAGGAGCTTTTCGAGGGCTTTACGGCGTCCGGCTTCGTCATCGGCAAGGATCATCTCGCGCATGGCTTTGATGCGGTCGCCTTCAAAGAACATGTGCTCGGTACGGCAGAGGCCGATGCCTTTGGCACCGAAGTTGCGGGCAACAGCGGCATCGCGGGGGGTATCGGCATTGGTGCGAACGTGCATTCTGGTATACTTTTCAGCGAGATCCATGATGGAGCCGAAATCTCCGGAGAGAGCGGCATCCTGGGTCTCGATCTTGCCAACGTAAACCTGACCAGTGGAGCCATTGAGGCTGATCCAGTCACCTTCGTTATATACTTTACCGTCAACCGTCATGGTGCGGTTTTTGTAATCTATTACAAGAGCTCCGGCACCGGATACGCAGCACTTGCCCATTCCGCGGGCAACCACTGCGGCGTGGGAAGTCATACCGCCACGGGCAGTCAGGATACCCTGAGCAACGTTCATACCGCGAAGATCTTCGGGGGAAGTCTCGATACGGACGAGGACGACTTTCTTGCCTGTGGCAGCCCAAGTTTCGGCTTCATCGGCAAAGAAAACGATCTGGCCGGTGGCAGCGCCGGGAGAGGCCGGCAGACCCTTGGCGATTGTCTGAGCCTTGGCAAGACCTTCCTTGGTGAAAACGGGGTGAAGCAATTCATCCAGCTTGTTGGGTTCGATGCGCTTGAGAGCGGTCTTTTCATCGATCTTGCCTTCACGCAGCAAGTCCATGGCGATCTTGACCATGGCTGCACCGGTGCGCTTACCGTTACGGGTCTGCAGCATCCAAAGCTTGCCTTCCTGAATTGTGAATTCCACATCCTGCATATCGATGGCGTGAGCCTCAAGCTTTTCTTGGATTGCAAAAAGCTCGGCATAGGCGGCAGGCATGGCTTCTTCGAGGGAAGGATAGTTTGCGGCACGGTCTTCTTCGCTGATTCCGGCAAGCTCTGCCCAGCGTTTGGAACCGATCTTGGTGATCTGCTGGGGAGTGCGGATACCGGCGACGACATCTTCGCCCTGGGCATTGATCAGGTACTCACCGTTGAAGAGATTCTCTCCGGTGGCGGCATCACGGGTAAAAGCAACGCCTGTGGCGCTGGTGAGACCCATGTTTCCAAAGACCATTGCCTGGACGTTTACGGCGGTTCCCCATTCTTCGGGGATATTGTTCAGCGCACGGTAGTAGGCGGCGCGGTCGTTGTTCCAGCTATCAAACACCGCAAACACGGCTCCCCAAAGCTGTTCCCATGGATCAGCGGGAAAATCGTGGCCGGTGCTGTCTTTTACGGCTTTCTTGAAGAGGGTAACGAGCTGTTTCAGATCATCAGTGGTGAGATCGAGATCATTGGTGATACCTTTGTCGTGCTTCATCTTGTGAATGATCACTTCGAAGGGATCCTCTTCTTCTTTGGAAGTGGGTTTGAGACCCAGGACGACATCACCGTACATCTGGACAAAGCGACGGTAGGAATCCCAGGCAAAGCGGTCGTTACCGGTTTTGGCAGCGATACCCAATACGGCATCGTCATTCATACCCAGATTGAGGATGGTATCCATCATACCGGGCATGGAAGCTCTGGCACCGGAACGAACGGAAACCAAGAGAGGATTGGTGTTTGAGCCAAAGCTCATTCCCATCAGGTCTTCGATGTGCTTTACAGCAGCTTCGACTTCGGACTTGAGCAGCTCACGGACTTTGTCTCTACCAAGCTTGTTGTATTCGGTACAGACATCGGTTGTAATGGTGAATCCGGGAGGGACCGGGACACCAATAATGTTCATCTCGGCAAGGTTTGCACCCTTTCCGCCCAGCAGGTTCTTCATGTCGGCTTTGCCTTCGGCTTGGCCGTTTCCAAAAAGGTAAACGCGTTTTGTAGCAGTCATTTATCCTCCATTGTTATCAATTTAACAGTTAGTTTACTTTCAGATACCAAAGCTCTAAGATGCCCATTTTGTCAACTGCTAATTTTACTATGCCTTTTCAAGAGCTTGACCTCGCACAACCTTTGAAATCCCAAAGGTATTGGATGTAATAAAACAATACTTGACAAAAATAGTTGTTTTATCTCTATGACAAATACAGAGTATCGGAGCTCCAAGCATTGATGAATACTGGTCTGATCGGGCTGGAGAATTGATTGCAAAAGACTGATGCAGGCCATATTATTGATAAGAAGAGCTTTATTGGGAGAAAGAAAGAACTTGCCGCCCTGGTGAAGCAGGTCAGCGAGTGTTTCTCTCTGGGACAGAGCACCGCTGTGTTGTTCACAGGTATGCCCGGGCAGGGCAAGACTGCTCTCTCCTGCGAGTTTTATCGTAGGAACTCCCATCTCAATGCGCACTATCTGTTGTGTCACCCGCAAGCGCCTGATCTCTATGAACTGAAGCAATTCCTCGCATCTGTCTTTGCACAGGGTTCCAGCCCCGATAAAGCAGCTTTTGAGCAGGCTTATTCAAAGCTATGCGAAACCTATCCAGAAGGTCTCCCCAGAAGATCTGTCCTTGGCTCGATGCTGGGACTCTCCTGGCAGGGATCATATTGGGAGAATCTGGCTGCAAACGAGCGAGAAGAGCATCAGGCAGAAGCCTTCCAGGATCTGTTGTCGCTGCTGGCTCAATCCGGCAAAACTCTACTGATCATCGATGATGCTCAGTGGATCAGCCAGCAGAGCGTTGATTTCCTCAACCAAGCTCTTACAGCAATCAAGCATCCTATCTTCCTGCTGCTTTGCCACCGTCCCTTACCCGAGGGGAAGCATCCTCTGGAGTATTTCTATGCCCCCAGGATAAAGCGATACAAGCTGGATGGTCTTGCCAAAGAGGATTCAGCAGCCTTAATTTGTTCTCTACTAAACATCGACCGGATCTCTGAGGAATCTCTTAGTTCTTTGGACCATCATTCCCAAGGCAGCCCCTTGTTTATCGAGCAGCTTGCCTCCTACATTGAACAGGTAGGCGGAGACTCAGCAAAGCAACTCCGCGATGGACTCGAGACTCGTCTGGAACTCAGCACCATCATTCGCAACCGTCTGGACTGTTTTGGCCCAAACCTCAGAAATCTGGTGCAGATCGCCGCATCGGTAGGTATGTACTTTGACACCAGCATTGTGCAGAGACTGGTTCCCGATTGTGACGATGCCCTACAAGCCGGACTGGATGCCAGCATCTGGAGTGTCTCCCACCGCCAGACCTATGTCTTTTACCACGCTCTGATTCGTGATGCTGCTCTCAACAGCATCGATCCCGCTCAACGCCAACAGATCCACCTCCGGATTGCTGAAGCTTGCCTAGATTTCTACGGCGAAAAGGGAGCTTATGGATTGGTTGCCGAGCAGTATCTCCAAGCGGGTGAATACGAGAAAGCTCTCTTTTACCTTACCCATGATGCCCACCAACAGGTGAAAGCCAGCCACTTTTCTTCAGGGATCAGAACGCAACGCAGAGCCCTGAAGATCAGTTATCAGCATCTCGGCAAATCCCATGAATACTATCTCGAGATCATGTTTTGGGTAGGTCTCTACCACCACTACCTGTTTCAATACAGCATTGCCGAAAAGATCTATCTCCACGTCCTGAGATCCCGCAGGAGAGAGCTGGGCCCAAACCATCTGAAGCTATCACCCTATATAAACAACCTCGGCAGACTTTACAAGGATACCGAGCGCTATGTGGCAGCGGAATCTCTACTGAAAAAATCACTCCAGATGGAGCGTTCCGGGACAATCGAAAGCAACGTTGCCGACCGCATCAACAACCTCGCTTCGCTCTACACCAAGACCGGACAATACGAGCTTGCTCTGGACTATTCCTATGAAGCGCTGCACCAATTTGAAATATCCGACCACGAATATAAACCAAGATTCATTGCCATGATGCAGAACAACATAGCAGATCTTCATATCAAACTGAACCAGCTCGACCAGGCGGAAGAACTGCTAAAGCAATCACTCCAATGCAAGCTTTCTCGATCCGATACACGGGTTGCAGATCTCGCACGCGTCTATGACTCTTACCACAGTCTCTATGCCAAACGCGGTGACTACAAGAGAGCCTTCTACTACCTACGCAAATCTCTGAGGCTTTACTACACCACTTTTGGACAAAAAAATCTACCCTATGCAAAAGCCCTGATAGCAGTTGCCGACCTATACCAGCAACAGGATAAACTGCCCCAGGCCATTAAACTCTGGAGAAAGGCAAATAGCATCGTAAAACAGATCGTATCAGCCAAACATCCTGTTTCCAAACTGCTGAAAACTCGCCTGATGCTCGTAGGTGAAGCCGAAAGTTCTTGACATCTCTTCCTTTTATTAGAGACTAACGCAGAGCTTGCTCCAAGCAGTAAAGAGAGAGCGAGCTATGGAGTTGTGATGAAGAGATTAGTCATTCTTTCAGTTCTGTTGATGCTTTGGGTCTGCGGCTTTGCAATGGCAAGGCGTCCGGAAAGCAGGCGTGGCACTCCCGATTGGGTCGCCAATCCCACTGTTGTCGATACCACAAACCAAAAGTACATCAAGCTTGGCACAGGCTCCAGCCGTGAAGCTGCTATCGCCAACGCACGCGAACAAATCACCGCTCAATTCCGCGGAGTGCTCAGCGATACCGACCGCCTGAAACTGATCCGCGCCTTCGCCCTGATGACTGATAGCATCTACGACTCTCAGACCAAGACCCGGATAGAGGCTGCCTATTCACAGCGAGAGGATGATCTGCTCCAAATGCAGCTAACCCGATTCTGGACAGCATCTTCCAGCCGATATTACGCCCGGGTGGAGATGGACCGCATCGCCTCGGGAGTGAAATATCGGGAATTGATCGAATCCTGCGATCGCAAGGTTTTGGCCCTGTTTACCGCAGCCGGATTGCTCCAAAATACCGATTTCCAGATTTTCGCGTTGCTAGATGCAACCACCGCCATAGATTTTCTTTCCGCCCAAGCCAAGACAGAACTCGTAACGATCTCTCCCTCTGCCATATCGACCATCAGACCTGCCTACGACAGTGAAATCCTCAAGCTTCAGCGCAATAACGCTGCACTGGAGATGCACTTCCGCATCGAATCAGAGCTCGATTCCATCCCGCTACAGGCAGGTTTTACCCAGTCTCTTCTCGCGCCTTACGGCTTTACGCTCGATCCTCAGGGTGATTACCGTTTTCATCTGGCTCTTTCCAGACAAAATACGGAGCTGATAAGGCGGAATATCCATCGCTATCAGTATGTCATTACGATGCTTGACCCCAATAACAGGGAGTTGATCCGCTTTACCGGAAACAGCGAATTCCGGGAGAAGCTACGCAATCCTGAGGCTCATTATCTGAGGCTACAAGGCGAGATTGAGAGCAAATTCACAGACTTTATGCGCTCGCACCTGGACGGCCTGGCGCTACGCTCGGTCAATAGATAGCGAGTTCATAACTTACTGAGTTCATTAGTAATTTGTGATTAGCTGCGCAAAGTTCGAAACAGGCTCTCAGACCTTCAGGAGCCGATTTTTTTAAGCCCCTTAAAGCTTATCTGACATCCTCTGTAATTTCTGCAAACGCACCTGCAACGCCTGTCTCGGTGTGTCGTGTTGGCAGGTATCTCCCCTATTGACATCACAGATAAACGCCTGCTATTGGGCAGGCGATTCCCGGGTCGCCACCCGGGAATCACCTGGGGATCTCCAGAGCAGTCAAAAGGAGCGGCCTGATAAAAAATGTGATATCGGACACTCAATACTGGCAGGTGGCAAACCTGTACAAACACAAGCTCAATCCCCCGATTAATAGCCTGCCGTATGCAGAAATACATTGACTGTTTGCCCAAGATTCAAATGATTGGCAAATGGAGGTACTTATGACAGACGAAATTTTTGAAGGCCGCGAAATGCCGGCTGATGAACAAGATAAGGCCAAGGAACGGATCATCGACGAAGATCCCGTAAAGATGAAATTCTACGAAGACCTTAGGAAAAAAGCCAAGGATTGGACCGATGATAAAGCCGGGGAAAAGGGCGGAAAACTGGCGGAATATCTCTTTTTGTTGCCGGATTTCTTCATCCTGCTTACCCGCCTGGCGGTCGATAAACGAGTTCCTTCCAAGAAGAAGCTCCTGGTTGCCGGAATCATCGGTTATGTAATGCTCCCCATAGATATCATCCCGGATTTTATCCCCATCATTGGGCATGTGGATGACCTCGTACTGGTGGTTTTGGGCCTCAATCTGGTGCTCAACGAGATAGATCACAAAATACTCTTGGACAACTGGAGCGGTGAAGGTCAGCTACTGGAAATCCTGCAAAAGATCACTGCCACCGCAGAGAAATTCCTCGACAAAAACGTCCTCTCCAAGATCAAGAAGTTCTTGAACAAGTAATAGTTATGAAGCTGCTCATCGCAACTCATAATAGGGATAAATTGTCCGAAATCCGTGCTCTATTGGCCGGAATCAAGTTGGAAATTCTCTCATTGGACGAGTATCCCCAGCTTCCGGAGGTGGTGGAAGATCGCGACACGATAGAGGGCAATGCTGCCAAGAAAGCTCTCGAAACAGCAGTCCACACCGGCATCTGCTGTTTGGCAGACGATACCGGGCTCTTTATCGATGCCCTGGAGGGTGCTCCCGGCGTCTATGCCGCCAGATTCGCCGGAGAGGGATGCACTTATCGCGACAACCGTCTGAAAGCCTTGGACTTGCTCAAAGACAAGGCAGATCGCAAAGCTCAGTTCAAGACAGCCGCCGTATTGGCAGCTCCGGATGGCATCATCGCGATCAAGCACGGGGTCGTAACAGGCAGAATCACTCTGGAAGAGCTTGGAGAACAGGGCTTTGGCTACGATAGCATCTTTGAACTGGATGGCACAGGCAAGACCTATGCCCAGATGGACGCAGAGACCAAAAACGAGATCTCGCACAGGGCTCTCGCTCTCAAGGCAATCCTGCCGATCTTGAAGACCTTGGCACAATTGGATTAGCGCGTGCTCCAATGACCGGTTATTATGTAGTAGAATAGTAGAAAGAGGTTAAAGATATGATCAACAAGCAGATTTTTAGGCAGTATGATATCCGCGGAATCGTGGGCGAGGATCTCACAGAAGAATCCCTCTACCTGATCGGAAAAGGTTATGGCACCTATCTGCGCAGAAAAGGCTACAAGACTGTTGCGGTAGGCGGAGATGCCCGTCCCAGCACACCTGTCTTCATCGATGAGTTTTGCCGGGGATTGCTCTCCACCGGCTGTGACATCACGCGAATCGGTATAGTGGCCACTCCCGTCCTGTATTTCTCCATCTGGAAGCTCAGGACAGATGGCGGAGCGATGATCACCGCCAGCCACAATCCTTCTCAATACAATGGAATCAAGCTCAATCTGGGCCTCGGCTCCGTTTATGCGGAAGAGCTGCAGAAAGTGCTCCAGATCATCCTGAAAGAAGATTTTGAAGTTGGTGTTGGCAAGCTCGAAGAATATGAGGGAATGAACGAGACCTATATGGACTATATAGTCTCAAATATCCATCTAGAGAGGCCTGTGAAGGTGGTCGTGGATGGTGGAAACGGCATGGGCGGGCCTTATCTGCCCCCCATCCTGAGACGCCTGGGTTGCGAAGTAATCGAGCTTTACACCGATCCGGACGGTAATTTCCCCAATCATCATCCGGATCCTACTGTCGAGAAGTATATGAAAGACCTCTCTGCAAAGGTGCTGGATAGCGGTTTTGAAGTGGGTATCGGGTTGGATGGAGATGCCGATAGAATCGGCGTTGTGGACGAAAAAGGCAAGATGCTTTACGGAGATCAGATCCTCAATATCCTGGCTCGGGACTACCTGAGAAAGAATCCCGGAATGCCGGTAATCGCGGATGTGAAATGCTCCAAAAATCTCTATGACGATATCCGTAAACATGGCGGCAAACCGATTATGTATAAGACCGGACATGCCAATATCAAGATGCATATGAAAGAGATCGGGGTAGAATTTGCCGGTGAAATGAGCGGACACGTCTTCCTGGCGGATCGCTATCTTGGCTTTGACGATGCCATCTATGTGAGCGCGCGGTTTATCGAGATCGTTTCCCAAACTCAAGATCCGGTCAGCAGCTATCTGGCGGATCAGCCCAAGATGTATAATACACCCGAGTTGCATGTGCCTTGTGCTGATGAAAGAAAGTTTGAAGTCGTGGCAAAGGTCTGTGAGGAATTCAAGGTGGAAGGTTACGACGTCAACGATATCGATGGCGCAAGAATCACCTTTGAGGACGGTTGGGGCTTGGTAAGAGCATCCAATACCACTCCAGTGTTGGTGACACGTTATGAAGCGACCTCAGAAGCAAGGATGAACGAGATCAAAGAGTTGATCGAAGGCAAGATCAAGAAACACATCTAAATTGATTAAACATAAAATAAGCATCCCGACTAATCCCGGGATGCTTTTCTTTTGGGAAATTATCTATTCTATAGGTTAAGTTTTTTCTTTAGGGTCTGGGCAAGCTCAGTAAGCTTGACCTGGCTTTGCTCTCCGCTCTGCATATCTTTTAGCATCACACTTTCCCGGGCAAGCTCATCCTCGCCGATGATTGCTGCATAGCGGGATTGAGAGTTGTTGGCAGCTTTGAGCTGAGCTTTGAAAGATGATTTATCCGGATCAAAGCCGACTCTGAGGCCTTCGAGCCGCAAGCGGTTGATCCAGGGCAGGATGCAATCGCGGGCTTGGTCGCCCATCGGGATCAGATACAGATCGGTTACGGGGCTCTCACCCAAGCTGATGCCTTCATTATCTAGAGCGATCAGGAGACGCTCTATTCCGCCGGCAAAACCGATAGCTGGAGTGGCTTTGCCGCCAATCTGCTCAATCAAGCCGTTGTATCTGCCGCCTCCGGCAAGGGAGTTTTGGGCTCCGATGCCTTCATAGACGATCTCGAAGGCGGTGTTTGTATAGTAATCCAAGCCTCTTACAATCTTAGGATTAATCGTATATGGGATGGAAAGCTTGTCCAAATAGGTCTTTACGGCACCGAATTGTTCCCGGCAAGGCTCATCGAGAAAGTCAAGCTGGGATGGCGCTTGGACAGCAATCTTCTTGCAAGTAGTCACCTTGCAGTCCAGCAGACGGCGGGGTTTGGTCTCAAAGCGCTTTTGGCAATCCGGACAGAGAGAATCCAGATGCGAACGGAAGTAGTCGCGCAGGGCGTTGTCGTAATCCTTGGAACAATTGGGGCAACCAACGCTGTTGAGCTCCAATCGGAGATGCTTTAGTCCCAGTCCGCTCAGGAAAAGCCAAAGGAAGCTGATGAGTTCTGCATCCCAGTAAGGATTGTGAGAGCCTATAAATTCCAGTCCGTACTGGTAAAACTGGCGATAACGGCCTGCTTGGGGACGATCGTATCTAAACATAGGACCCCAATACCACAGCTTGTTGTTGCCGTTTGCAGCCATATTGTGTTCCACATAAGCTCTTACCACGGGCGCAGTGCCTTCAGGGCGCAGGGCAAAGCTGCGGCCTTTCTTGTCTGTAAAACGATACATCTCTTTCTGAACTACATCGGAGCTTTCGCCGGAACTGCGTTCAAAGAGATCACTCACCTCAAAGATGGGTGTGGTGATCTCTTCATAGCCAAAACTGGCTGCCAGAGAGCTGAACTTGGCATGTAGAGCCTGCCAGCGATATGAGTCACTCGGCAGAATATCATAAGTCCCGCGAGGGATGCTGTAAGACATATAAACCTCTTTAGTTTAACTGATAGATATCAGGATAAAGGACATTGGTAAGATAGAGTCCGGCTGCCGGAGCAGGAACGACCATTGTTTGCTTGGGATCAGCCTCTGCCAGGATTCTGCCCAGGGTCTCTTTGTCCAGAGATTTTGTGCATAGATTGGCAAGAGTGCCTACGATCCGGCGGACCATATTGTGCAGAAAGCGATCTGCACGCAGGCAGAAGATATAGTGGCTGTCTGTCTCGGTGATGGTGAGTTCCTTCAGATCGCAGATACGATTGGGGATTTCGGGGTTTGCCACGGCAAAAGAAGAGAAATCGTGAGATCCCAGGAGAACTGTGGCAAGCTCCTGCAGTTTGGCAAGATCAAGCCTCTGATTGATCAGATAGCCCATGTACAGCCTTTGAAAGGGAACAATCTGCTTGGCGAGCAGGTAGCTGTATTGACGCTCGTAAGCTTTGTAACGGGCGTGGAAATCGGCAGGAACATCCCAGGCACCAACGATGCGGATATCATAATCCATGAGCCGGTTTAAAGCTTTGATCATCTGGTGAGGTGCCATTCTGCCTTCGTAATCGAAATGAGCATACTGGCCGGTGGCATGGACTCCGCTATCGGTTCTGCCGGCACAGGTGATGCCAATGATCTCACCTGTCATGCGATAGAGAGCTTTTTCTATGGTAGATTGGATGCTTTTGCAGTGAGGTTGGACCTGCCAACCGCAGTAAGGGCTGCCATCATAGGATATCCGGATGGCTATTCTGCGTTTGTCCATCAGATCGCTCCCAAAAGTACCAGAGCCGTCAGAAAGACCATCGCCATAAAGTTCTCAAGGCTAAAGAAGCTGCGCTCTATCACTTCCTCACCAATGCTGGCTTCGACCTGCTGTTCTATCTCGTGAGCTTTTTGGTAGTTTTGGCGCATCAATTCTGCAAAGGCAGCAAAGACTCCGCCCAGACTGTCTCCACCCTTGATCTGCCTCTCGTGAAGCAGTGAAAAGTAGCTGCGGATAAAGAGCACCGATGCCATTAGCGTATAGGTGATCTTGCCTACCCAGGGGTACTTTTGCAGACGGTGGGTATCCATCAGGAAGTGCCGGGTATCGACGGTACCGAGAGTGTAAAGGGAGATCACCAAAAAGTAGATGATCTGCAGGCTAAAGAGCAGCATTGCTGGAAAGGGTGTGGCAAAGACACTGGCAAGAATCCAGTAACCGGTGATAAAGATCAGGACTTTTCGCAGGGCAAGCAACAGTTTGCCGTAAATGGAGGGTTCCAGCAGGTAATAGACCATAAAGAGCAGCATCAGAAGGATCAGTTGCTTGACAGAGGCATCAAAGCCCAAGGTAAGAGCGATCACCAGGATGATTAGCTTCAGCCACAGGTTTTGTTCCGAGAGAATTCTGAGAGAGAGCTTCATTCAAGCGGAGCTTCCTCATCGAGTGGTTCTTGTGGCTGGGGCTCCGGCTCATCGATCAGATCAACCGGCTGCTCAGTTTGTGAATCTTCCGGTGTTTCGAGCTGATCTGGCAGTTCTGGGGGAGCTTCTTCCTGCTGGGCAGGCACTACGGACAAACTGTCATTGAACACAGGTATCTCCACCCAAGCGCTGGAATCAGCCTCGGCTCCCTGCAAGTCTCCGATAAGCTCTTCGGAGATTGTATCAACGAGAGCAGCTTCCCTAAAGATCAGGAAGTTAGTGCCATCAAACAAGCGACGGCTCCAGTCTCCGTATTTACCTGTGTTTTGGCTCTCGAGTATGGATTCAAGATATGCTCTGGCATTGGTTGTATCGGCTCGTTCGATAGCGTAATGCCAGGCGAGGCGGAAACGGGACTTTAGCTTGATCTCTTCTGATTCGGTCTCAAGCAGCTCAGTGAGAGCTGTTACCATAGAATCAGGCTCCGCGGGGTATAGTCCCAGAGCCCAATCCAGCTTGGCTTCTGCTTCCTCGATGCGAGGATCGATGATCCTGACTCGCTGGCCGTTGTATAAAAGCCTGATACCGTTGGTGTATTTATTGCCGGGATAATCTGCCTGCATTTGAGCAAGGATATCGGCAACCTGGGGATCTTTTTGCCCCAGCTTCATATGCAGGCTCGCAGTTACAAAGTTCACAAAGGGAATGATCTCGTTATCAAAACGCTGCAAAGACAGGTTGATATTGCTGATCTTGTTTTGCTTGGCTTGGATATCTGAGGCGATACTGCCCAGCTCTTGATCCAAGGCAGCAGTATCCGTAGGCTGGGGACGCATTGAGGAATCTGGCTCAACTGCTGTGCTATCAGCAGGAATTTCCAGAGAATCGGTCATGGCATAAACGAGCGAATCTGCCTGGCTGTGCCGGGAAGAATCCGCCCATGCCGACATCATAAGAGAGTCATCGAGTGCCGTCTGAGTCCTGAGTGTATGTAATGAATCTCTCCTTGCAACAAGGCTGTCCAATTGAACGTTAATACTATCAAGCAAAGTAGCCAGTTTCCCGCGCTCGTCTATAACACGACGATACAGCACGAAGCTGGAATCAGGAGCTTCCATGACTCTTTCGTAGTTATCAGCAGCAAGATAATGGTAATCCAGAAACTGTTGCAAGTTGTTCTCGCTATTGAGATTTGCCCCTTGCCCAAACTGTTGAAGAGCTGTTACTTTGGCCTGAGCCCTACTGACATACTCACCGGTGGCAGATTCAGTGCGGACACGATTGTAGCTTGCCGTAGCCGCTGCTCTGTCTCCCCGACGGAAGAACTGGTAATCCCCCAGAAAGTATGCTGCAGCCGAAGAGGACGGAGTCCTGGGATAATCACGCATGATGGCGTCAAATTCCTGCTGAGCCGCATCGTTGTTGCCCGATGCCGCCAATAGCCTTGCCTTGAGCACCCTTGCCAGAGAGAGCTTATCTGCCCTGATTTCGCTTTTTATCACGCCGTCAATAGTAGCCAAGCCATCCTCCAGCCTGCCCAAAGCCAGTTGATTCAAAGCAATGTAGTATCTTGCTTCCAGCTTCAGTTCCTTGGTGGCTTTACGAATTGCCACGAGCTGCTCCAACTGCCGGTTGGATTGCTCGTATAGCTTTTGGACATAGAGGTTTTTGCCCATCAGGAAGTAGGCATCATAAGATTCCTTGCTGCCTTCATACTCTGTGATGATGCGCTGCAACCAGAAATCTGCCCTCAGGTAATCCTTGTCCTGTATTTCAAAATCAGCCAGTGTGAGCAAGGCCTTGGGATGATAATCTCTAAACTTGTTATCCCTGATAAAGGCTTCCAGCCTGGATTCTGCCTCAGCCGGCTGGTTGATCTCACGATAGATCTTTGCCAGGAAGATATTTGCATCCGGGATATACTCGCTCTCGGGGAAGAGCCGGATCAGATTTTCAAACTGATCCTTGGCTTGAAACGCGCTATTACCCTTGAAATAGAGAGCTTGAGACATCAGGAAGAGAGCTTCTTCAACCTGCTTGCCGCTTTTACGCTCCGATATGATAATCCCACATTTCTGGATGGTTTTGGTGTATTCTTCCACTGCCTGCGGACTGGGCCTGCCATTGGAATTGAGCGGACGTGCCTGAGCAGCCTTGAAATAATTGCGTGCGTTGTACATTGTATTGCTGAGGCCGCATCCGGCACCAAACAATATCACAAGGATCAGGATCGCAAGATTATATCTTCTCATGCGGCAAGACCCTCATCACCACGGCTTTTTGTCAAATGATTTCTAATCCGGATTCCGTCAGGATAGTATTCAAAACTCCACTCCCTACCAAATCCACTGATTTGTTGATATCGGTATAGAGGATGCGATCCTTGCCCAATGGCTCGACCGCCTCTCTCAAAGCAGCTTTGATCTCTTCCAGTACTGATGAACTGGCAATCTCCCGCTGATCCAGTGCAGACGCCGCAATCATCAGTTCAATCGCCAAGACCGTGCGCACATTCCTGGTCACCTGCAGCAGTTTTATGGCAGAGACAGAGCCCATACTCACGTGATCTTCCTGATTGGCAGAGGTGGGGATGGAATCCACTGAGGCAGGATGTGCCAGTACCTTGTTTTCCGAAACCAATGACGCGGCAGTAAGCTGAGCGATCATATAGCCGGAATCAATCCCGGGACGATTTGCCAGGAAAGCATTTAGTCCGCGGTTCAGAGCCGGATTGAGCATCTGCTCCACCCTGCGTTCTGAGATCGATGCCAGCTCCGATATCGCAATCGCCAAAGTATCCAGCGCAATCGCCAGCGGCTCGCCATGGAAGTTTCCTCCGGAGATCACCTTGCCTTCATCGGCAAAGATCAATGGATTGTCTGTGGCAGAATTGAGCTCGATTTCGAGCACGGATCGTACATAAGATACCGCATCGCGCACCGAGCCATGCACCTGGGGTGTGCAACGCAGACTATAGGCGTCCTGAACGTTACCGCAATCGCGATGACTTTCCCTTAGCGGACTTCCGGCTAAAAGCTTGCGGATATTTGCTGCAGAGGCGATCTGCCCGGGATGAGGACGCAAGTTGTGCACAAGCTCGTCAAATGCCCTGGGCGTACCTTTGAGGCTATCGATGGACATCGCTGCAACTGCATCGGCAAGCTGTAAAAGACGCTCCACTTCCAAAAGCGACAAAGCACCGAGAGCAGCCATCACCTGAGTGCCATTATTCAGCGCCAGACCTTCCTTAGCCTGGAGTGTAACAGGAGTGATCCCGGCCTTTTGCATCGCCAAAGCACCACTCATTCTCTCCCCCTGATACTCCGCTTCGCCTTCGCCGATCAGCACCAAAGCAAGGTGCGACAGAGGTGAAAGATCTCCGCTGGCTCCGACCGATCCACGCATCGGAATCACAGGATGAACACCACGATTGAGCATATCGACAAGGGTCTGCAAAGTCTCGGGACGTATCCCGGAATGCCCCTTGGCAAGAACATTTATACGGAGCAGCATTATAGCACGTGTCTGTTCACGATCATAAGGCTCGCCGACATTGACGGAATGGCTGCGTATCAGATTCACCTGTAATTCCGCGATATGTTCACGCGGCACGGTGACTGTGCTGAACTTGCCAAAGCCGGTGGTAAGCCCATAGACGACATCGCCATTCTCGATCACTTTATCTACATAAGCCCTGCATTTGATTACCTTTTCCCGGCTTTCGGGGCTCAGTGCTATCTGTGCTTCATTACGGGCAACCTGCTCCAATTGCTTTAGGCTCAGGCTGTTGCCGTCGATCATAAGTACTTGCATTCTATCCTCTTTGATAAAGTTAATTTGCTATCTTGTGGATGCATCCAATTCCGAAGCGCTGATTTTGTCAATTGCAAGCTATTTTTTTAAGTGACGAGTGACGAGTAACGAGTAACGAGAAGGCGTCTATTTCGTCCATTTAGTTCATACTGCCCATCTCACAAAAAATCCGAGCCCGGTCTCCCGGGCTCGATATCTATACTACTTTGGGATCAATCAAATAAAGAGATTGAGATTAGCTTGTTCTGCTTCGGAGAGATAGGTCGCAACTCCGCCGATGGTGACTCCATCGATCAGTTCTTCCGCCATCACGCCCATAATGTCCATAGACATCTGGCAGGCGATCATCTCGACTCCCGCGTGCTTGGCTTGCATTATCATCATCTCCAGAGAATCCACGTTCTTATCCTTCATCCTTTTGCGCATCAAGAGCGGTCCCATCCCGGCAAAATTGATCTTGGATAATGCCAGGCCTTTGGAACTGGAGGGCATCATCATCCCAAACATCTTGCCCATAAAGTCCTTTTCGACCTTGGGTTTATTGGTTCTTTTGATGATATTGAGTCCCCAGAAGGTGAAGAACATCGTGACTTTCTTGCCGGTAGTGGCAGCACCATTGGCGATCACGAAAGACGCCAAAGCTCTGTCCATATCATCACTAAAGACCACGATGGTTTTGTTTCTGCCACCGGCTACTCCAACGCTCTGCTCCACTGCCCCGCCCTTTTGGACTGTGGCAATGATCTTGCGCCCTTCGGTCTCAATTCCGATCAGGGTATTCCCCGTCATTTTGCACCAAGCCGGCACGTCTTTGGCAAAGCCCTGATCTGTGGCAGAAATCCTGAGCTGATCTCCATTGGCGAGGCGATCCATCTCCAGCTTCAAACGCATTATAGGCCCCGGACACTGCAAGCCGCAGGCATCCGCCTCAAAGGTCTTGCCGCTGGGGGTACTGCTCTTCTCTGGATCGCTCTGATAGATATGATCGTCCTTGCCGATCACATCTTTGGAGAAGATATCCTCGTTGGATTGCTTCTGAGTGGCGTGTTCATAGGTAAGGTAACCGCCGGAGAGGTTGTAAACCTCGGAAAAACCGCTCTGCACCAGGATGCGTGAGGCAAAGTAAGAACGGTGTCCCGTACCACAGAAGACCACGATTTTTTGCCCTTTGGGAATCTCGTCCAAGCGTCCACGCATCGTATCGACATCGATATTGATAGCGCGATCTATACTGCCCAGCTTGTGCTCATCAGGTGTACGCACGTCGATCAGGACTGTATTGGAATAGTCCAGATTGCGTAGCTCGTCCCAGTGTATGATCTTAACCATCCCGTTGAGGATATTATCCGCCACCATACCGGCAACATTAACCGGATCCTTAGCAGAGGAGAAAGGCGGCGCATAGGCATGCTCGATCTCTTCCAGATCATAGATTGTCTCACGATGCTTGAGGATATGCGCCATCATATCGATGCGCTTGTCCACACCATCAAATCCCACAATCTGCGATCCCAGCAGCCTGCCATCCGATGGATCAAAGACGATCTTTACGGTCATAGGCAGGGCATCGGGATAATAACCCGCATGGGAAGAGGAATGAATGATTGAAGAGATATAGGGAATTCCCTCGTGTTTGAGCACCTTCTCGGAGACACCCGTGGCAGCCACTGTAAGATCAAAGACCTTGGCGATAGCGGTCGAGATTGAGCCGATATACTTGCGTTTGTTTCCCAGCACCATATTATCGGCTGCGATACGTCCCTGCTTGTTGGCTGGCCCTGCCAGATAGGTAAGGAAAGGCTTACCTGTGATCGGGCTTGGAAAGACCACTGCATCGCCCACTGCATAGATATCAGGATCTGTGGTCTGCATATATTCATTGACCACGATGCCTTTGTTGACGCCCAGTTCCAGTCCGGCTTTTTCTGCCAGATGGCTGTCCGGACGCACTCCAATGGAAAGTACGACCATATCGGTCTGCAAAGATTTTCCGCTTTTGAGGCGGACGTGCAGGCCATCCGGCTCTTGCACGAAGGCATTGACCGCATCCTTGAGATAAAATTCTACTTTCTTGGTCTTGAGATGCTGATGCACTTCGGCTGCCATCTCATAATCCAGAGGTGTCATCACCTGCTCCGCCATCTCCACGATAGTCACGAAGATGCCCAGATGATGCAGATTTTCCGCCATCTCGAGGCCGATAAATCCTGCTCCCACGATTACTGCGCGTTTTACATCGTGAGTCTTGATAAATTCCTTGATCTTGTCTGTATCCGGCACACTGCGCAGGGTAAAGATGCGATCATCACTGATGCCGGGGATGCCGGGACGCAGAGGCTCCGCTCCCGGGGAAAGCATCAGTTTATCATAGTTTTCCGTGTATTCTTCACCTGTCTTGGTGTTCTTGACCGTAACACTTTTGTTTTCTCTATCGATGGAAATCACTTCGCTGTCGATGCGCACATCCACATTCAGCCTGGCTTTGAAGGATTGGGGAGTCTGCACAAAGAGGCGATCCCGCTCCGCAATTACTCCGCCAATGTAGTAGGGCAGGCCGCAATTTGCATAGGATATGTAGCTGCCTCTTTCAAACATAATAATCTCTGCGCTCTCGTCCATTCTGCGCAATCTTGCTGCTGTGGTTGCTCCGCCGGCGACACCGCCAACGATCAGATACTTTGCCATCTGAAGCTCCTTTTTAGGATTATACTATACAGAATATACTAATTAAAGGCACCTTTTTGTCAACTTAAAGATTTACTATTAGCGTGGATAATCGGTTTTTTTATTCACGGCAAAAGGCATCCCTCTGCGGATATCCTCCTCGGCAATTTCTTCCTGCTTGAATTCTCTAGAGATCCCCTAGTGATCCCCTAGTGATTCCCTTGTGGCGACAAGGGGATCTCCCCGGGATTACAACGCCATCACCAGACTGTCCTATAGGGAAGACAGTGCGGCAAATCAGCCTAATGTGCTAAACGGAATGAGCTTAGAAATAACGGATCAGAATATAGGCGGTAGAAATCACCAGCGAATTGAGGGTATAGATCAAGCCAATCTTGGTGAAATCGCCAAAGCTGATATGGTGACCGTTTTTGTGAGCAATACCGACTGATACGATATTGGCAGAAGCACCGATCAGGGTACCATTACCACCCAGGCAAGCTCCCAGGGAGAGTGACCACCAGACTGGCTTGATCGCTTCCGGAGGGATCTGAGCTCCGATATCCTTGATCAGGGGAATCATCGTAGTCACAAAGGGAACGTTATCGACAATCGCGGAGAAAATCCCCGAAAACCATAGGATTACTACAGAAGTGGAGCGGATATCATTGTGAGTAATCTTCACAATCTGCTCCGAGACCAGCTTGATAAAGCCAGTCTCGATGAGGCTTTCCACGATCATAAAGAGCCCGATGAAAAAGAAGATCGTAGCCCAGTCGATATCATTGGCGAGCACTTTATCGACTCGCTTTCGATTGCTGAGTATCAGCAGAGTAAGCCCGGCGATCATAGCAATCGCGGCTATATCCAGCCCGATTTTGTCCTGAAAGATAAAAGCAAGCAACATCAGCCCAACCACCAGCAGAGATCTGTGCATCAGCTTGCGATTTTGGATCAGGTTGTCCTCACGAAATTCCATCAGGCGAGCCCGGTTTTGATTTGTCACTATCATACTTTTACGATAGATGAGCCAGGTGATACCCAGGCTGGTAATGGTGATCAGGATGATAATGGGGCTCAGGTTGTAGATAAAATCCATAAACACATAGTTTGTAGCGCTACCAATCAGGATATTGGGCGGGTCACCGATCATTGTGGCTGTACCTCCGATATTGGAGGCGATTGCCATTGTTATAACAAAGGGAATCGGACTGATTTTGAGCTCAGATGCTATCAAGAGAGCAATCGGAACCAGCATCATCACGGTCGTGACGTTATCCAAAAAAGCAGAGATAAGTGCAGTGATCGCAAACATAAAGAGCATTATCCGGACGGGGCTGGCTTTGGCGAGCTTGGCGGTCTTGATAGCGATGTATTGAAAGATGCCGGTCTCGCGGAGCACCGCCATTACCATCATCATCCCGATTAGCAGGAATATCACGTTCCAGTCAACAGCCGCAAAAGCTCTTTTCTGGCCCACAATATGAAAGGCTATCACCAAAAAACCGCCCATCAAAGCGGCAGTCATCTTATTGATCCACTCGGTCATAATCAGCACGTAAGTGATTGCGAAAATCGCCAGTGCCACAATCATCTGTATCATTTTAATCCTCAGTGCCGGGTCAAACCCCGGGGGTAAACAAAATATCCGGCTGCTAACAGCCGGATAACACTATCTATCAATCATATAGCTTTTGCATACCCACAATTTTGGCTCAGTATGGCAAGATGTGGATTTTTAGTCAATGGAATTGTGTGAACTATTAGTTCTTGCTAAGGAGCCAGATGAAGAAGGGGCAGCCAACTGCTGCAGTGACGACACCTACCGGCAGTTCGATGGCTGTCAGATTCTTGGCAATCAAATCGCAGAGCACGAGAAAGATTCCCCCGCTCCAGACGGAAAAGATGTAGATCTGCTTTTGCCCGGAAGGGATAACAAACCTGACCAGATGGGGAATGATCAAGCCGATAAAGCCAATGATGCCTGCATAGGAGACATTGATGCCGATCATAATGGAACTAAGGATAAAGATCTCCTTTCTGATGCGCGAAACGTTTATGCCCACGCTGCCGGCATAGAGATCACCGCTGCTGATGATCTCCAGACTTCGAGAACGAAAATAAAGATAGACCAGCAGAATCAATGAGACAAAAGAAAGGATCAGGAAGACAGTCCATTCGTTGTGGCTGAAGATTCTGCCCAGATTACCCATCAGAGTTCCCAGTATCAGCATTGTATCCTTTCTAAACAGATACATTGTCAAAGAGATTCCTGCAGAAAAGAACATACCTGAGATTACCCCGGCAATCAAGAGGCGACTGCGATCGAAGCTGCCTTTTTTCTGAGCCATAGCCCAGACGATCAGGAGGGTGAGCCCGGCTCCCAGAAAGCCGCCCACCGGCATTAAAAGTGTAAAACCCAGTACTCCCAATAGAATTGATCCAAAGGCAGAGCCGGAAGATATGCCCAGAATATAGGGCTCCGCGAGCGGATTTGCCAGCATCACCTGATAGATCGAGCCAATCCCGGCAAGGGTCATACCTGTAATCAGAGTTAACAGTAATCTGGGGATGCGGATCTGCCAGAGGATGCCCGAAGATGGACTCCCGATCATCAGATAAACAGCTATTGCGGTAAAGCTGATCAGGATGAGTATAAGGATGGCGAGGACACGTTTTGCAGAGTTCAATTGCCCATCCGCCAATTATCAAAGATAGCTACAAGCGCTTTCATCCCCTCGATTACCCGGGGACCAGCCCGTTGGATCAGATCGGGATTGATATCGCTTTCAAAGTAGATACGATTGTTTTTGAGGGCAGGGATATTCTGCCAGCCCTTGCGGGATTTGATGGATTCCAGAGTGTCCTGTGAATAGCAGATTATAATGTCCGGGGCAGCGGTTACAATACGCTCCGGATCGACACGGGAATAGTCTCGTTCCAGGGTGCTGAAGACGTTGTCTCCTCCGGCAGTCTCGATCAATTGGCCTACGAAGGATTGATCCGATACACTCATCAGAGGGTCGCGATAGATCTCCAGATAGACCTTGGGGCGGCGTTTACTCATATTGTTGGCACGGATCATTTCAATCTCCCGCTTAAGGCTATCTGCCAGCACTATAGCAGATTCTATGCTGCCGGTGAGCTCCCCCAGGTGGCTGACACCCAGTAGTAAATCCTCCAGATTTGCGGGATAGCTGCTCTCCACCCGAAGACCGAGCTTGGTAAATTCCTTGGCGATGGCTTCTTGCTCCAGGGCAGAGGAGAAGATAATCGTAGGATTCAGCGAGATCACTTTCTCACGATCCAAGGCACCGAAATTACCCACCACCGGCTTTGTCGCAAGGCTGGGAGGGTAGTTGCACTCTGCGGTAATCCCCACAATGCGCTCTTCCAAACCCATTGCACAGAGGATTTCGGCTGTTTCAGGCGAAAGTACGACGTAGCGATCGCTATCTGAACGATCCCCTTTGGTGCATCCTGCAGTAGGCCCCAGGACAAACAGCGCCAGGAGCAGAAATATAGTGTATCTCATTGTTCTCCATTGATATCTTCTTGCGTGTTGAATCACCGGAATGCCTTGCTTTGTCAAGGAAACTTTGAGCTTGATTATTTTCATTGACCGATTATAATATGGATTAGAACTTGGAGAGAGAAGATTATGCGAGGTGGAAGAATTGTGGTCCTATAAGGTGTGGAACATTGTAATCCTGATTCTTTTTATACTTTTGATGCTATTGGCGATTTCGTCGGTTGCCAATCTGATCATCAAAGGGACCCTTAGCACTATCTTTACAGGGCTCACCATTCAGATTATCAACGTAGTTTTTCTAATCACTATCGTGCTGATCATCCATATCCTCGTTATGGAAAATTCCAACCCCGTGCATACCTTGGCATGGATACTCGTGCTGGTCTTTGTGCCGGTGCTGGGCTTCGTGTTTTACCTTTTCTTTGGCAGAAACTGGCGTAAGAACAGGATTTTTAACCGGAAGGGACAGCGGGATGCCAAAGAAATCCGTGAACTGCTGCCACAGAGTGGATACCGTCCGCTCCGGCACAGCGTTGCAGCCAGATTGATTTCTTTGATGGAACAGAATCCCAAGGCAATTCTCACGACATACAATCAAGTGGAGCTCATTGCCGATACCAAAGATGCATTTGACAGGATTTGCGTGGGTATCCGCCAGGCTAAGGCTCACATCCATTTGGAGTACTTTTCCATAGCAAACGACACTACGGGCAGAACTCTGATGGAGCTGTTGCTGGAAAAGCGCAAGCAGGGAATTGAGATCAGATTGATCTACGACGACGTAGGATCGTGGAAACTGGGACGAAAAGCCAAGCGGAAGCTAAGAGACGCCGGAGTGGAGCTGGCTCCCTTTATGCCTGCCTGGATACCTTTTTTGAATAGCAAACTGAACTATCGTAATCACCGCAAGCTAGTAATTATCGACGGATATTACGCCTATCTGGGAGGACTCAATATCGGAGATCAGTATCTGGGGCTTGACAAGTATTTTGGGTATTGGAGAGATTCTCTGATGGTGATCAAGGGCGAGGGAAGCCTTGCTCTGCAGAGTATCTTTCTGATGGATTGGTTTTTCGTAAGCAGAAAAGACCTGCTCAGCGACCAGCATTGGGCTAGGTATCTGCCGATGGAGCAGGCAAAACAAGGAATCGAACATCCGGTGCCCGTCCAAGTCTTGGCCAGCGGACCGGATTCCGATCATGCGAATATACTACAGGTCTATTTTGCCGCAATATCATCTGCAGCAGTATTTATCGGGATCACTACACCTTATTTGATACTGAATGAGAGCCTCCTGATGGCACTCAAAACCGCTGCCGGAAGAGGCGTCAGAGTCCAGATCGTAGTACCGGGAAAAGCCGACCATCTGATGGTTTTCTGGGCTTCCCGATCATACTTTGAGGAGCTACTCCTGGCAGGAGTAGAGATCTTTGTCTATCAGAAGGGCTTTATGCATGCCAAGGTCTTGATCGTCGATAATGAAGTGCTCTCCGTGGGCACCACCAATATGGATCTGAGAAGTTTTAACCATAATTTCGAGCTGAACGCGATGATCTATGATGAGAGCTTGGCTGTGGAGGCTTTGGCGCATTTTACCGAGGATTTATCGCATTCCATCAAGCTCGAATACGAGGAATTTCGCCAAAGATCGACTTTCAAGAGGTCTTTGGAATCACTGTTTAGATTGTTTTCACCTTTGTTGTAAGGAGGGTTTATGCCACAATTGAGGATAGTTTCCTTTGAAGAGGAGATCATAGCGGAAGCGCTCAAGGGAGTCGTTGACGGCAGCTATCTGATCTTCCCGAGCAGAGCTTCCGCAGGCATTGCGGAACAAATGGCTTATCGAGACTGGTCACTTCAGGAGCTCAAGTTCTACAGTATGGACGACTTTAAGACCGAGGTATGCCTTTGTGAGATGCCGGTATTGCAGGAGGATAAGAGGCTGCTTTGCCTGTACCGCGCGATGAATGCCGAAGATAGGGACTTCTTTCACATCTACCGGTATGGCGATCTGGTGGGCTGGGGACAGGAGTTCTTTAAGTTCTTTGACGAATTGGCAGATGAATTGGTGCAGCCGGAGCGGCTGATTGACTTTCACATAAGCGGCGGATACACGCTACAGCACTGGCAAGAGGTCTTTATCGAGCGTATTTGCGAGATCAGAGAGCGCTATGGCAAGCTGATCAATGAGCTGGGATTTACCGATCGGATCTTTCTTGATCCGGCATCAATTGATCTCCCCTATCGGGACAAGACCTTCATCTTTGTGAATCAGAACTATTACTCCGCGCTGGAAAAGCTGATTATCAATAGACTGGAGCAAAACGGTAACAGGATTGAAATCATCTTCCAGGGACCGGCTGAGGCCTTTGACTTTGAGAAAATGCGAGCCGGGAGCCTGAGACTTAGAGAACTGCTTGAATCAGGAAAATATCGTTGTAAGACAATAGAAATCCAGACCACGGAGAATGAAGATCAGATGGCTCTGGCCTTTCTGAGCTATTCCAGGGAGCAGGCAAGCGGAGCGATAGTGGATGCTCAGTTCAAGTCCAAGTCTTATGGCAGATTGATCGATGAGAGCCTTGGCAAGGACGGCTTGACGCAGAGCTTTGTGGAGCTCTTTGCTTATCAATTCCTGGCCCGGATCAAGACAGATATTGATGCTATGCACAGGAGCTTCGAAAGTAGATATCTGCCCCTACAAAACCTGCTGGACGATCTGAGCCTGGATGGCTTCTTTGCCCCACTCGGCATCTCGGACCAGAAAACCCTCAGAGATGAGTTGTTGTCGCTGTGCCGGGCAGATTATCTCTATGTCGATAGGGATTTACAGATATTCAATGGGCTGGATGAACAGAATTATACAGGCCTGAGGACTGCACTCGGGGCTTATATGGAATTACTGGATGTCTTTGCCGGCATAACCGGCATCAAAGAACTGATAACTCTGATAGACAGCCCCAAAACTGTAAAACTGGATGCCTTGCTGAGTGAGGATGAGTTGCAGTATTCCAATGCCGTTGAAGTATTTTACGAGAGGCTGGCAAACTTTAGATCTTTGGAAGACCTGGGGCTGGTGGACGACTGGAAAGAGATCACCGGGGATGCATCGATAGCTGCCGGGATAATGGAGCTCTTTTTAGAATCCCTAAAGACAGCCCAGATTCGCTGGAGCAAGAGTGTAACAAAGAATACCGGCTATGAGATTACTAACCTCTTGGATAGCCGCAATCTGAGCTATGAGCATCTAGTATTCTTCCATGTCAATGAAGGCAATATCCCCTCCAATCCGACTTCCGTATGGCTGTTGAATGAGACTCAGCGCGGGAATCTGGGACTCAAGACTTATGATGAAATCAGGAACTGGGAAAGGTATTACTTTCTAAGGCTGCTGATGGTAAGCCAAAAGATCAAAATCTTCTGTTATCGGAATGTGGAACAGGATATCGAGCCAAGTTCATTTGTCTCAGAACTACTCCATGTGAGCCGTGATCTGGACTTGGAAGACTTGGTGGTGGACTTGCCGGTACAATGCCCCAGAATCTCTGATCTGTACAAGAACTACAAGGGGGTCAGCCCGCAGAAGATGACCCTTGATAGTGATATGGCAGGGCTGAAGGAGCCCAATGAGTTCTTCAATCTACCCTATCAGGAAGGTGATCTGCAGGAAAAGCTGAATCTTGGTTTTTACACGTTTAATCAACTTATCGAGAACCCATTCATCTGGTATATTCTAAACAACCGGAAGTTGAAAGAGCCAGTGTATCAAGTGGATGAGACGCTGTCACGAAAGTTCTTTGGCACACTGATCCACGAATATCTGGCTGTCTTGATGGCTGATCTCAGCGGGATACATCACAGTTTTCGGCAAATCAAGGAGCGTCTGGCAGACAAAGATTACTTACACAGGAGCTTGATCAGCATTCTGGAGAATCCGGTTTACAGACTGAAGCTGCCTCAGAACTACAACTGGGATTTCCTGCGTGATATCATCTCGGGATGCATAGTGGATACCATGTACTGGTTCTTCGATAGCTGGCTCGAGGAAAGGGCGGGAGACAATGGCTTTACTCTGATCCCTGAATCCGATAAGAGTAAAAAGCTGGCCTATAAACCTTTACTGGAGCATGGCGACAACACGATCTTGATAAAAGGAATAGCCGATCTACGGCTGGAAACACCCGATAAGTATCATATTATAGACTTCAAAACCGGTAATTCTGATAAAAGTCAGTTGGTCTTTTATGAGCTGTATTACTACTTGATTGAGAAGCCGGAACTGGCTGATAAGATGCAATCTACCATCTGCAATATCTTGGAGAGATATGCCGAGACCACCGGGTCTGATGATAAGAAGAGGCAGAAACTGAAGCAAGATCTCATTGACGCTTTGGACACAATCAAGCAGGAGGGCTTTGGTCTTCCCTCCAAAGTCTCAGACAGAAAGAGGCATATGAAGCTCACCAGAGCTGATCTCTACAATATGGACGGAGGAGCAAAGAATGTATAAGTTTCAAAATAGCATTGTGACTGCCAGCGCCGGAACAGGTAAGACCTTCCGGCTCTCAGTGGAGTTCATCTCCCTGATTCTAAACTACTACGGCTCAACAGATATGCAGCCGGATAATATCCTGGTGCTCACCTTTACACGCAAGGCCACAGCAGAAATCAGGGAGCGGATCATCTCGCATATAGATCTGCTACTCACTTCTGACCATGAGTTTGCTTCCGATGACAAGCTAAAAGAAAAGCAGAGCTTGATCTCATCAATCAGAAAGATAAATCCCGGGCTTCCTGAAACCGAGCTGACGCCTGTAGAAGAGGGCAAGTTGATCTCGCTGCGTCAGATCTTTGCGGCAGATAAGCAGCAACTGAGAGTAATGACCATAGATGCTTACATCAATAGCATCTTTAGAAACCTGGTGCGTCCTCTGCGTAGCCTTGACAGCTTTGAGATAGATCTGAACACTGCGGATAAGCACCTTGCAGATATCCTGAACAGCTTGATGAGTCCGCGCATCAAGAACCGGATCGACAAGCTCCTGCAACGAAAGATCAGACCTTCTCTGGATCAATACAAGGATTTCATCATCTCATTGATCAAGCAGCGCTGGACCTACTATCTGATCAAGAACAAACTGCAGCTTGATACAAAGCATAGCTTGCAGGCTTACCTCGTGGAAGATAAAAGCCCTGATGCTTTCAAAGATGAATTCATAAGAGTCATGGGGATCATCCGGAGTTTCGTCCTGACCACGCAGGGCAGAGACAACAATCCATGGACAGACTACTTCAACACTGATTTCAAACAGCTATTCGATCGATTCCCCGATAATGACCCGGATCTGGGCAGACAGTTGGAAAGACTATCCAAGGATAACCAGAAGCTTCACAAACTCCTCACGATTATTTCTGGATCAAGCCCCAAAAACATCTATAACGGCAACAAGTTCCGCAAGAAGGATGACCTGAGTACGAAAGAGCAGTTGCAGCAAGCACAGATAGAACTCAGGTCTATGATTGCAGACTGGCTGGTCTATAGCCTGGTCGGGGAAGAACAGAATGAGATAATGGATATATGGGGAGAAGTCCTCGCAGAATACGACAAGCTAATCTATCGCTACCGTTCAATGACCTACGATGATATAGCCTGGTTTACCTTTGAAGCATTGTATAGTGCTGATCCACCCATCTTCAAGGCATTGGATGAAGCTCTTGCCTCGGAGTTTTACCAGTTCCTGGCTCATCGCAACCGCTTTATCATGATTGATGAGTTCCAGGATACATCTCTGATCCAGTTTAGCATCCTGCAACCGATCATCGAGGAGGTATGCTCCGGAATGGGAACACGCAGTTACGGCGGAATTGTCGTAGTAGGAGACGAAAAGCAATCCATCTTTGGCTGGAGAGGTGGCGAACGAGACCTGCTCCTAAGGCTACCTGCCATCATCAAGCCACTTGGTGATGTCAAGACAGACGTTCTGGACAAATCCTGGCGTAGCAGCCCGCATCTGATGAGCTTTATCAATGGAATCTTCTCGGCAGAGGAGCTCCACGACTATCTGGCGCAACGCTCTATGAACTGGGATTACTCCCCTGTAGTGAGTATGAAGGCAGCATTGGATTCCCAAAGCGAACTGAAGCTTTGTATTCGAAGCTACAACAAAAATTCTGACAACGATGATGATATAGACTTTCTTCAGGGTATCTACCGGGATTTTATCACCAGAATGATCCTGCCGGAGATAAGAAAGAACGATGGTTCTTCAATCGCTATTCTCTGCCGCAAAGGCAATGAACTCAGCGAATTGCAATTGATGCTGGAAAGCTATGGTGAGACCAGCGTCTTCGAACCAAGCGCAGATCTCACAATGCATCCCCTTGTCGTTCCCTTGATTGATTGGCTACGCTACCTTGCTTTTGGTGATGACTACAGTCTGCTATCCTTCCTGCGCTCCGATTACATCCTGCTCAAGGCAGCACCTCTCAAAGAGATAATAGATTATCTCAGTCTGGAACACGAAAACAAGCAAGGTCCGGATGAACCCGCTCTTCTGGCAGAGGTCAGGAAACTGGCGGAGGAATGCCGCAAGATAAGTATTCATGATTCATGTCTAAAGATTGTTAACGCGGTGTACGATCCGGAAATCCCCAACGAACGGGACTACCTGAATATCCATGCCTTCCTGAAGGTTATCCGCGAATACGAGCTCAATCACAGCGCCGAAGGTCTCTCCATCTCGACTCTCCTGCGCTATATCGAAGATAACAAAGCTCAGGAGTTTATGCGCCAGCGCACGCTAAATGAACAAGCTCCGGTCCAGCTCCTGACCATCCACAAATCAAAGGGTTTGGAATTTGATAAAGTCTTTGTATTCTACAATCTGAATTCCCGCAAAGGCCAAGAATCCAACCAAATCGTATCCTATATAGACTATCTTGGCGAAGACTACAAACAGCTTAGGGATTTCGCCATCAGCCTGCACTATTCCAATCTGATCGAAGAATCCAGCTTCTCCTATCTGGCAGAAGCAAAAAAGCGCCGCGAGATGCTTGAGGAGCTCAATACCCTGTATGTCGCCTTCACCCGTGCAGTCAAAAGCCTGAACATCTATTTTGCTTTCAATTCCCCTAAATCCTGGCCGGATTATTACCCCACAATCTCGCAGGATAAACTAAGCCTTCCCACTCTGCTCTGTAACATCGGTTATGAATATATGATCTCCAAAGAAGTCGTCCCGGAGCAGGGATTATTCCATATCCGCTCAAGCTCCTACAATGCCGATTCTAATAACAACCAATCCGATAAACCGGCAGATCCCGTGCCCATAATATATCCCGTGAATCTGCCATATCTCTCACCCCGCCCGGAGTATCAGGAGCACAGCCGCCTGCCCAATCTGAAACAGCTATGGCTGGAAGACCGCTCTGCCCTGTATGGAGATCTGGCTCATTACTATCTGTCCTATCTGACCAGAAATACAGATATTGAGCGCCAGCAGGGATTGAGGGCTTGTATCTTCCGTTTCGGCTCTATCTTATCCAAGACAGCCATACAAGAAATCTGCAGCCAAACCGATACGTTCTTTGCCAAGCAAGCACGACTCTACGACCCGGCTTGGGACAAGGTTTTTACGGAAAAGAGCATCTGGAACGGCAGTAAAGAATACAGGATAGACCGGATGATGGTCAATACCGATGCACATCTGATTATGCTGATCGATTACAAGACAGGCAGAATTCACGAGCCCGAACAGCTTGAGCAGTATCGCTCCATCCTCAGTCAAGTTCCTTGGATTCAGCGAAACAACTACCGCATCGAGACTGAATACATCCAGTTTAAGCTGCAGATCTAAGCAATGCCGATTTAGCTTTTTGCCACCCTGGTATAGAGTTTTGCACCCGAGGCTGAGCCAAAGTAGCCCAGCGCGTTGTGCACGCCTCCATTCAGATAACCTTCATTATTGTACAAGTACCGGTAGTAGTTATCGTCTATGCTGTAGATCGTGAAGCGGTAGCGTCCGTAGAAAGCAACGCCCTGTTTGAAATCTCTCAGAAGCGCGTGATTCCCGCCAGCTTCGGGATAATTCAAAGCCAGATACTTGGCAAAGAGCCTTATTCTACGCATGGAATCCCCACTGCTGTTGTAGATCCAGGCGATGCTTGAATCCGCATAGGTAATCCCAAATATAGGGATGGTAAATTCCAGATCGGTGGAGAATTCCTCCAGGCAGTAAATCTCCAGATACATATTGAGAGTGCCTGTAAAATCTCCTGTATTGACTGCCAGAGGATAGCTCTCTCCCAAATCTTCAAAAGAGATGGTATCGGTAGTCGCAGGATTGAGAGAGTAACCCTCTCCCTCGATATTGAGATTGTTAAAATCTTGCACCGGCTGTACCAGCTTCGGAGTAACCGTCTCTGCCCAGACCAGCTTGTCATATCCCGGAATCACCGCTTCTATCCGATAGCGCTGATCAGCTTTGACAATATAACCGGAAGTATCCACATACTTGATCTTGGGAATCGTTAACTGGTCGTTTTGCCCCATGTCGAGCACTGGTTGCAGCTCTATAGTCGCGGTAGTATCATTGCCACTCAATTCATATATCTTGATGACGGCATCAGTCACAAAGAGCTCGGTAAATTCAAATTCCTCAATGTTGTTGCTCTTGGTCAGAAAGACAGGATTCTCATTGTCAATCGGCGAGCCCACCATCAGTAGCGCTGCCAAGCTGTAGGTATCTCCCTTGAAACGGGGACCGGAAACATTTCCATCGCAGGAAAAGGACAATGCTGAGATTATCAGCAAAAGCCCGATCATGAATCTATGTGTTAGTTTTACCATGTTACGTTTACTCCTATGAAGGGGATAAAGGGAAACTGAGCACTATCCCTGGTAACCAAAGTCGGATCGCCATTATCATCCAGGCTTACATAATAGTTTCTTCCGCCCACGTTGTCACGATTTGTGACGTTGATGAATTCCATATAGGGCTCTATCGTACCCCAGGAATTTGTAAAGAGCAATTTGGTGCTGAAATCCCAGCGCAGATAATGCGGTAACCTTACCCTATCCTTATAGCTGTAGATAATCTGAAAGTTGTTGCCATCTAAGTAAAAGTGTTCGGGCACCTGATCCGGCTGTCCGGTAAGATAGGTGAAGTTCGTTCCGATCTTGAGCTCTGCTCCCAGCGGTGTCCAGCCTGTATTTTCGCTGATGTTGTAAGTCTCAACGATATTCAACGAGTGGGTACGGTCGTATTGGGGATAGTAGTAACGGCTTTCCCCTGTCTCGGGATCCAGATTGAGCCCTTCCATCTTGCGTTGTGTTCTACTGAGCGTATATCCCACAAAGCCGGTCAAGCCCTGCCAATCATTTCTGAGCAGCAGGTCGGCACCCCAGGTATAGCCCTTGCCGATATGGAATGTATCGCTAAGGGTTCCATTTTGGCTATCCCAATTGTAGTTAGTTGCTTCATTGAATTCCAAAATCTTGTCATAGCTTTTGTAATACAATTCCAGATCAAAGCCGATCCCCGGCTCAAAATCTCTGGTGTAGCCCAGGATATAGTGATTGCTTACCCCCGGATCGAGACTGCCATCGAGAGGGAACCAGACATCAAAGGGAGAGCCCGTCCCCATACTCATCAGGGTCAGAAACTGATGGAATCTGCCAAAGCTCACATATACGCTCTCGTTTAGATCCAATCTCCTGCGTATGGATATTCTGGGATCAAAGCTAAGGTATGAAGCTTTGGGAAGGCTGGGCAGATTCAGCTTTAAACTGCGATACCAAGTAAGCCTTATCCCGGGCTGAACAGTCCAGACAGCATCGGGATTCCAGCTATCCTGAATATAGACGGAGCTCATCAGAGAGCTGATATCAATATCCGGCAGGCTGTTTGGATCGTAATTATAGCTTGTATCGTTACTCAGCCAAGTATCGTTGTATTTGATCTCGAATCCCGCATCCACCTGATGTTCGTTTGAGGGCATCAAGCTAAGGGATCCCTTTCCGGTAAGATCGTCTATACCATTTAATCTGGTAAAGATCGGTTCGTTCTCGGGGCTCACCTGCGAGAGCTCGCTCCCAAACCTGCTACCCGCAAGTATGAAACGCGAATAGAGCTTGGGATTGAAGATGTGCCTCCACTGGGCGGAAAAGGTCTGATTACCCCAATCGGCATAAATCGTATCTCCAAAGATAATCTTGAGCTTATCCTGCCCAAAATAGGTGCTTACCGTGAACTGGTTTCGGTTGTCCAGATCCCAATTCACTTTGGCATGTCCATCATAGAAGTAATAATCCGGAATATCATCGATCAGTTGTTGGAGTAGCTCCACGTAAGTCCTGCGGAAAGATCCCATATAAGATCCATTCTGCGAGCCTACCTTCCAAGGTCCTTCCAGTGTTAAACTGCTGGAGATCAGACTTAGCCTGGCAATTCCCTGATGATATCTGCGATTACCCTGGCGGTTGTTGACATCCAATACAGAAGACAGCCTGCCTCCATACATCGCGGGATACGCGCCTTTGATCAGTTCCGCACTGTCGATCGCATCCATATTGAAAGTGCTAAAGATTCCGCCAAAGTGATTCGGATTATAGACATCGGTATCATCTATCAGGATCAGGTTTTGATCCGGACTGCCGCCTCTCACGTAGAGCCCCGAGCTAAAATCCGAGACCGGAGTAACTCCCGGAAGAGTAATCAGGGAACGAAAGACATCTGCCTCCGCTACCGAGACTATATCCTTCAATTCCTCGGTTGTCCTTCGAATCACGCTGACCGGGATGTTTACGCTGTTGTTGTCACTTTCGGCAGAGCCGGTGACTCTCACGCGGCTAAGCTCTATCCCGCTCTTATCAAGAGCAAAATTGTGAGTCAGATTATCGGCGTTGTCGTTCACCGTAAAGCGATAGCTCTTGCTGCCATAGGATACCAGGCTTACTTCCAAGGTGTATGTACCCGGCTGGTTGATTGTGATCACATAGTAGCCTTGACGGTTGCTTTGCGTGCCAATCCTCAATTCTGCAATCCTGAGATTTGCATATTGCAGAGGTTCATTGCTCTCGGATCGTGTTACAAATCCACTGATCGTAGCTGCCTGCAGTCCATACCAAGCAAAAGTCACCATCAACAGTATGATTATTATATTTCTCATGTTACCTCAATAAACCGGGTTCAGGAATCCTGTAAGAATAATCCAAATGGTATTTACTATTGGGGATTCCCAATGCCCCAAAACAAAATAACTGATTTGAATCCCCCGGCAAATAAGTAATAGCACAAAAACAAGAGCGCTACCCCGGTAGCGCTCTTACATTGACAGATGATAGATTATTTAATTAGCATCAGGCGTTTCTGAGCTTGATAGCCTGTGGTTGTAAGCCGATAGAAATAGACTCCATTTGCAGCCTGCTTTCCTCTGCTATCCCTGCCATCCCAGTTGATTACCTGTGCACCTTGGCTGACAGTCCTGCCATAGACTCTTTGTCCACGTACATTGTATATCTCAAAGAGTCCGCTATCGCCGGCTTTCACTTCCAAGGCTATGGCTGTATTTAACACGAAAGGATTGGGACGAGCTTCGCCCAAAAGATCGCGCACCGGCAAGCCCGGTACATCGGTTCCCGGGTTAAGATCAAGCGCAATTGGCCCGTAGAAGTCCGAGCTTCCATCCAGGGAGACCGATTCCAGCCAGACATAATAGGATCCCGGAATGCTCAGAGCTTCACTTGTGAAGCTGTACTCGGCTCCGTTGCTCTGGTTCTCCGCAGGGATCGAGGGCACAGTGATGCAGGTCGCCGTACTGAGCTCGTCAACCGAGCCAAGGTAGAGATTGTAACAGGACATCGCTGTTTCACTGGCAGTGCTCCAATTGATTACAGCTTGTCCGTTGCTATTGAAGCTGCCCATAAAGTTCGTCAAGACCACAGGAAGAGTCTCATCCACCGTGGATGCCAGAGTAAACTCTCCCACATCTGAGACATCGATGGCAGTAATCGTATTGCCGACTTGGCTAAAGTCCGGCCAGATCGTCCATGGAGCCCAGGGACCACTTCTGTACAGGATTCTCCAGTCTCCCGGAGCTTTACCGTTGTACTCAAAAGTAAGATTCAGGCTAAACTGGTCAAAGGTAGAGCCAAGCTCCCAGTAATGATCGACCAAGGGATAGAGTGGCGCGGGTGTTCCGGGGCTTTGCCTGATCAGATTCAGGTAAAAGTGAGTCATATCCCCGTTCATTCAACCGGGAGTTCCACCCAGAATATCCATGCTGGCATCCTGACCCGGGAAATCTACCATCGCAGGAAGAGAGCCGACATTCACCAGTTCATTGGCAGTAGTCTGAGCTATGGTGCCCGGTCTGATGTCCATCGTAAAATCAAACCAACCGTAGTTTGGGAAGACCATGCTGGTAATCCCGATCATATCGAGCTCCACCTTGTAGTTCGCAGCGGCAAAGAGCGCAGCCCAGGAGGGATCGCTATTTGCCACATCGATCCATCCAAAACCATAACCGGTCTGGAAAGCACCGGTGCCAATATCGCCTACCCATGTTGATAACATCGGACTCAGTGCTCTCACTTGCGCCTCATTGGGATATGGGGTGGTGATTACAAAACTGGCGTTATTCATAGCCAATACAGGTGTTCCATTATGCGAGATGTACCCAGAGGCATTGCTATAGACCCTTACATCCCCGGACAAGCCGGGAAGATCCCAGGGTAAGGCTGGATTGAGAGTATTGATCCTGCGGAATGATACCAGATCAAACTCCGTGAAGGTCATCGCCAATTCACCCGGTGCATTCGCCAGATCGGTGTTCTCGCCAATGCAAGTGATAGTCGTGGAGAGACCCGCATGAATGTTATTTTCTGCATAGTAATGAAACAACGGATTAGTGCCAAAGGTAAACCAATTGCCATCGCCGGAGGGGAAGCCCGGGCCATCAGCATCGTAAACCCAATTCCCGGTGCGGTTGTATCCTTCAAGATTATCTACACTGAAGGTGAATAGAGCTTGCGCTCCCAAAGACAGCGGTAATGCTATCAGGACAAAAACCGCCAAAACTAAAGATCTTCTTGTGAACATATTGTCTCCTTTTCGTTTAGGATTGTTCTCAATCATATATTGATCTTACCGGTATGATTTTATCTGGCAAGTATTATTTAGCGGTTTTCAAGATGCATCTCTTTGTAATATGGATTCTTATCAACAGTGACTAAGTTACAATATCTACAGAGGCAATACTTTGGTAGGGTAGGCAGAGCTTACGTGGAGAGAAGAGCTACGCGCTTTGCAAGGACGAATCAGTCAGTAAATAAGTTTATTAGTGATTGGCTGCGCATAGTTCGAAGTGTGAGCCTGAGTATAGAATCCTGCTACAGACCCACAAATCACTTTTGAGCAATTCTTCCTTATTCAATGGCTGCATCCAGCCTGCTTGTATCCTGCTTGTATCCTGCTTGAATATGCATGATATAACTGTACTGCAATGCGTTAACAGATTGTAAAGGATGGAGAGCGCTAAACGCAGGATGGGTGGTAGAATTTCGGAATCTGTGGGGCGGGGAGCTTGGTTCGAATAATACGCTGCGATTCACTCATTAACTTGTTAACTGATTAACTATTAACAACGCAATGCGCCACGCGCTATTTGTTTTGATATGCCCAAAAGAAAAGCCCTGCAGAAGCAGGGCTTTTCGATATCTCAAAGAGGATCTGATTACTTAACCAGAACCATCTTCTTGGTTTCGCTGTGGCTACCGGCGGTAAGTCTGTAATAATAGACACCGCTGGAGACGGCACTACCGTTGTTGTCGGTTCCATTCCATACGAAGGAGTGGCTACCGAAAGCAAGGGGTCCATTCACCAGAGTCTTCACCAGCTGGCCTTTGACGTTGTAAACGTTCAGGCTGCCGTTTGTGGCGGCGGGGATATTGAAGCTGATGGTGGTCTCAGGATTGAAAGGATTGGGGTAGTTTTGGTTCAGCAGGCTGGTTGTGGGTGTAACGGTGACATCATCGCTATCCATGGGCTGGCCAACGGGGAAGACGATCTGAAGCTCTGCAAACATCACCTGGCCACCATCGTTTGTGGGATGGTAGGCAGGGGTGATGGAGTTTGAACCCCAGGTATAGTCGTTGTACATCATCAAACCGATCTTACCGACCTTGTTATCTCCCTGCATTCCAACATACTTCACCATATCGGCAGGATATACCCACATGGGTTTGATATTGGCCATCTGAGGGGTTTCGATGTTGTTCAGAACGATGGGCTCACTCCAAGTGCGGCCATTGTCCGGGGTGACAGCGATGTTGATCTCGGGGACGTTTGCCCACTGAGCATAATCGGTATCACTGTTGTAATTGAACTGACGTGCACGCCAGGCATCCTGCCACACTGCAACCATCATACCCTGAGGAGTACCCTCGGAGATCTTGACGTTGTTGTAGTGGAACATCATAGCATCGGTATGGGCAGTTTCATCCCAGTGCGGGAAGGGCCAGCCGGTGACGGTGGCAAGATACTGCTCGCCTTCGATGGTCTGATATTCGGCTTCGCCCCAAGGAGCTTCGAGATCCCAAGGAGTGAAGGTCTGGTTGAAGGTATCAGTAGGATCCTTCTGAGGATAGATGTCCTTAACTGAGAAGTTACGGGCGGTAGGATCAAAAATGAATTCCTTCATAAACTGGAAGGCGGGATAGTAGGTGCCTTCGTTTGTGGAATATGCCCAGATAGCAGGGACGTGGATCTTGCCTTCGCTATCGACGACAGCGTTCAAGTGGCTGGAGTTTGCGATATTCCAGCTAAGAGCATCGTTGGGATAAGGAAGTTCGTTGGCATCAACAAAGTAACCGGTGCCACCGGGCTGTCCGGGAGGATTCCAGGTGGGGATGTTGCTATATGCGCTGACGCGGGTCCAGGTTCCCTGGCCGTAGTTGTCGCACATGAAGACGTCCATATCGGGCTCATCAATGCTGTTGTCGTCTGCATCGACTGCAAAGTGATAACCGGCATAATAGATGTTACCGGCGTTATCAGTTGTAATAGCGTGGAAAGGACGACGCCATTCTTCCTGATCGTTGTTCCAGTCGTTCATTTCGGGGATGGAAGTATAATTCCATACCAGAGGAGTTCCCATTTCAATGTCGTCACCGTTGAAATCGGCGTAGGCAATGTAGAGGTTCTCGCTGGGACCGGCATTGTGGGTTACGGAGTTGCGGCCGGCGAGATAGATTCTGCGCTTGCCCTGAACCGGTGAGGGACCGATCTGAGCGGTAGGCCATATGAATTCGTTATCGGTGGTGGTGCCATGGATGGAGGTCATATTGACCGGACCATTTACGGCAACTTGCAGGTCGTTGAACAGACCGGCGATACCGGCAAGGAATGCATCGGATGCAAACTGAATTTCATAGGCTGCATCAGCATCTGCATTGGCATGCCAGGCATACATGGGCTTTCCGGAGACCGGATCGACTGCCAGAGTGGGATAACCTTCGTTGTTCTGAGTTTCGGTAATTTCATTGTTGTTGATGACGTTACCGGAAGCATCGATGTAGGAGTAGAACACACGACGGGTGGCAGTGGGTTGGCGTCTTCCATGATATGTAAGGAAGTATCCGCCACCTTGCTCATCCGGGATCACACGAAGCGGAATACCATTGTAGCTACCGATCATGTAATCGTAGTAAGACGTTAGAATGGACGTGGGGTTGACAGTAAACGTAAACTGAGGTACGTCTCTGGTGGCAGGCATTCTCATGCCGGGCTCACTCAGATAAACCGGAGTTCTGTTATCTGTCGGAACCATTGTCTCGGCAAAAGCTACTCCCACGAGTAGGGAAAGCGCCAATGCCAGAAGTACGAGTTTCTTCATTATTACCTCCTGATAATATTTAGTATCTCATCTTTAAAGACAGACGATGTGCGCTGGTGAGGAAAGTCTCTGCCAGGTAGCCCATATCTGTATATGCATAGTCTATGTTGAAGATTCCAACGGAAGAAGGAACCTGATAACCAACGCCGAAGCTGACGCCGTTTGTATCATAATTAAGCTGATACCCGGCTCTCAGATAGAGGTTGCCGAGTCTGTACTCGGTACCAAGATTCCAGGTTTCCTTGCGGTCTATGACGTTGTCGAGCTGGAGCGAAGCAATCCAATGGCTGGTATCATTGCGCATGATGTCTCCACTGATACCGAGCGAGAAGCTCATGGGTATCTTGCTGTCGAGTTCCAGACCGTCTTCATCTATCACACCATCGCCATCGTTGTCAAAGAGATCAAAGGGATCTTCGTCAAAAGAACCATCTTCATCATCATCAACGCGGTAGCGGATGTCCGGACCGAAGTTTCTAAGAGCCATCCCGATCTTGACGTTTTTCCAACCTGTGTTGTACATCGAACCAAGATCAAAGGCATAGCTGTTTACACCATATTCATAGAGGTTTTCACGCAGGTATTTGATCCCGATGCCGGCAGAGAACTTGTTTGTAAAGGTCTGCCCGACTGCAATACCAAAAGCCATACTGCTATTGGTAAATTGCTCGCCGGTGGGACCAAAGGTCTCTTCATCAGTGATATCCATCTTGTCCATATGGAGGACGGAACCATAGATGGCAGCGGTCTGCACACCATTTGTCATAGTGGCAGCGGCAAATTCATGCATGATGCTGGCAGGCCAGTTTGTATGAGAAGCAAAGACCTGATTCTCATTTGCAGGAGCCAGACCGGCAGGATTCCAGAATACGGAGGAGACATCATCAGTAACTGAAGTGTAGGCTTCACCCATACCTATGGCTCGGGCATCAATACCCAGCTTCAAGAACTGCATACCGGCAGTACCGGTCTTTCCAAAGGGTTTTGCAAGCATCAAACCGGGAAGGCTAAGCAAAAGTACAACGATTAGAATAGTAGTCTTTTTCATTAATCTCTCCCTATTTAATGATTACGAACTTGCCGACCTTGCGATCGCTGTTTGCTCTGTTCTCGACAGAATAGAGGTAAACACCGGGTGCAATGATCTGGTTGTTTCTGGAAAGCAGATCCCAGGCATGGATACCGCTGGCGGCAATACCCAGGGTTGCAGCTTTGGACACTGTGATGATGTCTTCGGTATAAGCACCATTGTGCTCGATCTGATCTACAAGATCACCGGCCAGAGTGTAGATGCGGATATCGCAACGCTCGGGCAGGTTGACAAACCACAAGCGACGGCTGCGGTCTCCATTTGTATCATTGGCACGACGACCGTCAAATTGGCTCTTACCGATGTAAGGATTGGGGACGACATAGATGTTGTCCATATTGTTTGTGGCGGTTCCACCCGGGAAGAAGACCTTCATATTGGCATCGGAATCACGTCCGGTTTCCAGGAAGTTCAACAAGCGGATTGGAATACCACGGTCGTAGGCTGTGAGAGCTGTGTAGTACTCCACACCCTTTCTGGGGTAGTTTATGGAGGCTTGATAGTATCTACGGGCAAGACGGTTCTTCATCAATCTCTCGAGCGAGGCAGGATTGCCAATGGCAACCTGGCCACCAAGACCGGGAAGCGGAAGAAGTTTTCCATCTTTGAGCTCATCATAGATGCTTACAGGGCAATCAGGATGCTTGAACAATCTGGCTTGCAGATTCTTGATTGATTCAAGATCAAGGCCGGGGTTGTCTGTGGCTATCTGCTGTGCTTGAGCTACCAGAGCAGCGCTGTATTCAACAGCGGGATCATACAGCGGGAAGCCGTAGAAATCGCCTGTGACAGGCACTAACTCATAAGTATCACTAAGCTCATAGTATTGACCATATTGGCTGGGATTGTTCCAGGCATTCTTGTTTGGAAGATCGGTATCAATACCCAGGTATCCACCGAAATCGGCGAATTGAGGAGTACCGGAATTGACGGTATAATCCATATGATCCTGAGCTGTATCGATCTTATCCCAACGGCTTATCATCTCCCAATCTTCCTGAGAACCGGTACCGGAACGACCCCACATGGTATAACCCTGGAAGTCGTGACGCAGACGGTTTGCAGTGATGGGATTTACTACTGCGTTGTAGTTGTAGATATAGTTTCCAAGCTCATCGACGAGCGGACGGAATTCTTCGGGAATACCGGCAAATCCACTGGCAACCAAAGCGGGATCAGCATAGCTATCCAGATGGCTGAGAGCGGGATTGTCCTGCCAACCCATGGAACCGGCACTCACAGTCTTTACGTCATAGGCAAATTCAGAACGGTTGTCCCAGAAGAGATCGATTCTATTGCCATTGTCAACGAGTTCGGCGTGAAGTTTGGGGATTTCAGGGGGTTCAGGCGGATCATAGTGACGGAAGATATCAGGCTGGGTAACTGTATCGAGCACCTGAGCGTCGCCATAGATGATCTTTGCCCATTCTGCAGATTTCTTCAGGTCTTCCAGATCCTGGCCGGGGAACACTGCAACCACAATCTTCATTGTCTTGCCGGGAGGCAAGTTCCAACGATACTTGTAGTGTCCGCCTTCCATCTCGTTGTATTCGGGAGTGCCGGGTTGGGCACCGTAGAACGCGAAGAGGAAACGGGTATCATTTGCAGAAAGCTGCTCAAAGTGAGTCTGGTCTGCCTGTTCAGGCCGCAAAGCGTCAAACTTGTCGTCATTGGGATTGCGCCCGGTAAGCAGCCAGTACTTCTCATTGGCCGTTTTCCTTGGCGAATAGTTAAAGGAGAGCGGATTAAAGTCATCGGGACCATCACCCACCTTCCAATACCAGCAGTGGAATCTCAGCTCTTCAGGATCGGGTGTACAAACGCGGGCACCCACAAAACCTGTGGTAAGTCCATTGTCGCCATCCTGATCTCTGGTGTAAGCAAATTCGTAGCCGGAGCCTTTTACATATCCGGAAACGTCGTCTGCTGCTTTTTCGGGACCCATACTTTGAGGACCGCAGTCAGCATCCATATAGATACCCATTGCGCAATCAAAGAGTGTATCCTGAGTAGCGATGTTCATATTGGTGATATTGAACTCGACATACACCATATTCTTGATGTAGTCGTAGCTCCATTGATATGACATCTGACGCACGCGAACATTGAGGTGTTCGTGTGTGTTTGTACTGCGGGAGCCGCCAAAGTCGCGGTCGCGCTTTACACCACCAAAGGGATCATAGTCATAATAATATGATATGAAGTCCTGCTCGGAGACTGGGAAACCGTCTTCGTCGATCAAGCCGTCACCATCGTCATCATAAGGATTGGAATATGAATAAGTCAGGAAGGTTCTATCCGAAAGATCCATGAATCCCAAGGGGAACCAGATTTCGGAATTGGAACCATTCATGATCAGGTTGTAGTTATCATTTTCGTGCAGATAAGCACCACCCAGCGGGGCAAAGACCGTAGGCAATTCAGCCGGCGCTCTTAGCGGGAAGGTATAGCCGGGGCCATCTTCATCGATCTTGCCATCACCATCGTCATCATCTCCCCTCTTTTGGGTTCTGGACGAGGCAGTCATGATCTGATCTACGGCATTGTACAGGTTGTATTCATCAACCCAGTTTGCATTACCGACGACCAGCGGGTTGTAAGCAGGCAAGAATTCATATAGATCTTTATCGCCGTCGAATCCAACAGTTGTCAGAGTGTCTATGACTGGTTTTAGACCTGGATGCCACAGCGGAGAACCTTCGAAAGTATATCCTGTGCTATCCGCACTGGGATTGTTTGCCAACCAGTATAGCTTACGATTGGCATCGTCCCTGCGGTACTTCTTCGCACCAAACCAGAGTGCTCCCTGATAGAGGTAGTCGATACCACTACCACCGGGATACTCCAGTGAAGGATATTGGGGTACTACATCGTCGCCAGAGCCAAAGAAACCGTAGTTGCTAACACGCAGCCAGATATTACCGACATTGTGATACTTGGATAAATCCAGCTTCTTGGTTCCGGTCGATGGTACTGCCATCGCTGCGTAAATGGAGCCAACCGAGAAGATCAGCAGCAGCAAAAGGCATAACACATACTTATTTAACTTCATGAAACACTCCATTTGTTAATTCCGGGATAACGTGAATTCGATAGGCACAATAACAAGAGTATTGACTGGTCTTCCACTACTCATACCGGGACGGAAGCGAATCCTGCGCACTGCGGCAATGGCAGCCTCATCAAGACCACCGGGACCGCTTTGCACGGATCTGCGTACGTTGATGTCACCGATCACTCCATCAGCGTAAACCTCGACCTCGAGGATTACGGTACCCTGGAGGCCTGCCCTGCGGGCAAACTCCGGGTATTCAGGGCTTATAGCACCAATAGGTACGGGAGGATCATCGTATGGTGTGAATTCCACCAATCTGTCTTCACCTTGGCCCAAATTGGCAGAGGTAGTAGAGGTGATATCACCGACTGATTGGATAATCTGGGTAAGATCTTCAATGTTGACCGGTTCTGTACCAAACTCGTCACTGATCGATATAGCCACATCGATCGCAACCTCAGTTTCGGGTTGTTCGATCTTTTCCCTTTGTTCCATCGGGATATCCACCAATTCCATCTCAGAGCTGGTGAAGCTTTGTTTCTTAACTTCTATTTTAGGAGTCACCATCAGGACAAACAGCATAAGAGCCAGAGACAAGGCAAGCGCCTTTGAGAACTGGGCGTTTGCGATATCTTTCCAATCGTTGAGATTAGCTTTCATATCTCCCCCTAATTCCTTTTGGTCTGGGCTTCAAAGGTTACTATCAATGTATTGGCGTCCTGCAATTGCCGCATAACGTCTGACATTACTCCATACTTGGTCTCCCTATCGGTTCTGAAACAGACTATAACTTCCGGGTTTTCCTCTTTCTTCTTGAGAAGAGTGTTGTAAACCAAGATGTCTGTCTCTTCTTCGATCCGGGTGGGGAGATCATCTATCAATATAGTCTCATCTCTCATAACGTAGATGGTGGTGGTGAGGTTTCTGGGAATCCTCTCGATGCTCTCTGCAACAGGCCAGCGATCACGTTCTACCCAGAATTGTTTTTCCTGGACGAACACTGTGGTCACCATAAAGAACAGGAGCAAGAGGAAAGCGATATCGGACATTGAGGCGTCCGGTATCTTGGCTTCAGCTTTCTTTGGGGTCTGAATGTTTGCCATTTCTTTCTCCTAGTTCGTTGAAAGAGAGATCTTCTCGACCTTCATTGCTTTGAGGCGGTCCACCACGGCGATCATATACTCATATTTGGCATCACGATCGGTGATGACCTTGAAGATCATCTGCGAGTTCTCTTTCAGTTTGGCCTTGATAAGGGCATCCAGCGCAGCGTTGTCATAACGGCGCGGAGCTTCCTTGTTAATCACCACTGTACCATCCGGCAGGATCTGCATACGAGTCATCTCTTTCTCGGTGAGGTTCACCGTCTTAGATTCCTCTTGTTCCTTGGTGGCTTGCGGTAACACAATTTTGATACCTTCTTTGACGTCGAACTTGGTAGTCGCCATAAAGAAGATGATCAACAGGAAGGCGATGTCCGACATTGATGCTGTCGGAATTGCTGCTTTCCCCTTCCTTTTACGACCGATTTTCATTTTTCCCCCTTACTTATTTTCAATAAGGGTTTCAACTACCTTCTCGGTGGCACGTTGCATATCGATGACAAGACCATCGACCATCGTAATGAAGATGTTATTAAAGAACTGAATCGGGATAGCGACAAGCAAACCGGCTTGGGTGGTGATCAGAGCGATCATAATACCGGAGGCAACGATCGTAGCATCGACCGCACGGGCAGCTGCGATAGCTGCGAAAGCGGTGATCATACCGGACACTGTTCCAAGGAATCCTAACATCGGAGCCAGAGTGATGGCGCTGGACATTTCTACAAAGCCTTTCTCAAGATAGCTCATCTCGATCATAGCGGCATTTTCGATAGCCTTTTCAACTGATTCCACTCCTTGATCTGCTTTCAGCAAACCGGCATAAACGATAGCAGCCACAGGACCACGGGTCTTTTTAGCAAGCTCTGCGGCATCTTTATATTTCTTATCTTTGACCATTGGTAACAGCTGATTCAGGAAAGCATTGAGATTGATCTTGGCATAGATAAGGGTGATGAACTTCCAGACGACATAGGCCAAACCATAAATGGTGACCAAGAGGATAGGCCACATGGCCCAGCCACCGTCTTTGAACCATTTCACTGCGCCGCTGCCAAAAACCAGCTCGGCAAAGTTCTTGGTAGTGCTTTCTTCTTCGGTTGTTGCCACTGCGGCGTCAGTAGCTGTCTCTGCTACCGGAGCTGCCACTTCGGCAGGGGTTTCGGCCGGAGCAGGGGCTTCCTGCGCATATGCCAGACTCGTGAACGCAAAGCTCATTGCCATAATCAGCAGCAAGGTTAACGAGAATCTCTTTTTCATTATGTGATTCCTCCTTAGGAATTAAATTTTAGAAATTGAATGAAACACCGAGGGTCACGCCACGGTAGTTATTGGTGAATCCCGGGTTTCTGATGGCACGGCCATACACATAGGCAACTTCGGGATAGACAAAGTTGGTGATCGAATCCGCTATATCGGCTCCATCTTCATAAGGAGAACCTGTGCGGGGATAAACGGTCAACACGTTATTGGTCTTGAACAGGTTTTCGACGTCGAGGAAGACCCTGACGCTCATATTTTTGGGCAAGCTAATACCCTTGGAAATCCTCAGGTTTGCCTGCTGAGTAAAGCCCTTACGTTGGCTATTCGTAGCCAGCATATTGGTGCTGATTTCGCTTTGAGGAGTATAGGGGGTACCGGAAGCAAAACTCCAGGTAAAATTTGTGGTAAAGTCATCAAACGGCACCACAAAGTCAGTGAAGGGAAGGAAGAATTCCTCGCCTCTACCGATACGGAAGGTGTAGTTCAAGCTTATGTTATGGCGGATATCCCAATCCAGCGGGAATTCACGGAGATTGGTCATCTCGTCCTGAATAACTGTGCTGGAGTTGTTACCCTGTGCCCAAGCCAGTGAGTAGGCTGCGGACCAGGAATGGAAGTTTGCCATAATCTTCTCGAGCTGGATGTCAATACCACGGGCAGAGCCGTAGTCTTCAGAAATGAAGCGATACCAGGTAACCTGTTCTTCGCCCGGCTTCTTCTCTTTGACCGTGCTGACGTAGTTATAAAGATTCTTATAATACGCAGTCATATCAAGCACGTAGTCCTCGGAAAGTTGTCTGGAAAGACCAACCTCGTAGGTCATAGTGATCTGAGGCTCAAGAGCGGGATTACCGACCGTGATGACCTGATCAGAAACGTTTGCATCGGCAGGTGTCTTACTGGTGAAGATAAACTGCATCTGCGGAAGCTGATTCTGATAGTTGTAGGCAAAACGAAGCACTGTGTACTCGTCGATCGGGTGAGACACACCCAAGCGAGGTGAGAGCATCATCTGCAAACGGTCTTCCTTGGGGAATTCAACCATTCTGTAAGTGCCGTTGTCCTGCGCGACCTGATACTTGTTTCCAAGATACCACATATCGAGGCGCAAACCGGCATTCACGATCATACCTTCCCATTCCATCTTGTCTTGCAGATAGTAAGCAGCCTGCCAGGGATCGGCGATATAACCATCGCGTTTGCCCGATGCTGCCACTGCGGCATTGTAATAATCCATCGGCTTGTAGATGGCCTGAGGAGCAAGATCGTCGTCCGCAATGTCAAAGACATCATAAAGCTCGGTAGGTATTGGATCGCCAATCTCCCAGTCCGTCAAATCTGCGGGATCGAAGATACCACGGAGATAGTCCTGACGGCGATCATCATAGATGGTCAGGAAGTTCTGGAGCTGATTCTTCTTGATACGGTGTTTGATGACTTCAAGACCGCTCTTGGCAAGGTGTATATCGCTGGCTTGCCATTCAAAATCAGCCCTGGCAGAGAAGGTATTGGTGATGTCATCTACAAAGTTGCTATATATTGTTCCGGGAGCGCTGAAGCCAGAGACTACTCTGGGGTTCTCAACGCTGGCAATACGATATGTCCAGTAGGAAGCAGGCAGGAAGCCTTCATCGTAAACGCCGTCGGAATCGTTGTCAATACTTGAATAGCCATAATTTCCAAGCAGCACCTGGTCGGTATAATCAGCACCGGGATTGACAGGATCGACATCCAGATTCAGATATCCGTCGCGTGCAATACCTCTGGGACCGGATTCGCTGTCCTTGGTATAATAGCTGGCCTTGACCTTGAGGTTCATCGTAGGATTGAACACGTGGTCGTAGGTGGCAATATACTGGCTCTGCACTGTCTCATCATATGCATAGTGATGCAGTGCATAACGTTGACTGTAGGCAAAGGGGTAGTTCACAGAGCGATCTCCGCGCATGGCGAAGGTTACTCTGGAAGCAGGATTGAAGACATACTTGGTCTTGAGGTTGACGTTGTATGAATTGTAGTTGCGGTTGCCAACATCGACACCAGCAATATTATCTCTTGCGGCATACGGATCGTATGGCACATAGTCATATTCCAGGAGTTGCACACCATCAAAGAAATAGTCCGCATTGGGATTGCCGATGTAGTAATCCTTGAGCCTGCCATCGAGCCATTCACCACCACCGTTGAGGTAGAATGTAAATTTTTCTTTCAGATTGGCTCCGGCAAAGGGAATCACCGGTCCACCGATGGCAAACTTGAAGACGTCCGAATTTCTGCCTTCACCGATCAGATGGTCGGTGTTGTATTCGATTTTTCCGGAGAAATATGGATCGCCGTCTTTGGTAACAATATTGATCACACCGGATTGGGCGTTGCCGTATTCGGCAGGGAATCCACCGGTCATAACCTTCATATCACTGATAGCATCAGTATCGACCTGGAGAGCGCTACCGCCATCAACCGGATCGCTGACCGACATACCATCAACTGTGAAGTTCACTTCGTTGGGACGGCCACCACGAATGTGAAGCTCGCCGCCAACATTGGATACACCAGCCTGAAGGGCTACGATTTCTGCAACGCTGGAAACAGATGAGTCCACTATCTGTCCCATTTCGATGTTTCTCACCGTTCCACCGGATTCGGTGTTTACCCTGGTCTGCTCACCAACCACGCGGATGGTCTCTGTCTGGATACCAGCACGACTCATGACCGGTGTAAGACTGGTAGTCTGGTCAACAGAAATGCGAACATCCTGATAGAGGGCATCGTTGTAACTGATCAGGGAGAACCTGACATTGTATGCGCCAGGCGGTATATTAATGATGATCGCAGTACCACGATCATTGGTTTGGCCACCCGTGATTCTTTGGGTGCCGCGCATCACGGAGATATTGACATAAGCCAAGGGTCTCCCCGAATTATCACGGACACGGACCGCGAGACGGCCGGTTGTTGCGGCTTCCAGCATTACTGTGCCGAACAATAACAATACTAGCAGGATCAATGCAAACTTACGCATCGACAAACCTCCCTTCATCCTAGCTGTTTATTAACTTTATTTTTCTGATATCAAAGACTATATGCCATCTTAGGATGGTACTTTTCTTCTTAAAACGCTTATCCTCAGCTTGTAAAAAATAGTCAAGCAGTTTTTTTTCGACTCCAACGCAAGTTTCAGTCTCGTAATAACTCGTATCACCAGATTGTTTCAGAGCGTCCCAATTCCGTCTATTTTCGGCCATCCAGTTTTTGCGTTTTTGTGAATCTTTCCCATCGTCTGCCGATCTATAACGAATCAAGCCGAATTCAGGTCGAAAGTGCTTCGACGCGAACTCGGCTTGAAAGGCATTTGATCTTGCTACAATCACTGGTATGGATTCAATATATACACCGGGAAGACTCCCAGGGATGCTCGGATTGGCAATCATCTTTTTAGAATCACGGCTGCATCATCTCTTCGGGGCACTATTCTGCCTAAAGCAAAGGCCTCTGATTCCTTGATCATTACATCGGCAAGCTCGGATCTTACGACCGCGATCATCCCGACTCCCATATTAAAGGCTTGATAGGCTACATCATCAGCCAGCTTACCGGCTTCTTGCAGCCAACAGAACAGATTCGGTACAGGATACTTGAGATCAATCTCGGCTGTGCATCCTGAAGGAATGATCCGCTTGAGATTACCCTCAATGCCGCCGCCGGTGATGTGAGCCAGACCCAGGAGTGCTTCATTGGTCAGATAAGGAGTCAAGGCTCGATAATAGCTTTTATGGATGCTAAGGAGAGCCTCAGCAACAGTCATTCCGAGCTCCTGAACATAGCTGTCAACCTTGAGTCCAAGATGATCAAAGACGATCTTTCTGGCCAGGGAATAGCCATTGGTGTGCAATCCTGTGCTGGGAAATCCCAGTATAACGGCACCGGGAGTGATCTCCCGGGGGATCAGCCTGTCTTTCTCGACAAATCCGATGATTGTACCGACCAGATCAAAGTCATCGGCGTGGTAGATACCGGGCATTTCTGCCATTTCCCCACCGATCAGGGCGCAGGAATTCTCACTGCAAGCCTTGACCAGGCCGCCGATAATTGTCTCCACTTTTGCCGTGTCCATGCCGGATAGGCCTATGTAATCCAGAAAGAACTGCGGATGAGCACCCTGCACGAGGATATCATTGACGCAGTGATTTACCAAATCCTGGCCGATCGTATCGTAGATTCCTGCCATGATCGCCACTTTGATCTTGGTGCCGACGCCATCGGTGGAAGCCACGAGAATAGGCTGTTTCCACTGGTTCTGATCAAGCTTATAAAGCCCGCCAAAACTGCCCAGTTCGCTCAAGACATTCTGGTTGTAGGTTTTCTTTACGACATTCTTGATTGCCTTGACGGCAGCTTCTCCCGCCTTGACATCTACTCCGGAGCTTTTATAATCCATAATTCCTCTAACAAGTCCATTGCTTTAGTTTGCCCAGCATCTCATCGATCGTAGCACGATCGGTCTTTGCCAGGGCATCAACGCTGAATTCACTCACATCCAGGGCTGCCATCACGGTTCCATACAGCACTGCTTTGCGGATATCTTCATCATCCATTTTGCCAACCTCGGTCAAATAGCCCAGGAATCCTCCGGCAAAGCTATCGCCTGCTCCTGTGGTATCCTTGACCTGAGAAATGGGGTAGGCCGGAGCAAAGTAGAAACTATTCCTGCTCACTGTTACAGAGCCATACTCCCCACGCTTGATCACGACCAATTTAACACCCATATCGTGGATACTGCGTGCAGCATCAAAGATATCCCGGATACCGGTAAGCTGACGGATCTCGTCCTCATTAATGAAGAGAATATCAACCCGCTCGATCAGTCTTTTCAAGCGATCCGGAAAGAGAGTAATCCAGTAATTCATCGTATCGCAAGCTACCAGCGAATACTGCTTCACATCATCCAATACCTTGTGTTGAAGATCCGGATGGATGTTTGCCAAAAAGAGTGTGTGGCAACTGCTGCAGCTTTGAGGCAGCTTGGGCTCGAAATCCGCAAAGACATTCAACTCTGTCGAAAGCGTCTGAGCCTGGTTAAAATTCTCATAGACTCCGGACCAGCGAAAGGTCTTGCCTTCTACTATCTCAAGTCCATTGACGCAGATATTGCGGCTCTTGAGCAGTTCTATGGCACTATTGGGAAAGTCCGTACCAACCACACCCACAATCCTCACATCGGTAAAGTGCGATGCAGACAGTGAGCCATACATTGCAGAGCCACCCAAAGCATCGACCACTTTACCCGCAGGGCTCTCAATGCTATCAAAAGCTATTGATCCAACGATGACAAGGCTCATTGTATTTGTCCGGGTGTTTGAGTGCTGTCCACTTGAGGGGATGAATTCTGCCAGTTGATATTATCCACCTGATTCAGCCTGGTCATCACGAAGATGATCGCGATCAGAGCAGCCATCATCAAGATGACCTTGGTCCAGTTGAAGCTCTTCTTGCGCTTGTCATGCCAGCGTTCACGGAGTTTATCGTTGAAGTCGTTCATATCAGCTTAGTTCTTTGAGGAAGGCGGTAAAACGCTTTGCACCTTCGATCAGATTTTGCATGCTATTGGCGTAGGAGAAACGTACCGAGCCCTCAAGACCGAATGATCCCCCTGCGACAAGAGCTACATGGTGCTTTTCAAGCAGCACTTCACAGAATTTATCGGCATCGCTGATGCCAAGCTTGTTATTCTTTAGATAAGCGCTGATATCCGGCATAATGTAGAAAGCGCCTTGGGGTTTGAAGCACTTGAGTCCGGGATTCTTCATTAGCTCTTCAAATAGGAAATCTCTACGTTTTTCAAATTCTTTCCTCATCGCTTCAATGGAATCATCTTCCTCGTTGAGAGCGGTTACGCAGGCTTTCTGAGTGATGGAGTTTACGCAGGAGGTAGCATGTTCCTGCACTCTGCCTGCTGCAGAAATGATATCCGCGGGTCCTGCGGCATAGCCCAAGCGCCAGCCTGTCATGGCGTATGCTTTGGATACTCCGTTGATCACGACGGTCTGATTGATCATTTCCGGGCGCACACTGGCAATGGAGATGTGTTTTACTCCGTCATAAACCAGTCTTTCATATATCTCATCGGAGATCACCAGGATATTATGCTTGATGCAGATATCTGCGATGGCTTCCAGCTCTTCCCGAGTATAAACGCCACCGGTTGGATTGCCGGGAGAATTGAGGATCAATACCTTCGCATTGGGACTGTCTTTAATCACCTGTGAGAGTGTGGCGGCATTGATCTTGTAGCTGTCCTCAAGAGTGGTCGGGACATAGACCGGCTCTGCATTGGCAAGCATCGCCTGGTAGGGATAGCTGACCCAGTAAGGGCTTGCCATCAGCACCTGATCACCTGCATCACAGACGGCAATCAGGATATTGATGATGGATGCCTTGGCTCCCGGAGAGACAAGGATCTGCTTTGGCTCATACTTGATGCCGTTATCTCGTTCCAGCTTGGCGGCGATTGCCTTGCGCAGCTCTATTATGCCAGCATTGGCGGTATAACGGGTGAAATTGTCATCCAGAGCTTTATGAGCAGCGCTCTTGATGTAATCCGGAGTATTGAAATCGGGCTCGCCCACGCCAAAATTGATAACATCGATGCCGGAATCCTTCATTTCCTTAGCCTTGGCTGAGAGAGTCAAGGTAGGTGAAGGCTTTACCATACGGATCCGATTGGACAATTTGATAGCCATGATACGCTCCTTACTTTTTATTGGCCATTAACAAGACCAAGACGGCTGTATTGACTATGTCTTCCGTGGAGCAACCACGGGATAAATCGCAGATAGGTGCTGCCAGTCCCTGAATGATGGGGCCGATTGCTTCTGTCTTGCCTATGCGCTGGGCAATTTTGTAGCCGATATTACCGCTCTGCAGATCTGGGAAGATTAATGTGTTGGCTTTACCTGCGACATTGCTGCCCGGAGCTTTGGAAGCGGCAACCTTGGGAACTATAGCTGCATCGAGCTGTAATTCTCCATCAAAAGCGAAATCAGCTTTACGATCTGTCATAATCTGAATGGCATCGCGTACTTTCTGTACCAGTTCGTGCTCCGCACTGCCCTTGGTGGAGAATGAAAGCATTGCGACCACCGGCTCTTCACCCATCAGCGCTCTGTGAGTCTCGGCGGTACTCATGGCAATATCCGCCAATTGGGAGGCATCCGGCAGGGGGACTACCGCGCAATCCGCAAAGAACATTACCCGCTCTTCACCCATAAAGTCCGGCAATACCATAATAAAGCAGGAGGAGACAGTCTTGAGTCCTTGCTTTACACCCACGACCTGTAGTGCTGCTCTCAGCACATCTGCAGTTGTATTGGCTGCCCCTGCAACCATTCCATCAGCGATGCCAAACTTTACCAGCAGCGCTCCAAAAAAGAGCGGTTGCCTTACGGTTTCACCGGCTTGGGAAGGAGTGATGCCTTTGTCTTTTCTCTTTTCGTAGAAGAAATTGGCAAAGCGATCTATATCGTGATAGCTTTGAGGATCGATGATATCGCATCCGCTGAGACAGACGTCCCATTTCTTGGCATCTTCGTTGATTGCTCCCTCATTACCTATCAGGATTACCTTGGCAATCTTTTGCTCGGTAATCATCTGAGCTGCTTCGAGGGTCCTGCGGTCGAAGGCTTCGGGCAATACTATGTTGCCGCCTTTGGCCATAGCGCGTGCTTTGAGTGTGCTTAAAATATCCATTTATCCTTCCAGTTTACATTATTCTACTACGAGTAAAGAGATATCGGCAAGCTTCAGGAAGACCTGCTTTATTCTCCACAAAAGCGCATATCTGTTCTGCCTGATGGTGAGATCCTCGACATTGACCAATACCTTGTCAAAGAAGAGATCGATACTGGCACCATAAGCCACCAGCAGTTCGATCGCTCCGGGATAGTCATTTTCCATCAGCCGCTCACTGACCTCTTGCTCCAGCCTGATCAATTCTTGGTAAAGCTGCAATTCAGCTTCTTCTGTGAGCAGGATTTCATCTACTAAAGAAAATTCCTTCTCAGCCGCGATGATATTGGAGACGCGCTTAAAACCTATTACTAAGCGGATAAAGTCTTCCCGGTTTCTAAAGCTCTGCAACGCAGTTGCCCTGTAGATCAGATCGGTGACGTTAAAACAATCAGCTTGCATTACTGCATCGACAACATCGTAATCGATCCCGTTTTGTTGAAGCAACCACTCAACACGCTGCTTCATAAAGCCACGCACCATGTCGGGCGCTTCCTCGAGAATATTAGCATCCGCTTTGATCAATTCCAAGCTCTTATCGATCAAGGACTCCAGATTGAGCTTCCACTTGCGTTGGCCTATAATCTGCACTATCCCGTTTGCCGCTCTGCGCAAGGCATAAGGATCGCCGGAGCCTGTAGGCATCATTCCAATGGCGATGATTCCGCAGACAGTATCAAGCTTGTCTGCTATAGCCACAAGACTGCCGGTAATGGTCTCAGGGAGGCTGTCGCCCTGTCCCTTTGGCATATAATGTTCATAGATAGCTTCCGCCACTTCCGGATCTTCCCCGCCTGCCAAGGCATACTGCTTTCCGATATAACCCTGCAGCTTGGTAAATTCTTTTTCCCCCAGCATAGTTGTCACCAGATCAGCTTTGCAGAGCTTAGCTGCTCTGATGGCTTTGGCAACGGTTTCTTCCCCCAGACCAAGCTCACTTGAGATAAAGACAGCAAGCGAAGCAATCCTGTTGGATTTCGCTGCCACAGTGCCTAATTTGGATTGAAACACCACTTCATTGAGTTTTGGTATATAGCTCTCAAGCGGCTTTGCGCTATCTTCCTTGAAGTACCACATAGCATCCGCCAGCCTTGCACGTACGACCTTTTCGTTACCACCCCGGATAATCTCCGAGCAAGCCGGATCGCCATTTGAGATAAAGACGAATTTGTTAGTGAGTTTCCCGGTCTTATCCACTACAGAAAAGTACTTCTGATTCTGGCTGATGGTCGAGCTGATAATCTTGTCCGGCAAGACCAGAAACTCCCTGTCAAACTCTGCCACCACGGCAGTCGGATACTCCACCAGATCAGTGACCGTATCGATCAGTCGTTCATCCATCACAACCTTCTGTGATGAGTCCTGCCCCAGGCAGCTCTCCAGTTGTGCTCTCAGGATCGCTTTACGTTCATCCCGCAAAGCTATCACGCGGTGCTCTCTCAGTGTCCCACAATAGTTCGCCTGGCTACAGATCTGGATTTCCTTGCCCAGTCCCAGATACCTGTTGCCATAGCTGGTTCTGCCACTCTTGATTCCATATGCTTCCAGCGGTAGCAGTTCATCTCCCCAAAGTGCCACAATCCAGCGCAAAGGCCGGATAAAGCCCAGCTTTGCCTGATTCCAGATCATCTTCTTGGGGAAAGGTATCTGCGGTAAAAGCTCCAGCAACCACTGTGAGATGATTTCCGCTGTCTGCCTGCCCGGGATATCCAGATCGATACAGACGAATTCGCCTTTTTCTGTGCTTTCTGTGCTTACCTGGCTGATATCCGCCTGGTTCTTTTTCAGAAATCCCAATAGTGCCGGAGCTGGTGCTCCATCTGCAGTAAAGGCAATTGACTTGGCGGGACCGGTGCGATGCAGCTTGCGATCTGCCTGTGCCGAAAGGAGTCCTTTGCACTCGATCACAAACCTGCGTGGTGTAGAGCTCAGCATCAGTTCACTATATGCCAGCTCAGTGGTTTTAAGCAGATTCTCAAAGCTTTGTTTGATGTATTTAACTGCCGGATCAATCGAATCAACCGGGATTTCTTCGACACCGATTTCCACGAGCAGATCTTTGTAATCCAAAATCATCCCCGTTAATTAGAATTTATAATTCAGGCTTAGCTGATTGAGCAGGCCCAGGTCTCCCCCGGAGCTCAGCCCATAAGATATCTGATAATTGCGCCAGTTCCAAGCCGCACCCAGAGCCAGCCCTGAGGTCCAGCCCCAGTTTCCGCCGATATTGCCATCTCCGGCATCGCTGGAGAAACCGCATCTGAGTATAAAGGCATCATTAAGATTGTATTCCAGCCCAAGCCCTGCAACGATGTTTTCGCCTGTAGCTTTGCTGATATCCAGGCTGGAGATTACCCGCTCGCCAAAGCGGTAGCTGACACCTGCAGCAGCGATAAAAGGCAGGGTCTCTTTGTACTCTGAATCGGAGTAATGCGTCAGTTGCAAGCCCAGATTGCGAAATCCCAGCCCCACCTTGATACGATCATTGACCGGATGATGAAAGAGTCCGCCATCCAAAACAACCGCCATTGCAGAGCTATCGTCGATCTGATCATACACGACCTTGATACTGCCGCCCAGATCGATCATCGGGCTTACAAACTTGGCAAGCGAAAAGCCGGCTATGATATTCTGTGCACCAAAGGTCTCGCCGGTCTCGATCAGATCTCCCTGTTGAGAGATCTCGGTGCGTTCCATCGTGCCAAAATTCATATACTTGAGCTGAAAACCATAGGCAGTAAAAGGATCTTTGGAGCGCACAAATTGCACTGCACCGCCATTGGTATCCACATAATAATTCACATAGGTGCTACTGATTTCCGATTGATCCAGCCTGATAATCGAAGCCGGATTAAACTGCATTCCATCGGGATTCTTTTCCAAGCCCATCATCGCCTGCCCCATTGCGGCAGCGCGAGCGGATATGCTTACTTTGAGAGGCGCGAAACCGGCAGTGCCGGCATCTTCGTTTATAGCATTTATAGTACCGATCAGTCCAAGGCTAAGCGCCAAGCTGAGCAGCAATGACAGTTTCAATCTTCTGAACATTTTGATACAACTCCGTTTCGTCCCGGGAGCCGAGCAGCTCCATTCTGGCATCGTCCTGACGCAAATACTCGGATAGGCTGCGCAGGATCTTCATATATTCCTGATTGGAGTGTTGAGGCACAGCGATCAGAAACACGATTTTGACCGGAAGTTCATCTATGGATACAAATTCCAGCGGTGTCTTGAGCAGGCATACTGCTATTCTGAGACAGGATACAGTCAGATCCCGGGCATGCGGAATTGCCAGTTCCCGCCCAATCCCGGTGCTCATAATCTCTTCTCTGCCTTTAACCGCCGCTGCAAATCTATCCGGAAACATCAAACATCCGCTTTCGGACAGCAGATTGACCATATAGTCTAGGCACTCGTTTTTGGTCCTAAAATGATCCACAATCCTGACCAAATCGGAGTGAAATAGTTTATTCATCGTCTCACCATCAATAATCTTAGTGTTCGAACCAGCATTTTAATCTTGGCTCAGACGTCAACCTCTTTTAGGCTGATACCCCCAAACAATATCCAAACAGATAGTTAGCAACATTTCCCGCAGGTACAGGGAAGCCCCAAAGGCAGGAATAACTCCACCTTGGTCCCTTTCTTGAGCTTGCTTTCGAGGTGAATTTCCCCACCAAGCTGCTCCAAATAGTTCTTTACAAGGATCAAGCCCATACCTTTGCCAATTTCGTTGGCAGTGCCTTTTCTGGGCGAATCCTGATTATCGTCAAATATCCCCGCCAGGACTGATCTGGGTATGCCAATGCCCTGATCGGTCACCCTGATCCACAGCTTCTGCTCCATAATCCCGCTTTCGATTTTGATTAACTGGTCGTAATCTGAGTACTTGATTGCATTTGATACGATATTGCGCATCACGGAGCTCAAGAGCCTGAGATCGGTAATCACGTGCAGCTCTTCCTCTATATCAAATTCAAAGCGGATCTGCTTGTCGCTGGAATGTTTAAAGAGAGAATACAGGACATCCGAGATCATCTTTCTGATGTGGATCCGGCTGGGATTGAGCTTTATCCCGCCCGCTTGTATGCGAGACCACTCCAAAAGATTGTCCAGATGGTAGTTGATTGATTGTGCCGAACTGTGGATCTGGCTACAAAAATCCACGATCTGATCCACACTCATATTTTCCTTGTTATATGTAATAAATTCAGCCAGACTGATGATCGCATAGATAGGATTTTGCAGGTCGTGCGCTATTATATTGAAGAATTTATCTTTCAGGGTATTGTATTTCTTCAAGTCTTGTGTGATAGCCAGCAGCTTTGCCTCCGTCTCTTTTTTATAGGAGATATCGCCGATCACGCCATCCAGATAGACAGCTTCGCCCAGCTCGTTGTATATTGCATTGCCTTGCTCCCATACCCACAGCATCTTGCCGGACTTGTGTCTCAACCGGTATTCGAGCTGAAACTGGGTGCGCGTTTCAACGGCTTTGGTAATCGTATTGGAGACGTAGTCTATATCATCCTCATAGATGAGATCTACAAACGAGATGGCTTCATTGTAGAGTAGCTCTTCCGGCTGATGTCCCGTGAGCCGGATACAACCCTCGGAAAGAAATAGCATTGTCCACTGCTTGTCATAGACGCAGCGATATACAATTCCCGGAAGATTGTGCAAAAGATTAGCCATCAGCTCCGGTAAAAGCTGATTGTAAGAGCTTACTCCATCTTTTTCAAACTGGCTTATAACTTGATTCTTCATAATAAATCCTTGGTCGTTTATACTGCTGATACTTAGCTCACTTTGTCAATATCTTTTTCTTTGAGTTTTTGCTTTTCCCCTGTTTTTGGTATCTGTAGTGGGTTTTTTTGGATCACAGCTTGCTGCTTGAATCCACTGGAGATCCTCTGGTGATCCTCTGGTGATCCCCTAGTGGTGACAAGGGGATCTCCAGAGCAGTACAGGAGTTTCACGTGGGATTCCTATAGGGAAGAATTGAACAAAGAGTAAAGGAGGAAGGAGCTTTTACCACAGAGAAAGCTGAGTAGAGCGGAGAACGGCAGAGGGAGGGGGCTGCGCATCAAATGCCTTGACGATTATCAAAGCCGAGAAAATGATGCCGCAGCGATCGAATAAGAGGTTTCCAAATGAATATTCAGGAAAATCGGGAAAAGACCCGTAAACAAGTAGGCTGGATCGAGCTAAAAGATGCAGACAACAGCACATACCAAAACCTGGGCTTTATGTGCGGGCTGGAAGTGCATCAGCAGATATACACGGAAAAGAAGCTGTTTTGCCGCTGCAAAGCAGGTCTATATCACGACTTTAACGATTACGATGCGGAGATTGTGCGGCATATGCGCCCCACCTTAAGCGAACTGGGTGAATACGACGGCACTGCCCTGATGGAATTCAAGACACGCAAAAAGATCATTTACCGCATCAAAAACGATACCGCCTGCACCTATGAAATAGACGATACTCCGCCTTTTGTGATCAACAGGGAAGCCCTCAGAAACGCTATGACTATCGCTCTCCAGCTCAAGACCAAGATCGTGGGAGAGCTCCATATCACTCGCAAACAATACCTTGATGGCAGCATCCCGACAGGATTTCAACGTACTGCAATCATTGGGATAGAGGGAGAAATCCCCATCTCAAACAAGATGATCCGCATCATCCAATTCAGCATCGAGGAAGATAGCTGCCGCGAAGTCTCAGATCATCGCCACACAAGGGTTTATTATGCAGATAGACTCGGGATGCCGCTCTGTGAAGTGGTGACCTATCCCGATATGCTGACGCCTTGGGAAGCAGCCGAAGCCGGATATCGCATCCGTTACCTTACCCGCAGCACAAACAAGGTGCGCAAAGGGATCGGAGCCGCTCGTCAGGATGTAAACGTCAGCATCACCGGCGGTACACGCATAGAGATCAAAGGCGTGGCACATATCTCCTGGATACCCAAGCTTACCCACAATGAAGCTTTTCGCCAGAAAGCCCTGCTCGAGATCAGAAAAGAGATAAGAAAACGCTGTGGCGAGGGAAAAGACTGGAAACTGCAATACAAAGAGCTTCCTGCTGACGATTGGAAGCATATTCCACTGCTCAAAAAAGCCAGTACCGAATGCTGGAAACTGATCGCGATCAATCTGCCTGATTTTGGAGGATTGCTATCCTTCTTTACCCAGCCGGGACAGTCTTTTGCCACCGAGATCGCCAATCGTCTCAAAGTGATCGCCTGTCTGGAAGAGCCCAATATCTATCACAGTGAAGAGCTGGAGCCCACTCTTGGCGAGCAGGACATTAAGAACCTGAAGGCTTTCCTGAAGAGTGGCGAGCGCGATGCCCAGATCTTGCTATGGACTCCCGATGAGGATTTGAAGACAGCGATCGAGACCATTGAAGAGCGTTGCAAAATGGCATTTATCGGGATACCCAACGAGACCCGCAAATCTCTGCCCAATGGCACGACCATCTTTGAGCGAGTCCTGCCAGGAGCGGACAGAATGTATCCGGATACGGATTCTGCACCTATCCCGATCGACGATATGATGATCGAGGAAGCCAGAAAAGACCTGCCGGTGGAACTCAGCATCAGGATGGATCAGCTTGCCCAGTGGCAGGTGCCAATCGATGCCTATGCCTATATCTTGAGGAACAACCTGATGCCAATCCTGGAAGCAGCTTCGAGTGAACTTGCTATAGCTCCCAAAGAGCTGGCACTGTGCTATGCGCACAGGCTCAAATCCTATCAGGCAGATAGACCTCTGCCCTTTGCTTATGACAGAATTATCGATCTTTACCGATATATCAAAAAGAACAAGCTGGAGCGCCAGATCCTGAAGCCGATGCTAAAGACGCTCTACCACAATCCCAATATGCAGTTTTCCTCCATCCTTGCTACTGTGGGTTACAAGCCCTGCAAAGCGGAGGATATTCTGGAGCAGATACCGCTCTTGCATGCGATGTTTGGCAAGCTGAAACACCGCTGTGTCGATCAGCGCAAAGCTGAGATCAATTGGATTATGGGCAGGCTCAAGGGTGTTGCTTTGGGCAATCTGGAGCCCGCGGAATTACGCAAGAGAATTGAAGCTGTGGTCGATGCGGAGGTGACAAATGCTTGATATCTTCAAAGGCTACAAAGGCTCAGCGCTCGAGACCCTGAAACGTTTTCAGGTAAGAGTTTGGGGCGATACTACGATTGAAACCACCCGCGGTACTTTCCAGGGCATTATCCTGCCCAGATCAGAAAACGACGATGACATGCATATCGTGATCAAGCTGGTGACCGGATACAACGTTGGCATAGACATCGATACAATCACATCGATGACCGAGACCGGTTATAAAGAAGCTCATTACAAGATCCCGGAGCGGGAATTTCCCACTACTCCAAATCTGCCCAAGGTAAAGCTCTTTGGCACGGGCGGGACAATCGCCTCCAGGCTGGATTATCGCACAGGAGCGGTGATTCCTGCCTTTTCCCCGGGCGAGCTCTATGGCGCAGTGCCGGAGCTGGCAGATATCTGCAATTTGCAGACCGAAAAGCTCTTTGCGGTCTTCTCTGAAAATATGGGGCCGGAGCAGTATAAAAAACTGGCAGTTTCCATAGGCGAGGAGATAAGTAAAGGAGTAGATGGCATCATCATCGGGCATGGAACCGATACGATGCATCATACAGCCGCAGCTTTGTCTTTTATGTTGCAGGATATACCTGTGCCGATCGTGATGGTGGGCTCGCAGAGATCTTCAGACAGACCTTCTTCGGATGCCGCTCTGAACCTGATGCATGCAGCTACCGCTGCCGGACACGGCGATATCGCGGAGGTAATGGTCTGTATGTTTGGGCCGACAAGTGATGAATATGGGCTCTTGCATCCCGGAACAAGAGTGCGCAAGATGCACTCATCCTATCGATCCACCTTCAGGACTATCGGGGATATTCCTCTGGCAACCGTTACCCGGGAAGGTGTGAAGCCATTAAAGCCGGATTACAATCCCAGGCGTAGCGATCACAACATCAAAGTCCTGCCTTTCTTTGAAGAGAGAGTGGCAATCGTCTATTACTACCCAAATATGCATCCTGACATTATTGATTCGCTTACCGATAACGGCTACAAAGGCATCGTGATCGCCGGAACGGGATTGGGACACATCAACAAACCTGTCTATCCCGCCATCCGCAGAGCGGTCGAGAAGGGTGTTCATATTTATATGACAGTACAGACGCTTTGGGGTTACGTCCATATGTTTGTATATGATACCGGACGCGATCTGATGAGTATGGGAATCGTACCGGCTGAGAATATGCTGCCGGAAGTGGCTTATATCAAGCTGGGCTGGGCATTGGGACAAAGCAACGATCCGCAGGTGGTCCGAGACCTGATGCTAAAGCCAATTGCCGGGGAAATCACCGATGGTGAGCCTTACAATGGATATCTGGTCTTTCAGGGCGGGATCGAAGAGGTTGAGGAATTCATCAGGAAGTTCCATAAATAGCGAGCTAAAGATAGTTTTTACCGGGATCAACTGCAGTCAGCAAGGGTAAGATCTCCCCGATAATAGGTTGACAAAATGAAGCTGATTCACAGAGTGGCACGGTGAGTTTTGTGAGGATATCATAGGCTCATCGAATCCCAGATTTCGATACAAAGTGGAGTAAAATGCGTACTTTCGACAAGGTTCTTCCCTATCTGAAGAAGAGCTATAAACAAATCCTCGGCGGCATTGCTATGTTGATCCTGGTGGATATTGCCCAGCTGGCAGTTCCCAAGGTGATGCAATATGCCATCGACCACATCCAGAGCCGCAGCATCGATAATACCGGCCTTATCTACATTGCCTTGATCATCGTGGCTTTGGCTATTGCGGTGATGGTATTGCGTTTCTTTTGGCGCATCCTGATCATCGGTAATTCCCACAAGATAGAGCAAAGCCTGAGGCAGGACTTTTACAACCATCTGCTCAAGCTCTCGCAAAACTTCTTTAATAAGAGCAAGACCGGAGACTTGATGGCTTATGCCACAAACGATCTGGGCTCGGTGAGGATGCTCTTTGGAATGGGCTTTATTGCCGCGATGGACATCATATTTATGACGGTGGCATCCTTTAGCTTTATGCTCTCTATTAACTTCAGGCTAACAGCTCTGGCAATCATCCCGCTACCTTTCCTTTCCTTTACCATCAGCTATTTTGGCAAGCGTATGCACAAGGGATTTGCCAAGGTACAGGAGTCCTTTGCCACACTTTCCGGAAGGATTCAGGAGAGTATCTCAGGAATACGCATAGTAAAAGCTTTTGTGCAGGAAAAAGCAGAGCTGGAGAAGGTCGATGAGGTCTCTGTAAACTTTGTGCAGCAGAATATCAAGCTCGCCAAGATCTCCGGTATCTTCCATCCTTTTATGAGCTTTGTGATCAGCACTTCGATGATCATCACGCTGCTCTTTGGCGGTAGGGCTGCCATACGCGGAGAAATCACTATCGGCGAGTTCATTGCTTTCTTTTCCTATCTGGGAATGCTGGTCTGGCCAATGATCGCCATCGGTATGATAGTCGATATGTACCAAAGAGGTACTGCCTCACTAAAGCGATTGAATGCGATCTTTGAGATCAAGCCCGAGATCGATGATGCAAGTGCAGATAGCTCTATCACAGAGATCAAAGGCTCGATAGAGATTCGCAAACTCAGTTTCCGTTATGGCGAAGGTCTGCCCTTGATCTTTAGCGATGTATCTGCTCAGCTTGATGCTGGTAAGACACTGGCAGTGGTAGGACGCACAGGCAGCGGTAAGACCAGCCTGATCGAGCTCCTGGTGCGCATTTACAATCCCCCCAGGGAATCTATCCTGATCGATGGAAGAGACATTTATGAGATACCTCTGAATGTCCTGCGCAGAGATATGGTATTGGTACCTCAGGATATCTTCCTGTTCTCGGATACCATTGCAAACAACATCCGCCTGGGTAATCCCGATACACCCGATGAAGCAGTTTTTAATGCTGCCAAAGCAGCTAATGTTTACAACGAGATAATGGAGTTTGAACAAGGCTTTGAGACTGTGATTGGTGAAAGGGGAGTTACTCTCTCCGGAGGCCAAAAGCAGCGTGTGGCAATAGCCAGAGCCCTGCTCACCGATCCTCAGATCCTGATCCTCGATGATGCACTTTCTGCAGTAGATACAAAGACAGAAAGGCACATTCTGGAAAACCTTATCAAAGTAAGACAGGGCAAGACCACTATCATCATTGCCCACCGTATCTCCTCAATCCAGCATGCAGACAAGATCATCGTCCTGGGTGATGGTGTCATCCTGGAGAGAGGTACTCATCAAAGCCTGATTGATCAGGGCGGACTCTATAGCGAACTGGTGGAAAAGCAAAGAATTCGTGCCAGAATCGAAGGGGAGGAGCTATGAGAGGCGGCGGAATGATGGGCGGCGGTGGACGCGGAGCTTTCCAGGCAGACGACCTCAAGGGCAAGATCTACGATCGTAAGCTCTACTCCAAGATGTTCAAGTATGTGATGCCCTATATGAAGTGGGTCATTATCTCCTTTGTGATTCTGATGGCGGTTGCTGCTGCCGAGATGGTATTGCCTCTGATCCAAAGAACGGCAATTGACGATCATATCGTATCGGACAAGACAGTGGCTATCTTTACAGATCAGACCCAATACGACAGCTTTATGGAACGTTACGGATTCCTCAAGCTAAAGCACTTTGAATATAACGACAGATTCTTTGTGATCATCGGCACCAAAGACCGCAACAAAATGGATGCTCCCGAGCTCAAAGCTATGGAAGACCAAGATCTGCTCTGCAAGACTTTTGTCTTTGAGCTGCCGGATAAACCGGGCACTCACGACCTGCTCGAAAAGCACTTCCCCATGAATGAGAATCCCCAGATCAAGGACAAGGTGCTGACAGGCTGGTTCAAAGTCTCTGACAACAAGGTGCTGGTTACCAGAGAGACACTCAACCAGATTCCCGGCAAAGACAGGATCAAGATCCGTGAGGAATCATCCCGCAGTCTCTTGGTGCTTGCTTTGATCTTCTTTGCCATCATCGCAGTTCGTCTGGTCTCTATGTATGCCCAATCCGTGATTACAGCATACTACTCCCAGATGGCAATGAACGACCTGCGTCACGACGTCTTTGCCCATATGCAGAAGATGCCTGTTCAGTACTTTGATCAAAATCCTGTCGGCAGACTGGTAACGCGTGTTACAAACGACATTCGTGCCATCGACGAGATGCTGGCATCCGGGGTTATCACTATACTTCAGGACTTCTTTTTGATTATCGGTATCGTGGGCTTGATGCTCTTCCTGAACTGGCAGCTTGCTCTGATCAGCTTTATCATTCTGCCTTTTGTGATCTGGACGATTGCTATCTACAGACGCAAGACCAGAGTAGTATATCGTGAAGTAAGAAAGTATCTTGCCCAGCTCAATGCCACTCTGGCAGAGCACATTGCAGGTCAGAAGATCATCCAGCTTTTCAATCAGTACTTTCACAAGCGTGATGAATTCTCCCGCATCAACCATGATTACTTTGTCACTTCGATCAAGCAGCTCAAGCTCTTCGCCTTCTTCCGTCCGATTATCCACGTATCTTCTCAGTTCTCCGTAGCGCTAATTGTTTGGTACGGTGGTGGACAGATCCTGCGCAATGCGATCACCATTGGTCTCCTGATGGCATTTACTCAGTATATCTCCAAGCTCTTTGAGCCCATCAACAGCTTCAGCGAGAAATTCAACATTCTGCAGGGAGCATTGGCAGGAGCCGAGCGTATCTTTGACCTCATGGAACAGAATCCGGATGATTACCGTGATGAGCTTGCCCGAAGCATCCGCTTTGAAGGTGAGATCGAATTCCAAAACGTCTGGCTAGCCTACAATCCCGGCGAGTGGGTGCTAAAGGATATCTCCTTCAAGATTCGCCCCGGAGAGAAGATCGCCCTGGTGGGTCACACCGGCAGCGGAAAGACCTCCATAGTGAGTTTGCTCTTGGGATTTTACCCCTATCAAAAGGGACGTATCCTGATCGATGGCAAGCCGCTTAATCAGTATGCACTGGAAGACCTGCGCCGCAACATCGGTATCGTCCAGCAAGACGTCTTTATCTTCAGCGGGAATATCAGAGATAACATCGCCCTCAACAACGGCGAACTGACCGAGGAAGAGATAATGCAGGTCTCCGAATACGTCAATGCTGATAAGTTCATCAAACAGCTTCCCCAGAAGTATGAAGAACCAGTGATGGAACGTGGTGCCACCCTTTCCACCGGGCAGCGCCAATTGATTGCTTTTGCCCGAGTACTGGCATACAATCCATCAATCTTCATTCTGGATGAAGCCACCAGCAATATCGATACTGAGACGGAGATCCTGATTCAGGACGCCCTAGAGAAGCTGATCAAGGATCGCACCTCGATTATCATAGCCCACAGATTGTCCACAATCCAGCACGCAGACAGGATTCTGGTACTGCACAAAGGTGAGATTGTCGAGGAAGGCTCCCACTATGATTTGCTTGATAAAAAAGGCCTTTACTACGACTTGTATCGCTTGCAGTACACATAATATGCAGTATGGCACAAAAAAAGCTTTGACAAATTATAGCAATGTGAAATAGAATAGCACAGTAAAGAAACATCCCTTAACTACTAAGGAGGAACCAATGAGAAAAGGATGGCTTATTTTATTAGCCCTCGTCGCTTTCACAGCGATGCTTGTTGCCGGAAACCCCGGCCGTTACGAGGTTGTCCACTATTCGGAAGATTTCGAAAGCGGAGCAACCGGCTGGACCCACTACGATGGTGGTCAAGCCCCCAGCAACTGGCATATTTATAACAACGGTGATGCTCAAGGCAACGTATGGTGGATGGGCGACCCCGCTCTTGCATCCGGTGCCAACATCGGTGGTTATCATGATCACCAGTATGTTGTGTTGGATACACCTGCCCGCACCCTCAGCAGCGCCAATGCCACGCTTACTTTCAAACTTCGTTACAACGTCGAAGCCCCGACCGGTGCCACAGCACCCTATACCGGATGGGACGCTTGCAACGTTAGAGTTTCCACAGACAATGGTGCCACCTGGACACCTATCTCCGGAACTCCCGCTTACAACATGACATCTGCTTATTCCTTTGGTTTTGAGCATGGTGAAGGTCCGAACATCCCCGGTTGGGGCGGCGTCCAAGCTACTTGGGCAGATGCCACATTCAATCTGAGCGCATATGTCGGCCAGTCAGTCAAGATCAGATTTGCTTTTGCATCCGATCCTGCCTACAGCACTGGCGATGCCCCCGCAATGTTTGGTATGATGGTTGATGATATCGCTTTTGGCGGTTACAGCAACAATGGTACCGACGACGGCCAGATGACCTGGGCCAGCATGGTTCCCCTGGGTGGAGATCTGTGGCACATCGCTACCGATGCCCTTGCTCCCTCACCCAGCAACGTGATGGCTTGCTCAAATACCCAAGGCTCCTACAACCCCAATATGATGAACTACCTTGTAAGCCCTCCGATCCAGTTGCCCTCAACCGGCGACATCAGAGCCGACTTCATGATCAAGGGTTCATTCACCGATCCCAACACCTTCCCCGAAGTTGATTACTTTGGCTGGGAAATCTCTGTAAACAACGGTACCACCTGGTTTGCAATGAGTAATCCCTTCAACGATCCCGCCGGAAGTAACTATGTCTATTCAGACGCACCGCCTGAATGGTCATCAATGACCGAAAGCTATACCCTTACCGGTATTCTTTCCCCGAACTATGCAGGTGAAACTGCTATCTTCCGTTGGTACTTCAAGTCTGATGCCGATACCCCCAGTGGAACCGGTATCTTCATCGATGATTTCAAAATCTACAACGATATCTTTATCGCTGAGCCCGAAAACCTGGCTGCAACAGTCAATGGTGACGACGTTACCTTGAACTGGACAGTTCCCGGTGGTGGTGGCGGTGGCGAAGAAGGCTGGCTGAATTATGATGGCGAAAATGCCGGAAACTCAGTCGGAACCAATGGCGTTGCCGATTTTGACGTTGCTGCCAAATGGGATCCCGTTGGCGAGCATGGTATCTCCCCGTGGGTCGGAATGAACATCACCAAGATCAAGTTCTTCCCCGCCGAGCCTACCAACCTTTGCACCTACACTGTCCGTATCTGGACCGGTGCTGCTGGTAACATCGCTTACGAACAAGAAGTTGCTGCTCCTCTGATCGACCAGTGGAACGAAATCGTCCTCACCACTCCCTGGACAATTCCTTCAGGTCAGATTGTGATGGCAGGTTATCGTTGCAATGCCACCGGTGGTTATCCTGCCGGTACCGATGCTGGTCCCCAGGTCGAAGGTTATGGCAATATGATCCGCTTCAACAACGCCTGGACCACCCTTTCCGCTCTGGCTGCCACTCTTACTTACAACTGGAACATCCGCATCTACGTGCAGGATGCCGCCGGCCGTGAGTATGTACTTGGTCAGGAATATCCTACCAACAACCAGTTCGCAGAAGGTACTCTTGCAGTGAACCAGGAACGCGATCGCGACGTTACAGCTTACAAGATCTATCGTAACACCATCCTGATCGACGAAATCCCCGGAACACAGCTTACCTACACCGATATGAACGTTGAAGGCGGACTTCACACTTATTATGTGACCGCTATGTACGGCACCAACGAATCCCTCGCTTCCAATACCGCCGTTGCTTTCGTGCTGCCCACAATGCATGCCGAACTTTCCAACGACGACGGCAATGCCGAAGCCGGATACTCTGTCGGTTCAACCCGCCAGATGGCTGCCAAATACAATTACAATCAGCCTGTAACCGTGAAGTATGCCAAGGTCTTTGTCCACACTCAGGGCACTGCCAGCATCATCATTCGCGTGTTTGACGACAATGGCCCCGACGGAATGCCCGGAACTCAGCTTGCTCAGTTCCAGTATCCTGCCGCCAACGTCACAGCCGGCTGGAATTACATTACACTTCCCGATGGTATCGTGGTTGATGATGGTAGTTTCTATATTGCCATCCTTGAAACCACCGGTGCTTCTCAGATCGGCTTGGACAACAACAACAATGGCCACAGCTACAAGAAGATCACCACCAACTGGGAACCCATCACCGAAGGCGATGTGATGATCCGTGCGATCGTGCAGTATTCAACTGCAAATGATGATGGCAGCGTGACCCCTGTGGTCTTTGCCGCCAATAACTATCCCAACCCCTTCAACCCCACCACCACCATCGCTTACAGCGTGCCTACCAGCTCACAGACCACCCTTAGAGTTTACAACATCAAGGGTCAGCTTGTCCGCACCCTGGTGAATGGACTTACAACCGCCGGAAACCACAGTGTTACTTGGAATGGTACCGATGACAATGGTTCTTCCGTTGCCAGCGGCGTCTATTTCTACAGACTGAATTCCGCCGGACAGACCATCACCAAGAAGATGGTACTCTCCAAATAAACTAAGCTAAAACTTAGATACAAAGGGACGCCCGCAAGGACGTCCCTTTCTTTGTCCTGGGATTTGGCTCGGCGCTTATGCGCTTCACGCAGTTAATAGTTAACAAGTTAATAAGTTAGTGAGTGATTAGCTGCGCATAGTGCGAAGATCATTTCTTCGTATCAAACCTATCTGAAGGACCACTTGCCGCTAATCTCCTCACTTATCATATCACCCGCCCCCCCCTCCGTCATTCCTGTAGACCTACCCCCAAGCCCCCCCTCCGTCATTCCTGCGGACCTACCCCCAGGCCTGACCCCCTCCGTCATTCCTGCGAACGAATCAGCAAAGCGTATGCTTTGGTGAGTCGTGTAGGCAGGAATCTCCTTGTGCTATCGCCTACCTATCCTTGGCTCCGCTTGGCATCCTGCCTGCTGCCTGCTTGTAGCCTGCTTGAATCCTGCATGGAGATGCATCAAACAACTGATAAACGGGCACTTAGGATTGTATCATGCATAAGGAGCGCAAAATGTCTGATCAAACTAAATTCGGAGCTTCGGAAAGCTCCGATACGTTCTTTTGCGGAGCTTCGGAAAGCTTCGATACGTTCTTTTGCGGAGCTTCGGAAAGCTCCGGTTAGGTTTACAGGAATGACGGCAGGGGGTACAGGTTGGGAGACTACTTCGTACATGCGCAGCTAATCACCATTAACTTATTAACTCACTACTATTAACTCTAAAAAAGAAAACCCTCTCGCATGGAGAGGGTCTTCGGATATTGATTACTGCGCGTTCAGAAACGGAGATGGGCGAAAGCCTTGTTGGCATCGGCCATCTTGTGGGTATCTTCACGCTTTTTGATGCTGGAGCCTTCTTTCTTGTAGGCAGACATCAGTTCACCGGCCAAGCGTTCGATCATAGTCTTTTCGCTGCGGGCACGGGAATAGCTGATCAACCAACGGAAGGCGATGGCACGGCCGTTCTTCTCGTTCACTTCCATAGGAATTTGGTAGTTTGAACCACCAACGCGGCGGGAAACCACTTTAACGAGGGGACGAACGTTGTCGATTGCGCCTTTGAAGACTTCCAGGGGATCCTGCTTGGTCTTTTCGGCTATGATATCGAAAGCACCGTAAACGATCTTTTCAGCGATCGATTTCTTGCCTTGCACCATGAGACAGTTCATAAACTTGCTTAGTACGACATCGTTGTACTTGGGATCCGGAAGGATTTCACGGACGACTGCTTTTCTTTTTCTTGGCATCTAAGTATCCTCCCTACTTCTTGGCCTTGGGACGCTTGGTACCGTACTTGGAGCGGGAAACAGTACGTTTCTCGACGCCGGCGGAATCCAGAGCACCACGGACAATGTGATAACGAACACCGGGAAGGTCTTTTACACGACCACCACGCACCAAAACGATGCTGTGCTCCTGCAAGTTGTGTCCCTCACCGGGAATATATGCTGTAACTTCAAATCCGTTTACCAGACGGACACGTGCGACTTTACGCAAAGCTGAATTGGGTTTCTTGGGCGTTGTCGTGTAAACACGAGTGCATACTCCGCGCCTTTGCGGACATCCTTGAAGCGCCCTGTTCTTCTTTTTCTTTTCAATTTCAGTTCGGCCTTTGCGTATCAGTTGATTGATGGTTGGCACTGATAACCTCCATTATTATTTTCATTGCTATTGGTATTATTAGAAATCGAGTATGTCATCGGATTCCTCGATGTCGCCGGCATGGGCGAACTCGTTGATGATCTCAGCCACTGTCTTGCCGGAGCCGACAGCTTGCTTGATAAGGTTGTTGTAAGCTCTGGTACCGGTACCGACAGGTATTCTGTGACCCAGAATAATGCTTTCCTTGAGGCCTTCGAGACGATCAACCCGACCTTCGATAGCTGCCTTGGTAAGCACTTTTGTCGTTTCTTGGAACGACGCTGCGGAAAGCCAGCTTTCCGTCAAGAGCGAAGTTTTGGTGATACCCAGAAGCAGTTGCTCAAAGCGGGCAGGAGTCTTCTTAAAGCTGATAGCTTCGCGGTTTTCCTTCTCGACCAGAATCTTATCGACGATGTCGCCTTCCAGGAAGCTGGTGCTGCCGCTATCGGTAATGCGGACCTTTTTGAACATCTGACGGACGATTACGCTTACGTGCTTGTCGTCTATCTTCACACCCTGTTTGCGGTAGATCTCCTGAATCTCGTTGAGAATCAACATCTGAGCTTCGATGATACCGCGAACGAGCATATCGTGAGGATCCAGCGGGCCGTCGGAAAGGGCATCACCGCTTTCTACATGGTCACCTTGGTGAACGATGATTCTCTTACCGGTGGGAATCGAGTATTTACGGCCGACAATCGGCTGACCAAGCTGCACAGCGTCACCGGTGGCAACGATGGGCTCCTGATCCCTGGGGACTTCAAATACTTTACCGCACAGAGGAGCATTGGCTTTCACCGAATCTCCCTCATTCACGATGATCTGGAGGCCTTTGGGTACTTCATACTCGATCGGCTTGGTATTGCGCTTGGCAATCTGGATCTTCTTCTTTTTGTTCTCTTCAATGATGGTTACCTTACCGTCTTTCTCCGCATAAACAGTCTTTTCGGGCAGGACGATCACACGGCTGACGTCATCTTCAGTAACGACCAGGATCTTGCCATCTGTAGGGGCAAAGATACCATTGGAAGGTGTAACGAAGATGTCACGGCCGGTCTTCTTGAGACCACCGATGGTGACTGTACCGTCGATATCGGAGATCTTGGCCTTGTCCTTGGGAACGCGTGCTTCAAAGAGATCTTGCACACGAGGCAGACCACCTGTGATATCTCGCTGTTTGATGGTCATACGGGATGTCTGGCCCAGGATATGCCCGGGATAGACGTAGCTGCCATCTTCCACCCTGACCGTAAGTCCGGAAGGCAGAGGGACCTGCACAACCGAGCCGTCATCACCGACTATACGGAATTGCGGCTGTTTCTTGCGGTCTTTGGATTCAATGATAGTGAGATCACGGGTAAAGGTGATATCGTTGAATTCTTCTTTATAGGTAATGTCTTTGATGAAGTGCTCATAATGCAGGACACCCTTGGCTGTGGAGATCAACGGATTGTTGAATTGGTCCCAACTGAGCATCTTGGTATTGAGAGCTATCTTTTGGCCATCGCGGACGTGAACTGTTGCGGCATACTCGACCTTGTATTCTTCCAAGACCTTGGGATTGGGATCATTACTTTCTTCTATGATCATAATCTTTCCAAGGTGACTTACGGAGATCAACTGGCCTTCGGGATTGGTAACGGTATTCATACGGTCAAAGACCACTATACCGTCGTGATTGGAGACCACTTCTGCCAGATCGGTAGCCGTACTGGCGGCGCCACCGATATGGAATGTACGCAGTGTAAGCTGTGTACCGGGTTCACCAATGCTCTGAGCAGCGATGATTCCAACCGGATCACCGATTGTTGCGGGCTTTTGAGTGGCAAGATTGCGGCCGTAACACTTGGCGCAGATTCCGCTATCGGCTTCGCAGGTAAGCACTGAACGTACGTGAACGCTTATGATTCCGTGATTTTGGATGATCCTGGCCATCTTGTTCGAAATCTCTTCGCCTGCGTGAACCAGGGTCTTTCCGGTGATCGGATCGACGATGTCATCCACGGCTGTTCTGCCTTGGATACGCTCGGCAAGGGTCTGCACCACTTCGTTGGCTTCTTTATGGACTCCCATGTGAATACCGCGGGTGGTACCGCAATCCTCGATCTGGATGATCGCATTTTGTGCGACGTCCACCAAACGGCGGGTAAGATAACCGGCGTCGGCTGTTTTAAGAGCTGTATCCGCCAGACCTTTACGGGCACCGTGAGTAGAGACGAAGTACTCAAGAACGGTAAGACCTTCTTTGAAGTTTGATTTGATGGGGGTTTCGATCACATCGCCGCCACCGGTGGAACCGATCTTGGTAGGCTTGTCCATCAATCCACGCATACCGCCGAGCTGCTTGATCTGGTCTTTGGAACCACGGGCACCGGACTTGTACATCATATAGATTGAGTTGCGGCCATTACGGCTGTGTGAGAGCTCTTCCATCAGCTCATCGGTCACTCGGACAGTGGTCTTCTTCCAGAGGTCAACGATACGTCCGAAACGCTCGTTCTCTGTGATACCACCCTTCTGGTGAAGGTCGTAAATCTTGTTGACTTCGACATCTGTCTGATCGATAATCTGGTTTTTGCGTTCCGGAACGATGATATCTTCAAAGCTGAAGGTCACGCCGGCACGGGTGGCATAACGGAAGCCGATGGCCTTGATCTGATCGAGGATCTTGGCAGTGCGCCATTGACCGACGGCATCAAAGCAAAGCATGGCGAGATCGTTTAGCTTACCCTTGTCATAAGTGATATTTTGGAAACCAATCTCGGCAGGCAGGATCTGATTGAAGATCACTCTGCCGACAGTGGTGATGATGTAGGCGTTGTCGAGCTTTACTCTGATCCAGGTATGCAGATCAAGCTTGCGGTCGATCACAGCCTCACCCTTTACGGAGCAGAGCTGCTCCTCATTCTCATAAGCCGCAATAACTTCATCCGTACCGTAGAAATGGCGCAACTGACTGATATCAGTAGGTGCATCTGTAACATCCATTGTAAGGTAGAAGCAACCGAGCACGATATCTTGGTTTGCAGCCATGGCAAGACGTCCATTGGCAGGAAGCAGGAGGTTGCGGGTCGAAAGCATCAGAACTCTGGCTTCGACTTGGGCTTCCTGGGACAGAGGCACGTAAACACCCATCTGGTCACCGTCAAAGTCGGCGTTGAAAGGAACGCAAACCATCGGGTGAAGCTGGATGGCCTTGTTATCGGTAAGCACCGGCATAAATGCCTGGATACCGAGACGGTGAAGGGTGGGAGCGCGGTTTAGCAGGACGGGATAGTCCTTGATCACATCTTCGAGGATAGACCAAATCTCCGGCTGCTTCTTCTCAATCAGTTTCTTGGCATTTTTGACCTTGTCAACTTCGCCCATCTTTTGCAATCTTTCGATCAAATAGGGCTTGAAGAGCTCAACTGCCATATCTTTGGGCAAGCCGCATTGATGAAGCTCCAGCTCCGGACCAACAGTGATCACGCTACGACCGGAATAGTCCACACGTTTTCCGAGCAGGTTTTGGCGGAAGCGGCCTTGCTTGCCTTTGAGCTGATCGGTGAGGGACTTGAGGGGACGATTGCCACGGCCACGAACGGGACGGGCTTTGCGTGAATTGTCTATCAGAGCATCGACAGCTTCCTGAAGCATACGCTTTTCGTTGCGCAAGATCACTTCAGGGGCGCGAATTTCGAGCAATTGTTTGAGCCTGTTGTTTCTGGTGATCACTCTTCTGTAGAGATCGTTGAAGTCTGCGGTGGCAAATCTTCCGCCTTCCAGAGGCACCAGAGGACGCAGGGTCGGAGGAAGCACGGGAAGAGCTTCCATAATCATATTCTGAGGCAAGTTTCCGCTGCGGATGAAGGCATCGACGATCTTCAGTTTGTTGATCAGTTTCTGCTTTCTGAGGGCGGATTCTTCCATTTTGAGGCGGGTTCTGAGATTCAGGGCTTCGTTCTTAAGATCGATTCTGGCAAGCAGTTCTTTGACGGCTTCAGCACCCATCAGAGCGAGGAAGTTATCACCGACCTTGTCCTTGATCTCGTAGTATTCATCTACTTCCAGCAGTTCCATCTTCTCGAAGGGGCTGTCGCCCGGATCGATCACGATGTATGATTCGTAGTAGAGCACGCGTTCCAGATCCTTGATTGTCATATCCAACAGGGTGCCAATCTTGGAAGGAGCGCTCTTTACGAACCAGATATGGGCAATCGGGACTGCCAGATCGATGTGTCCCATCCTGGTGCGACGAACGCGGGAGGTTGTCACAAGGACGCTACAACGATCGCAGACCGTATTCTGGAAGCGTTTCTTCTTGTACTTACCGCAAGCGCATTCGTAATCTCTTTCGGGGCCGAAGATACGCTCGCAGAAGAGCCCGTCTTTCTCGGGCTTGAGAGTTCTATAATTCAGGGTATCCGGCTTGGTAACCTCGCCGTGAGACCATTCATTGGTAATAGTTTCGGGAGAAGCGATCTTGATTCGGACAAAATCATATTCATTGGGTCTGATTTCACGTCTTGTATCTTTTAACATCTTGCTACTCCTTACTTGTTCTCATCGTCTTTGAGAAATTCGATATCAAAGCCGAGAGATTTCAGCTCGCTGATCAACACATTGAAGGATTCCGGCACTCCGGGAGGAGGCGGATTCTCTCCGCGTGTGATGGCTTTGAAGGCATTGTTGCGGCCATCGACATCGTCACTCTTGATGGTGAGCATTTCTTCCAGAAGATGAGCAGCACCATAAGCTTCCAGAGCCCAGACTTCCATTTCTCCAAGACGCTGTCCGCCGTGTTGGGCTTTACCACCCAGAGGCTGCTGCGTAATCAGGGAGTAAGGACCTGTCGATCTGGCATGCATCTTGTCTGCTACCAAGTGGTTGAGCTTCATCATGTAGATTACGCCAACGGTCACTCTCTCTTTGAAAGGTTCGCCGGATTTGCCATCATATAGCACTTGCTTGCCATCTGAGGAAAGACCTGCGTTGGCAAGTTCCTTGCGGATATCGTCGTTGGAAGCACCATCAAAGATGGGTGTTTCGACTTCGAATCCCAAGACGCGGGCAGCCATACCAAGGTGAGTTTCCATAATCTGGCCGATATTCATACGGGAAGGCACACCCAGAGGATTCAAAACGATATCCACGGGAGTTCCGTCTTCCATGAAAGGCATATCTTCAATAGGAGCAACGATGGAGATCACACCCTTGTTACCGTGGCGACCGGCCATCTTGTCACCGACTTCGATCTTGCGTTTCTTGGCGACATAGACTTTGACCATCTTGCGAACACCATATTGGAGTTCGTCACCATGCTTGATCCGCTCAAATGACTTTTTGTAGATGTTATCACTTTGTTCCAAAGAGTGTTTGACCTTGAGAATGATCTCATTGTAGATATAGTCGTTTTTATCGGGATCCTGGACCAAGTCCACATCCAGATCGAGCTTCTTGAAGTTGATACGCTTCAGGTCTTCTTTGGTGATCTTCTTGCCGGGGGCTATGAAGGGCATATTGGATTTCTCGTCCCAGATATTTTGAGCGACTTCACCGAGCAGAGCGGCCGAGAGCTTTTCTTCTTTGAATTCTTCGATCTTCTTGCGGCGGTTGTTGAGATCAGCTTTGAGCTTCAGGATTTCATCTTCCTTGTTCTCTTCCATATCCGTACCCTCTTCAAGGCGGGAGAAGACTTTGACGTCTATCACGACACCTTCCATACCGGGCTTGGCCTTGAGGGAGCTATTGGTGAAATCACCGGCACGATCGCCAAACAAGGCACGCATCAGGTTCTCCTCGGGAGAGGGATCGATCTCGATGCTCTTGGGAGTAACCTTACCAACGATGATATCGCCGGCATGGATTACGCTACCGACACGGATGATACCGGTCTTGTCGAGGTTTCTGAGGGCCTGGGCGGGAACGTTTGGAATATCATAAGCGAGTTCTTCGCGTCCGTTTTTGACGTTGCGGACCAAGACTTCCATCTCTTCGATGTAGATCGAGGTCAATGTATCTTCACGTGCCACCTTTTCGCTGAGGATGATGGCATCTTCGTAGTTGTATCCATACCAGGGCATGAAAGCCACCAGCATATTGGTCCCCAAGGCCAGTCTATTGTCCTCGACGCATGCGCCATCGGATATTGCCTGTCCTTTCTTGACCTGATCGCCTATGCGGACGATTGGACGCTGATTAACGCAGGTGTCCTGGTTTGTACGGACAAACTTCTTCAGGTAAATGCGATTGCCGGTACTGAGATAGACAGCTTCGTCTTTCTCGTTCTTTGGCTTGATCTCGATGTATGAAGAAGTAACTCCGGTTACAATACCATCATAGGGAGCCACCGCGATGCTGGAAGTATCCATGGTCGCGATTCTCTCCATACCGGTACCCACCAGCGGAGCTTGGGGATTGATCAAAGGAACTGCCTGGCGTTGCATGTTGGATCCCATCAAGGCACGGTTTGCATCGTCGTGCTCCAGGAAGGGAATCATAGCTGCAGAGACAGAAACCATCTGCTGCGGGGCAACATCCATATATTGGACTTGCTTGGGGCTCACCTGGATAAATTCACCACGTTCACGGGCAAAGACGAGCTCTTCCACGATTCTGCGATTATCATCCAAATGCACATCGGACTGAGCGATGATATACTTCTCTTCCTGAGCCGCATCAAGATAATCGTACTCATCTGTTACCACGCCATCTTCTACCTTGCGATACGGAGTCTCCATAAAGCCGAGGTGGTTGATGCGGGAATAGATCGAGGGAGACACGATAAGACCGATATTGGGTCCTTCAGGGGTTTCGATCGGACACACACGCCCATAGTGGGAAGAGTGAACGTCACGAACTTCAAAGCCTGCCCTGTCTCTGGTAAGACCACCGGGACCAAGAGCCGAGAAAGCTCTCTTGTGGCGCAAAGCTGCCAGGGGATTGGTCTGTTCCATGAATTGGGAAAGCTGTCCGGTAAGGAAGAAGGACTGCACCACGGAGATCAAAGCATTGCTATTGACAAGGTCGTGGACAGTGATCTCATCCGAATTGGATATCGCCATACGCTCCTGGATGATTCTGGAGACCATTGCAAGGCCGGAGTTGTATTGCTCTTGAAGCAATTCACCAACTGTCCTGACTCTGCGGTTTGCCAGATTATCTATATCATCGATCTCATCTTCATCGTGGTAGATGTTGATCAAGGTCTTGAAGATATAGACAAAATCCGTCACTGTAAGAGTACGGGTATTTATATCTACATCGATCCCAAGGCGTGTATTGACTTTATAACGGCCCACTTCGCCCAGATTGTAACGTTTCTCGTTGAAGAACATCCTGTCCACCAACTGCTTGGCTACCTCGACCGAGGCTTCCTCGCCGGGACGAATCAGGCTGTAAATCTTCTTGAGAGCATCTTCCTGGTTGTAGGTGGGATCTTTGGCTATGGTGTTTTCCAAGACTTTACGAGCAATCTCGTAATCATAATTTATTACGTCTATCTGTTTGATACCGTGAGCGTCCAGAATGGTGATCAGGTTATCGGTAACCAGGTCGTTGGCTTGCGCCACCGGCTCAGGAATGGATTCCACAATGATATCTGCATAGATATGGCGGCCTTTCGCCTCTTTAAGCTTCAGGGTCTCCTTCTCGTAAAAGATCTTTCTGAGATCCTGATTTGTGGATATACCGATTGCACGCAGCAGTGTCGTCACGGGGAGTTTGCGGCGCTTGTCGATATGGACGTACATCACATCGTGTATGTCTATATCGAATTCCAGCCATGAACCGTTGTATGGTATGACTTTTGCGGAATAAAGCATCTTGCCGCTGGCGTGTTTCTCCTCGGAGAAGAAGACGCCGGGTGAACGTTGAAGCTGGGATATGATTACCCTCTCAGCTCCGTTTACTATGAAAGTACCCTGTTCTGTAATGAGTGGAATCTCGCCCAAAAACACGTATTGTTCGATAGTGTCTTTGTGTTCTCTTCCATTCTCTGTCTGTTCAAAAACGTTCAGGCGTAGCTTGGCTTTGAGGGGTGCTTGGTAAGATAGATTTCTTTCCCTGCACTCATCGATGGAGTACTTCTCCTGCAGAATGTTGTATTCGATGAATTCGAGCGTAAAATTGCCCTTGCTGTCCTCTATGGGGAATATGGATTCAAAGACTGCCTGTAGTCCCTTCTTTTCCCGGCGTTGAGGGTGTATGTCCTTTTGCAGGAATTCATTGAATGAATCTACTTGCATGGCCAGAAGATTAGGTATCTCAACCTCTGGGATTCCCAGTTCGGCGAATCTTCCGGAGATCCGGGAATAACTTTTGATCTTTCTCAAAAGCTCACTCCTTTGCGCTTCTTGAGCGCCTTGTCATTATCGGCGCCTGGTTGATTGATCTGATTGTCAATGTGCAAGTTGCTATTGCTATCATTGCATCTGGTTGAACTGATAATTTGCTCTGCATATTGGGGCTTATTAAAGCAAGATTAGTCCAAAAAAAGCCCTTGCGGACTTTTTTTGGACCATAAGTTTCGGCAAAAGCCGTTACTTGACTTCGACGGTTGCACCAGCTTCTTCAAGCTTTTTCTTAACGGAATCGGCTTCTTCCTTGCTGACTTTCTCGGATACGAGCTTAGGAGCTCCATCGACCAAATCTTTGGCTTCTTTGAGACCGAGCTTGGTGATCTCGCGGACGACTTTGATCACGTTGATCTTCTTGTCTCCGGCATTGGCCAGGATCACGTCAAATTCTGTCTGTTCTTCTTTGGCTTCGGCAGCGCCGGCGGCAGGAGCGGCAGCGACGGCTACGGGAGCGGCAGCGGAGACGCCAAAGATCTCTTCCATTTCTTTCACGAGCTCGGACAGCTCGAGGACGGTCATATCTTTGACGAGGTCAATAACTTGTTGCTTTTTATCGGACATTGTTCCTCCAGGTATATATCATTTATTTTTTGTTTAGCTGGCTTGCGCCTGTTTCTTGGCAACAGCATCGAGAGCGTAAACGAATTTACGGATGATGCCTTGGCTCACGCCGAGGAAGCCTGTGATCGGGGCTTGTAAGCCACCCAGCACCTTGGCGAGCAGTTCTTCACGGGAAGGCAGAAGGGCCAGAGCTTTGAGCTCATTTTCACTAAATACGTGTCCTGCCACGTATCCTGCTTTGAATTTCGGAAATTTGGCGTCTTCCATCACTTCTTTCAAAAACTTGGTCAAAACGCGAGCGGGTGAAACCTCGTCGAGATTGCATACTGCCACTGCGGTCGGACCAACCAGTTCTGAATCCAAATCATTGATGCCAAGCTCGTTTAATGCCAGCTTGATCAATGTGTTCTTTTGAACGAAATAATCCACACCTGCTGCTCTGAATTGAGCTCTGAGTGCGTTTACCTGTTCGATGTTAATTCCCTTGTAATCCACAAGTACAATCGCTTTTGCGCCGTCTAATCTTGATTTCAAGTTCTCTACAATGTCATACTTAACACTTTGAACCATTCCAATACTCCCTTAGCTTCTAGCTTCCAAGGTTGCGCTTGCGACCTGTAATTTGATTCCGGGTCCCATCGTCGTGCATACTGTGATGCTCTTGATGAAGATGCCCTTCAAGGTGGCGGGACGTTCCTTGAGGATGGCCGCCAGGATGGTCTTGATGTTGCCTTTGAGGTTCTCCACCGGGAAAGAAAGCTTTCCGGCTGGAATATGCAGATTGGCAAACTTATCTACACGATAAGTAACCTTTCCGCCCTTGGCATCATCGACCGCTTTGGCGAGGTCCATTGTAACGGTTCCGACCTTGGGATTGGGCATCAGTCCGCGAGGACCGAGGACGCGACCCAGTTTACCGATTTTACCCATCAGGGTAGGGGTTGTGATGACCATATCAAAATCGAACCATCCACCGGATATCTTTTCGATCAGGTCGTCCAAACCCACGTAATCGGCGCCAGCTTTTCTGGCTTCATCTGCCTTGTCGCCTTCAGCAAAGACCAAAACGCGCACTGTCTTACCCGTTCCATGGGGCAAAATAATGGAGTTTCTGATTTGCTGATCGGCTTTACGAGGGTCGACGCCAAGGTTGAAGTGAACTTCGACAGTCTCGTCAAATTTTGAAGCCGGTAAGGTCTTCAATATCTTCAGAGCTTCGTCGAGGTCAAAACGCTTTTGGCGATCATAGCTCGAATAGGCAGTTGTGTACCTTTTACTATGTTTCATTGACTCTCCTTATGAATATTATCTCCTGCAATTAAGCCGCATGTCTCAGTCTTCGACAGTGACGCCCATGCTTCTTGCAGTACCTGCGATCATACTCATTGCGGATTCAAGGGTATGGCAATTCATATCTTGTATCTTGAGCTGAGCAATATTTCTCAGCTGATCTTGATTCAGTTTGCCGACTTTGGCTTTGTTTGGGGTTGCGCTGCCTTTGGCAAGACCGGCTTCTTTCTTGATCAATACGCTTGCGGGCGGAGTCTTGATCTCAAATGTGAAGGACTTGTTTTTGGCAACATAGATCATCACCGGGAATACCATTCCGGGCTGATCAGCCGTCTTCTCGTTGAACTGACGGCAAAATTCAGGAATATTTACACCAGCCTGACCTAAAGCGGGACCGACCGGAGGAGCCGGAGTCGCTTTGCCGGCGGGGAGTTGCAATTTGATTACTGCCACGGCATCTTTGGGTTTTGCCATTTTTCTTCCTCTGTATTCTTAACTTTTTATTTCTTTAGTAATTCAACCTGGTTGGAATTGAGCTCGACGGGAGTCTTTCTGCCAAAAACGGTAACTTCAATAGTGAGCTTGGTACCGCCATCTGCGACCTTCTGGATAATACCCTCAAAGTCGGAGAAAGGACCGGTCGTAACTTTGACCGGATCTCCCGGAAAAAACGTAAAGGCGGGCGTACCCGCTTCTCTATCGGTGATGCCAAACAGACGATCAACCTCTTCCGGATTCAAAGGAATAGGATCTTTCTTATCCTTGGTGAGTCCCAGGAAGTTTGTAACACCAACTAAGCCTAAAATATAAGTCTTGAGCTCGGATGTCATCTCCGCCTCAATGATCACATAGCTGGTGAAAAGCTTTTTCTCGCGTTCTACTTTCTTGCCTTCACGAATAATAAAAGTGCTGCGCACCGGGACCAAAACCTGTCCTACCAGGCTCTCCAGCGGGGTGCCGATCACACCTTTTTCGATGGCTGTCTTAACCTTGTTTTCGTATGCGGAGTAGGTATGGATCACATACCATTTCTTATCAGCCATGGCTCTAGAATATCAGGTTGATTATGCTGTTGAATCCCAAATCTATCAGGGACAAAAAGAGTGCCACGATGGTGGACATAACGATCACCACCAGGGTACCTTCTTTCAAATCTGCTTGTGAAGGCCAGGTCACCGATTTCATCTCGGCCCTTACTTCACGGAAAAAAAGTGCTATCTTTTCGAATTTCATCGTATTCACCAGTGTCTTTAATAAACAAGCCGCAGCTGCGTGCGGCAATAAAAACTGTGGCAGGACAGGCAGGAATCGAACCCGCAACCCCCGGTTTTGGAGACCGGTGCTCTACCAGTTGAACTACTGTCCTGCAACATTTATACCGCAGCGCTTAGCGCTGTTTGTGCAAGGTATGTTTCCGGCAGGTGGGGCAGAACTTCTTCAGCTCCATCCTGTTCGGGTGCTTGCGCTTGTTTCTGGTCGTCGTGTAATTACGATTCTTACAATCTTCGCAAGCCAGAATAATGATATCTCTCATTTTGATTCTCTATTCTTACTCGATGATGGAAGAAACAACACCACTACCGATTGTGTGTCCACCTTCACGGATAGCGAAACGAAGTCCCTGTTCCATGGCGATGGGGGTAATCAGCTCGGCCTGAATCTCAACGTTGTCACCGGGCATAACCATCTTGACGCCTTCGGGAAGGGTCAGGCTGCCTGTAACGTCGGTGGTTCTGAAATAGAACTGAGGACGATAACCGGTCTGGAAGGGTTTGTGACGTCCACCCTCGTCCTTTGTGAGAACGTAGGTCTGTCCCACAAACTTGGTGTGAGGGGTGATGGATTTCGGCTTGGCAAGAACCATACCGCGTTCCACGTCTGTCTTGGCAAAGCCACGAAGCAGCACGCCGATGTTGTCGCCGGCTTGGGCTTCATCGAGCAGCTTGCGGAACATTTCGACACCTGTGCAGGTGGTTTCGACAGTCTCGCGAATACCTACGCGCTCGATCTTGTCTTGAATTTTGATGACGCCACGTTCCACACGGCCGGTAGCAACTGTTCCACGTCCGGGAATTGAGAAAACGTCTTCCACGGGCATCAGGAAAGGCTTGTCAACTGCGCGGTCGGGCAGCGGAATGTAGCTATCCACGGCGTCCATCAGCTCCTGGATCTGGGCTTCGCCTTCAGGCTCGCCATTCAGGGCTTTGAGAGCGGATCCACGAATGATCGGGACTTCATCGCCGGGGAATTCATATTTGTCAAGGAGTTCACGAACTTCCATCTCGACGAGATCAAGCAGCTCGGGATCTTCAACAAGGTCGCATTTGTTAAGGAACACGGTCATGGCAGGCACGCCAACCTGGCGGGCAAGCAGGATGTGTTCACGAGTCTGAGGCATGGGGCCGTCATAAGCGCTAACGACGAGGATAGCACCGTCCATCTGAGCAGCACCGGTGATCATGTTTTTGATATAGTCGGCATGACCGGGGCAGTCAACGTGGGCATAGTGACGGTTTTCTGTTTCGTATTCAACGTGGGCGGTTGCGATGGTTATACCACGGGCTTTTTCTTCCGGGGCATTGTCAATACTGTCAAAGGAACGGAATTTTGCTCCGCCCTTCTTTGCAAGATAGGCTGTGATAGCAGCCGTGAGCGTCGTCTTACCATGGTCAATGTGACCAATCGTACCAACGTTTACGTGTGGCTTGGTACGTACGAATTTCTCTTTTGCCATTGTTCCTCCTGGAATTCTTCAATTCCATTCCTTGTAGTTTTTTATGATCTTTACACATTAAAAAAAGATGGAGCTCATGACCGGATTTGAACCGGTGACCTCGTCCTTACCAAGGAAGTGCTCTACCTGCTGAGCTACATGAGCTTATCTTCTATATCTTTCAAAAAATGGAGCGGGAAACGGGGTTCGAACCCGCGACCCTCAGCTTGGAAGGCTGATGCTCTAGCCAACTGAGCTACTCCCGCTAAATTTTTAGGTCGGCTAATAAGTGGTGGAGAGGGGAGGATTCGAACCTCCGAAGTCGTCTGACGACAGATTTACAGTCTGTTCCCTTTGGCCGCTCGGGAACCTCTCCACAATAATCTCTGGAGCCGATGAAGGGAATTGAACCCCCAACCTATTGATTACAAATCAATTGCTCTACCTTTGAGCTACATCGGCG
>CAYSSP010000011.1:0-38120 GCA_964433815.1 uncultured Candidatus Cloacimonadota bacterium
GCAAGATACTACCTCCAACCTCCTACTTTCTCGTTATTATGTGCAAAGGTCTTCTTATATATGTCAATGTTTTAGCTACCCTATCAGTGCTTGCCGACTCCCGGCCCCACCCTGCCCTCTGCTTCATATCCTGCTTGTTGCCTGCTTCTATCCTGCTTGAATCCTGCATGAACATCCATCATATAGCTGTCCTGCAAGGTTTTAGCATGGTTCTATCGAAAAGGAGGCCATGCGGCACCAATCGCAAGGGTTTACGGTACTTTTCTTCTGAACTATGGGACGAAGCTTAGCTGTTTCGGAGTGACTTTACTATGCCAACAAAGTCATCGAGTCTCTTGGGGGAGATGGGATTTGCCCAGTGACCATCCTCTTTAAAATGAGAGCCGACGATGAATCCATCTGCAAGTGGCCAGTACTGCTCGAGGTTGCATGCCGTAATGCCGCTGCCGATCAGGATGGGGAGCGCAGTGGCGGCCCTGGTCTCCTGGAGATCATCGACCGAGGCTTCTTGACCGGTGCTGCTGCCTGTAATGATCAAGCCATCGGCAGAGAAGAATTCTGCTGCTTTGGCGATCTCTGCCAGAATGAGGTCGCTGGTAATGGCGTGGGAGCTGTGCTTCTTGCGGATATCTGTGAAGATCTTGATGCTCTCTGCGCCGATCAGCCTACGATAGCGTAGCAGTTCCCCGGCGTCGCTATCCATATAGCCTTCATCGGCAAGATGACCAAAGACAAAGCCTTCCGCGCGAATGAAATCAAGCTCGGCAGCGTGGGCAACCGCCAGGGCGGCTCGATTGGCACCGGCAAGGATCTGGATTCCGATAGGACCTTCGAAGACCTTGCGAACCGCTACCGCCACTGCAGTCATCGTTGCAGTAATTTCTTCTCCGACCCGGCGGTTCAGATAGGGCAAATCGTGCATATTTTCCAGGATAATGGCGTCTAAACCATAGTCTTGGTAGAGCTTAGCTTCTGCACAGGCATCGAAAATGATCTCGCTGCTTGGGGCTTGGTGGCGGGGAGTTCCGGGCAGGGCTTTGACGTGAACCATCCCGATAATGGCTTTGCTTTGCAGCGAATTGATGATATCCATAATCTTACTCCCTAAATCTCAGGATTATTTTGGGGATAAAAAAACCGTGGGGAACACCGGGCGGTGTCCCCACGACTCGGAGGGCATTCTATGTAGGGTCTGTAGGCTAATGACATAATATAATGACTTTGCAAGAAAAGCAAATTCTTTTTTTGGGATTTTTGCTTTTCCTTGTTGTTGAAGTTTTTCCCCGGCAGTTACCAAGTTGCATAGGTGGCTGATATAAAATCATTTAAAAGAGTCTCTCAGCGAATGGATAAGAGCTTTTCCTTTAGCTTTTGGAGTTCTTCAGGGCTGGAATATTCGAGTGTGATTTTTCCTTTTCCTTTGTTATCTTTGATTTTGGTCTTTACGTGGAAGATTTGGGAAAGCTCTTGCTCGATACTTCTGATCAGGCTGGTCTTGGCTGGTTTGGGAGCAGGATTGTTGCGGCTCTCGCTCCAGGTCTTGGCTTTTTCTTCTGCCTGACGCACTGTAAGCTTGTATTTGATAATAAATTGTGCAAATTCTATCTGGTATTCAGGCTCGAGGCTAAGCACGGCCCGGGCGTGTCCGGCACTGAGTTCTCCACTGCTGACCATATCCTGTAAAACCGATGCCAGGTTCAACAGACGCAAGGTGTTTGAGATGGTAGCGCGATCTTTGCCCATCGCTTTGGCGACATCCGCGTGTGTGAGCTCAAAATCCTCAATCAGCATACTATAGGCGAGGGCTTCCTCGATCGGATTGAGGTTTTCTCTTTGCACATTTTCGATGATGGCAAGCTGGAGCTGTTCCTTACGCCCTACCGAGCGGATGATCACCGGGACGCTGTCCATTCCGGCAAGTTTAGCTGCTTCCAAGCGACGTTCTCCGGCGATCAGTTCATAGCCGGAATTGGCTGTCTTGGTTACAATTATGGGCTGAATGATGCCGTTGGAGCGGATGGATTCTGCCAGTTCTGACAGCTTTTGCTGATCAAAGACCTTACGCGGTTGATAGCGATTTGGCACTATTGAGCTTACGGGCAGCGTGCTGAGTCCGGCACTTACCTTATCATTATCGGCGGATTCGGGGATCAAAGCACCCAGTCCACGTCCCAGTCGTTCGTTCATAAGTTCCTCACTTGCTGCATCTTTGGATCAATTCGGTGGCGAGATTGAGATAACTCATTGCACCCGGAGAACGGATGTCATAGAGGAAGATTGGCTTGCCAAAGCTGGGGGCTTCGGTGAGCTTGATATTGCGCGGGATGATGGAGCGGAAGACTTTCTCTTTGAAGTAGCGGTGAACCTCTTTGGCGACCTGGAGGGATAGATTGACTCGCTTGTCGTACATCGTGAGTAGGACCCCTACGATGTTGAGGGCGGGATTGAGGTTCTTTTGGATCAGGCGGATTGTGGTAAGTAGCTGGCTAACTCCTTCCAGGGCATAATATTCGCATTGGATAGGTACCAGAACATCCGTGCTCGCAGTCATCGCATTAACTGTCAAAAGACCCAGCGATGGCGGGCAATCAATCAAAATATAGTCGTAGTTCCCTGCGATGGGTGCGAGGGCTTCTTTGAGCTTTTGTTCCCGGGCAAATTCGTGCACCAGTTCGATCTCTGCGCCGGTCAGATTGATATTGCCGGGGATGCACCAGAGGTTGGTGGTGTTGGTGCTTACGATGGTATCCTTGATCGGCACGCGTTGGATAAGTGCATCATAGATTTGCAGTTCCAGCTTTTCTTTGTCCAGTCCGACACCGCTGGTGGCATTACCTTGCGGATCCAGATCGACCAATAAAGTCTTCTTCTCCAGCACTGCCAGGGCAGCAGCAAGGTTCACGGCGGTGGTTGTCTTGCCGACTCCGCCTTTCTGATTTACTATAGTTATAATTCTTCCCATATATTCCTTAAGCACTTAGCTCTGTCTTATAAGATCTTTACGCTCTATGGCGTAGAAGCGTCTGAGACCCAAAATCTCGTCTTCTTTTTGCATTAAGAGCTCTGTCTTGATGCCGTCCAAATCGCTGATATTGTGCGATTTGTAGATGGCAAGTTTACCGCCGGGAGCCAGCAAAAGGCGCAGCGGACCAAGGTATCTGTCTTCCAGAGCAACAGCCCGGCAGACGATCAGATCAAAAGCCGGTCTGTCTTTGAGCACAGCATAATCTTCCAGCCGGCTCCATACTGCAGAGATATCTGTAAGCTCAAGATGCTGTATCATTTGCTTTAGAGCGTTCACCTTCTTGGCAACCGAATCCAGCAGCACAATAGAGCAGCTTGGCTCCAGCAGTTTGAGAGGTATTCCGGGCAAACCGCCACCGCTGCCAAAATCCAAAACCTTCTTCCCAGCTAAATCCAAACATTCCAGCAGGCTGATGCTGTCAAGGAAATGCTGAGTCCAATAGAGCTCAGCCGGGGTTTTGCGCGAGATCAGGTTTATCCCTTGGTTAATCTCCAGCAGGATATCAAGATAGCTCTGAAACTGAGGCATCCGTTGATCAGCTTCCAGAGGCCTGATTTGCTGTAAATAGTGGTAAAAAATGGTCTTGTTATCGGGATTCAATTGTCCTCCGGGAGATTGCGTACCATTGAGCGTATAAGGAAGGATGGATCACCTGCCAGGCTACGCAGGATGGCTTTGGCTTCGGGGCTGCCGATAGCCAGAAGACTGCGTGCAGCGATATAGCGGTAACGCTCCACTTCACTATGGCACCAAGTATTAAGTATTGCAATGCTTTCCGCTGTCTTGACTGCTCCCAGAGCACCCAGGCAGGCGGTGCGGTATTTGCCGGCGGCGAGCATTAGTCTGACCGGTTCGATCAGCAGGCTGTCCCCCGTGCCGGCAATCAGGGAGAGAGCGTTCTTTGCCTTGAGGCTGTCTGCGTCATCCAGATATCTGTAAAGCTCTTGCTTCAGGCTGTCTGAACCGCTCAGAAATTCCTCGAGGGCTCTGTATTCCAGCCCGCTTTTGGAATCCAGCTTGTGCTCCAGAATGTATGGTATGGCTTCTTCCGCTCTGGAAGCAAGAACACTGCGGGCGTGGCGAACTCTTTTGATCGCGGAGCCCACTTCCCATTCGGAAGCCGCTGCAAAGATGATATCTATACTGGCCAGGCTATCGACCAGCGCATCCTCCACGAGGGGAGGCGCATCCACGTCATCGGCTGCAAAGTGTTCCAAGTCCCAGCCTATGCCGTACTTTCCTCTAATCCAGGTCTGATTGTCGGCAAACAGAGTATCGGGATAGCTATCGGTGCCGGCAGTATCCAGGAAGAGCCCGATGGCTCCGGCACTGCGGCTAAAGCTACCGAATCCGTAAGCGTTTGAGATCTTGCGTTCATAGCGGTCGTTACCTCTGCTATCCACGAAGATCCCGACGGAGTTGTTAAGCCCCAGTCCGTTGCCACCCGGGATGGAATAGGCATCGTCTCCGCTCTTGTCGAGCAGGATGCCCAGAGCCCAGTCGTGTCCGGCTCCCTGTCCCGGTCCATTGCGTGTGTAATAGGCATCATCTCCTGCGCCATCATACAGATAGCCATTGGCAAGATGAATCCCGGAGCCTTGGGGATAATAAACTGCATTATAGACGTCGTTACCTTCTTCATCGATCAGGATGCCGCTGGCGTACCAATAACCGACGCCTTGGGCGTAGATGCCGCCGAGATACTTGTCGTTTCCGGTACGGTCGTAGATCAGGCCGGTGCCTCCGGCAAAATCAGGACGAAAACCAAAGCCCATACCCTGGCCCATACTGCGGTAATCATTTGGCATCAGAGGAGCGTGAGTGTATTTCCTGCCAAGCAGATAGCGATCACTGCCGCCCAGATCAAGGATAGCTCCCAGTCCCTGAGTCGAGCCCATTCCCTGCGCCATGGTCGTGGCAGAATAGAGATCATCCCCCGCTTCATCGATGAGGACTGAAGCTCCAAAGAAAGCTGCTCCCTGGCTAAAGATACCGCTATCGTAGATATCTTCGCCATTTGTGTCCTCGTGCATCTGGATGCCCAGACCGGCACTAAAGGCATATTCACCACCCCGGTAGATATCGTTGCCGCTTAAGTCCGCAGAGATGCCAAAGCCCTGGCAGACAGTAAACTGCTCACCCCAATTGCGGTTCTGATAGATGTCATCACCGGCCAGGTCCAGCAGCAGATACAGCGATTTTTCGGCACTTGCGGCGATCTTGAGGGAATAAAAGTCGTTGCCACCCGGCTCAATCAAGAGGCATAGTCTGTCCAAAGCTCCATCTTCATACCGATCGTCCCCCATCGAGCCGATTACCATGTCGCCAAAAGGAGTGTGGTAGAGCTGTGGGCGGCTGCTATGGTATGACAGCTTGGGAGCTTCTTTCTTCAAGAACTCAAAGAATATCCTGTATCTGCCAAAAACGCTGTAGAGTCCGGGTAAATCTATCAAATCCAGGTTCTTGGTCCAGTCGGGAGGAGAGCTGTTCACTCTGACCGGAAGTCTCTCCTTGTGCAAGAATTGCTTCAGAGCCAATGAATCCTCTGCCTCGCTAAAGGCTTGGAAGTAAAAGCTGGAAAGACTATCCGCAGTAGCTCTGTTATGGGGAAGCAATTCAGCCAGATCATCCTGGAAATCCGCAAAAACCCTCTCGGTAAAACCGACTATATCCCGGGCTTGTGTAACGCTTTCATTCCAGATTCGCTTCAGTTCAAGAGCAAAAAGCTCGTCCACAGAGCCGGTAATCTCCTGATTTTCAAGCGTTCTGCCCTGGGCAAAGAGGCTGAATTCTCCCCACCAGGCATGGTCTCGCTCATTCCGGCTCAAGAGCTCTCTTATGCCATCCAGTTTGTTAAAGGCAAGCCAGGGATTCTGCAGCTCCGCCAATTGATCCGGTTGCTTGTATTGGGTCGAGAGATCCCAGTCCTTTTCAAAGGCCAGTGACGCCGAATCCAGCTCAGCTGATTCCAGCATTCGCATTAGCAGTGCTTTCTCATCGGGATGCAGGCTGTTTGCCCAGGCAAGCAGACACAAAGACGCCAATAGCAGTACCAGGATGAGTTTACGCATCTGTCTAAAAGTCGTTCTCGGTCAGAAAAGCATTGAGCAGCATCAGGATACGATTGTTTGCCTGATTGATGGCATCCGAGAAAGCCGCTACTTCGTTATCGTAATCCGTTGTCACATCAGCACTGGCGCTAAAGTTGCGTTGCACCTTCTCGCCATCCTGTTCGAGGCTCACTTCCACGGTCACAAAGGCAGATACCATATAGGATACCAAGCTGTCCTCATCCATCAGGATGGAGATTGCCTGGATACCAGCGCTACTGGTGCTGTAATGCTCCATATAAAAGTCTGTAAGGGTAACGTGCATCTTGAGATCGGCATCCGTACTGATCTCGTGATACTTGTTTGATAGATACTGAGTAAGCATGCGCTGCAGAGTTCCGCTCTGATCGCAGGTATAGTTCCGGTTATTGGTGGGACCATACTTGTTTTGCTTGTAGATCTGTATCTTGTTATCGGGCAAAAGACTGGAATAAGTGAAGTTAAGGCCGCGATGACTAGAGGTGGTGATACCCATCAGGACATTGTCGTTGATACTGGGTTTGATTGATATATTTTGCGAACAAGCTGCTGTTAATAAGGCGATTAGTGCAGCAATGAGCAACAAAAGATTCTTCATAATTCTCTCCTGAATGCCACAAGAGACGATCCCCCAGTGATGTCAAGCCTCTTTTAGTCAAAAAAGACTATTGACAAAATGCCGCTATCCTGCCGCCTTAGCTGTATGGATATCAAAGAGATTATCAATCTGCGCAAAAGTGTGCGCAACTTCCTGCCGGATCCCGTTCCGCAAGAGCTTGTGGATGAGATTCTGGAGGCAGGTCGTCTGGCTCCCTCCGCTCAAAACCGTCAGCCCTGGCGCTATCTGGTCTTCAACGACAACCGCAAGATCCGCGAACTGGCCAAGAACTGTGGACTGATCGGGCTTTCCAATTTCTTCATCAAGGAAGCTCCGCTGGTGATTATCGCCTGTGCCGAGACCAAATCAAACGTAAGAATAAACAACCAGGATTACTATCTGGTCGATACAGCCATCTCTTTTCAACAGATGATCTTAACTGCCACAGCTCACGGCTTGGGTACCTGCTGGATGGCCGCCTTCAGCGAAAAGACTCTGAGCAAATATCTGAATCTGCCCGCCAGTTGGCGCATCGTGGCAATCTCACCCTTTGGCTATCCGGCGGAAAAGAAGAGCTTGTATTCCAAGGCTCTCAGCACCTTTGCCGGCAGCAAAGATCGTCTGCCCATGGATAAGATAGTGATTTACAAATAGTTATCTGTTGGGGATGTCGAGCTTGGAGGATTGATATACCAGAAATTGGGGAGTTTTTTCAAAGGCAAAAAAATGGCTCCGGAAGAGGGATTCGAACCCCCGACCTAGTGGTTAACAGCCACCCGCTCTACCGCTGAGCTATTCCGGAACACATTGAGAGCAAAATCCCTGAGCCGCCTTTTTTTGTCAATCAGAAATCTTTGCCAAACTGAAAAACACCTGTTTATCAGTAAAAACGCTGATTCTTCCTGATCCCCGGAAAGACTATCGTTAGGCCTTACTTTGCGACTTTGGGGCTAATCCCGGTCTCTTTGAAGATAAAATCCCGATGCGAGGCAAAGGCTACCGGGGGAAGAGCATCCAAAGGCACAAAAGCTGCCTCTTCGGCATCGTCGCCTGCCTCCAGACTGCCTCCTCTTAAGTCTATTCTAAAACCGATGCTCAAGACCTTTTCATAGATCGGACTGTTTCCGTAATACCAACCAATGCAGTGCCTTATCTCGCCCAAAAGTCCCGTTTCCTCGAGCAGTTCTTCCAGGGCGTTTTCCTCTGGACTCAAGTTCACTTCCATATAACCGCTGGGTAGGGCCCATGCTCCCGCCGCAGGCTCAAATTTCCTCTTCACGAGCAGCAGTTCATTGGCGCTGTTGATCATCACGATTGCCACCGCCGGCACCGGATTCTTGTAAAAAGTCCAGCCACAAGCCGGGCATTGCGGCCTGATCTTGTCCTCGCGATCAGTCTTGATGACCAGAGGGTTAGCACAACGCAGACAGTAGTTTACATCTTTGTATCGTTCATAAGTATCCATAAAGTCATGTCAAACTGAGCCGCTCTGATTGTCAACGGAACTTTCTGCCAATCCATTTAACCCGTCGTAGTAATCCAAAACCCAGAGCGATGCCCGGTGAAAAGCCTCAAAATCTTTCAATCCCTGACTTAGATAACAGCAAAAAGCCATAGCCAAGGCACAGCCGGTACCGTGGTCATAGTGCCAGTTCCTGCGCTGGTTACTGTATCTTTTTATCTTGTCTTTGCTTACAAAAGCTTCCTCAAGCATCCTGCTCTGTCCGTGTCCCCCTTTCAGCAGGATCTTTGTATCCATCTGAAAAGCATAGTCTTGCGCCTGCCGGATTGCTTCCTCAAAGCTTCCCGCTTCCTTGCCGCAGAGCATTGCCAGTTCCGGCAGATTCGGGCAAAGATAGTCCGTTTGGCGGATCAAGTATGGGAGCTCGAGCAGTCCGGCTTCATCCAAAAAAGCCTGCCCCCGGCTGGCTTTGATCACGGGATCAAGGATAACTTTCCAACTCCTGGGACGCCTCAGATACTTGCACAAAAGCCTGATCTGCCCTTCGGTGTGCAATGCACCTATCTTTATATAGCGCAGAGCTTTGTTTTGTAGTACCAGGATCAGATTCTTTTCAAAGACACCCGCATCGAGGGGGTGGATCAGATCCACCCCACTCTCGCTTTGCAGGCTCAGATTGGCTACGCAGGTATGCAGTTTGTGTCCAAACAGCGCCGCCACTCTGATATCTTGATTGATCCCGGCTCCGCCGCTGCTATCGATCGTGCCGATCACGGCGATCTGATTTTCAGGCATGGGCGCGGTCATTTTTGATGGCACAGAGCTTGCCGCACATACTGCATTGATCGCTTAGTTCACCGGAGGTCTCGCTTTTGCGTTTCCTTGCCAGGGACGGATCAACGCTAAGGCCAAAGATTGTCTCCCAATCCATCTTACGTCTGGCTTTGGAGATGGCATCGTCAATCTGCAGCGCTTTGGGACAGCCTCTTGCCAAATCCGCGATGTGCGCAGCTATTCTGGAGGCGATGATACCCTGCTTTACATCCTCCCAATCGGGCAGGCAAAGATGCTCTGCCGGAGTAACATAACAGAGAAAATCCGCCCCTGCGGATCCTGCCAAAGCTCCTCCGATCGCAGCCGTGATATGGTCATAACCGCTGGCAAAATCAGTCGGTAGCGGACCCAGCACATAGAATGGCGCATTGTCGCAGAGCCTTTTCTGAAGCCGCACATTGGGCTCGATATCCCGATAGGGAACATGCCCCGGACCTTCCACCATCACCTGAACCCCGGCATCGCGGCAACGATTCACCAATTCGCCCAAAACTATCAGTTCCGCAAGCTGTGTAGCGTCCGAGGCATCGCTGATGGCTCCCGGTCGAAATCCATCACCCAGACTTAAGGTTACATCGTGTTTTTGGCAGATTGACAATAAACGGTCAAACTGCTCATAGAGAGGATTTTCAGCTTTGGTATGCAACATCCAGCGCTTGAGCAGCGATCCGCCCCGGCTGACTATCCCAAGGAGTCGGCTATCTTTCTGGTGAGCAGCCAGACTCCAGCGGTTTATCCCGGCATGAACCGTCATAAAATCCACTCCCTGTTCCGCTTGCAGCTCGATTTCGTCAAAGAGCATATCTGCTTCAAATGCCAGGATGTCCTTGCCCTGCTGCTCCAGTTTCGATGCCACCGCATAAATAGGCACTGTGCCCAAAATAAGCTCTGTATTGGCGAGCATCCTCTTGCGGATGGCATCCAGATCGCCTCCGGTGGAAAGATCCATCACCGCGTGAGCCCCATACTCGGAGCAGAGCTCCAGCTTGGCTATCTCGCCATCGGGATCGCAAGCCAGATTGGAGCTACCTATATTGGCATTGATCTTGACGCTCAGGCCGTTGCCGATCCCGACCGGTCTGCTCTTTCTATTGCGATTGCTGGGGATCACGATTTCGCCTGCTGCGATTTTCCTGATCAGGATATCGTGTTCCAGTCCCTCATCACCAGCTACTTTCATCATTTCAGGGCTCAGATTGCCGATTTTTGCTTCGCTGTATTGTGTCATTGGTTTCTCCATAAGTCTTTGAATGAGCGTATATTGTCTCTCAGGCTAAGGCTGTCTTCGCAGTCGCCGAAGTGACGGATCATACAGATGTTTTTGGCTCCGGTGGCCAGAACTTCCTCCAGATTGCTGGGAAAGATGCCTCCGATTGCTACGATTGGATGTTTGGCTGCGGCAATTACTTGTGCCAGTTGATCAGTACCTACCGGGGGATCCGGGATGGCTTTGGCGACGGTCGGAAACACAGGTCCAAAGCTGATGTAATCCGGGCTTTTCCCGCTGCTTTCGATCTCCGCATTGAGAGCTTCGAATTGCACCAGAGAGTGCGTCGAGACTCCGATCAGCTTATCCGGCATCAGTTTACGCGCCATAGTCCAATGGATGTCATCCGGCCCCAAATGCAAGCCGTCGGCATCAGTCAAGAGACAAAGATCCGGCCTGTCATCGATCAAAAAGCGGGTCCGGCTGCCTCTGCAGATATCTCTCAAGAGCTCTGCCAGGATCAGATAATCCCTGTCGCAGAGGGTTTTATCGCGCAGTTGCAGCATCGGAACCTCTTCTTCCACACAGACTTTGGTAAATTCCCGATAGCCCAGTCGGGGCTTGGTCATTACGATGTAGAGCCCAAAGTCTTTCACTGTCTGCTCCCGGCCAAGCCTTGCCTGATCAATGCTGCGGCTTTGACCCCGGAAAGCAGCATCCCGCCGAAGATCGGACCCATCCGGTTGCTTCCGCTTACACCGCAGGCTGCCATCCCCGAAACATAGAGTCCCGGATAGATTTCACCCGTGTATTCGACGCAAGCCTTTTCCCCGGCTTCGGCATTCATGGAGCGTTCATAAGACATCGCATCGCCCGGGAGATTAAGCTTTACCGGGTTTTTCCGCGTGAGCACGCTGACCACTTCGCTGGGATGTCCTGTGGCATCCAATACTATTGTGGAACATAGAGATAGCGGATCAACGTGCATTCCCAGCTTGGCAACCGGAGTCCAGTTGATTACGACTCCGCAAACACGCTCGTCTTTGTGTAAGACGTCTTCCATGGAGATTCCGCTAAAGATGGCGGCGCCTTCGTGAGCAGCCCGGTAGATCAGTGCGGAGGTGGCTTCCACGGCATCCACGGTGAAGAGTCCCTGCTCCGCCTGCCGGTAGCTGATGCCATAGCGATCCAGGATTGGCACTACTTCGCTTTGGACTACGATTGCGTTGAAGAGCATTGCCCCTCCCCACATTCCGCCGCCGGGCGCTAGCTTGCCCTCGATCAGGCAGGTCTTGATTCCATTTGCGGCGAGTTCTGCCGCGCAGATCAAACCACTCGGACCGCCTCCCACAATGATTACATCGCTCTGCAAGTTATCTTGCAGCTTTTCAAACCATCTCTCGCAGATGGCTTTGGAGATTGTGTACTCCATACTATTCCCCTTTATTTTATTGGGGGTATGTGAGTTAGCACCTTCGAGTCAGCATCGGTGTGATGCGTCTTTCTCCCTATCGCCGGTATTATCCGGATCAGGTTCGAAGGGTATTATCTCAGCCGAAGTTTCCTTCAGCACCCCTGTATTGGTTTCAATTGTGCAGGATCTGCCCTCTCTGTCAATGCTTTCTTCCCGGATAGTGTCTAACTTGTTCCTGCTCTTTGAGTTCTCAGGTGATCCCCGGGTAATCCTCGGGTGATCCCTGGGTGACAGCCCGGGAATCGCGGCAGGTTTGCGGTAGAATTGCCTCAGTATCCAAAGAGGGAGGTAAGGGGAATGGCGCATCAAGCTGAGGGGGTGAATGGATAAAATGATTGACAAGCTCAGAGCTTCGGGATTAATAGTGCAAACTGGTTATTTCTGTCCTTTAGGTGGAGACTAATCAGCTTTACGCCAGATAAAGCATAATATTACAAAGAGATAGATGGTGGCTATGAACAAGGAATTGCGCAAGGCTTTGGCACTGGATCAGATCTTTGATTTGATTCACGCAGAGGGCGAACTGCTCTCTCAGGCGCGTCACGCCGGTCTGAAGGCGGAAACGACGGATATCGACCGGCTTCGTGGAGATTACGCTCGGATCAGGGCTTTGATGCATCTACTATCTGACAATACCCTCAGGCGTAAACTGGAATCGCTCTTACCGCATTTTGCCATGCCTTCTCTTCCCCTGCCGGGACAGGTGCATGGTATGGGCGAACTCTTTGAAATCAAGAGCTTTATCTATCACTATCGCCAGCTTGCGGCACTGTGTCGTGAACACAAGCTCGGCAAAAACTATCGCTTTGTGGAGCTTGAAGCTCTTTACCAAAAGCTCGATCCGGAAGGCTTGAATCTGCCAAGTTTCAGGCTTAGTCCGGCTTTTTCCGCTGAATTGGCAAAGCTGTACAGCCAAAGGGAAGAGCTGCAGCTAAAGCTGAAAACACGGGTTGCCAGAGATTTGAAAGAGGCTGCCCAAAGGCTCGAGATTCCTCAGATCAAAGAAGAATTTGTGATCTCCCGCGCTCGTAAGGATTTGGCTGACAAACTGATCGAGAGCGGTCTCTTCCTGCTTGCCGCCGAAGACATTGCCAATCTGCGTTTTCGCCTGGCAGAGAGCGCAAAGACGGCGCAATTGACCGCTCAACTCGCCGCCCTGATCAAGGCGGTGAAGGCTGCGGAAGAGAATGTCCTGCAAAGTCTTACAGAAAGTGTGAGGCTCACCAAAGAGCAGCTTGAAGAGGCGATTGAGACGACTGCTCGTTTCTGCTGGGATTTCCTGCGAGCCGTATTCGGGATCAACTACCAATGCTGTATTCCCAATCTGAGCGAATCCGGCCCGATCCGGCTGAAAGCATCACGCAATCTGGCAACTCAGCTTTGTCTGGAGCAGCAGGGCGGGCTGTATCAGGCTCAGGATCTGGATTTTGACTGTAGGGTAAGCCTGATCACGGGACCTAATATGGGCGGCAAGACCAATCTGCTAATTACCTTGGGTCAGCATGCCCAGATGGTGCGCCTGGGGATTCCGCTGCCATCAAAGACCGCTGAGCTGCCTGTATTTGATCATGTTTCATACAATTACAATCCGCATCAGGAGAATCTCAGTAGCTTTGGCAGAGAGATAATCGGGCTCAAACATGCTCTTTCGAGCGGTCAACGTAGCCTCATCCTGCTGGATGAATTCGCCAAGGGAACCAATCCCACCGAGGGTGAAGCCCTCAGTTCTGCAGTGCTTTTGCATTTCTCCAAAACGGAGCATTACTGCGTTGCAGCCACGCACTTTACGGCTCCGGCAATGCTAAGTGATATTGCCCAGTATGTGATGGCGGGACTCAAGGAGGAATCTTTGGCAAAGCTGGCGGAGCACAGCGATTTGGCAAAGCGGCTGAAGCTATTGTCCGAAGCGATGGATTATACTTTGATCCGCCTCAAAAAGAATCAGGCTCCGCCAATGGCTGCCATCAAGATTGCCCGGGCTTTGGGATTGCCAAAGGAGATATTGGACTTGCTGGAAGGTTTTAATGATTAGTATCAAAGAAGTTACCGAGCTGGCACTGGAAAGCGCCAGGATCATCCTGCAGAGCGGTGGTACCACCAATCGCTGTGAGAAGATCATGAGCCGGGTCTGCGCTGTGTTCGGATATAACAAGACAGAGTCTTTTGTGACGCCCACCGGGCTCTTTATCACGGTGATGGACAAGGATCACAATGCCAATACGCAATTGATGCGCATCGAAACCAGAAGGATCGATCTGGGCAAGATCAGCCAGTTGACCAGGTATATCAACGAGCTTTCCCAATGCGGCAAGAAAGGGAACTGCCCGGATTATTCCGAGGTGATGCGCCGGCTCAAGGAGATTGATGACTTTAGTCCTTATCCGGAGTGGTTGAAGCTGCTCTTGGGAGGACTCACCTCTGCCTGTTTCTGTCTGCTTTTCGGCGGTAGCTGGCTGGAGACGGGAGTGGCCTATCTGGTGGGTCTCTTGGTAAGTATCTCGCTGCGTTATATCGCTATCCTGCAAGTCAATAGCTTCCTAACTAATGCCTTGGGAGCCGCTTTGGTGGTGCTCTTTGCCAAGACTTTGGATCTCTATGTCGTAGGGATCAAGCTGGATACGATTATCATCGGGGGTATAATGCTGCTGGTGCCGGGGCTGGCTATTACCAATGCCATGCGCGATATGATGAGCGGAGATTTGGTTTCCGGCACAGCCAGAGCGATCGAAGCTTTCCTGATCTCGGTGGCAATCGCGGCAGGATCGGGCTCGATGCTGAAGATTTGGTCGCTGGTGGGGTACTAAAGATGCGTCCATTTGATTCGCTTACTCTGATGCAATTCGTTTGGGCAGCGCTCTCTATCTTTGGTTTTGCCATCCGCACCAACCTCAAAGGCTTCAGTATTCTGCTTACAGCGTTGGGCGGAGGACTCTCCTGGGCTTTTTACCTGATCAGTCTTTACTATACGAAGTCACCGTTGCTTTCGGTGCTGATTTCGACTATATTGGTATGTAGCTACTCGGAATTGGTGGCCCCCAGATTCAAGACACCGGTCTCGGTATTTGTGATCTGCGCGATCATCCCTCTGGTGCCCGGAAGCGGGCTCTATTATACGATGCGGGCATATCTGGATCAAAATATGGCAGAGGCTTCCTCCAGGATGCTGCAGACCCTGATGATCGCAGGGACAATCTCCATCGGGATCGCCATAGTATCCTCGGTCACCAACCTTATCCACCGGGTAATGAATAAGTTATAGGAGTTAATAATACATGTATAAATCAGTCAAACAAAGCCAGATGGAGGAGCGTATCCTCAAGAGGCTGTCAGGTAAACCTCTTGAAGCAGCCGAACTGCTCTTTGCGGATGAGGAACTGCAAGCCCTGCAGGAATATGCAAACATAGTATCCATCAAGCGCCTGGGTTACAACGACCACGGTCCCGTCCACATGCGCAAGGCTACTTATTACACGATCAAGCTATTTAGCTTGCTCACCGATGCCGGGATTCAGATGAATCTCGAGAAGGAAGGGCTGGGTACTGCCGAGGATTCGCTTGTAGCAGTGCTTTTTGCCTCTCTGTTGCACGATCTGGGGATGTCCATCGCCCGTGATTCTCACGAGATGCTCAGCATCCAGCTTGCCACTCCCTATATCGAAAAAGTAATCAACCAAGTCTATCCCGAGGGTCCCCTGATTCTCAAGACAGCCCTGAAGTCACTCGCCATTGAAGGCATCTTTGGTCACATGGCAAACCGCAAGATTCACTCTCTGGAAGCAGGACTTGTCCTGATCGGAGACGGTTGCGATATGGAGAAAGGACGCGCCCGCATACCCAGTATGCTCTCCGGAGTGCCCCGGGTCGGCGATATCCACCGCACCTCAGCCAGTGCCATCCAAAAGGTGAAGATCACCAAGGGAACGCAAAAGCCCATCAATATTACGGTTGAGATGAGCGCTTCGGTTGGCTTCTTCCAGATTGAGGAAGTCTTTTTCCCCAAGATCAACATCAGCCCTGTAAAGCCCTACATCGAGCTCTACGCCGGAGTGCCCGAGCGTGAGATGCTCAAATACTTGTAAAACATATCTGATATAGAGGTAGATCAATGTCCAGAATCCGGCTCTTGGCCATAGTAATCCTGCTGTCCATCTGCGGTATCCTTGCCGCAGCGCTCCCAACGGAACTCACTGCCGAAGGCAATCCCGAGCTCTACCAAAGCCTGCACATAAAAGCTCTCAAAAATCTCAATCTGCTTTCCCGCAGCCAGATCAGGGATTATACCCAGCTTTTGAACCGCTATCCCGATGCTCTGATGGCTTATCTGATCGCCTATGAGCCGGATAGCAACCTGGCGATGAGCAGCGCACAGACTATCCTCAGCAACTACCAAGCCACTCTCGAAGTGCTGGAGCAGACCGGCTTGAACTATTCGCCGGAGTTCTTTCTCTCCTACGTTGCCAAGATCACTATCTCGGACGAAACCATCTCCCTCTACCGCAAGAACTTCCTCAACGATGGATTGCGTGATATCCTGAATAACTATCCGGATGAGACCGAGCGTTATCGCCAGGTAGCTCTCTGGTGCGTGAAGAAACTGCGGTTTCAGCCGACTTCAGGCCGGGATCAGAATCCTATGGATATCGCTTACTACTCGCTTACGGGACGCTGTGAAGAGATGCAGATTCTCTTCGTAGCCGCAGCCCGCACGGTCGGCATCCCTTCCCGTCCGGCTTCCACTCCCTGGTGGGCTCATATTGACAACAACCACGCCTGGGCGGAGATTTTTATCCAAGGGGGCTGGCATTACACAGGCGATATGGATGCAGCTCATTTTCCTGATCAGACTTGGTTTAGCGGCATGATAGACAAGACCGTCCTGATCCTCGCAGATGGCTCGATGGCTACCGAGGGTGAAGAGGTGCTGGCACGCGGACGCTATGACACTCTGATCAATTCCACCCGCAACTATGCCAAAGACCGCACCCGCAGCATCAGCATTGTTTCCAGAAACTCCGAAGGCAAGGGCATTACTGATCTCTTGATCACTCCCCTGGTCTATAACTGGGGTAGTCTGCGCGCGATTACGACCATCCAAGCCGACAGCACCGGCAGCAAAACTATCAGCGTAGGCAGAGGTGCTTTCTTCCTGATGCTTTCCAGAGGTGAGGAACGTGCCTTGGTGCCGATTGCATCGGACCCCGGCAATCTCAGAATACTCGTACTCGCAGGAGATTCCCAGCCTGAAGCCGATCTCACTGTCACCACAATTGCCCGCCTCAGCCGAGACCGTCTGCCTGATCAATATCTGGTGATGGACTATCCCGGCAACGAGATGATCTGGCAACAGGCTCCGGAAAGCTGGAACATCGCGGCAAACCAAGCAAAAGCCGAGATCTCTGAGAACTTGCAAACCTTTGAAAACAGAACACTTCCACCTTGGTTTGAGCCTGTGGACAGCCTTTATGCTCAGGTCTATAGCGAAACTCGGGGCAATTGGGCTGCATTCTACAATTTCATTTCCCGGCATCGTCCACTCCCCCAGCCGTTTATCGAACTGCTGGCGGCAGGAGATCCCAAGCTGCTCTGGCAAGCGCAAGACTGGCTCTTTGAAGCCCTTTACAACTTTTATCTGGATCACGAGGATACCTTCGCCGCGCTTTCCCCTGAAGACCGCCAAATCCTCTTTGATCCCACCGTCTATTTCGAGGAATTACCCACCCCTCAGAGACCCTTTTCCAAAAAACCCCAGCTCTACCCAAGATTCTTTAAGGTACGCGGCAATAGTGACTTGCAAAAGACACAGCGAGTGATTTCCAAGCTTCTGCGACGCTTTGAGATCGATTCCTCAAAGGCACTCTCAGGCCTGATTCCTCTGGACATTGCGGTAGTCCAGGACTATCTTTCCAACTATCAATTCCGCATGCTTGCCGTCTCCGCACTCAGAGCAAACGGTATCCCTGCCCAGTTCAGCCGCATTCCGGATGCCATCGAAGTGCTTCTGGATGACGAATGGGTTTATTACAACGTGAATACAAACAGTATCTTCGATCCTTCGCAAAGCACTCAGGAAGAAAGCGTTACCAAGAAAATCTGGATTGGAGATGCCGATGGCTTGCCGTTGCAGCTTAGTTCTGAACAAATGAAGCTTTCCATAGTTTCCGGACAGCAGCTCTATCCCGTCAATCGCGAGCTAAACTACATTGGCAATGGCTTTTATGAAGCTTCTATTCCTGCCACGGGGATCTATCTGCAGATAGGTTATCGCGTCTCGGATTCTCGCACCGTCTATGTGTTGGGCTGGCTTCGTCCCACCGAGGACACGACCAGCTTCAGTCTGGAGCAATATCCCAGGAGCTGGCTGCCTGCCGAGACAGCTACCCTTGCCCTATTGGAAGGCGTTGATACACAGGGATTTGATACTATCGTTCTGGGACACGAGACGCAGGAAAACAGCATTCGTATTTTGGAGAAACTGGGTCAACGCCGCGTGCTCTTCCTCGATTACTCTGAGTATATCCGGGAAACCCAGACCCACAAGATTGCCCCGGCTTGGCGCGACCTGGTCAAGAGCGACTACTGGAACTCCATGCGCACCATCACTTTAATTCGTGATGGCGAAGGCTGGCAATCCTACGAAGGCTTCTGGGAACGCGTGCCTCAAGAATAGCTGATCTTAGCATTTTCTCCCCTTCCTTGCCCCTTTGCTGCTGCCGCGCTCCTGCCGCGGTGATGCCGCGATCATGCCGCGGATGCGGCTGTAGCTCGGCTATAGCATGGCTGTATCCCTTTAGCAATCAATAGGGGGGTATGAGGTGTTGTAAGGGGAGGATTGTTGGTCTTATTGAATATTGAGCAGCTTATGTAATTGTAACTGCAAGCGCACATTAAGTCCATCCCGCAGTATCCAGCTTGCCAGAGTCTCGGCTTTGAGGAAGCGGGTGACGGGAGAAAAATGGATGGATCTGTCCCACAGAGAATTGTCTTCGATGAACTTAACTGCGAATTGATAATCATAAAAGGTGGAGATTACGAATTTCAGTTCGTCCTGCTCACGGAGGAATTTCAAGTTCCACTTCATAAAAGAATCCCCCTCACCGCTGGCCGGGCACTTGACGTCAACTATCTTTATCACATAGTCTTGGATATCTCCGAGATAGAGCGAGCCGTTGGTCTCCAGGAGTATCTTGTAGTCAAGATCGTGAAGTGCAGTGATCAGTTCGGTAAGATCGTCCTGCAAGACGGGTTCGCCGCCTGTAAGTTCTACCAGCTTAGTGGGATACTGGGCAATCTCGGCGATGATCTCGGGGATCGTCATCGGCTTGCCGGGGCCATGCGAATAGCGCGTATCGCAGTAAAGACAATTGAGGTTGCAATCAGCTAAGCGTATAAAAATGCAGGGATATCCGGCATAGCTTGATTCGCCCTGCAGACTGTAAAAGATTTCGCAGATATTTAGGCTTGCCATCAGGGCTTGATCCTGATCTCTATAGAGGCGTCTTTATCGATGCCTTTGAGGTTGTGAACAAAGCTCAGGACGCTGTCTTTCAAGAGCTTCTGCACAAAGGGCACGATTACGACCGGCTTCCCGTCCACGATCAGTTCCAGTTCTGCCGAGGCGTCCTGGACGCAATCATCACGGCCGGCACGTCCTTGAACGATATCACAAGCCATTTGATAACAAGTTTTTCCACAGGCACTGCAGCAATCGGGATCGGAAGAAGGGAGGATCGGGAAACTCCTCTTAATGACTTCATCAACAAGGCTTTGCAGGTGATTTTGCAGGCAATATACCGGTAAACCGCGGTAGCTATCGAGTTCTGAGGCAATGATACCTGAAATGCCGATACTTGTATCGTCAAGCAGTTCATCCAATTGAGCCGTATCTTTGGCGCAGACCAGCTTGGGAACCGGGGCATCCTTCATACCTTCAATGATCAGAAAGTCAGCAGTGAGTAGTGGAAGTATCTCAGGCAGATGCATCTTTCCGGGGATAATCAGGGCGTTGTCGAAGAGACCTCTGGCAAAGACGCGGGTAGCTCCGGCATCGGCATGTTTGGCAGAGTTTGAACCGGGCTTGTCGGCACGGTATTCCTCGCTGTGGATATCTTTGATGCTGGATACTTTAAAGCCTCTGGCGGTGAGCTCGCGAATCAGGGCTGTTGCAAGGGTAGTCTTGCCGGTATGGTGATAGCCAACGACAGCTAAAGCTTTCATTCGTTTATCCTTACGAGCATGAGAGTGGCATAAGCGCAGATGCCTTGCTTGCTGCCGCTGATGCCCAATCCTTCTTCGGTGGTGGCCTTGACGCTGACAGAGCTTATCTCAGAATCCATATCTTCAGCTAAGTTGCTACGCATCTGCTGGATATAGGGTGCGAGCTTGGGCTCCTGAGCACAGATTGTGCTGTCCAGATTGAGCAGGACATAGCCCTCGCTGCGGATTTTGGCATAGGCTTGACGCAGGAGGATACGGCTATCTATATCTTTGTAGGACTGATCATTATCGGGAAAGATCTTACCGATGTCGCCGAGGGCGAGGGCACCCAAGAGCGCGTCTATGATGGCGTGGATCAATACGTCTGCGTCGGAATGACCCAAAAGTCCCTTCTCATAAGGGATTTCCACGCCTCCCAGGATCAGTTTACGTCCGCACTCCAATCTGTGAACATCATAGCCAAAGCCTATGCGATACATCGATTTAGTCCACCGTAATCGATTTTGAGACGTTCTTGGGAACGTCCGGATGAACTCCGTGATCCATCACACTGAGCCGATCCAGCTTTTTCAGCTTGCGGATACTCATCCTAAGTGCAAGCAGTTGCAATACGATAGTGGCGGAGAAACAGGTCATCAGGCTGTCGCCGGTCTTGGGCAGATTGATGTAACCCCAGCCGTAGTATGAGCCTTCGTTGGGATTGACGCTGGCGTTCTTGAGCAGATTAGCGTTTTCCTCTGCGATCACATAGGTATCAGCACCGCGAATCTTGTGTGTATTTATCTGGGAAATAGTGAGGTTAACATCGCGCTCGTCCGGGCCTGTCACGTAGATCAAGGGGTAATTACGGTACATCGGTTCAAAGAAATCGTGCTTTGCCACTACTTCGGCAAAGATCTTATTTCCGGCGGGTGATAGGTTGAAGGGCATATTCCGCGTAAACATATAGGTGCTCATAGCTTTAAAGAGCTCTTTCGTCTCGGTGTGAGCGATGCCTGCTTCGGTCGCCAGATCGTCCACCTTGTCAATCATATTGCCATAGGAACGCACGAAGTTACGCACGTGCTTGAGGCCAAAGACGGTGTTTTTACCGAGGATGGTATTGGGTCCGTGCTTAAACTCGGATGCTTCGCGTCCTTCCGCGTGGTTCAGGACGGTCTCGCGGATCTTGAGCGCTCCCTCCATGGCCACGCCGGTGATCTTGGTGGCGAGGATGTGCAGCGAGGGTTCCATATAGATCTTGGCGGCTGTGTAATCGATCGTTTCCGCTGTATTATCAATGGTTTCCTTGAGCAAGGAGGGGATGTTCCAGAGGGATTGATAGCGTCGCTCGATCTGGGCTTTGAGTTCAGGAAGCGAGGGGTAGTCTGAAGGCAGGAGCGAGAGCTTCATCTCGGCAGTGCGGATTGCCAGGTAGTAAAAGAGCGTCATTTGGTTCATAAAGCTCTTGGTGGCGGGCACGGCAATCTCCGGTCCGCAAAGGATGGGGATGGCGACATCACTCTTTTCCTGTCCCAAGGTGGAATTCATATTGTTGACCAGCACGACTTTGTGCACATTGAGGCGTTTCTCGTCGATGTCATTGAAGATATCGATCAGGTCTTTGGTCTCGCCGGACTGAGAAACACCAATGATCAAGTCGTTGTCTTTGATGCAATTGGAGTATTCTCCACGGAAGTCTCCGGGAAGGATCGGGATGATCTCGACCTTGGCAATCTCATTGAAGAAGAGGGCTGCGACCTTGGTGGCGTTGAATGAAGTGCCACAAGCGATTGTGTACGCATTGCGGTTTGCTTCGAGAGTGATCTTGACTTGCTCGAGGAAGCCCTTGACGCTGGCTTCAAAATCCACTACATCGACCTGTTCTGCCAGAGAATCCAGTGCTTTGGCGAGGAAGAAGCGGGAGAGCTCGTATTCTTCGCCGATCAGATCGATAAAGACGTTCTTCTCATTGGAAAAGAAGTACTTCTTGTCAAAGTCTTCCTTCACAGCGACATCGAAGAGGGCTCGCCACTCGGTCTCGGCCTTTTGATAGAACTGCTTATAGGTATTGGAGGCGCAGAGTTCATTGAAGAGAGCGAGGCGTTCATTGCGCTCTGCAGTCCCCAAAATAGTCAGCATTATCCCGCTGAAATGGTCCCTTAGGCCTTCTTTTTTGAGCAGATCGAGCATCCGGCGTCCGGTATTGGATCCGCCTTGGAAGAGTTTGATCAGCTTTCCGCTGGATTCTGCCTGAGCATAGATTTCCTGCTCCATAAAGTATTCGAATTCAGGCAGCAACTCTACGTCTTCTGCTCTGAGTTTGGAATAAACCGGCTGAGTAAGGATGCGTTCACCGGTCTTGTAAACCTCATCCTTGAAGCCTCTGCGGCGGAAGACCAGATCGCGCTGGGCATAGATCTGATAAGCATCGGCAGTGTATTCGACAAATTCGCCTTCGCGCAGGTTGACCAATAGCTTGGTAAAGCGCAGGACTGCGGTGAGATCACTGGAGGCCAGGCAAAACTTGCCTTCCTCAAGCTCTCCGATGCCAAAGTAAAGGCTGCTGCCGGCTTTGATTGCCCAAGAGGTCTCGGTCTCGGGATCCACGATCACTGCCGCATAGGAACCAATCATCTTGGAGGCGGTCTGGATGATGGCGCGGCGCATACAGGCCTTGCGTTCTTCCTGGATAGTGGGATTACCGGCTTTGGTCATCTCAATGTCAAAATAGTGCTCAACGCTATGCACAAGCATCTCTCCGTCGTTATCGGAAAGCACTGTATGTCCTTCCTGGGTGAGGAAGATCTTGAGCTCGCGGGTATTGGTGATATTGCCGTTGTGAGCTCCGTAGATGTGGCGCTTGCACTTCACTTCGTGAGGTTGGGCATTGGTCTTGTTTACAAAGCCAAAGGTAGCCCAGCGAACTTGTCCGCAGAAGATCTTACCGGCCTGCTTCTCGATACCCAAGGTCTTGACGAGCGTGCTGGGTGCTCCAACGTCCTTGAGCAGTGTGATCTTCTTGTTATCATCCTGAAAAGCAGCCCCCGTAGAATCGTAACCCCTGTATTCAAGAGCTCTGAGCAGAATTGAGGCATATTGTCCCAAATTGATGCTTACCCTGGGTAAAGCCAGTCCCAAGACTCCGCATCCCAGCCCCGGGATGGGTATCCTGAAGCTGAAAGAGAGCTTTTGCAGCTTGCTGATTAGCCTGATCATCGCCCGTTGGTAGCCTGAATTATGCCCGGTGTTCTGCAGCTTGTTGTCTCGCATAGGAATCCTCATCAGAAGTTCTTGTCCACGATTAGATTAGCTAGAAACCAATCTGTCTCGTCGGTAATTTTAAGATTGAGTTCGCTGGAAGGCAGGATATAGACCTTCTCCCCACAATATTCCAGGATGGAAGCATCGTCTGTGCTAAAGAATCCATCCTCATAAGCCTTTTGATAGCATGTATGGATTAGATGATAGTTAAAAACCTGCGGTGTATAGACCTGCACCAGGTGTGAACGGTTCAGAGTCTGCTGGATCAGATTGCCGGAAACCTGTTTTACAGTATGCTTGAGCGGAGCAGCCGGCACCACTGCCTGATGGATGATCACCCGGCGATACAGCTCTTCCAGAAAGCTGACCGTGATAAAGGGACGCACTCCATCGTGGATAAAGACGTAATCCGTATCAGGGGGACATGCCTGCAACGCTCCAAAGATACTATCCTGACGCTCTGCGCCTCCGGGGATGACCTTCAGGGGCTTCTCGGGCTGATCCAGGAAGTCGTTGATCAGGCTCTCGCAGAGGGCAATATCATCCTCTGGCGCTGTAATCAGGGTATTAGAGATCAGCGGGCAATTCAGAAAGACAGACAGACTGCGGATAAAGACAGGGATTCCACCCAGGGAGCGGAATTGCTTCTTGATTGTTCCACCCATCCTGGTGCCGCTTCCGGCTGCGGTGATGATTGCGGTGCTTTGGCTTATATCTTCCATTGGTAAAAGATACCTCTCTGTTCACGTTGTGATATGATCAGACTCTCAGCGCCAAACTGACGCAGGATCTTGGAGATTTCATTGATATGCAGATTGAGGATGGATGCCATTTCCTCGGCAGTGCAAGGACGCCTGATCAATAGCGAGCGGATCAAGTCGCGTGCCTGGGCATCGACAGTATGATCCGGCTTGGAATACTCCACTTTGGCAATGATTTCCACAGGCATTGGCAGTGTCTCCGCAAAGATATCGCTGATCCGTGATAGAGTTGCCGAATCGGCTGCACCGACCCAATCTTCCGCTCCCGGACGATCCAGACTATTGAGTTGGACAATATCAGGAGATATCATAGCGATGGCATCCCTTAGGAGATAGATCTCTTCGTCTGTATCATTAAGCCCCGGCAGGATAAAGACTTCCAACCAGATATTGCCGGTATATCCCTGCCTCAACGAGATCAGATTGTTGATCAGTTCGGCAGATTGCAAGCCCGGTTTGGGACGGTTCAGCTTCTCATAAACGCTCTGTGAAACTGCATCCAGAGAAGGCAGGATCAGATCGCAGGGGAGGATGTCTCGCCTGAGATCAGGATCATTCAGGAGCACCCCGTTAGTGAGCAGAGCCAGTTTATAATCCGGAAACTCGCTCTTTACAAAGCTGATGATCTCCCCGATCCGGCTGTACAGAGTAGGCTCACCAGCCCCAGAAAACGTGATATAATCGAGCTTTGGAGCAGTCTGTAGATAGCTCCTAAGCTCGCTGATAATAGTGAGAAGCGGAAAGAACTCCCTGCGCTCGGTCTCGAGATGAGTCGTACGCTGCACCTCGCAATAGACGCAATTGAGCGGACAGTATTTGTACGGCACAAGATCCACGCCCAGTGATATCCCTAAGCGCCGCGAAATAACCGGACCAAAGAGATGGGAGTATTTCATCGCTTAGAAGGTCGTGCCAAATTGCAGATGCGGCTCCCAGGTGCGATCTTCCGGATTATAGGCATAATCAAAACCGATCAGTCCAAAGGGACTCTGGATGCGCACACCGGCGCCAACGCCTTTCTTGAGCTTCAGGAAGTTGAATTCTCTCAAGTGGTTATAGCTGTTTCCGGCATCAAAGAAGAGCACGCCGATGATCTGGTCTCCGCCAATGGGATAGCCCAATTCTGTGGAGAAGATGATTGCCCGGGTACCACCACCGACAGGCCCAATGGAGCGATCTGGATAGCCTCGGATACCATCTGCGCCTGTACCTCCCAGATAGAATTTCTCGTCCGGAGGTGCATCCGCGGAGCTGCCAAATGGCGTCACATAGCAGAAACGCCACTTGCTGCGCAAGGTGAGCTTTTTCCATGCCTGCATATACCAATTGACCTGGGCAATCTGCTTGAAATAATCAAAGTCACCACCCAGAGCACCGCCTGCAAGCTCCGAAAAGAGCGTCACTTGCGAACCTCTGGTGGGGAAGAATATGTTATCGCGGGTATCCCGGCTGAGGGTGAGATTGACGCTGGATGTATAGCGCCAGGAGAGGCTGTCGAGCTCTATCAGAGTCGCATTTGCGACCGGATCGAGCAGGATCTGGTTCATATTCGTAATGTCATAACGCTTTGAATAGAAAGAATATCCTGCCACCCAGCGGGAACGGTTGATCCAGGGAATCGGTTGACCTGCCCGGATACTGGCGCCGCGAGTGTAGATCTCATAGTAGAATGAGCTCCAGTTTTTCTTTGTATAGTAAAGGCTGGAGCCTAAAAGCACGTCGGTATCATAAAGATTGGGATTGGTAAAGCTGAATTCAAAGTTTTGAGTGCTGCCACCAAACTCCCAGGAGAGGCTGCTGGACCAGTTGTTGCCAAATAGATTGTTCTGCGAGACAGAGAGTTGTCCCACAAACTTGTCCTGGCTGTTGTAGCCCACACCGCCGTTTGCCACGCCGGAAGATTTGTCCATCACATCTATGAAGAGATCGATATCACCTTCGTTGTTGATCCGGGTGTAATCCAGCTTGATATCCGGCTCAAAGAAACCGAGATTGTAGATATTTTGCTGGCTGCGAACAACTTGACTCTGGCGGAAGTAATCTCCGGGAGCTACTTCGAGCTGACGTCTCAAGACCTTTTCCTTGGTACGCAGATTGCCGGAGAAGTGAATCTGGCGTATCTGAGCGCGTACACCCTCGGTGATTGCAAGGCGGGCGGTCACGGTTCCATCGGCCTTGTCATAGGCAGGCTCGACATTTACATAGATAAAACCTTCGTCAAAATAGAGTGAATATAGCTGTGAAAGCTGTTTCTCATACTTTTCCTGATCAAAGACATCGCCTTCTTCCATCGTGAAGACGGATTCCAGACGTTCTGAGGTAAAGTATTCATTGCCTGTAATTTCTGTGCTGCCATAGAGATAGCGCGAACCCTCGCGGATATTGATCAGGAGTTCCAGATCACGCTCGTTGATCTGCACCAGTTCATAGGGTCCGACACGCACGTCGATATAGCCGTTTTTCTTGTAGAAATTGGCGATATTCACAAGGTCTTGATCAAATTTCTCCTGGTCAAAGCGGCCTGAACGGAAGAAACCTGCTGCCTTGGTCTTCATTCTGCGGGCTATCACCTTGTCTTCAAAGGCTGTATTACCCTCGATGATGATGCGCTGCACGGCTACTCGGCGTCCCTCGTCGATGAAAACGGTCAGGGCTACCTTATTGCCTTCCATCGGGCGTTCATTCACCTCGATGGCGACATTGGCAAAGCCCTTGCCGGAGTATTCGGCTTTGAGCTTGCGGAGCAGTTGGCTTTTGAGCTGATCCGACCAATATGATCCTTGGCGCAAAGTAACCAATTCATCTACCCGATCGCGATTTACGGCCTTTAGACCGATATAGGAGATGCCTGCAACGATAGGATTTTCCACGGTGCGGATCACTAGGTTGATGCCGGTGCGATAAGGCTCGGAAAGCACCTGGATATCGGAAAACACTCCCATTCGATATAGGGTTTTGATCGATGAGGCTACTTTTTCCGGATCAAGCGCATCTCCCACCCGCAAACTGATGGCGGTGGTGATGAGGCTTGGATCTATGTTTTGGCTGCCTTCGACCCTGATCTGGTAGATGGTCTCTCCCGCGGCAAACAGGCTGCCGAGGGCAATCAGGAGCACAAAGCTCAGCAAGATTCGCTTTATATATGGGCGCATATTTCCTCCATTTAAGCTGGATAGACCATTTCTACAAGCGCGCAATTTAGTAAAGTCTTTTTTTTACAGCGATCAGAAAAGGGTTATTTGGAGGTAACGAGGATTGAAGGATCGAGGGGATAGCCCATTATTGCGCTACGCGCAGTGAACCAGTAAACCAGTTAATGAGGGATTAAGTGAAGCTCCGCAAAGTTCGATGTTCCTCCTGCTTGAATTCTCTTGAGATCCTCTGGTGATCCCCTAGTGATTCCCTAGTGACGACAAGGGGATCTCCAGATGAGTGCCAGAGTTATGCCAGTGGTTTCAAAAGGGAAGGATTAACAAGGAGTAAAGGAGGAAGGAGGAGTTTTGCTTGCCACAGTGAAAGAGCTGGGCGCTACGTGGAGTGGTGGAGTGGGAGCGACATCTTGTCGCTCGTAATGACTGTGCGTCAGGATGACGCACCCACATTGATTGATGGAGTGATGCAGTGGTGAAGTAGTTTCTTCGATCTGAGCTTAGTGATATTAGTTTAGAAACCGTCCATCCAGTCCATACCGTCCATTTAGTCCATCTCCTGCTCAACTGCAATGAGTGCTTTATCCCCCACCTCCCCCCTCGTTTAATGATCTTGCAAAGAAAATTTGCAGTAAAAGAATATTGATACGATATAGATAATTACAGCAATTGGCACGGCAATTGCATCCAATTTTACTCTGCTATTCGTTTGGAATAGAGTAAAATACGGCTTATATTATCCGTGATGATTCCGGGAGGAAAGATGGAAACAAGCAAGCTGCAAAACCTTGCAATGAATGACAATGGCTTTGTATTTGATCCCAATTCGGGCTACAGCTACACCAGCAATGAAACAGGCATACTCATAATGAAACTGCTGGCTCAGGGCAAGGATAAGGCGCAGATTTTGGAGGCTATCCAAGCTGAGTACGAGATTTCGGAAGATCATTTCAGTAGTGATTTTGACCATTATATGTTGATGCTGGAAGCACTGGATTTGGTGGAACTCTGATGGCAAATCCCGATCTCAGCAAATTGGCTGTCACTATAGCGGTCACCGGGCTGAAAACGGGTGACAATCCTCAGCCGGGCGTACCGGTAATCCGCAGCATCCGCGCGGCAGGCTTCGGTGGTAAAATCATCGGTCTGGTCTATGATTCCCTCGAATCCGGCATCTATCTGGACGGGCTGGTGGATGAAGTCTATCAGATGCCCTATCCCTCAGCCGGGGCAGAGGCTTTTCTTGCCCGGATGGAGTACATTACAGGCAAATGCCCGATCGATGTGGTAATCCCCACACTGGATGCCGAAGTGATCCTCTATATCAGGCTGCAGGACGAGCTTGAACGCTTGGGAATCCACACCTTTCTCCCCACCGAGTCGTGCTTTCTATTGAGAGACAAGACCAAGCTCGGCACATTCTTCCCGCCCAAGGGAGTTTCTGTGCCGGAGACATCTCTGATCAGCGATGCGTCGCAGATTTTGTCCGTCAAAGATCAGTTTCCGATGATGATCAAAGGAAAGTATTACGAGGCTTACAAGGCAAATAGTCCGGAAGAGGCCTTTAAGTATTTTTATGAGATACAGGAACGCTGGGGACTGCCGATCATCCTGCAAAAACTGGTGCCCGGTGATGAGTATAATATTGTCATCGTTGGAGATGGCGAAGGCGGGATGCTGGGAATGGTGCCGCAGAAAAAGCTGGTAATTACCGATAAAGGCAAAGGCTTTGGCGGAGTAGTGGTAAAGAACCCCGAGCTGGACGATTTTGCCGCCAGGGTGATCAGCATCCTGAAGTGGCGAGGACCCTGTGAACTCGAGGTAATGCGCGGTTTCGACGGAGTATATTATCTGATCGAGATCAATCCGCGCTTCCCGGCGTGGGTTCGTCTGGCGGAAGGCTCGGGCCAAAATCAGCCTGCAGCAGTGGTACTCAAAGCTTTGGGGATGGACGTGGATCCTTTGCCCCAATGCAAATCCGGCACATTGTTTATCCGTCACGCAGAGGATATCATCACGGATATCTCGGTGATGGGAGAGATCTCGGCAAAAAGTGAATTGATCAGAAGGTAATATGAAAAAGACTTATGTAGCACCAAACATCGAGCGCAATAGCGCAGGTAATATGAATAAATACGGCGCCAAGAGCGTCGTGAGACACCAGGATCAGATCGAGGGAGTGGCAATCAACGATTTGGTGAGCAAATACGGCTCACCATTGATCGTGCTCTCCGAAAGCCAGATGCGAAAGAGATACCGCCGCCTCCAGGACGTGATGCAAATGCACTATCCCAAGGTGGAACAAGCCTGGAGCTACAAGACAAACTATCTTGGCGCAGTCTGCAGCATCTTTCATCAGGAAGGTGCCAGGGCGGAAGTGGTCTCCGGAATGGAGTATCAGATGGCTCGCAGATTGGGCATCGCTGGCAAAGATATTATCTTTAATGGACCTGGTAAGCGTCCGGACGAGCTTAAAGCAGCCATCCTGGATAACGCACTGATCCACATAGATCATCTTGATGAGCTTTATCTGCTTGAGAAGCTTGCCAAAGAATTGGATAGCCGTCCCAACGTCGCGATCCGTGTTAATATGGATACGGGGATTAGTCCGCAGTGGAGCCGATTTGGCTTTAACTATGAGAATGGTGAAGCTATGCGGGCAATACAGCGTCTATTGGCTGGCAAGGCGATGAATCTCAAGGGCTTGCATACACATATCGGCACCTTTATTCTGGATGCCAATGCATATTATTGGGCTGCCAGATCTCTCCTGGATCTGGCGACCAAGATCGAGGCGGAACACGGGATCGTATTGGAGTACATTGATTTGGGCGGTGGTTTTGCCTCGCAGAACACTCTGCACGCTCAGTACACACCCGGGGAATTTGCCTCGCCATCCTTTGATCAATACGCTGCCGCAATCGGAGCAGCTTTTAATGAATCACACTTTGTAAGCCAGTATCTGCCGCTCTTGATTCTGGAAACGGGACGGGCGATGGTGGATGAAGCCGGCTATCTGATCACCAGCGTATTAGGAAAGAAGAATCTGCCTACGGGAGAACGTGCCGTGATCCTCGATGCAGGCGTCAATACGACCATTACAGCCTGGTGGTACAAGCTGAAGGTGACGCCCACCCGCAGCTTCCCCGGCGCTTATCAGAATACTGTCTTTTACGGTCCGCTCTGCATGAATATCGACGTGATGCGTTATGCCTTGCCATTCCCTGATCTGCACACGGGCGACAAGGTGCTGATCACTCCGGTGGGTGCGTATAACAACACACAGTGGATGCAGTTTATCGAGTATCGTCCCAGGATCGTCTTGATCACGGAGACGGGCAAGGTTGAGCTCCTCAGGGAGCGGGAAGAGCTGGAAGACGTGATCTCCCGGGAACAAATTCCGGAGCATCTCAGAAAGATCTGATGAAGATTGCGCAAGCGCTCTGGGCTCTTCTCAAGGCTGTTCCGCACAGCTATTCGACCATCCTGTTTTCGGATAACCTGCTGGTGGGATTGGCTTTGATGGGGCTTACCTTCATCTCGCCGATCGTTGGTTTGGGCGGTTTGATTGGTTTGATCTTTGCGCTGCTGTCTTCGAGACTGCTGGGCTTTGAAAGCTGGGAATCCCAGGGCGGGATCATGGCTTTCAACAGCCTGCTGATCTCTCTGGCGATCGGGTATTATTATCCTTACAACGGGATCGGGACGCTCTCACTACCTTTCTTTGGGCTGATTCTGACAGCCTCGCTTGTGACGGTATTTATCTATGCCGGAGTGAATTACCTTAGTCAGTCGCTCTTTAAGATGCCCTCGATGAGCCTGGCTTTTTCGATTGCTGCACTCTTCTTTTGGTATTATATGGTGCGTAGCGGCTTGTTCACCGGCTTGGACTTTCAAAAGCCGCTGATCTGGTCGCACTCGCTCAAGCTGAATTGGTTTTGGCAGGATTACTTTCTGAGCCTGGGCAGCATCGTCTTTGTGCCGGATCTGATCGCCGGGATACTCTTGGCGATTGTGCTCTTTATGATCACCAGGATTGGTTTTATGCTTTCGCTGGTGGGCTGGACGATATGCTATATCCTCCTGCATTTCAGTAGTATCGGCAGCACCTACGGGATGTTTTTCCCGGGCTTCAATCTGATTCTGATCAGTCTGGCAGTGGGCTCCGTCTTTTTGATTCCCGGTAAGAGCTCCTATCTCTTGGCGGCTTTTGCCACTCTGGCTGGTTTCCTGCTTGCTTACGCACTCTCCGGTAAGTACTACTATTCCGATCTGATGGGCGGCAGACCCTCCTTTCTCTATCTGCCGATCTTTGCTTTCCCGGTCAATATCGTGGTGATTGGGCTGATCTATGCGCTCAGACTTCGGGTTCATCAGAAGTCACCGATCATAAACGACTATGGCATCCTGCATCCGGAAAAGGCTTTGGAAGCATATCTCTCTCGCTATCGCAGATTTTCCAGCGCCGGAATACCGCAGATCCATCTGCCCGTGAATGGTGAATGGATTGTAACGCAGGGACATAACGGCGAGCACACGCACAAGAAAGATTGGGCGATGGCTTGGGACTTTGAGATAGTCGATGCTGCGGGTAAGAAGTACTCGGACAAAGAAACAGAACTGCGGGATTACTACTGCTATGGTAAGACCGTCTATGCCGCTGCTGCCGGGTATATTGCCAAGGTCGTAAACAGCATCCCGGATAACCCGATTGGGGGGATGAATACTCAGGACAACTGGGGTAATTACGTCACGATCTCGCATGGCTACGGCTTTTATACGCTCTATGCGCACCTCAAGGAAGGCTCTGTCAAGCTGGCTGAGGGGGATTATATCAAGCAGGGCGAGAAGATTGGCCAAGTGGGTAATTCCGGACGTTCACCGGTTCCGCATCTGCACTTTCAGGCACAGCTCGGCATCGATGCCGGCTCCAAGACAGTCTATAGCCACATTATAAACTACAAGAAGGCAGATCAGGACGGCTATCAGAGCTTTGTCTCCAGCGGAGTGCCTTTGGAGGGTGAATTGATCTCGCCATTGGTACCGGAGAAAGATCTGGCACCCATCCTGCAGCTCGGATACGGACAGGAGCAGAGTTTCAGCGTGCAGGTGGGCGGAAAAAGCTTTATCGAACACTGGAAAGTGGATCTTGATCTGGCCGGCACGCATAGTATCAATTCGGATCTGGGCAGTAAACTGGAGTTTTCCATCTACAACGGAATCTACAATTCTCTCAGCCTGCACGGAAGACGCAGGACGGCTCTGGCTGCCTTTGCCTATGCTGCTTCGCGGCTGCCCTGGATCGAGAATCAAGGGCTGGTCTGGGAGGATGAACCGAGTCTCTCCGTCGTGATGAATCCTTTCTTCAAGAATCTAACCCTCTTTCTGATACCCTTCTTCAAGCCGATCAGAGTGCGCTCCAGCTCCAAGATGAGCCAGGAGAAGAGCCTGATAACGGTTACTACCGTCACACAGCTCAAAGCGCTGGGGATGAAGGTTCACAGCTATGAATCCAGCTTGGTGCTGGATCGCAAGCAGGGAATACTATCCTTTAGCCTGTCTCAGGGAGCTAAGCTCCTAATCCGGGCAGAACACATCAAAGCCAAGGAGGAAAACAATGCCTAAGTATATATTGATGCTGGCGCTTGCGCTATTATTGGGCAGCTTGGCAGCTCAGACAGCCACAATCCAGGAATCCTATCTGGCGGAAGCACGCGGAGACTATCAAAACGCTCTGCGGATCATGCAAAGCCTGTCTTCCGGAGACCCAAACGATACCTTCTACCAGATGCGCAAAGCCTGGCTGAACTATCTGCTGGGATCCTATCAGGAAGCTTTGGCAGATTATCAGGCAGCAGCCAACAAGCTCAATCATCTCGATGCTCACTTGGGCGAGATAAATTGCTATCTTGCACTCGGTAACTGGGATCAAGCCAAGACAATTGCCGATCAGATGCTCGAGGTACACGCCCAAAACCCGACTCTGCTCTCCAAAGCCGCTTATGCTCTCTATATGAAACGTGACTATGCAGGAGCAGCAAGCTACTTTGAGCGAATCATCAGCATCTATCCCTGGGACTTTGAAAACCTCGGCTATCTGGTTAACAACCTCTATCTTGCAGGCAGAGTCGAAGATGCCCGTGCTGCTTATCAAGCGCTGAAGAAATACTATCCACAAAGCCAGATCGTTATAGACTACCGGGATTTACTGGACTAATCTCTTGAGATACACCACGCTAATTCTCTTTATCCTGTTGGTTTCCGCTCTCTCTGCTCAGGCGGGGATCTACGACCAGCAGATCAGGGAATTGCGCCTGACTATTGCTCAGAATCCGGTTGATACCGCCAGCCGGATGTCACTGGGCTATTTACTGATGCTTTCGGAGGACTATGCAGGAGCTTACAGCCAGTATGAGACAGTCATCCGGCAAGACAGCACCAATTCCGATGCAGCATCCGGACTGCTCTGGGCACTCAATAGCCAGGGCTTGTTCGCCCGCACCATCGCTGAGTCAAAACCCCTGCTCAAGGCTTTCACGGAGCACGCTCAGATCTTGAATCACCGGGCTTATGCCTTCTCTCGCTTGGGCTTGCATCAGAAGTCACTCCACTATTATGCCCAAGCTCACCGGTTTTCCCGTGATCAACAAAGCTCGGCAATAGCCAGGGAAGGCTTGGCTTGGGAATATCTCGCCCTGGGAGACCGCTACCGGGCAAAGCATTATTCTCTAGAGGATAATCATACCTTTCGGACTGCTTTCCGCAAGCCCAAACTCTCTGTTACAATGAACTACAACCTTTCCAATGGGGATATGCAGTCACTGGGGCTGCAAAGCTCTCTCCAGAGCGGATTGTATCGCCTCGGTCTGAAGGGTGATGAACTGCTGATTTCGGGCAAGCACTTCCGCTACACTGCAGGGATTTCCCTCGGGAAAGACAGCTTCCTGGGACGGACCGGCCTCGGCTACAGCTATCTGGATGGCGATGATGCAAGAGTCTATCCCGCGGCTCATTATACTCTCTCACAAGAACATCCCCTCTATATCAAGTACCTTGCGGTCGTGCCAAAGATCACCGCTCATCTGGGCACTTATGAACGCTTTAATACCTATCAGGGCGATCTGAGCCTCAGCCTGCGCTATGATCCTGTCTCTGCCGGCATCAGCTATTCCAGGCTCTATCAGGATAACGATCCGATAGATTCAGACCGGGAGCGGGAGCTCCTCAGCCTGGTCACAAGCCTCAAGATCAAAAGCAGATACATCGTTTCCGCCTATTACACCCAAGGCTATCAAGCCTGGTGGGTAAACCCCTATGGAGCCATCACGGACGATTTCAATGCTGTGGATGATTCCTATGCTCTCTCCCTTTGGGCTCCCTTTGGGAAGCACCTGGGATTATTACTATATCATCAAATCGGACTTATCGATGAAGAATACAGGCATCTCACCAGCCTCTCGCTTGCTTACTCTCTGTAGCCTGATCCTTGCCGGGCTAACGCTATTCTCCTGCAATATCAGGGAAAACAGCCTCCTGCCTCCCAATCTGGACCCCAAGGAATACATCATCGAAAGCACCATCCGAGTCTATTCCGATCACCTCATAAAAAGCTCAAACGATGATACTTACATCTATATTCCAAAGGAAAGTATCTCCGACAGCCTGCTCTGGTACAACGACCGGATCGTTCTGGAGAAGGTGGAAGAGCTTACAGAGCGTGACAGCCTCGCCTATAACGACTCACTTACAATACTCACAAATACTTACAAGCTTAGTGTGTTCCGCGACGGCAGTTCCATCATACTGGATTCCATCCCGGGCTTTGCCACCCTCTACACCGATCGCATCGCTTCCAATCCGGGAGCGCAAACCTATCTCTTGTCTTTGCAGTATGTTCCTCAAGCACAGATACTTGAGCAATACAGCTATAGCTCTTCCCGCTGCTTCTTCGATCTCGATGGGAGCGGTGAATTTACTCTCAGCTCCAGTCCCTCCGGAACTCCAAGCCTGGCAATCCCGGAAAGCGGAAAAGACGTCCAAGCCCTGCTCTTTGGTGAGGATCTCTATCTCCAAGCCTGGATTCCATCCGCCTTTACCGATCAACTTGGCACCACTCAGCTTACTGTCGAAGAATCACTTGGCTCCACTATGGCTCAGACCGCTCAACAGCTCTTTCCCGGCTTTGCCGTGCTCAGTAAACTGATCAAGATCGAGACTGAGCGCGAAGGCAGCAGCACCGGCGTGCCCATCCTGCACTATCGTATAAATCCTGCCAAAAGCTTTGGGACACAGTGGGTAAAGCTCTCCGATAATGGCATCAGCGCCTGGCCTCAAGGCGAAAATACTTGGAAGATCGAAGGCGACAAGCTGATTACTTTCGTCAATAGCGCCGGCTCCTATTTCCTGCTCGATCCGCTTGGCGGACAAAACAGCATAGAGCTCCCTCTGGACAGCCCTTATCGTCAAATCTACCTTGAAGATATCTGGCTCGATCTGAGAGATGTCAAGCTTAGCGGGATCAAGCTCCGTCTCGACACCTTACCCCCTCTGGGAGAGCTCTACAATGCCTATTTCAAAGCCAATCCCTACACCCTGTGCAGTCCTGCAAAAGCTTATGGCATTGGCTTTTACAAAGGCAGTACCCTGCTCGAGACGCTGCCCAATCAGGCGTGGATCGAATTTGGCTTCAAGACTGATGAGAGCCGCCGTTCCGCCAATCGTCTGATGCGCATCTACCGCGATGCATCTGCCGATCATCTCGATTACAAGACTTGGGCAAGCGCTTACGATGATGGACATTATACGATCTCAAACGGCTTTGTTTACAGCGGAATAAACTCATCCGGCACCTACCTTTACGGCTTGATAAACGAGCCGGCTACCCGGCTTGACATCCCGCGCTACAAGGCAAATCTTAGCCTACAGACCGCCCACACCTCTCTGTCCTGGAGTGATAACAGTCTGGCGTTTAATACCTTGAGTCTGGAGTTTTATCCCAGCCTGGAGACCACCCATCCCTGGCTCAACGGCCTGCCATACACTCTATCCTCCAGCCAGGCTCTGATGAAGATCACTACCGATCTGCGTGGACGCAATGCGGACGCTCTGCCGGATGGTTTCTTCCTGGAAAGCTCGCTTGTTACCAGCCCAGAATCTATCATAAACTTCTCCGCCCGTGCCGATTATCCTAAATATTACCGCTACCGCAGAGCTCAAAGCTTTGCGCACAACACATACCTTATGGATGGCAAGAAGCTGCGGATTTCCCCAGCAGTCAGCGGTTGGTTGATTGATGGCTCAAGTCTCAGGAGGACAAGGACATCACGTCAACTTGCTCTCTTCTCCAGGATGACTTTTGACGATTATGATCTGGAGCTTTATCTGGATAGCACCGCTCCGCTTGCTCCCAGCACGCTTGAGATAGCGGATAGTGCCGCGCTAACCGATCGTTTTGGAGTCTTGGCGAGCCAGTACAGCCTGAACTATCTATCAGCCGCATATAGCTTTAGGATACTCAATAATCCTGCTTTCTATCAAACATTCAGCCCTCTCATCAGGATCAAGCAGACCGATAGACGCGAGAATCTGCTTTTCTCAATCTCAGATGGAGATTATTACAGGATATACACTTATCCTCAATCTGAGACACCTGATGGCTGGTCATTCAGTATCGCGGATGGACACATAGCTTTCTACCTGGCGCACGACGCACAATTTGCCGTGATGGCAGACCAGAATCCACATACTGAGATTGACGTGGTGGCATTTGGAGCGCAGGACAAGCACGTCTCCCTGTATCAGGCACAACTGGTTATGCCGCAGGAACATATCGGCAATCTCATCCCGGCAGGTTCGCATCTTACGCTACGTAAACTGAGCGATCCACCTGCAGGTGTGGTAGCTCGTAGCGTCTATCAGGTGATGATGCGAGGACCTCAACTCACTCCTCTCAGTCCGGGATTCTACTCACATCCTGAGCTTCCGCGCTGGCCATACGTCTATATCCCTGTGCCGGATTATGTTCCGGGAGAATCAATCAGGCTGTTTTACCGCAGTCCTTTGGGAGTAGTGACGGAGCTTCACAGGGTGCAGAGCTTTGATCCGGTCGATCCTTCCGACGAATTTGTCATGGTTGGCAATAGTGCCGTCTGTTTCATCGATAATCCGGGAATCTTTTATACGACCAACGGCAGGGCTCCAAGGCACTGATAGATAAATACATTGACAAAAGCTTCGTAATGCCGAAGCTGCTGCCAAAATTACATGCAACGAGGTTGTTATGAAAGGAATCGTGGCTATTTGCGCGATACTGCTGTTGATTGCGGGCTGTAATCTCTTTACTGATACTGACGATCCGGATATCTATGCCGGCGGAGAGGTGTCTTCCGTTACTTTTCAAGTCGAGGGTCCCAATACCGTAAGAATCAATTGGACAGAGACTTTCCCCGATGAACAGGGCTTTTACATCGACCGCAAAGTCTGGGACGGCACTTGGGAAAAGAAACTGATCCAAGTTCCTGCCGAAGCTACCACTGCGCTCGATACTACAGCCGTATTGGGCACCGTATATTACTATAAGGTATATGCTTACAAAAACGATGCCGAATCCGTTGAGGAACAGGTCCAATACAATTTTTACCTTCCGGCTCCCAAAGATCCCGAGTACGACTTTTCCTGGACAAACCCTACCCGTATCCGCATATCATGGGAGAACTTGGCACCCTGGGCGGATAGCATCCGGGTATCCAAAAAGATCGGAGATGGATTCTGGGTAACGCCTTACCAAGTCCTTGCCGGAGATGCCACAGAGTTCATGGACAACAACTTCAATGTAGAAGTTGTAAACACTTGGAGCATAGTCGCATACTACGAGGAGCATTTCTCCCAGCAAGCGCTCTTGACCCTGATGCCGCCAAAGCGCTGAGCGATGCTCATAGCGCAGTTAATAGTTAATCAGTTAATAAGTTAATTAGTGAGGGGCAACGCCAAGTTCTCAGAGGGATTCTACGCACTGAAAACCCTCTTCTCTCCCCTTAGCTATAGCCGCGCTGCTGCCGCGATCAT
>CAYSSP010000011.1:38141-82326 GCA_964433815.1 uncultured Candidatus Cloacimonadota bacterium
CTTTCGCTTTCCCGCCGCGGCGCCGGCTAACCGCCCGCGACGGGGGATTTATCGCGGCAGCAGCGCCCCAGAATTGTGGCAGAATCCAAGAGGGGAGCATTATAAACCCTCACCCCAAACTTCAAATTGCCCTCACTTGGACAAATGGGGATAAAGCCTTATGTGGGTTGGTGATATGATGGACTAAGAATGGACTTGGACATCCGAGTTGGTGCAGATATCAATCGACTTGAAAAAGGCTTAACTGAAGTGACAAAATTCCCGATTTGACGTCTATCCTAATCCTGATCATGATCCATAATTCAGGTTCTTCGATCTGTACAACGGATTCTCTCCAAACAGACACAGCAAGGATACTCATTCCGGAGAGTCAGGACACGCCAACCCTGATCAGTCAGTTCCTCACCTATCCTGATGGCTATATCGATGGCTGTGATGCCTTGGCTGGATGTCTGGAGCGTTTCTCTGAATATGATATAGGCGGGAACAGAGTGAAAGTCCGGAGATTCTCCTTCTAATGAACTACTATGATCAGCTAATGCTGGAATACTACCGGGTCCTCAATAATGCCTGGAAAACCGAGATCAGAGATGCTACACGCCTTGCCATTCAGATGCTGAGTGACATGCCCCGAGCTGAGAAGCTTAACAAGGGCTCAATAGATAAGCTTATGAGCATCATTAATACCCAGTTGGGAGATGACTTCGCAGCACTGGTCAATGAGCCCACCAAAGCGATAATAGACCGCTGTGTGCGGCTCGGACTCAAGGATGTCCAAGTACAAGCCCCCACCAAGACCAGCATCGGGCTCTGGGGCATAGAAGATCAGCATCTCTCATCCACCATTCAAAAGCAGCAGTTGTTCTGGATCGGGAACCACTTCGAAGCCGATATCCGGCAGAACTTCGCAGACACCATCTCCAAAGCAATCGAGCAGGGCTATACCAAAGAGATGCTTGCCGATACTCTCAAAGACCAATTCAATGACATCGCCAATCGATCATCCCATTACTGGCAGGGACTGGCAGAGCATACTGCACTCAGAATCCGAGAGTTTGGAAGGCTTCAGGGTTACAAGAAAGCCAAAGCCAGATACTACAAACTCGTGGTGATCCTTGATGACCGAACCAGTGACATCTGCCGGGCTCTGGCTGCCCAAGATAAGATCTATCCCCTGAACGATGCCCTGGAAGTGATGGATAATCTGATGGCTCTGGATACCAAGTCCAACAGCCTTGACGATGCCAGAGACTACATCAAGGCACTCGTACCTTGGATCAAAGACGATCAGATTGAATACGATTCAGAGATGAACCCGGTAGGTGTATCCGGAGCACATACACCATTCCCACCATTTCATTGGATGTGTAGGACAACTACTATTATAATATGAACGTAGATACACATCTATATAAAGTTCTTTTTGAAGTCACTCAGCTTTTTAAACAAATCACGGGCAAGATCTTCGTGTGTTCTATATTCGGATTTCCAATTTCTAAGTACTTCTGGGTAATCAATGTATATGATAAGGATTAATATACAATTAACATAGCTGTAAAGGGAGTCGTTTTTACTTGGATATTTCACTGACAAAAACATGTTACACAAGCTTCTTAACATGACTCTAAATCTCGACTCAGAGATTTGCTTAAACCTCTCTGATAGTTGCTCCAATCTGATCCATGCATCCGGATGATCACCAGTATAGGCAATGTTTTCGATTACTTGCTTTGATGTTGTATATAAAATGAACACACAAGAACCAAATAATACAGGGGAAAGATTCTTTCGGAATACTCTGACTATGTTATCTAAGCTAGCATTATCGCATTGTAATTCAGAATTAGGGTCACCTCGATTTGGGTATATTTTATGAGCAAACTCATGTCCTACAATGAATGCCATTATTTTACTCATGATCGAATTCACAACTGGTGTTTTGATTATACTTGAAAAACTCATTTTAGTTTTGTGACCGCAACTATATTTCATGGTTGCCCATTGATAATAACCTAGAATCATTTTGTATGTTTCGTCATTTTCAATTGTGCCAAACTGGAGTTCATTGAGTTTTCTTTTCGCCATATAATTATGATAAAACAGCCATGTCGCCATAGTAAAGGCATACATCGATTCTATCAACTCAACTGATATAGTAATGATATCTGTTTTATGACCGAAACATGCCTTTGGTATAAAACAATGTGCAATTTCTATTGTTAGCTCCTGATCTTGGTAAATCGAAACACAATCAGTGAAAAGCACTTTGAAGAATTCTATGTCATCTTGGGATTGAAGATCGAAAGGTAAATGTACTGATATCAAATTATATCCTCCGTCAATTAGTTCATATCATTGTTCTGGCGTTGTTGTGGGATGTAAATTGCTCCAGCGTGCTTGGTAGTCAGGCCCACATGAATCTGGTTCACAGGTCGGTTTACGAATCCTTAGGGTAAGTGGTATTGGGAAGTCGACTCCGATAATCACTGCTTCACCTGGTACAAGATTAGGTAAGAAAGATAAGACGGACTTGTTAATATCACCGCAAGCTTTTTCAACAATCTCTCTGTCTCTATCATTTGTTAACCTATGTACAATCATCGTTCCGACCTGACTAAGAACTCCCTCTGGTATATCTCTAGGGCGCTGAGTAGAGATACATATATTTAGAGAGTACTTTCTTCCTTCTTTGGCGATTAAATCAAAAGCATCTAAAGTATATTTGTTGTTTTCGTCACCAAGAGACTTGTTTAGGAATTGATGAGCCTCATCCAAGAAGATTATCAAAGGATTAGCTATATATGTACCGCACCTTGCTTTACTCAGCAAGTATCTACCAATAGCATTTGCAATGACCTCCCTAACGTTATGTGAAAAGCCTAAGTATTTTAAAGAAATTCTAAGAACCCGATTTTCTGAAGATTGGAATTCATCAATAATGTTAGTAATAGATTCCTTTGAACCAACATCGAAGATACAAGACATCTCAGGAGAGTGAATTATGTCTTCAATCCTAGTTAGCAACGTTGTACAATACGATTTCTCCATATCATTGTAGTTACCCCACTTGGTGGGATCTCTATTGTCTGTCATCCATACGCACTCTTCCTGTATTTGTTGCACCAAATACCTGATATCAAAATCAGCAGTTGGACTATCAATCAGGGCCGCGTGTTCTCTATACTTTGCATTAAATTGATTTTTATTCTGCTGCGCTTTTATTACTATGTTTTCCGTATAAATTGTTGGCTCAAGTCTAGCCACTTTCAAGCTTTTCATCGCTGATCGAAGTTTCGGTGCTTGTGTCTGACCGCTTGGAGTGAATATAGCGAACAAGTCATTTTCTGTAAGGTTATTATACGGAAAAACAGCATCCGAACAGCCCTCAATCCCATCAAGATTTCCTCCAATTGATACATGTTTTACTGCGTTACTTAATCGACTAAACTCTCCTGTTGCATCAATCAGAATTGCTTTTGACTTGTGTTTTTTTAACTCTTCAATGAATCTTGAAATACTCCAACTTTTACCACCGCCGGTTGATCCCAGAATTGCACAGTGTCTTCCAAACAAACTCTCAGGAATGATACTGATAATAGTATCCGTGTCTTCTGTGAGATTAGCTATTTTGAGGTTAACGCTACTATCAGTACACTTTTGTGAGCAGCTGGACTCTGCAATCCATTTCATCAGTTTTGGATGCGCAGAATAAACGATTGAACCCAATCTTGCATACAACTCGATCCCTGTCTTAATCTCGGCTGTTTTAAGATTTATCGAAGCAAGCAATTGAACAGAACCTAGCGGATGAGTAGATATCTCCTTACCTAACTCAGGTTCAACACACAGTCGATCTTTATCAGGTAGTTTTATTAATACAATCCTTCCCAATAATGCTATTTCACAATTTTCAATTACTACGAATTCTCCAATATCACCAAACCCAAATCTATATCCATAAAACCTGTTTCTTTCAGCCGTAGCCGCCTTTGGAAGGTTAATCCTGGCTGAATTAGGAGTTATCTCAATAACAGTCCCAATATTGAGTAAGGGGTCATATGGATGAACAGGAATTGATCGATTAGCCGGCATATTACCCCCTAAACCTTGCATTATGAATATCATTTTCAGTTATTGCATCAACACTGGGTAGATATGTAATCAGTTCATCAAATGTGCCGTTTAGTAAGGTCAATCGAGTATCGCCCGACTTAGCATATTCAATAATGTTTAATATCGTTTGATTCCTGCTGTCTTCCAAATCTGGCGACACAATAACAACATTCAGGCTAACGTTTGACTTAATGGATGACAGAATTGGTTGAGTAAGGTGGAAATCGTTGAAGCCAAAACCAATGACTAGTAAAGTTAAATTGTTATATCTTAAACTAGTTTGAAACCTTGACATCATTTCAATATATGGTTGGCTGTATGAATATTGATACTTACTGCTCCTAGGGAATATCATACAGGGATTTTCCGGGTTTTGATTCCGGAAGATTTTTCCATCCACAATATCCCAATCTACTGACCCATGTAATTTGTACAAATGAAATACATTAGTTATAAAGTCAAAGCTCTCATTTGAGTTGGTTCTCTGAACTATGTCATAGTTAAAGAAAGCTCCATCGAATTCTTGATCATATGAGTGAGAAAACCCATCAATAACTGTAAAACCTGTCCGTCTTGCAGCTGTCTCAAAGCATAAATCATAATTAGTTGTGAATATCTTAGTTCTAGGAAGCCGCGAAGACCTCTTAGCAATCTTCCTAAGCATTGACTCATGCGTATTAAGGTTTGAATCCGATTTCACGAACTGGCACTTCTGTAAAATTAGTTTCTCAGCCTTTTGAATGAAATCTTGCAGAATAGTGTCATTTTTTAACTCATAAGCCATCTGGCATTTTGAAAGTAGCAACTCAACATTGTTTCCGCATTGGTCGACCTCATTGTACCCAATCTTCTCAATAACCTGTGATAATAGACCGTCTTCCATTTCTTTGACGGCATCCATTAGATCACTCATTGATGGTGCAATGGGATTGTTTGCGCTGTCAAGTAAGCATCGAGATGTTCCTAAGCCACAGAGAATTACTAAATTCTCTGCCTGGATTTTATCTGAGATAGTTCTGAAAACATTTTCTTTTCTGTATGCCTCATCAGCATCTTCTTTGATCTCTTGCCAAGTCTGATTTGAACTTCCATTCAATATCTTCACGCTAGCCTCCTAAATATCTTACTAAAGTATAGTGTTGTGCTTAATCAGAGTTCTTTCATTCATCTAGTGCCTATTGGTCGATTGCATAGGATGTTTATAAAAAACTGAGCTGACCAATCTGTCCGGAAGACATTTGTTTCATAACGTAAAAACCCCAAACACCCAACCGCCCCCAGTTATTCACTGCAGATACCCACCTCTTGGCTGCTTGATACTTCGCTTTATCCTGATCATCTTCCCAACCCTTCACTTCAAGAATCAGCGATGTACCATTAGTCAGTTTGACTATAAAATCAGGTTCAAAGTAGTGTTGCACCCCATCATACTCATATGGAATAAGAAGGAAGGGTTTATCGTTTCGAACATAGCATTCAACATTTTGGCTGTCTGCCTCAAGATAGAATGATGTGGATTGTTCCCAGGCACTATCCAAGACGACTGCATTAACGTGCGATCGTACTGTGTGATGCACAGACCTTTTAGTCGTAAAATCAACATCTCTTGTAGTTCCGATTGGTTTGAACCTATTCAAGATTGGAAGCAGAGGAAGCTCTCCGGATGTTTCGTCAGGCTCAATAGCATTGATCAATCTTTCTCTCATGATCTTCGTGTATCTATCCAATCCTAACTCACATTTATTAACATTTTGGAAGTCCACCTTTTCATCTACATACCTTTTTACTATTTTAAATACCTGGGGAAATAGAATGTGTCTAGCATATCCCCTCATTTTAGGTGTTCCTTGAACGGGAGCATTTGGCCCTTCACCTACTAATGCAGTAACAATCTGTCGAGCGATCTCGAATTCAATCTCTTGTATATGGTGGTTTTTATAGTATTCTGAGCGATCGTGTATGATAAACTCACCTATCCCCCCCCCAAGAATACCCCCTTCTACATGGTCAGTTACTATTCTAACGAAAGTCGCTTCGGGAGCATACTCAGGTAGTACTGATAGAGTTTCTAGGCCATCAAAATCAATTTTTATGCTTGGTTGATTGAGCGCAAACACATATCCCTCAACATTGGGGAACTTAATCTCCATTGCTTCTCTATCGGGTAGTGCATGTACTCGATTAACCGGTTTATCTGGTGGTGTTGTCGATTTTTTCCCTTTATAGGGTATAACGGAGAATGGAATACCATATACATCTACGTATTCCTCAGGGAGCAGCTCAGTTTCAGGATCAGGAAAATAGTTGATTCGCCTAAGTCCACGTCCTACAACTTGTTCACATAGTAATTGACTCCCGAATGCTCTCACACCAAGTATATGAGTAACATTATTAGCATCCCAGCCTTCGTTTAACATAGCCACGGACACAACGCAATGAACATTCTGCCCCGGCTGACCAGTCTTGCCAACAGTGTTAACCATTTCTCGCAACGCCTTTGCAGCTACATCTCTGCTCACATCTGGGTCTTCGCTTTCAGCCTTTTCCAATATTTTACTATCAATTCTGATCGTCACTTTATTTCTTTCCGAATTCTGAAACAATTCTGGAAACGCTGAGCTACTCATTCCATATGAAGTTATTTTCTTCAACTTATGTTTCTGTTGATCGCTTTTCCCCTCTTGTTCAGAATTCTGGTCGATTACCTCGACTTCACTTTCTCCGGATATTTTCTCATAAAAGACTTTTGCAATATCTGTGTTATCGCAAACTAGTATCATTACAGGAGGAATCTTAGATGCCAGATCATTAGATTCTTGGATCGCATCATATGTCTTTTTATACTCACCAGCCAATTGAACAAATGCAGACTGTGCACGTTCCCATACGACTTCAGGCTTAGGGCGCTTGTTTGATAGTCTCTGAGATGCAGCTAAATCGCTAGTAATGTTTTTCCATAATCTGAAATACACTGGATCTGGTTTCCCCGTTGTATCGCTTACTGGTAATCGAGGTATTTTTGTGATGCCACTTTCAATAGCATCTACTAACCCGAAATCTGATATGATCCAGGGGAATGGCTCTCCTTCTGGATAACCGCTACCTTTTAGGTAAAAAGGTGTTGCTGATAAGTCAATGCATGCTCTTATTCCACAAGCTTTGTTTATCTTATCCAATCCCTGGACCCATACAGTAGCTTCGTAAATGTCCTGAGAAGAATTGGCCAAAACTGCTGCTAGTTCTTCATCATTAAACTTTGGTCTATATGCATGATGGGCTTCATCATTAAAAACCAGTATTGGACCCATTTCATACATATCACCAAGTCTCTTTTTAGCAAAAGCTTCAGCAGTCTCGATACCCTTATTAACAACCCGGTAGGTCGATCCACCCTCAGTCTGCTCAGACTCTGGTGCAAAAAAATGCCAGTTTGTGATCAAAACCTTCCCACTGCGTATCAAATCTCTGTACTGGGGAGGAATGATGTCAAATTGCGAGTAATAATCCTGTCCCATACTATCTGGCTTAAGTACCTGCAACCTTTCTTTGATTGTAAGATTTGGACAGCAGATCAAAGCAGCTTGAGGAAAACGGATATCGCTTTGGACTCTAGCCCGGTTACAAAATGACCAAGCAATAATCATAGCCATGACTACTGTTTTGCCGCTCCCCGTAGCCATTTTACATGCCATACGTATTATGGAATTATATTCTGGATTCAGTGGAGTATCAATGAGTTTATCGAAATCTGTATCAGTAAAACTCGGCTTCCAGCGTGGATTCCCTCGGCTACCATCAGAGCGAAAACCTCTAATCTCGTTTAGAAATATTACCGTCTCTACAGCTTCTAACTGACAAAAAAAGAACCGTCTTACTCTGTCCTTTCTCCACCAATGCCTCAATAAGTCTTTTGTAACATTGGTAGCACCTTCCCAGTTCGATTCACGCCATCTTTTCACGTCCGTACGTAGTTTGTTAACAAGTTCGAGATCCCTACGATCTTCTTCAAGCTCGATCATCATCTGGCTTGAATCACCCGCTTCCTTAATCTTGTACCAATAAGCAGCGATCCGGCGACCTTCAACTTTTTCCGCCTTTCCTGTTTCCTTGCTATATTCCCAATAATGAGTTGGCTCATAATATGGTTTACAGATTACGGGGCTTTCAACAGGCTGAATCAATACGGTGTCTGCCATTTTACCTTAACCTCTCAACCCTAATAACTTCATTACCTCTTGCATCAATCACTTTTACTGCTACGCTTTTATTAACTCCTTCAGAAAATGGTATACTCTCCGTCCCTGAGTATTTGGCAATCTCTGATTCGTCAATGGTGTTTTTCAATGCTCTTCGAAGTTTTACCCAAGCATCTTTGTTTGGGTAAAAAGCCTGGCATATACAAAAACACTTGCCATCGTAATCGGTATCAATGAACCAAGCAGCAACTTTGCTTGCAGATGTAGAACGTATAGAATTCGATATAGGATCATACACATCAACACCCTCCATCTTAACTACATACTTTCCATCTGGTTCTCTGACAAGATCTATTCTTGGACTACCCGTTATTGTGAATAGGCTTTTAGCCTGAGTATTTTTTAACAGATCACCCATGTTAACATCAGGAGATATATATGCCAAGTGAATTCTCAGATTGGGATCTTGATCTTGTTGAATAATTGCCTGTGCTGACCCTTCAAAACTAAATGCTGCAAATACAAGATCATCAAAGCCTCTACGAGCCGCTAGACGTATAGATTGTTCTACAATCAATGAATTCACAGAACCATATTGAGGTCCGATTGTGACAGCTACTGACCTTTCTTTACTATCACAACTCCAAGTTCCGGATGCGTGTATTGATGTTCCATCGGTAGTTTTCTCTAATCGAATGAAGTCATAATGAGATTTGTTGCTTAAGTGAATACCATTATCTTTCAGTAGCCTAAGAATGTGATCTAAAAAAGACTCAGAATTTTGAGGTTCATTAGTGACCATGTCATTGCTTGTTTCATTTACATCACCGGAATTAACACAATCATGTCTCTCGTTTACTATACTTTGTTCTACCGAGATTGTTCCTTCCACCGTAAAGGGTCCAGTAACCCTGATCAGTTTTTTATCAATTACTGGCTGATCAATAATATCTTCTTGGTCTGCCCTTGCCACAATACACTGGTCAACCTCTTCGTTCTTCTGCGATACACTATCCCAATAATCGCTAATAGCATCGATTAATGGCAGTGGATATAGGTCATCGGTTTTATGTGGTACCTCCCATTCATACCAACCCTGATAACCACAATCAACTGCATCATAATCTCTTTTGAGGAACGGTGGTAGCACAAGTCTACGATAATCATCTTGTAGTAACTCGCTAGCTTTCAATCGAGTTGTCATGTTGGAGTACTTTTCTTTTAGCTGATTCACAACGTCTTGAGAGATTTTGTTAAGTTCACTGTTAATGATTGCAAGTTTTTCTTCGAGAATCTTATCCCATTTAGCTAACAGAGGATCAAGGGCATAGTTTTGGGCGATACTTTTTAAAGTAATATGAGCTGCTGACTTGCATGCAAAAGTACATGTCCCGCCTATACTATTCTGGGGATCTGTAAGCCATTGTCCGTTCGGATTGCTGTTAATATCACTTGCACTAGTTGGTCGTAGCAGATAATATGGGTAAATCGCTGTTAGTAATCTTTGCCGAGCTATTGAGATAGATACTCTACTTACATCTATTGTGATCCATCTTCTTGCCCATAACTCCGCACAATACGCAGTTGTTCCTCCACCACATGTGGGATCTAATACCAAATCTCCTGGATCAGTAGTCATAAGTATACATCTTTGAATTACTTTAGCATAAGTTTGGACTGCGTAAACTTTCTTTTCTGCAAAAGTTGAAGGAACAGTATCAGTCCATATATTATGGTAATTGCCATACGGAAAGTATCTTGAGTACCTGATATATTTTAACCAGCTACCAATCTGGATCAATCTACCAGCTTGTTTTAATCGAGTCAGTCCATCTAGTCCAGTCTTCCAGTGGTAGTTTATGTCTGGTTTGTAGTATTTCCCATTAAAATCTATCTTGATTTCTTCTGTTGATGCGCCTGGAGATAACATGTTATCATGAAGAAATGTGTCCGAAGTAATATCAGCATCCATGTCATCAGTAACAGATTTCAGATTACCATCAGTATCGTAATATAGGCTGTATTTTGTGTTTAACTCGGCAGAAGTAAGTTTTCTGAATATATTCCTATACTTCATCTTTGATTTGTCTTTAGCGTAAAGAATTAGGTAGTCACACACATTATCAACTAGATCAGAACCGCGATAATAGATCTTTTGTAATGTGATCAAAGAGACAAAATTAGTTTTACCAAAAACTTCATCCATGATTAGCCTAATACTGTGCTCATTCTCGTCGCTGATCTGTAAAAAAATACATCCGGTATCGTTTAATAACTCCCTGCATAATAATAATCTATCACGAATGTACGACAGATACGAATGTATTCCAAGCTTCCAAGTGTCCCTATATGCCTTAATCGTTTCCATCTCTCTTGTTAAGTCGTCATCCGATTCCTTAACATCTCTTTTATAAACCTCAGTCTGAAAATTGCTCGAGTACTTAATGCCATATGGCGGGTCCATATATATCATTTGAACCTGGCCTGCTAGAGCTTCACGGCGTGCTAGCGAAGCCATAACCGCAAGCGAATCCCCAAGAATTAATCTATTTGTCCAATCTATAGAATGCTTATAGAATTGTATAGCTTTCGTGTAATCCATCTCTGTATCAGCAAAAATGTCTCTTTGGACATCTTCTCTTTTAGCTGCTGAGATAATTGCTTGCGAGGAGACTCTCTCATGAATGTTCAATGCAACTGGGTCTACAACACATTTGGATTGCTCTTTTTTTCCCGTCCATTCAAGCCAGGGCTGATGATTATTAAAAGCCAAGGACAACCTTCTAATCTCTTCATCTGTAAGGTTCCTATCCTTTGCAGCATTAATCAGATCATGTATCTGATCTTCTTCTTTAGATTCATCAAATCTGAGTATTGGATATAAATGCGGATTGTATGCGAACTCAATTCTTTCTTCCCTATCGATTGTACCTCTTGCCACTAAACCTGCGGGGGGTATATTAATCCTGCTCGATTGGGCGTGCCTAAGATCAAACACATTATCATCGCTTGAGATGTTCGAGTTTTTACTCTTTCTAGCCATCTTAACTCCAGATATCTATAGTTTATGTTATTTTAATCTACTGGATTTACAATAATTTCTCAAAATACACATGCTAGGTTTTGGATATTCTGTCAATCCAAAAATCTGTCTCATCCTTGCTCATCCTGATTTGTCAGCATACAGGGTAGTGCTTTCCTGGCTCCGGATCAATGATCACATCTGGAACAAGGAGATAGCATGACCGAAGCGTTGATGAACCGAATCAAAGCTCAGTTAGTCAGACATGAAGGTCTGCGACTGAAGCCATACCGCTGTACTGCAGGTAAACTGACAATCGGTATTGGCCGCAATCTCGATGATCGAGGTATCTCCCAGAAAGAAGCCTATGTGCTCTTGGAGAATGATATCCAGAACTGCGAAAAGCAACTAATGGATGAGATTCCTGAAATATACAATTGCTTGGATGAAGTCCGCAAGTCGGTACTGCTGAACATGTGCTTCAACTTGGGAATCGGTGGACTACTTAGCTTCAACAATACCCTGGCTTTCATCGGTTCTGGGGACTGGGAACGAGCTGCCAATGGTATGCTTGCTTCCAAATGGGCGAAGCAGGTTGGCCGCAGAGCTATTGAACTCTCCGAGCTAATGAGGAAAGGCAAGTGATACCCATCCCGGTCGAGATTGATGCTGTGCTCGCCATCCTCAATCTGCCCAAGGAGATGGCCGACAATGGCATCTTCAAGGAGCAGCAGGGCTTGGTCCTGGAGATGATCCACTCACTGGTTCTGCAGGAACACTATGATCATGCAACTCACGATGATCTGCCGGAAGAGGAGCCTTTCCTGATTTCTTTTCGTTTTGGGTTCTGTTTCCTGATGCTTCACAGTACATGTGAGTTTCTCAATTTGAAGACCTTGGGCGAGGGGATTGTCAAGACCGTAGGTTTAGACCAGTCTGCCACCGAACTGCTCACAGGGAGAGACAGGCAAAACCGGTATCAAAAAAGGGTCTTGACAAAAGCTCTGGACTTTAGAATTGTGCAAGCTGATGAAATTTAAGGGATTAGCAATAGTCTGATCCTATTGGAGAACTTATGGAATACCCTTTCATGGAGATCGAGCGTAAGTGGCAGGAGATCTGGAAGAGTGCCAGATTGGCGAATGCCACGGATTTTGACGCCAAACCCAAGTACTATGTGCTGTCGATGTTTCCCTATCCCAGCGGTGCTCTGCATTGCGGACATGCTTCGAACTATTCGATAGGAGATGCGATTGCCCGGCTCAAGCTCATGGAAGGATACAATGTGATGCAGCCGATGGGCTATGATGCCTTCGGTATGCCGGCGGAAAACTTTGCCATTCAACATAATAGCCATCCTCGCTTTACGACCGAAGACAATATCGCGATCATGCGCCGTCAGTTCAACAGCCTCGGTTTTGGCTTTGACTGGGAGCGCGAGGTCAGCACCTGCCGTCCGCAGTATTACCACTGGGGTCAATACATCTTTAAGAAGTTGTATGAGAAGGGCTTGGTCTATCGCAAGAAGAGCTTTCAGAATTGGTGTGACGACTGCCAGACTGTGCTTGCCAACGAGCAGGTCGAGGATGGACGCTGCTGGCGCTGCGGACATGAAGTAACGCAGAAAGACTTGGAGCAGTGGTACTTCCGCATCACGGATTATGCCGAAGAACTGCTTGATTTCAGCGGAGTGATCGATTGGCCGGAGCGCGTTGTTACGATGCAAAAGAACTGGATCGGCAAGAGCATCGGCACCGAGATACACTTTCAACTGCCTGAATCGCAGGAGATTATCCCAGTCTTCACGACGCGTCCGGATACTATCTTCGGCGTCACTTTCATGGCTTTGCCGCCTGAACATCCCCTGGTCATCCGCTGGCTGGAAGATGAGCCTCAGGACAGCCCGTTGAGGGCTTTTTGCCACAAGGTTATCAACGAGGACAAGATCAGCCGATCCAGCGCCGAGACCACCAAAGAAGGTATCTTCAGCGGGCACTACTGCATCAATCCGGTCAATGGCGACCGGGTGCAGATATGGATAACCAATTACGTCTTAATGGATTATGGCACGGGAGCCGTGATGGCTGTGCCTGCGCATGACCAGCGAGATTTTGATTTTGCCAAAAAGTATGAGATCCCGATGAAGCTGGTGATTCAGAATCCTGCTCAAGATCTTGTATTGGAAGAGCTTACTGCTGCTTATACCGAGCCAGGCATTATGGTCAATTCCGCCAAGTTTGACGGAATGGCAAGCACTGATGCCAAGGAAGCTATCTCCTTGTGGATAGAGGAATCTGGGCTGGGTAAACGTACGGTGACCTACCGTCTGAGAGATTGGGGTATTTCCAGGCAGCGTTATTGGGGCAATCCGATCCCGGTGATCCACTGCACGGATTGCGGGATTGTCTTGGTTCCGGATGAAGATCTGCCGGTGCTTTTACCGGAACAGGTGCAGGTTGGCAGGACCACCAGCAATCCGCTGCTTTCGGTGCCGGAGTGGGTCAATACCGAATGCCCCAAGTGCGGCAAGGCAGCGCGTCGCGAGACCGATACGATGGATACTTTCGTCGATAGCAGTTGGTACTTTGCGCGTTATGCCGATCCCAAGAACGAAGAACTGCCTTTTGATCCGGAGAAAGCTGCCTATTGGCTGCCGGTGGATCAATATATCGGCGGCATTGAGCACGCCTGTATGCACCTCTTGTATGCACGGTTTTTCCACAAGTTTATGCGTGATTTGGGCTGGGTTAAAAGTGATGAGCCGTTCCTGCGGCTTTTGACCCAGGGAATGGTGCTCAAAGATGGTGCCAAGATGAGCAAGTCCAAAGGCAATATGGTTGATCCTCAGTACATTATAGATCGCTTTGGAGCAGATACGCTCAGGACTTTTATGCTGTTCTCCTCTCCCCCCGAGAAAGATGTGGAATGGAGCGACGATGGGGTCATGGGTGCTTTCCGCTTCCTGAACCGGGTATGGCGCTTGATCGAGACTAATCTCGAGGTGCTAAAGCGCGGTATGACTCTCTCTGCGGAGCTGGAAGAGATCAGTCCCGAGATGAAGCCTTTGCTTTACAGTTCACATCAGACGGTCAAGAAATGGCTGGATGACAATCTGCACAGAATGCAATTCAATACGGCGATTGCGGCGATTATGGAGCACCTGAACCACTGCGTGGCGGTGAAGAATCCTCAGAGCTTAGGCGATGCTGATTTGGCTGTCTATGCCGAAGCCTGCGGGATCATTCCGCAGATGCTTTATCCCTTTGCACCGCATATTGCCGAGGAACTCTGGCAGATGCTGGGCTTTGAGGGTTTGTTGCACGAAGGCGGCCTGCCCGGTTATGAGGAGAAATACCTCGTACAGGATACAGTTACCTGGGTGGTGCAGGTCAATGGCAAGCTGAGAGGCAAGCTGGAGCTGGCACCGGATACGGCAGAAGAGCTTTTGAAAGAGGCTGCTTTAGCGATAGAGAACGTACAAAAAGCCTTGGAAGGCTTGACGATACGCAAGGTCATCGTGATACCCGGAAAGATGGTCAGTATCGCGGCATCCAAGTAAACCGATAGATTACAGAGCAGGTGGTTATAGTAGCCACCTGCTTTTTTGTCTCCGGGAGAGCTAAAGCTATTTGTTTTCCGGATGGATAGAAATGAACTGTGGAAATATAGACACAGCTACTTCGTAAGATTCCGCCTGCTTGCCCTGATGGGCCATAAACCCCGGTTACAAGAGGGTGTAAGCGGGATTCTGCTACTATGTGACGTCTTTTATAACAGCAAGTTATGGCGCTATAGAGATTCTAGTATTGGTGCGGATAGTCCGGTTTTTACAGTAAACTCTATCGGGCTTCAAGTATAGTCAGAAGAGGGGTTGATTCATTTCCACGAGCTGTAGAATGTTTTCCAGAAGTGGCTTTTGAGGGTAAAACAACTTGACAAAGTCCCGATTCTGATTAGCTTGTGTCTGTGCCTTAGGTGGCAATATGAGATTATTAACATAAGTGATAGAGTGTCAAGGAGGTACTTATGACACACAAACAGTTTATTTTAATGGCTATTATGATTGCGGCGATTGGCTTTATGTTCGCCAATAATGCCCTATATTTCGACGGAGTTGACGACGTTGTGAAGTTCTCTAATCCGGGAGCTACCAATATCGTTTCTATGGAAGCATGGTTCAAACCTTCTACCTTGAAGCTGGGAACCCTGGGCAGCACTATCTTTGCCGCCAGTCCCACCAATCTTAAGACTCTCTGGCTTACCCAGTATGGCAGCGAGCTGAGGCTTTGGGCTTTTGGCAGTGAGAACAACGCACTGCATTTCCAGACCACAGGAGCTAATCTGCAGGTTGGTCAGTGGTATCACGTGGCTGTGACGGCTCAACGTGGAGCCGCCAATCGCACCAAGCTCTATCTCAATGGCGTACTGATGATCGACCAGGCCAGCTACAACTTAAATGATTTTGGCACCACATTTACTCTGGGTAACCTGCGTGAAGGTGCTTTGGCAGAATTTGCTTTCCACGGCTATATCGACGAAGTCCGCGTTTGGAACACCATCCGCACTCAAAGCGAGATTCAAGCCAGTATGAACACAGTGATCAGTCCTTATCCTGCCAATCTGATTGCCTATTTCCCGCTGGATTCATCCAACGCTTCCACCATCTATGATCTTACCACTCCTGCGGCAAATGCCACCGCTCAGAACGGTTTAGTAGCTAATCCAGCTCCTGTATTCACAACCAGTGATGTGACTCTGCCTGTGGAACTGACCACCTTTATGGCAACCGGCACTGCAGAGAACTTCGTGCGTCTTACCTGGATCACCCAGTCTGAGACCGACGTGATGGGCTATTACATCTATCGTAATGAGACCAGCAGCTTTGCCACAGCCACCCGCGTAAGCGGTCTGATCGAAGCCCAAAACCAAGCCGGTACCACTCACTACAACTTCATCGATAGCGAAGTTACCGAAGGCACCTATTACTACTGGCTGCAGAATATCGATTACAACGGCACAGACGGCGTGCATGGACCCATTACTTACAACGTATTGATCCAGACTGACGATCCCGAGACACCCGGCATAGTCCATACCGGTTTCAAGGCTGTCTTTCCCAATCCCTTTAACCCCACTGCCTTTATAAACTATACTCTGGCAGAGGCTTCAGACGTCCAGATCTCCGTGATCAACGCCCGCGGTCAAGTCGTTCGCACTTTCAGAGAAGGTACCCGCAATGCCGGCGAACACAGCCTTTCCTGGGATGGTCGCGACAATACGGGTATGGATTGCTCCACCGGCATCTATCTCTTCCGCTTAAACGTTGGAGAAGCCAGCTATACCCGCAAGGCAGTCCTTGTAAAGTAAACAACTAGATCAAGACATAATCAAACCCGAGCCCTCGTTGGTTCGGGTTTTGTTTTTACCCAAAGCATAAAGGATTTTCCTTGACCCTCCAGCGATACTGTAAAGATGGAGCTATAAACTACTGTGAGCTTGGATTGAGAGATAAAAAAGCCATCCCGACTGCCAAAATCCGCGCTATCAGGAGTCCTGAGGGCATCCTGAGACGCACCTACCGTATCTCGATTACAGAAGGCATTTTTGCCCAGATCTACGGCTCTCTCGCAATGATCGGCAGCAGTTTTATCACCAAACTACTGGTCATTTTGGGCGCATCGCCTCTGCATTACAGTCTGCTAAGCTCTTTGGGGCAGGTCTCCGCAATCTTCCAGCCTTTGGGATTGGCGATCACAAATGGTCTGAAAAGACGCAAGTGGGCATGCGTCTGGATCACTGCAGCAGGACGCTTTCTGACCTTTTTCCTGGGACTGGCGCTGCTCTTTCCCAATAGCCGAGACGGTATCTGGTTTGTCCTGGGATTGCTCTTCCTGAGTGCAGGATTGCAAGCCACCGGAGCTAATATCTGGATTGCCTGGCTGAGCGATCTGATCCCTCTACAGCTGCGCGGACGCTTCTTTTCCCGGCGCAATCAAATCCTCCTTCTGGCAGGATTGATAGTAAGCTATCTACTTAGTTTTCACGTGGATCTGTTTGAGAACAAGGCAAGCGGAATCAAGAACACCTACATCAAATTCCTCGGTCTTGGAGAGCTATTTCAAACTGCCAATCAAGGCTGGTTTTTGGCAGGAATTTTCGTCTTTGCGACTTTGATTTCTCTGATCGGACTGGTGATTCTGGCGAGGCAACCGGAGCGCAGACGCAGCCACGGAAAGCCGCGCACACTGCTTTCGATGTATCGTGAACCCTTCAAAGACAAGAACTTCCGGCTTCTGATGATCTTTGGTATCTGGTGGATGCTGGCAATCGGAGTGGGCTCTGCTTTTTGGGGACCCTTTATGCTCAAAAAGCTGCAGATGGGACTCTTTGAGGTGCAGCTTTATGGCTCTCTGCACGCCATCGCATCGCTCGTGGCATATAACTACTGGGGTAGATTCATCGATAGTTTCGGCAACAAGACAGCGATGAAGATTTGCGTCTTCCTGGGCGGTTTGAATCCGATGTTCTGGCTCTTTATGACGCCTGAAAATCACCTTGTGCTCTGGCTGGAAGCCCTGATCTCCGGCACAATGTGGGCAGGTGTGAGCATCGTGACGACCAATTTTGTGCTTTCTATCGCCAAAAAGGGCAGCGAACAGGCATATTCCGGGCTCTACAACGCCATCGCAGGCATCAGTATGATGGCTTCAACGATGCTTTCCGGGATCTTTTTCCCCGGAGAATTGAGTATCGGCAGCCTGCATCTGGAGCCGGAGCAGATCATCTTTGGGATTGGAGGAGTCTTGCGCTGGCTCACCATCATTCCCCTGATGCTGGTCGTGGAGCAGCGTTCTGTACCTTTGCGCCAGGTTTTTATCCAATTGCGCAACAAATTCAATCCCTGATTCAAACCACCCAAGAGCAGCCAGCTTCTATCTTCGCTCCTCACAAAGCCTGAGGGAAAGCCGTATTTGCTGATAAACAAGATCTTACGGCAGTCTCGGCTATGCTTTGCCCAGCTCTTCCTGCTTGAATTCCAAGGCAATGCCCGGGTAATCCCCGGGTGATCCCTGGGTGAACGCCCAGGAATCGCGGCAGGATCACGGCAGGATCACGGCAGTAGCCAAGGGGAGAGCAAGGAGTTATGAGATGCCTATACTGAAGGGATCATTTTCCAATACATCATATTAACAAGCAGTTACGAGCCACTATCAGGATGTATGAACTCAAAATCAACAGCTTTTTTGCAGGAAAGCCGAAGCCGGGGCGTAAAGAGGGTATAGACAAAAAGCTCCGGGAGGAACTTATGAGATACAGAATACTGACGATCATAACATTGGTCCTGTTGGCGGGCTCGCTGAATGCCCAGAATATGTTCGGCGCCTTCGTGGTGCGGACAGAACCCAGCGGAGCTACCGTAAACTATTCCGGCAGCAACCAATACATAGGACAAACCCCCACCCAGGCTGTGGCTATCCTGATGGATCATAATTTGTCATACAATAATGGCACACCCGGGCGGCGCATCACTCTCGAGATCAATAAAGAAGGCTACAAAACACTGCGGCAGCAAGTTTTCGTGCCCTTTACCAAAGCGCATCAACAGGATGCTCTGCGCAATCCCAGCATCTTTACATTCAGTCTCAGACGCGATAATATGCAGAGCGAACAGAATCATCCCAATCCTCCATATCATCCCAATAACCCAAATCATCCCAATCATCCGAACCACCCAAACAACCCGGGTCATCACGGACCCCAGCATGACAGACGGCTTACTATCACGACTCAGCCCCGTGGCGCACTTATCTACGTTAATGATCAATACGTTGGACGATCTCCTCTTACGGTTGACTTGAAAGTACGCCCCGGCGAACCCAGAAGATTCGTGATCCGAGCCGAAAAACGCGGTTATCGCACTGCCACAGAGATCGTTAGCCCCCGAGAAGATCGGGTAAGGCTGGTCCTCAGGCGTCGCGGACGCAATAACTAATTAACAAGCTGCTCAACCTCCCTAACGGGAGCATTGAGGAGCGGCGGATAGCTATAGTTCCCTATGCGCTGCACCATAACCTCAATGCTCCCGTTAGTTGTTTATTTACAATCAAGTAGTTTGTGGATAAAGCTATCCAATGGGTGCTGCAGGGAGGAACTGCTTGACAAGCAAAAGCCTGCGTAAAATGCTGGGTTTGTGGCTATTAGTCCGAGCAATACTACAAAATCCGAGGAGTTTCCAATGAAGAAAATCGTCTTGTTGACGCTTGCTATCTTGCTGTGCGGCATAGTATTCGCACAGGATAATGATCCGGTGAGCAGCTATCTTGATTCCCCCAATCCATCCGCTTTTACCCCGGCTATCAGTTCCATATACGAAAGCATCTCCAGTGGAACGAACGTAACCAGAAGCAAAATATACAGCTTGTATCTGATGAATGTCGAGACCCGGAGATTGGTCGATGAACTGATGGTGACGGCGGATTCTTTGCCGGCGGGAGAGCGCTTCTCACTGGCTAATGTACTCTTGGGAATGGAGATGCTGGATCAGGCGGTAGCCTTGTATGAGGGCTTGAACGAGGATTATCCCACCTGGAGCTGTCCCTGGCGTCACAAGGGCGAAGCCTACTTTAAGTTGGGCGAATTTGAGGCCGCAGCCGGAGCTTTGCAGGAAGCTATCAATACAAACGAAAATCATCAGGATGCCTACCTTTGGATGGCTTTTGCGCTCAATGAGTTAGGTGAATATGCCGCAGCTCTGGAAAATCTCGAAAGAGCATTATCGATGGAGAACACAGAGGAAGGCGGTGAGGATTCGGCTATTCCCCAAGAGCAGATTGAAGCATTGCACAGGGAGCTCTTGGAGCGTCAGGCCGGAGGGAACTAATGATAACAACGGCAATCAGTTATGTAAGCCTTTCCGAACAGCATCCGATCCTGATGGCGATGCTGCAATTTGCCATACTCGGCACCTTTGGCGAGATCGTCTCGCAGTGGATTGTACGCAAGAATATGCGTTATCCTTTTAACCTGAAGGAAACTTTGTGGAAGATGCTGGTCTGGGCAACGCTGGCGATTGGTATCAAATACGCCTTCAAAGGCTATATCGGCTTTACGGATCATCTGATAGAGGAAGGATTCCTGCCGCAGGTATCGGGTTTTGGCTATGCATTTATCCTCTCTGCATTGATGAATCTGCAGTTTGGCGTGCTCTTGGTGCTGATGCACCGGGTCTTGGATAACATACCGCTTAAGGTGAAGAACTGGAAGAACTTGGACAAGGGATTCTACTCGCTGCTCTGGTTTTGGATTCCGGCTCATACGATCACTTTTACGCTGGCACCTGAGTACCGGATTGGGCTGGCTGCTTTGTGGTCGGTCTTCCTTGGGCTGATCCTGGGTTTCTTTAACCGCAAGTAAAGGGATGATCAACCGGCGTCCACTCCCGGCGCCTCTCTTTCTACCGCTATTGGCGTGGACCGGCGGTATTGTGCTGGCACGTCAACTGTCACTGCCACAGGCTTGGCTACTGCTGGCGATCTGCACTATACTACTCCTATCAGCTATATTTATCAAGCGGATGAGGCTGGGCTTGGTCTTGGTCTCAATCCTGCTCTGCGGAGCTATCAGGCAGGAAATCGGGGAAGCAAAAAGGGATCATCTGGCAGAGCTGTTAAATGCCAGAGAGAAATTCAGGCAAGAGATCGAGTTTGAGTGTGTCAATCTGCTCTCCAGCCGGAATGGAACCTATCAGATTAAGCTGCGCAAGCTGGCAGGAGTGGAAACTAAGTCATATCTGCTGTTCACTACGGACGAGCGCTTGATATCGGGAGGGATATACCGCTGTGTAGCTGAGCTGAAGCCCCTAAAGCAGGATCCGCTCCTGGATGTATATCCCAGTCGCTATAGCGGGGTGGCTCTGCCATTGCTGCATTTGAGGCAACTGAACAAGGGAGCCAAGCAACTCTCAGTCAATAAGATCAGGGCGAGCTTGCTGGAAAATCTGGATCGGACTACCGGAGCTCATTCCGGCTTTGCGAAGGCTCTTCTGCTCTCGGATATCAGCTCAAAGCAGCAGTATCGGGAGCGGTTGACCAGGGGCGGGCTGATTCATCTTATTGTGGTGAGCGGCTTGCATGTATGGTTCATCTACGCCGCTTTGATGGTGGTACTGGCATTGTTCTTACCAAGGCGTTTATCGGAGTTTGTTGCCATACTGCTGATCTTGGGCTTTGCAGCTCTAAATGCGTGGTCTGCTCCTGTTTTACGTGCTGCTCTGATGATTATTATAACGATGCTAGCGAGGTGGGTTTCGAGGCCGGTGTCGATGCTGCAGGTGCTATCTTTGAGCCTGTGGATCATCACTTTGATTGATCCTGCCCAGCTATTCTCGATCAGTCTGCAGCTTTCCTATCTGAGTGTCGCGGTGATCTCGTTGGGTGTGCCCAAGCTCTTCAAATCGAGCTTTGATGATGGCTTTATCAAGAGATTCTTAAGTGCACAACTCCAGTATCTGCTGGTCTCGTTTTTGGTAAGCCTGGCGATTCTGCCGCTGACTCTGTATTACTTTGGCACCGGCTCAATGAACGGAGTGATCGGCAATCTGGTGGGAGTGCCGTTGATCGGGATCATCCTGCCGGTAGCTTTCATCCTGATGCTGATTCCGGCGGGCTGGGCTATTGCAGCACCTCTGGGATTGGCATACAAGTTTCTCTGCGAGATCTTCTTAAGCTGGGCTGAGTGGGTGGCGGGACTGCCTCTCTGGCTCGGTTCAAACTACCTGAGCCTCAGCCAATGTCTGGCTGCTTGCCTGGGGATTCTGCTATTCTTCTTCCTGATTAGAAGGCAGTGGCAGTTGCTAAAGTATCTGGGACTGCCAGCAGTGGTGGGGATTGTCTTGTTATTGGTGATTCCTGCCTGGATCTTGCCTCCCAAACCGATGCTCTATGTTTTTTCCAGCGGCTCCTCGGATTGTGCGCTCTTCCGCTTTGACAAAGATACGGAGCTGATGATAGATACGGCTGGGATATATGGGACTTACAACGATGCTCAGGAACTCACGGAGGAACAGCTTTTTGAAAACAACTGGATGCAGAAGAGGCTCCTCAGCTTCCTTGCCAAACAGGGTATCAAGGAACTGGATTGGCTGGTGATAACTCATATGCACAATGATCATTATGGCGGTTTGGCGTCACTTTGCAGAGCGATCAAGGTCTCCAATATCCTGATCAGTGACGAGAGCCAAGCCAGCCCGATCTGGCAGCATCTGGATAGCCTGAACCTATTCTCGCGCAGCAAGATTCACATTGTATCGGATACCTTGAGTATGGATATCGGCGATGCCAGGCTGACCTTTCTGCATCCTGACAAGGATTATGTCGCAAGCGGGGAAAACAACCGTTCCCTGGTACTCAAGGTGGCGCATCGGGGTCTAAGCTATCTCTTTACAGCGGATATCGAAGCAGAAGCGGAAAGTTTTCTGGTGCAAAAATATGGCAAGTTGCTTAGAGCAGATTACCTCAAGGTGCCGCATCATGGCAGCCGGAGCTCATCCACCCAAGCCTTCATAGATCAGGTGCAGCCTCGTTTTGCGTTGATTACGGCTGCTCGTAGAAGCAGGTATGGCTTTCCTCATCAGGAGGTCTTGCAGCGTTATCACAACAGAGGTGCAAGCATCCATACCACCGCAAATGGCAGCCTTGTCATCCCGCTGGAATCTCCTCGCAGATGATAGCTTCACCAAAGCCCAAAGATTTTCTATTGACAAGAAACTGCCTATGTAATGCAATTGCTATAGGAGTATAAAACTGTATGATCGAAGTATTGACTGAAAAATGTATCGGATGCGGTGCTTGCCTGAGAGCTTGCGCTTATGACGCCATCACTCTGGAAGACAAACTGGCTGTAATTGATGTAGATAAATGTGTGCTTTGCGGTGCCTGCGTGCAGGCCTGCGCTTTTGATGCCATCCTGATTCGCAAGAAAGCCTCGCATCAGGTGGATAAATCTGCTTACAAGGGTATTTGGGTCTTTGCAGAGCAACATCGTGGCGTGATCGCTCCGGTGGTCTATGAACTCCTTGGCAAGGGACGTGACTTGGCAGACCAAATGGGCGAAGATCTCACTGCTGTTCTTATGGGAAGCGGTCTCGAGGGAATGAGCTCCATATTGATCTCTTACGGAGCAGATCAGGTGATCGAGCTGGATGATCCCACGCTTGCCAATTTCCGCGATGAGAGCTATGCCAAAGCACTCTCGGTGCTGGCAGACAAGTACAAACCTTCCATCATCCTGGCCGGTGCCACCGTGACGGGAAGGTCCTTTATCCCCAGAGTCGCGGTACAGCTTCATACGGGACTTACAGCGGACTGCACAGGCCTCGAGTATGATCCCGAAACCGGCAATCTGATGCAGACGCGTCCTGCCTTTGGCGGCAATATCATGGCTACAATAGTTACGGCAAATCACCGTCCGCAGATGGCGACCGTCCGTCACAAAGTGATGGATCCACTGATGCCGGATGAGAGCCGCAATGGCGTTGTGATCCAGGAATCGGTCAATCTCGAGCTCGATGAAGAGAAGACTGTCTTCCTCGGTTTTGAAAAGGAAAAGACCAATCTGGTCAATATCACCGAAGCCAATATCATCGTGGCAGGCGGACGCGGTATCAAGGATGCCAAGAACTTTGCCATGATCGAGGAACTTGCCGAGGCTCTGGATGGAGCAGTGGGTGCTTCCCGCGCTGCCGTGGATGCCGAATGGATACCCTATTCACATCAGGTGGGCCAGACAGGAAAGACAGTTAAACCCAATATATACATAGCAGTTGGCATCAGCGGCGCTATCCAGCATCTCGCGGGTATGTCCTCTGCAGATTATATCATAGCCATAAACAAGGATCCTGATGCACCGATCTTCAAAGTTGCCGATCTCGGCATCGTGGGAGATCTCTTTGAAGTACTACCACAAGTAATTAAAAGGATAAAAGAAATCAGACGATGATTATCAAGCCTTCGATCAGTGTCATCAGCTCTGATCGGGTGGAATCAAGAATTGAGCTGGATCTTCAGAGCCGTTTCACTGTGGACGCACCGGATGCCGTAAGTATCGACAATGCCGTCGCCTACAGCCCCATGATCAATTCTCATGACCATTTGATCGGCAACTGGTTTCCCCGTGCCGGGGACAAGCGTCCTTACCACAATTCTCATATCTGGGTGGAGGATATGAAGAGCTCTTTCAGCTTTCTGGAACGCAACAAGTTCTGGATGAACGACGGATCTTTCAAGCTCCACGAACCCGCCTCTCTGATCCTTGCACAGCTTGGTGCTTATAAAAACCTCTTCTGCGGCTGCGCCACCGTCCACGATCACGCGCCCGTTCAGCAGGACGTCTATTACGACGCGATGCCGATAGAGGTCATCCGGGCATATCGCCAGTGCCATTCCATCACACTGGAAAACTGGTGGGGCGGTGAATCCGCCGATGAAGAGATGCGGCTCACTGATGGTAAGATCCCTTATATCATCCACTTGGGTGAGGGTATCGATACCATCACCAAAGCCGAATTTAGCGAAGTAGTAAAGCGCAAATTGCTCAGGCGCAACACCCTGATGATCCATGGCATCGCTTTCTCCGAAGCAGATCTCAAGAAGATAGCAGCCGCCAAAGCCTCCGTCTGCTGGTGTCCCACCTCAAATTACTATCTGATCGGTGAGACCCTCAAGGTCGAAGCTGCCCTGGCGTGTGGTGCAAATGTCACCATCGGAACGGATTCCACCATGTCCGGCGGGATCAACCTCTTTGATGAATTCGCCACAGTTCACCAGTACTTCCCCGATCTGCCTCTTTCCACTCTTTACAAGATGGCCACCGAAAATGCCGTCTATGCCCTGATGCTGCCCGAACGCTTTGCCAAGCTGCAACCGGACCAGACCCGCAATCTGCTCCTGATGGACCTTATTGATCGTGATCCCTTTGCCAATCTGCTGGCTTGCGATGCCTCCAATATCCGGCTTCTGATGCGCGAAGGCAAGCCTATTTATGGCGATACCGACTGGCTCCAGTGGCTCGATCTCGATATGAGCGACTACAGCACTTTCAGAACCGGCAGCAAGGAGAAATTCGTCATAGGCGATCCCCAGGATCTAAACGACCAGATAGACGCTGTTCTGGGCTATCACAAAGACTTCCCTTATCTACCCTTCTGATAGCGAGATATACTTGTTATGACGCGCAATGAGTTCTTTGGCGCTCATGATCCCCGGCAGCTTGAGATCTGGCAAAAGGCTACGATCGGCATCGCAGGAGCAGGTGGCTTGGGCTCCAATATCGCTATTGCGCTTACCCGTGCCGGAATAGGCCGCCTGATTATTGCCGATTTTGATCTCGTAAGCCCCAGCAATCTCAACCGTCAGCAATACTTTATGGATCAGATCGGAGAGCCCAAAGTAGAAGCTCTAAGGCACAATCTGGAGCGTATCAGCCCCTACACCCGGATAGATATCTATGAGGAGAAGATTGATCCCTCCAATCTCTCTCTGATCTATAGCGAAGCACAGATTATGCTGGAGGCTTTTGACCTGGCAGATCAGAAGGCAATGCTCTTGGAAGCCTGGACTGCCATATATCCCGAGCGTCACCTGATTGCCGCATCCGGCCTGGCAGGCGTTGGCTCCGCAGAAAGCATCAAGATCGAACACTATGGCAAGCTCCATATCATCGGCGATGGCATCAGCGAGCTTAGCCCCGGTATCAGCCCCGTCTCCGCCCGAGTGGCAATCGTCGCTGCAATGCAGGCCAATCTCTGCCTGGAACTACTCTTAAAGGAATCTCAATGATAAATGTCAATGGACACAATATAGACTGGCAGGAAGGTATGACCATCCGCGATATCCTAAACGTAATGCGCTACACCTTCCGGATGCTGGTGATCAAAGTGGATGGCAAGCTCGTTCCAAAGACGGATTACGATACTTTCACCGTTGCCGATGGTGCCCAAGTCCACGTGATCCACCTGATCAGTGGAGGCTGATTTTCCCTTTTGCCCCGGAACCGCTGCCCCCTCCCGCCTGGAGAAGGGGCACCCGATCCCATAGATTAGTCTCCTGATCCCAGCCTGATGGCTTTCTGGATCAGTTCCATAAATTCTGCTTTGTATCCGTGAGGATCGCTGCTCATACTATTGGCAGCCAATTCTTTTACCATCTCCCAATGCAGATTTCCCTTGAATCTGGAATTCTGCAGCATCAAGCCATATCCTACCACCGCGGCAGAGAAGCGATAGCGTTCGCTGGTCTCTCTCAAGCGGACAGGACGGTTCAAGACAGGCTGTTCCAGCGGAATACTGGTCTCGCCGTCGGGTTCTTTGTAACGCAGCTTGACGGTCATCATTTCTGCTGATTGCCTGGCTTCCGGGCTGATCTGAATACTCTGGTATCTCAGGGAATCCAGCTCCGCCACTGCCTCTCTGGAGCTTGCCGGGATAATCTCGTAAATAGCAGTAACCGTATGTCCTGCCCCCAGCTCTCCCGCATCGACCGTATCATCGCGAAATTCTTCCGGACGCAATAGCCTGTTCTCATAACCGATCAGCCTGTATCCGCGTACGTGTGCCGGATTGAATTCCGCCTGGATCTTCACGTCCTTGGCAATCGTGTACAAGGTAGAGCCCATCTCGTTTACCAAGACCTTCTTGGCTTCCATGATCGTATCGATATAGGCATAGTTTCCATTCCCGCGATTGGCGAGCAGCTCGACCTTGTTATCCTTGTAATTGCCCATGCCATAGCCTAAAACCGTAAGGAAGATCCCGCGGTTGCGGTTGCTTACGACCAGCTCTTCCAAGGCAGTCATCGAGGAGAGTCCCACGTTGAAATCTCCATCCGTGCAGAGGATGACCCGGTTATTTCCGCCGCGGATCATACTGGCTGCTGCGGTATCATAAGCCAGTTGTATTCCTGCTGCTCCGGCGGTCGATCCTCCGGCGGTAAGGCTGTTTATTGCTTCCTTTATGCGCAGCTTCTGGTCTCCCGGTGTGGATGGCAATACCACCCTGGTTCCGGAGGCATAGACCACGATTCCGATCCTGTCCTGCGCCCTGAGGTTATCCACCAGCATGGTAAGCGATCTCTGCACCAAAGGCAGCTTGTTCTCCGGCATCATCGAGCCCGATACGTCGATCAAAAAGACCAGATTGGAAGGCGCTGCTTCCGCCAGATCTATGCTTCTGCCTTTTAGCCCGATATGCACCAATTGATGCTGCGTATTCCAGGGGCACTCGCCCAGTTCCGTATAGATGGAAAAGGGATGCTCGCCCCGGGGCTCCGGATAGTCATAGCTAAAGTAATTTACCAGCTCTTCGATCCGGATCATCGAAGCATCCGGCAATTGTCCGTTATTGAGCATTCTGCGCACGTTGCTATAGGTCGCAGTATCCACATCGATGGAAAAGGTCGAGAGCGGCTCGGTCAGCGGACTATGAAAGATATTGGGATTGATCGAGGCATACTCTTCCGTATTATGCCCGTCATAGTCGCCAATGATCCCCATAGGCATCTTATACATCCCTGCTCCGCCTTGCAGAGAGATGGTTTCTGCCATATCAACGCTTTCTCGTGGCACGGGATTGGCTTCGGTTACCGGCCTTACCCTCTGGGGAAAAAGCTGGACATCCACCACTTCGGGAGCGCCTTCCAATAGCATAATGCTATCTCTTACAGCGGTTTCATATCCCTGTTGCGTGAATACCAGCCGGTAATAACCCTGCTGCATATTGTCAAAGCGATAGTTTCCGCGATTGTTGGTTCGTGTGGTAAAGCTTGTGCGTTCCGCTCCCTGATAAAAGGCTTGAACGCTTACCCTCGCCAAAGCTCTTCCGGCATTGTCCGTGACCTTGCCGATGATACTGTTTGTTTTGAGGCCGTTTTGTGCCAGCAGCATTCCCAGCAGCAGCACAATGGACAGAACTATGATAAAGCGTTTCATTTACACCTCCCTTGTGGTGAATGGCGCCAAAGGGTGAGCCCGGGCTCACCCTCTCGCTGCCTGATGCTTTATATCAGCGGCAAAAGCCGCGGTCCGTATATACTTACAACTGCTAAAAGGGAATCCTGCAAACTATCTTAAGTTAAACTCCGCCGTCAGGGTTACCGATATGTGTTTGCTACGGGTTGCGGTGCTGTAGATGCCATAATCCGATACTTCCGTGGAATACGGCTCTGTAATCTGGAACACGCCGGCTCTGGCAAAATACATCTTGCCGAGGCGTGTCTTGGCGGCGCTGCTGATCTCCTTGGCGCGTGCCACGGCATCCTGGGTCGCTTCGGACAGGAGTGCTTTCTTCAGCTCCGGCAGCTTGGTATAGAAATAGCCCAGATAGCTATTATCATAAGTAATCCCAAGCTGATTAAAGACCTGGGGATTGAGTGCGATCTGCTCCACCTTGTCCAGCTTGGTGCTGGTGATCACCAGGCTCTGCTGCACCTTATAAGACACCACATTGCCATAGTTATCCGTGATCGCATTGGTAGAGGCGGGATTGAGCTGTATCTCGGAGGCCTCAAAGCCCTGCTGCGTGAGGTGATTGCGAAACTTGTCCACATCCCCCTGCAAAAGCCCTGATGCTTCTCTCTGCGCACCCGGAGCCGCATCCCGGCTGATCGCGATATTCCACTTGACCAGGTCGGATTCAAACGGTTTGGTGGCATAGCCCACCACGCGCAGGGTCTTGTCCTGATCCCTGCTCTGCACGATCATTACGCCCAATACTGCCAGCCCCAAAATGAAGCTGAGCCCTGCAATTACCCAGTTGCGATTGATCACTTTGCCAAAGTGCACCGTTGCCAGTGCCAGGATCACGATCGCTGCAGCGGCGATGATTACTGCTATAAACATATCTTACTCCTCATCTTTGAAGAATTGTTCCAGTTCTCCATGCGCACAGACTTCCACCTTGCGCAATCTGCCATTGAAACAGAAATGCAGATCCAGGCTTCGATAGGGCAATAGCCTCTCTGCCAAAGCAGGCCATTCGATCACCGTGATCCCCGTCTCCAGCATATCAAAGATCCCCAGATCCATCAGCTCACCCTCATTCTTCAGGCGGTAAAGATCCAGATGATAGAGCGGAAACTTACCCGTATGATACTCTTTAAAGAGTACGAAAGAAGGGCTGTCGATCTCGTCATCGATAAAGAGCTGTTTGCCCAAAGCCTTGGTAAAAAAGGTCTTGCCACTGCCCAAATCTCCATAGAGACATACGATGTCCCCCGGCTTGAGCAGCGGAGCGATATAAGCTGCCAGATCGATTGTATCTTGTTCTGTCTTGAGTTCTATATTTCTCATTCTTACCTCTTATGCCCTGTGTACTCCGAAAAAAGAGTCCCAAGAGCTGCTCAGCTACCCCCGCAGGGAGATCTGAACTACACTTGGGACCTTTATTCACTTAGGGAGTGTTCACAGTCCTATGCTTATATACTAAGCCAAGGCTATCTATCCCGCAATATTTATTTGGGATTTTTGGAGCGGCAGGTCGCCACCGGCAGGATCATCTCTTCCATCGAGACTCCACCATGCTGGAAGGTGCCGTTGTACTGCCTCTGATACTGGTGATAGCTATTGGGATAGACAAAGTAATAGTCATCCTTGGCAAAGATAAAGTTATCCACGATGCTCTTGGTCGGGAGCCCGTAATCCAGCGGCTTCTTGACGAATAGGGCATGACGTTCGTTGGCAGTGAGGTTTTTGCCTTCTTTGTAACGCACCGTAACGCTGGTATCTCTATCTCCGATTACCTGTGTGGCGCGATTTACCTTGATCGAGCCGTGATCCGTGGTAATCACCACGATCGCATCCTGCTTGGCAATCTGCTTGAGCGCTTCATAGAGCGATGAATGCAGGAACCAATGCTTGGTAAATGCTCTCAGGCCTTCTTCATGCGGAATCGTTTCCTGCAGGATCTGATCCCGGGAGCGGTGATGCGCCAAAAGATCCAGGAAGTTATAGACCAATACGATCAGATTTTCCTTGTTCCAGGTCTCGATCTTGCGCAGCACGAAATTGCCTTCTTCCATATTGAAGATCTTTACATATTTGGATGCCGGATCGAGCTTATAGCCCAGCTCTGTAACGTGCTCGTCCAAGAGCTGATGCTCGTTGCGGTTGCGGCTATTGTCCATCTCGTTTGAGCTTACCCAATACTCCGGGAAGCGCTTGGCGATATCGATCGGTAGCAGCCCGCTAAAGATGGAATTTCGGGAGTATGGCGTAGCGGTCGGCAAGATCGAATAGTAAAGATCGAGCTGCTCGTCAAAGAGCTCCTGGATAAAGGGTTGAATTGCCAGATACTGATCCAGCCTCATACAATCTATGATGATGAAATAGACCGGCACCTTCTCTTCGAAATTGGGTGCTACATACTGCGAGATCACGTCAAAGGAAAGGTTCGGACGCTCGTCCGAGCGCAGCCATTCCTTGTAATTGCGCTCCACATAGTTCGTAAATTCCGTATTGCAATTGCGTTTCTCCAAAAAGTGCGTCTGCCTCAGGCCTTCATCATTGACCTCATCTATCCTGAGATCCCAGATTGCCATTTCGCGGTAGATCTCTGCCCATTCATCCCAGGTGGGAGTGGTAAAGAGCTTCTGATTGAGCTGTGCCACATAGCGTGAATACTGCTCGCCAATCTGATTCGCTCTGATCTCATCCGCCTGAAAGATCTTCTTGATCGCCATAATGATCTGGCTGGGATTGATCGGCTTGATCAGGTAATCCGAGATCTGCGAGGCGATTGCCTTGTTCATCAGGCCCTCTTCCTCGCTCTTGGTCACCATTACGATCGGGAGCGCCGGATTGGTGCGCTTCATCTCCTGCAGAGTGGTAAGCCCATCCATTCCCGGCATCATCTCATCCATGATCACCAGGTCGTATTTATGTTCCAATACCTGTTCGATCGCGTCGCTGCCGTTGTTGCAGGTATCGACCAGGTAATTGCGTTCCTCCAGGAACATCACAAAGGGCTTCAGGAGTTCGACCTCGTCATCCACCCATAATATTCTCATTTGCTTCATTATTCCTCCTTGACTTTCTGCTGCTCGAGCTCGAATTCGCGCTGGCGTTCTTTCACTATCTTTTTCACCTGCTCGAGATCGGCATCCTGGAAGAAAAGAGCGAGCTTAAACTGAAGCTCCTTGCCTGAACAATTGAACCATGTAAGCATTTTCTCCATATACTGTTCTATATAGACTTTCTTGAGGTCTATTTCTTCTTCTTTACTCTGTTTTTTGATTTCCTTGATGTGATCGCGGAGATCCTTGGTGGGCAATTCGCCGGCCTTTTGGACCCATTCTTCGCGCTCTTTCCACTCTGCTTTTTGCATCAGGGGTCTGATCATCTGCAGACGGTCAAAACCGATTTCTTTTACGGATGCCTCATCCATATCCATTTCTTCGATAAAGAGATCAAAGCTTTGCACCAGCTTGGCGGCGAGGGAGCCGCTGAGGGCATATTCGGCTTCGATGAAATCCTTGAACTTTTCATAGCCCTTAAAGCGGTAGAGCTTGGCGCGCTTGATTTCGGAGAGAAGCTGCCCAAGGGTGATAAAGTTCTCTTCCAGTTGATCTTTCAGATTGGATATTGCCTTGAACTTTTCGTCCGGGCTTTGCGTTTCCTTGCGTTCATACTTCTCTGTCATTTTTCAAAATCCTTTATATTTGTAATTGGGTAATATACGTGTTCTTCCGCCGGGAAGATGCCTGCTTTTACCTCGGAGTGATACTCGGCAAGCGCTCTTACGATCTCGCTATTGAGATCGCTGTATGGCTTTACAAATTTTGGCAGGAGATCCGAATGCCCCAACAGGTCGTTGATTACCAATACCTGGCCATCCGTGTATCTGCCGGCGCCGATCCCGATCGTGGGTATCTTGACAGATTGACTGATCTCTCTGCCCAATAGCTCCGGAATCCCTTCCAGCACCAGCATAAAGGCACCCGCGGCTTCCACAGCCTGCGCTTCCGCCATAATGATCTCATAATCCGCCACGCTCTTGCCCTGCACCTTGTAACCGCCCATCTTATAGACGGATTGGGGGGTGAGGCCCAAATGCGCGCAGACCGGAATCTCGCAATCCACGATTGCTTTGATCGCTTCCACCCGGGAAGCACTGCCGCCTTCCAGTTTTACTGCATTGGCACCGCCGCCGATCAGAAGCTTGGCTGCATTTTCTTTGGCTTGGATACTGCTAAGGTGGTAAGACATATAAGGCATATCGATGATGATGAAGGCTTCCGGCGCACCCCGGCGCACTGCCGCGCTGTGATGAATCATATCATCTATGGAGACCTGCAGGGTATTGTCATAACCCAGCACCACCATTCCCAGGCTGTCTCCGATCAGGATGAGATCGATGCCGGCTTGCACCGCGCATTTTCCCATCGCATAATCATAAGCGGTGATCATCGAGATCTTTTCTCCCGCTGCCTTCATTGCTGCAAAGCTGCCGATATTCAGCGAGCTTGCCTTTGCCTTCTTAGTCATTGTCGGTTCCTTCCCGTTCTGTATCCTCTACACCCGCATCATAGCCTTGCCCGTCCTGATCGATATAATCTCCGGCATAGCCGTGGTAGTTGATCACCATATCATAGATGATCCCGCCGTGCATATACCAGCCTAAAAAGCGTCCGCTTAGCCTGCCGGCTTTGTAATTTACATACATCTGCGGTTCGCCGCCGGGATACCATACGAAGTTTGGTCCGTCGGCAAGCCCCGCTTTGAAGCTCTGCACCCTTGCCAGCTTGCGGTTGGGATAGCGTTCATAGGCCAGTCCGCTAAAGGGCTCGCCCCGGTAAATCCGCTGTCCGGCTACCAATTGTGTCTCGCTGAGAGCTACAGCAGTATCCGGCAAGCTGTATTTGGTGAGGTACTGGTACTCTTCGCCGGTCTGAGCTTTCAGAGGCAGCCACGCCAGCAGGACGGTAAAAATAAAAAAAAGAGGCCAGAGCATCGTTTTACGCTCTATTTGCATCGCCAGACTCCCAGTTTTGATGGATCGATCTCTATTCCACATCTTAAAACTCCTGTAATTTGGTCAACAACTTTTGTATATAATAACCCGCATCAGCCACATTTACCAGCCAAAAAGGGAAAATGCCCGCGGAGTGTGCACCCTCCACAGGCATTAGGTTGGTTTAGGCTTCCAGTTCGCCCAGAACGAGCTGTAGCGCTTTGAGCAGGATCAGTTCATAGAGGAGCTGTTCCTCCTGCTCGCTGAGGTAAGGGATATTGACGATCTTATTGATGAAGGCCGCCAGTTCTTTGGTCATCAGTTCCAGGTTTTTGCTGCTCATCTTTCCTCCCGCTTTACATCTCGGCGGTGAGGGAAGTGCAATTGGAGGTGCGGGGCAAGAGCTCTTCCGCCACTGCATCGGCGATTGAGAGCACCGGAGCCTCCAGGGTCTGGATATCGGTGAGGGAGAGGCTATCCAGGGTGACATGCTCCGGATCGCTCTCGGCCCAGGCATACATCATCTTTACGTAGAGGGCATAGCCGCTGGGTCCGAGCTGGTTTCGGGGGGTCACTTCCATTCCATACTTGCGGGCATAGGCCTTGAGATCGGCTTTCCATTCGGGGCTGGCATCGCTGTAGATCTGGCTCAGGTTGATGGCGACCTTGGCGAGATCGTTCTGTTGAGGTGTTTCAGCGGGCTGTACCCACTTTCTTCCGATACAGACGGCGCCATCCTTGTAGCTGCCGTAGGTCATGTCGTTCAGGGTTCCCGAGTAAGAGCTCAGGTTGTACTTCAGTGTAACTTTCATTGTGATTCTCCTAATGTTTTTTTCGAGATTCTGCATTCCGGAATTTCAGCTCTCACTATTCTATGGGGGACAGATCCGCCGTTTTTGGGACAGATCCGAAAAAAGATGGGGTTTTTTGGTTTGAACAAGGAGTAGCGCTGCGCGCAGTTAGAAGTTAGCTGTTAGATAGTTAGCGCTGCGCAAAACGTAAAGGAGGTTTCCGAACCTCCTAATCCAAAAAGAGTATACAGGGATTTTTTCCCACAGAGGATGAAGTGGTGGAGTGGGGACGTGGTGGAGGGGGGCGAGAGACGCAGTGCCGTGCGCAGCAAATCACTCACTAACTGATTAACTCACTAACTGATAAACTTATTATCTGATTAACTATTAACCGCGCGAAGCGCCTCCGCAGGATGCCACCCAAAAAAATTTCTCATTGCCCTGTGCTTTTTGATTGACAAATATTGCACTAACCGCTCTTTGAGAAATTGCTATCAATTGATCTTACGTATATACGCAAGCACCGTATAGCATCAAACTCAGGATAGTTTAACTATGGAGATAAAGATGGGATCAAAATCCGGCATTCACGACAACAAGACCCGCGGAAATGTGGGTAAATATCTCTCGGAGCATATCACACCCAATAGCGATTTATCGATTGTATCAGCCTATTTCACTATCTACGCTTATCAAGAGCTCAAGGCTTGTCTGGATCAGGTGAATTCCCTCAGCTTTTTATTTGGGCAACCAAGGTTTATAAACGAGATTGATCCCAATAAGACAGATCGCAAACAATACAAGATAGAGGATGACTGTCTGGTGATCCCCCTGGGAAAGCGCCTGGTACAGAGAAAAGCCGCCAAAGACTGCTCGGATTGGATCAGAAACAAGGTCGAGATACGCTCCATGGTAAAGCCCAACTTCCTGCATGGCAAGCTCTACCACATTATGCAGGAAAACAAGATGGAAAAAGCCATCATGGGCAGTTCAAATTTTACTGTAAATGGTCTCGGTCTGGGAGATAGCCCCAATATAGAACTCAATCTGGAAGTCACAGATGATAGGGATCGTAAAGAACTGCTCAATTGGTTTGAGGATATCTGGAACGATAAGACCGGGCTGGTAAGAGACGTAAAAGAGGATGTGCTAAAGTATCTGGAGCAGCTCTATGCAAACAACTCACCGGAATTCATCTACTACAAGACCCTCTTCCATCTTTTCGAGAGATACTTGGACGAACAAAGCGACATAAACGTATTATCAGCCAAAGCCGGACTCTTTGAATCACAAATCTGGAACACGCTCTTTGACTTTCAGAAAGATGCCGTCAAAGCCATTATCAACAAGCTGGAACGTTTGAATGGCTGCATCCTGGCAGATAGTGTCGGCCTGGGTAAGACCTATGAAGCTCTGGCGGTGATAAAGCATTACGAATCCAGAAACAAAAACGTGCTGGTGCTATGCCCCAAAAAACTAAAAGATAACTGGACAGTCTTCCAAGCGAAGCAAAACAGCACCCTCAATCCATTTGATAAAGACCGGTTTAACTACACAGTCTTGTATCATACGGATCTGACCAGAACCACGGGAACAAGCGATGCTAACGGTATCAACCTCAGCACTTACAACTGGAGTGTCTTTGATCTGATAGTGATAGATGAATCGCACAACCTGCGTGGTAATCCACGTTCACGCGAGATTGTGGGAGAGACAGTTTTCAATAGGGCAAAGTTCCTGATGGAGAGAGTGATCAAAGCAGGCGGCAAGACCAAAGTCCTGATGCTCTCCGCTACTCCGGTAAATACCAGCCTCAAGGACCTTCGCAACCAGATATACTTCATCACCGAGGAAAAAGATCACGCCCTCAAAGAACTCACCGGGATTGATAGCATAGAAAACACCCTCAAGGCAGCTCAGAAGCAGTTTACAGAATGGGTAAAGAATCACAAGCAGGGAGAGCGCAAGAGCTCCGAGCTTCTTAACAAGCTGGATAGCAGCTTCTTCAAGCTTCTGGACGAGCTTAGTATCGCCCGCAGCCGGAAACACATTACCGGGTTTTACCAAGATCACAAACTGATCAGTTTTCCCAAGCGGCTCAAACCCATCTCTATCTATCCCGAAATTGATCTGGATCGCGAATTCTATTCCTACGATAAGGTCAGCGATGAGATTCAGAAGTACAAGCTTGCCCTGTTTAATCCTCACAACTATCTGAAAGAAGAATTCAAAGCAGATTATGGAGTCTATCAGATGGAACTCCCATTCTTCACTCAGGAGGAACGTGAAGCCCGATTGATCGGGATGATGAAAGTAGGCTTTTTGAAACGTCTGGAAAGCTCCATCCATGCCTTTGCCCTTACCATGGGACGCACTCTGGAAAAGATCAAACAATTAGAGGATAAGATAAGGCAATTTGAAGAGCATCAAGGCAGTTCAGGCACTATTGAGCTCGATCTTGATTATATTCAGCAGTTGGATGAAGATGAAGATTTCGGCGAAGCCTGGACCGTAGGTAAAAAACTAAAATACAAGCTGGAACACCTTGATCTGAAGAAGTGGAAAAAAGCTCTCCAAGAAGATAAAGATCAGCTTCTTTCACTCTACAACACAGCCAAGAGCATTGATCATACCAGAGATGCCAAGCTGCAAAACCTCAAGGATTTGATCAAACAGAAACAGATTAGTTCCATCAATCCGGGGAATAAGAAAGTGCTGATCTTCACTGCCTTCAGCGATACAGCCGAGTACCTTTACGAGCATATCCATCAATGGGCTCTTACCGAGCTTGGTCTGCATAGTGCCATAGTCTCCGGATCCTCTGTAAACAAAACAACACTCAAGATGCCGGTGCATCTCAGCAATGATTTCAATGCCATCCTCAGTTGCTTTGCTCCGGTTGCCAAGAAACGCGAGCGCGTAGCTGTGTTACCCCAGGCAGAGGAGATTGATATCCTGATAGCCACAGATTGTATCTCCGAAGGTCAAAACCTCCAAGATTGCGATTATGTGATCAATTACGATATTCATTGGAATCCGGTAAGGATCATCCAGCGCTTTGGCCGTATAGATAGGATCAACAGCCCAAATAAACAGATACAATTGGTAAACTATTGGCCTACCAAAGAGCTGGAAAAATACATCAAGCTAAAGCTACGGGTCGAGACTCGCATGGCACTGGTAGATGTTACTGCCACCGGGGATGATGATATCTTCACCGGAGCCATTCCGGAAGAGGCCTTTGATGAAGAGCTCAAGTTTCGCTATCGCCAGCTCAAGAAGCTTCAGGAAGAGGTGATCGATCTGGAAGATATGGAAGAGGGCATCTCTCTCACCGATTTTAGTTTGGATGATTATCGCATCGACCTCTCAAATTACCTCAAAGCCAATGAAAAAGAACTAAGGGAAGCTCCCCTGGGGCTTTTTGCTCTGTGCCCATCACCGCATCACGTACTTTTCAAAGACGAGCCATCAATCTTTGTAAATGCAGAACAACTGGATATCATCCGCCCGGGAGTAATCTTTTGCTTTAGACATCTTGCAGATGGTAAGGAATATGAAAAGCTAAATCCTCTTCACCCCGGCTTCCTGGTCTATATTAGAAACGATGGCACAATCAGGTACCAATTTACCCACGTAAAACAGATTTTGGAGATCTACCGTCTCTTGGCTCTGGATAAAAAGGAGGCTTTTGAGAGCCTCTGTGAGCTCTTTGAGGATCGCACAACAAAAGGCACAGATATGTCTATATACAATTCCTTGCTGCAAAAGAGCCTCCAAGAGATAAAAAACAGGCTGAATAAGAAAGTCAATCAGCAATTGCAAGTCTCTCGTGACGGCACAATCCCCATCAGGAAACTGGACAAAGAAAACGAATTTGAGCTTATCACCTGGCTGGTGATTGAATAAGAGGAATGATGGATAAACATGTAGTATCAGAGGCACTGGCAAGATTTCAAACTGAGGATTTCTACACATCTGCCCTGAAGTTCTGGAAAGCTCTTGGCTACGAAAGCCAAAGACAACCCGAAGATTATGAGTTTAGCTTTGAGGACTTTGTAAGCAGTAGCCAACATGCCGAAAATATTAGGCAAAACAAGGCTCATGGGGACCAGTGGAAGCAGTTCTATCTGCTTTTTCAGATAACTGATGCGGAGATAAAGAATCATTTTAGTGAGGACAGGCAGGCGGACATCTTCGGAGACAAAACAGCTTTTATGCCCAAACTGCAGTCATACATCTTTGCCGCTCTGGAGCTCAAGGGATCAAGCTATAGCAGAACCGCTTTGGCTGATATTTCCAGGCAGATTAACCGTAGCTATGCTATTCCGCTGATCCTCACTATCAAATATGGCACTTTGATCACCATTGCCGTGATTAACCGCAGGCAACACAAACTCCACAAAGATAAGGATGTACTCGAGAAAGTTACATTGATCAAGGATATCAATCTTGTGGATCCTCATAGAGCTCATCAAGAAATCCTGAGTGACCTGGCTACTGAAAGCCTCTTTCTCAAATATTCCATTGGGAGTTTTGACGATCTGCATAAGGCTTGGGCAAAGACCCTGGATTTACAGGAGCTAAACAAACGCTTCTACAAGGAGCTTTCCAACTGGTATTTCTGGGCTGTAAGTTCAGTAGAATTTCCATGGGGAGAAGAACAGGATACCCTCACCAGAAATTCCATAGCTGTGATTCGCCTTATTACCCGTTTGATCTTTGTCTGGTTCATGAAAGAGAAGAAGCTGGTTCCGGAGATACTCTTTGATCCCGACAAAATAAAGACCATTATCAAGTTTGAGGATTACAACGATTCATCTTACTATAAGGCTATTCTGCAAAACCTGTTTTTTGCTACTCTTAACACAGAAATGAACAAAGAGAAAACGGATTCCCGCAGGTTTAGGAAGACAATCACGGGGTCCCAAAACGCAGATTATCAGGATCACAATCTTTTCAGATACGAAAGTCTTTTCGCAGATCCATCTTCTGCTATCTCAGAGTACTTTGGAGATATTCCGTTTCTGAACGGAGGACTTTTTGAGTGTCTGGACACAGAGACTACTGATGGAAAGCAAACAAGAAGTATACGCATAGATGGTTTCAGCGACAGGAAAGATAATGTGCTCAAGGTTCCGGATTGTTTGTTCCTTCTGGAAGATGAAAAAGAACTGGATTTGAACCACATTTATGGCACATCAGGCAAGCGTTACAAGATCAGAGGACTGCTGAACATACTGCATAGCTACAAGTTTACAGTTGCTGAAAACACTCCTGTAGAGGAAGAAGTAGCGCTTGATCCGGAACTGCTCGGAAGGGTCTTTGAGGAACTTTTGGCATCTTACAATCCCGAGACCAGATCCACGGCTAGACACGATACGGGTTCCTTCTATACTCCACGGGAAATCGTGGATTTCATGGTAAATGAGAGCCTGATTGTACATCTATCCGATGCTCTAAAGGCCGATACCGAAACCCAGAAAAAAGATAATATTCTAAGACTAAGATTACTTATCAGCTACACTGATGAAGAGCATCTCTTCACTGATCAAGAAGCAGATCAGTTAATCGAAGCAGTAGATACTTTGAGGGCAATTGATCCAGCATGTGGATCGGGAGCCTTTTTGATGGGATTACTGTTAAAGATGGTCTATATATTACACAAATTAGATCCACATAATGAGCGTTGGAAAGCGCAACAGATAAGTAAACTGAAAGAACAGATTGATGCAAGTAAAAGCATCACAGATTTCAAGATACGGGCGGAAGTCATAGGCAGCTTTGAAGAAAGAATCAAAGACATTGAGGATACCTTTGATGATTATGATTATGATTACAGCCGCAAGCTTTTTCTCATTGAGCACTGCATCTACGGTAGCGATATCCAGCCCATTGCTATACAAATAGCTAAACTCAGATTCTTTATATCTCTTCTGGTGGATCAGCAAAAAAAGGCCCACCGGGCAAACTTTGGCATTAGATCATTACCAAATCTTGAGACAAATCTGGTGGCAGCTAATTCTCTCCTTTCTGTTGAATTGCCCGAGCAATCGGATATATTTGATAACGGAGTTGAGGCTTTTAAAAATCAGATTAAAGGCTTACATAACCAGTACTTTGTCACTAGATCGAGAGCAGCTAAAAAAACACTTAGAAAGAACGAAATGAAACTGAGACAGGAATTTGCCTCTAGCATTATAAGTTCGGGAACAGAAACGCAACTAGCAAGGTTGATATCAAATTGGAGCCCCTTTTCCAGTAGCGAGCATGCCGGATTCTTTGATCCGGGAGTCATGTTTGGGATCGATAACTTCAATTTGGTGATTACCAATCCTCCCTACATCAGACAAGAAGATATCCCCGATAAACCTACTCTGCTGAAGGTCGGGTATAAAGTCTATAACAGCACATCAGATATATATACATACTTTTACGAACTAGCTTTGAACTTGCTTTGTGAGGGAGGGATAGCCGCCTTTATCACATCCAATAAATGGATGAAATCAAAATACGGATTCAAATTGAGAGAGCTTCTGGCAAATGAAAGCTCTCTGCTGGCTATTATTGATTTTGGAGGCTATAAAGTCTTTGAATCTGCCACGGTTGATACAAACATTGCGATATTCAGAAAAGCTAAAGCCAATCCAAAAATGAAAGTGCCATTTTTGAATATAGATTCCAGTTTTGATGGATGCAACCTGGAAGCGTATTTTTATGACAGACACAAGCTGATGCCACAAAACAGCCTCCAGTCAACCGGGTGGACATTTGCTGATAGTAAAGTTGTTAACCTCAAAGAGAAAATCGAGAGAATGGGAAAACCACTCAAGGATTGGGGAATAAATATCTACTACGGGATAAAAACTGGATGCAACGATTGTTTCGTAATTGACACACCGACAAAAGATCAGATCTGCTCAGTTGACCCTGAATCGATAGATTTTATCAAGCCTCTTCTTAGGGGTAGGGATATTCATCGCTATCATTACGAATGGGCTGGTCTTTGGATTATTATCATACCATCTGGATGGACCAATGATAATCGTGGAGATATTGAAGCAGAGACTTTTATCAAATCATCTCTCCCTGGTATTTATAGCCATTTAATTGAGAGTGCTCAGAAGAAAGTCACAGGAAAAGGGAAGGGCTTGTTCAATAGGGATGATCAAGGAGATTACTGGTGGGAACTCAGAGATTGCACATATTATGACAAATTCAGCAAAGAAAAGATCGTCTATCCGAACATGACTAAGTACCAACCTTTTGTATCGGACAAGAATGGATACATTACTAATCAGAAATGCTTCATCCTAACGGCTGATTCGAACATCTTGTATCCTCTTTTAGGGCTGCTCAACTCAAGGCTTATGTTCTATTATATCAAATCAACCTTCCCTGAACTATTAGGAGGAACCAGAGAGCTCAATAAAGATCGGTTCGAACTTCTTCCAATTAACGAGGGATTGATAAACAATTCCGAACTTGTCGGTTATGTTAAAACCCAGCTTGATCTACTAGAGAATGCACAAGATGTGTCTCAGATTATTAACAGCCCTGAGTTTGTGGAATGTGATAAAGCCATAGATCGGATTATTTATTCTGCATACGATCTTAGCAACGATGAAATCCAGATCGTAGAAGGTGGAGGATCAGGAAAATGACTTTGTCCGAAAGAATGAGTTTGGTTCTATTAACTATGGGGAGTGTATCAAATGAATTATAGCAAGCATATAGTTACTTTCTTAGATGTATTAGGGTTTAAAAACTTGATTGAGAACAGGTTTGCAGGAGATCCCACTCGGGTTTTGAAGATTATCAACGAAGTACGGGAAACAAATGATATCTGCAATAAATATAAGACATCTGGAGGTCTTGATAAAGAGATTAAATCTCATGCATTTTCTGACTCTATAGTCAGAAGAATTAGGATTGAGGGAAAATCCCAAGAGCACGTAATGAGAACTCTCGATTGGGAGTTGTTTCAGCTTGCTTTAATGCAGATTTCGTTGCTGGAAGAAGGGGTATTTATTCGAGGATGCATAAATGTAGGCCCAATGTATGCGCGACGGGATGTGTTCTTTGGGCCGGCTTTTAATGAAGCTTATAGACAAGAGGATGATGTTGCAGTTAATCCCATTATTGTGATAGCTCCCGATCTTGTTGATCTCATTACTTCATATCCTCATTATCAGAGTTATGAGTTGCTTTCGACCATCGGCAATCCGAATATGAAGTACAACCATAGTTACACATACATTAATTACTTGTACTTGATGAAGACACTGAACTTGTTAAACGGGAATAAGCAGATTGAGGATTTTATTGTATCTCATCGTGATAGAATACAGGCTGAAATGCTTAAAAATGCAGAAAATGTTAAAGTCCTGATGAAGTACCTATGGCTGAAAGAACTGCATAACCACTATGTGAAGCAGATGGAACCATTTGTCAATAGGGACGATCTGCTAATTAGATAAAATTCCAGTTGACGGATATAACAGATTTGTTATATTGACTCGATAGAGTGAAGAGGTTCACAAGTGAGGATACTCTACTATCCCGGAGATGAAAGAGCTACAGAAAAGAAACTCTATAAGTTCGTAACTAATGAATTGAGAAGGCTCAGCCCCAAGCAGTGGAACCATCTGGATTTCTTTCTGTATGAGACTCAGCAGGGAACGCTGAAAGACTTGTTGGACTTGATCCAGGAAGAGAATAGGAAATCTAGGAACAAAAGAAGATTGGCTGCACTGGGAGATGATTTGTACGAGTACCGGGGAACACAGTCTCACTTGGGAACGATACGAGTATACTTCTCTTATATCAAGGAGACGGTCTTGATCTTGGATGCCGAGTATAAGACCTCTGATCGCAATGTGATAGACCGTGCAAGAGCAAGATTGAAAGAGATGTTTACAAGCAAAAAGGAGCAGTGGGATGACGAGGATTAAAAAGCTGGCAGAGCGCAAGGCAGAGATGGAGAGAATGCTGGCTGAGGGCACAAAGCTGGAAGAGTATCAGGCTTACTTGCCAGAGGCAGAGCAGGATCAGGATTTGGCAATACACTACTACCTCCGGGATACTATCATCAGGCTAAAGAAAGTTCGTATTCAAAAAGGAATTAGCCAGTCTGAGATGGCAAAGAAAATGGGAACCAAACAGACTGCTATTTCCAGATTCGAAACTTATAGCAGCGTGCCGGGACTCCAGACTCTTCTGAAGTATATCTTTGCACTGCGGGAGAATCCGGCAGACTTTCTGCCAAGTCCCGCTGTCGGCGCAGCTCTGATGAAGGGCTATCTGGAAGAGTTTCGTCTCTTGGAACTCAGCAGAACAATGGATAGAATAAAGCTCGTTCAAGTCCTTCAGAATCAATCCGAATGTAAAAATACTGCACAAGACTTTCCTCAAAACTTGAGCTCTGTAAGGGGATGGATATGAAGCCAAAGAAATCACCCTTACAACAAACAGAATTTGTTGTACTTGAAAGCTCTGTAAAGGTCTATCTTCCGGAAGATGCCAGGGAACTGGATCTTTGTGATATTCCTGTCTCAATCGATTTTGAAGTCTTGGAGCAGGAGAGTATTGATCCGAGTACATTCCGAATAATCTTAGAGCTTAAAGGCAATGAATCAGAATCGGTTCCTGGTTACAAATTCGAGCTAACCGTGGGAGGAGAGTATCATATCTCCGAAGAGATAACTCCGGGCAGTCCTGAGTTCATAGCCTTGGTTCAGAGCTCCGCTCTTGCATGTTTGATCAATGAATCCCGGGTCTATCTGCAGACTATAACCGCCTTCCTGCCATTTGGTTCTTATATATTACCAATGGTGGATTTGAATGATCTTGTGCAGCAAAAAAAAAAGATCAGCTAAGGTAATCCCCCCCCCCCCATCCAAGACCAGGGTAGGATAAATGAGGTCTTATTGTGCTCTTGGGCAGCGATCACGATACATGGGAATTGAAATGCAGTTTTAGATAGCTTTTTTAGCTGAGTTATCATACTACTGAAGACCTTTGCACATAATAACGAGAAAGTAGGAGGTTGGAGGTAGTATCTTGC
>CAYSSP010000012.1:0-76858 GCA_964433815.1 uncultured Candidatus Cloacimonadota bacterium
CTGAATACATTCCCATCGATAGACATTTTGGCTCTGCATTATGCAAAGGTCTTTATATGTACTTAGCAGATGTCAACTGAAGCAGGGCATATTTATCTTGCAGGGGAAGCATATCACCTAAGTGATAATGATAGTATGAAGTCCGGATGATCAGTGCTGATGTGGCCTGCTGAAACTGCTTGACACAAAGAGCCTCTCCACAGGAAAAAGTTCTACAGAGGAATAGATGAACGAGTTTCAAAGGATTGTACATAAATATCAGAGCAAATTGAACCTGCAGATCATGCTGCGCGCCATCTTGCACAGTGCGGTCTTGTTCGCCTTTGCGCTGCATCTGTATTACATCCTTTGGCAAAGCCTGGATCATCAATCCGGAGTGCTCTTCTATAGCAATCTTGCTATCCGAACCAGCTTGGTACTGATTATCATCTACCTCATTTTTGGAGCCTACCGCAAGTTTCGATCGATGCTGTCCACTGCCCGCTGGCTCGATCTTCACATCGATAAAGAAGATGATCTGTATCAGAATTTGCTGGAACTCGGGGAAAAGCGAGGTCACGATAATCCCATTACGCTTGCGCTCTCGAGCCAAGCTCTTGAACGGCTGAGAAGCAATCGGTACAAGCTGCCGGCACTGCTGAGTAAAAACGAGTTGCTCTTGATTCTGAGCCTATTTATCGGGCTTGCGGCAATTTGGGGAATGGATTACCAGAACTTTGGCAGAGCTGTGAAGCAATTCTATACAAACAAAGCGGAATCCATACAATACAAGGAAACTATTGAACTCAGCCCCGGGAATATCAGAATCGGCAAGAATTCACAAGTCCTGATCGAAATCAAAAGCCCGGAACGCAGGCTGGAACACAAACTCTTCTATCGCACAGAGTCAAATTGGCGCGAACTGGCAATGACGGACTTTAGCTATCTGTTTGAACGCCTGGATAACAGCATCGAGTATTATGTGCAGAACTCTGCTGCCAAGTCCGATGTCTATAAGATTGAAGTACTTGACGAACCTTATGTAAAGAACTGGTTGATACGTTACGAGTATCCGGCTTATACCGGTCTTTCGGCCAGCTCGGATAGCAGCTCTTATGGTAATATCACGGCTTATTCGGGGACGCGCGTCAAGCTGGGCATCGTAAGCAATGTTCCTGTCACGGAAGCGGTTATGAACTACTCGAACGGACAGAAGATCAAGCTGACAGCGCTGGATAAGCAGAATTTCATCGGGCAGTTCACCGTTAATCAGAGCCAAACTTGGTATCTGGAGCTTACTGATGAACTGGGCAGGAAATCAAGACCGGAAGAGAAGACTATCCAGATCTTACCTGATAATGCGCCTCAGATCAGAGTGCTCTTCCCTGCCAAAGATGTCACGCTCAATCAGGATATGCTATTACCTCTGATCGTGAGTGCCGATGATGACTTTGGCCTGCAGGATTGTAATCTGAAGTATTACGTTAATGACAGCAATGCTTCCACAGTATCAATCCAGACAACGATAAACGGAAAGCTCTTCACCAAGGACTGGGTCTTTAATATGAAGTCTTTGAACCTGATGCCGGGCGATGTAGTGACCTATTGGTTTGAGATTTATGATAACTCACCGGGGCATCAGAAGGCGGAGACAGCAAAGTATCGGGCACGCTTCCCCTCCATTGAAGAGATCTTCAGGGAGATTGAGGCTCGTGAACGAAGTACTGTCGAAGAGCTTGAGAATATCGGCGATAGATCCCGGGAACTCCAGCAGGATTTTGAAGAAATGCGTCGTGAATTGCTACGCGAAGATAATCCCAATTGGCAGCAACAACAGCAGTTGCAGCAGATTATCGAGCAGCAGGATAACCTTAGCGAGCAGGTGGATGAGATCAACCAGAACTATCAGGAACTGGTGGAAAGAATGCAGATGAATTCCACGCTCTCGCAGGATATGGTGCAGAAAATGCAGCGTATCCAGGAACTGATGGCTGAGATCAACAATGAAAGCCTCCAGGAAGCGCTTCAGAGGATGAATGAAGCGATGGAGAACATCCGTCCTGAGGATTTGCGCAGGGCAATGGAGAACTTCCGTTTCTCGATGGAAGACTTTGCGCAGAAGATACAGCAGACAATCGACCTACTAGAGAGTGTCAAGAAAGAACAAGCAGTCCAAAAAGCTCTGCAGATATCCGAAGAGATGCAGAGAATGCAGGAAGACCTCTTGGAGAGGACGAATCAGTCAGGTCAAGACAACCAAAGACTTGCCTCTGATCAGGAAAACATAGAGCAGAAGTATCAAAACCTCCAGCAGGAACTCGCAGGGATTGAACAAATGCTTGATCCCAACAAAGATAGGAACGCTTTGCAGCAACTGCAAGAGCTGCAGCGCGAGATGAGGCAATCTGATCCTCAACCCAATATGCAACAAAGCAGGCAGAGTCTGAACCAGAACAACCGTTCCTCCGCTGCTCAAGCACAATCGGAAGCTCTGCAAAAGATGCGCACCTTCACACGCAGATTGCAGCAGATGAGGGAATCTATGGGTGCCGGATCGCAGCAAGAAGTAAAGCAAGCGATGGAGACTGCTGTCCGTGAGATGCTGATATTCTCCCGCAATCACGAGGAACTGAGCACTCGTTACCAAAACGATCCATACCAGATTGTGCAGGATCTCATCTCCACCTACGAAGGCATCCAGCTCTCTTTGAACAAGCTATACTCAAAGCCTCAGGTGATGATGTTTCTCACTCCAAAGTTCTACATCGATCTTAGCGACACCTTCAACGCATACAGGGAGTTCTTTGTCAATATCAGCGAGATGCAATACACCAGGACACCTGAGCTGCTGGCACGCATCCAAAGAGGTATAAACCTCCTAACCTACGATCTGATCCAATCCATGCAAAACCAGGGCAGTGGCTCGGGAGCAGGCTCAGGCATGCAGTCACTGATGCAGATGCTGCAGCAAATGAGCCAGGAACAGATGGCTATGAATATGCTTACCCAGCAGTTGATGCAGCAGATGCAAGCCAGTGGCGGCGGGATGGATGCAGCCATGCAACAGCAAATGCAACGCTTGGCTTCCGATCAGCAACGTCTGGCAGATAACTTGAAGCGTGCTCTGCAAAACAATCCCCAGGCCCAGCAGCAAGGCAACAGCATCCAGCAGATCATAGAGGAAGCGGAAGCAGTTTCCAGACAGCTACGTAGCGGCAGACTGGATCAGGAAATTCTAAACCGTCAGGAACGTATCATATCCCGTATGTTGGACGCTCAACGCTCCATAAACCAACGTGAACAATCCCGCGAGCGCCGCGCAGAAGCCTCCACCCGCCAGGATTGGGGCAATCAAGTCTCACCCCAGGACTTTGAATCCCTGCGCCGCAGAGCAATCCTGGATGAAAGCTACCGCAGCTATCCTGCCGAATACCAGCAAGTCATCATCGAATACCTGAAACGTATCAACAGCGGTGGCGGACAATGAAGCTACGCCTGATAATACTCGTCATACTGCTATCAATAGTCACCAACCTCTCCGCTCAATACGACGAGAAGCAGATCATGACCCAGGAAGCATACCAGCTTTTGGCTCGCAGGCAATACAATGAAGCCGAACAGATGTTCCGAATCATCCTGGAACGCTGGCCCGGAGATCAAAACAGCATCCTCCAACTGATGCAGATTTACTTGCAAACCTCCCAACTCAGCAAGGCGGAAACCCTCCTCACGGAGAACCAACGCAGCATAAATCCCAATACTTTCAGTGAGCAGCAGATACTCCTCATGATCCACCAAGGCAGGCCGCAGGACGCTTACAACAACACAATCAGCTACCTTGCTCGCGTCAATTATGACCAAAACCGCTTTCGACTGCTGGCATCCTACTTTGAGCAACGCGGTTTCTACGACCGTTCATCCGAGCTGTATCTCTTTGCCCGCAATCACTACAACAATCCCGACCTGTTCACTCTCGAGCTGGCAAATGCCTATCTGAATTCCAGGCGCCTGGAGCAATCAGCCAGAGAGTACATCAGCTGGCTGAGGCAAAGCCCAAACAACCTCTACTTCGTAAACAACCAGATCAAGACCATCCTGACGGAGAATCCCGTGCTGATCCGTGTGATCGCCGACATCGCGAATGCTACCGATGATACTGCCATTCTGGAGCTCTATGCCGGCAGCCTGGTCTATCTCAAAGACTTTAGCACCGCCTTCGAAGCATACAAACGCCTGCCGCTACCCAGATTGCAACGATTCGCGGAAGATCAATATGCTGCGGTGAACGATTCCGTAGCACTGATGGCTTTCAACCATCTCAGAGAGCAAAGCCAAGACATCGTTCAAAAGAGTGAGTATCGCTTGAAGCTCGCTCAGATCAACAACCGGCTCGGAAACACAAACATAGCGATGTCCATCCTGGATAGCCTCTTCGCAGATCCCGTCCTGGCGCAAAACCAATACCGCAACCGCATCAGTGCGAATTATGCAGGCAGGAAACTTTTGGCAGAGATGCAGCTCAAGCAAGGCGCACCGTTCGACTCCGTCCTCCAAACTCTCGAATCGGCAAGACGCTTTGCCAGAGGCGGAGCTGAAGTCGGTGAAGCCAACATGCTGATTACCAAGCTGCTTATGATGGCAGGCAATTACGACACTGCAGAACGCTTGCTAAGCCAGATCACCGATCCACAACAAACCGCCCTCAGAGACTATTACAAAATCGTTCTGAGCCTCTTCAGAGAGGAGATCGATCTGGCAGATTCGCTGATGAACGAATACGTGATCATGCAGCCCGGCAGTCCTTGGGTAAACGACGCCATCCAGCTACTGATGTTTGCCAATAGCTTCGAAGCCGCTCCCCGCTCATCTTTCCTCCAAGCCTACAAGGATTTTCACCTATATAAAGCCGCCGCAATCGACAGTCTCCAATCTGTTTTTGCCACAACCAATGAAGAAGAGCTTCTGATTCTGGCAGCGGAATGGGCTATGCAGATGAATCTGAAGGACAGAGCCTTGACCATTTTGAATCACTCTTTTACGGATCAAATCTGCCAGGAGTACTCACAGGTCCTCAAGGTTCGCATACTGGACGATTCCCAGTCCAAAGAATTGATCGCCAGAGATTTCCTCTCGCAAAACCCCAATAGCGTCTTCTCCCCCGGCTTCCGTTCCATCTTCAGCCGCATCAGCTCTCCCCGTCCCAATTTCTAACAAGCTAAATCATTGCCCGGCATACCCTTTAACGCCACCTTTGGATCATACGATGCTAAAGCTCTGTCTCCCAGTCGGTTCTTGCTTCGCCATGCAGGATTCAAGCAGGATGGAAGCAGGATACAAGCATCCAATGAAAAGGAGCGCTCTACCCAAAGCCTTCTCTTCGCTTCGAACTAACATCTCTCCCACCTATCTCTCTCAATTCTCCCACAAAGAGGGAGAATCGTGAGAGAAACGAGAGAGACTTGTTCGATCAAAACTAAGGGAATAAGGAACAATAATTGCTTTAAGTATTTGTTATAAATGCAGGAGCAAGTATTATGAGAAAGTATGGTTTGATTTTGTTGTTATTGGCTGCTTTTGCAGTGCTGAGCGCTCTGCAGACAGCTTTGTTGACTCAAGTGGGCACCTGTAATCTCAACTGGTCGTACGATAGTATTGTGATGGATACAGATAGTACCCTTTGCCTTTACAAATATTTCACACCAAGTAACGCGACCAACTATATCGAGATGAAGCGGATCAAGGCGAATGGCGATGTGGAACACACGGGGACCATATACAGTTTCCCCTACGAGCCCCTGGGCAATGATACTCAATACTGGCTGCATTACACACACCGGGATGGACCTACCCAGCACATTATCTTCTCAAACAATCTCCGCATAGTCTATCTGCAGATCACCGGTGCGACTGTTGTCCCTTACTATCTGAACTTTCAGGCGGGTGGAGTTGGCGGAATGTGGGGCTATCCGGTCTTTAGGGGTGATAAGGTATATTTTATCGCAGATTCTTGGGAAAATCAGACGAAATTGTGGTCTTGGAATTTTGCCAGCGCAGAGTTGGAATCAGTGTATGACCTTGCTTCAGGTAGCGATGCATGCGCCAGTCCCCTGGGCGATGATAAGATTTTGGTCTCTCAGTGGGATCTCTACACAACCATTCCGCAGGACTACCCCGCTGTAATCATCGATTCAAATGATAATGTGATACCAACAGGCTATTCAAATATGCTGATCAAGACCTTTTATGCGTTTGAACAGAATAGATACTACGTCGAATGGTTCGTTGATCAAGATGCCAATACCTATTCAAATTGCGGGATCCTGAGTTTGACTGGAGATACGATCGATTTAGAAACATGGTCGAGTATCGATAGCTGGGCAGAATACGGTGAAGGCTGGCGGTTCTTGTTTCCTTTTGGCGAAGACTTGCATACCTGTGTTTATACATATTCAGGAATGTCAGGGGATTATAGCGACGCCAGGATTTACCGGCAAGATGCCGAGGGAGACATAGCTTTGGTGCAAGGGTTCCCACAGATCAGCGAGCCTGATAAGCAATACAGGTTTTTGGGGATCTACCAGGGAAGGATGCTTGCAGTACACTATGCAGGCGGTGAGGACTTTTTCAGCTTGGCTGATCCGGATACTCAGGAGTGGATAAACGTATTGGGAAGTCCGTGGCAAGGTGCGACAGAGTATTACTACTCGCTGAAATACCTCTGTAGCGATCGCTATATCTTTGTACATGGGCGTAGTGGAGTGAACAATCCGACCGTCTATAGCTGTCTGAAGCTGGAGATATCGACTTCTTCAGAAGATGAGCTGCAGACCGGAGTGCCGGCTTTGAGCGTGTACCCAAACCCCACCCGGGGTGATTTTTCCATAGAATTTGAGCAGGTTGCAGGTCAGAAAGCTGAGCTGGAGCTTTACAACATCAGAGGCCAGAAGGTGGATACCATATCGGTTGATGATCTTCGTACGGGGCAACAGCGGATCAATTACCAATTCAACCGGCGCGGAGAGCAAAGAAAAGCCCCGGGAATCTATTTGCTGAGGCTGAAACAGGGTAACCATCAAGTCACCAGAAAACTCGTGATAATCTAAGTAGCAATCCTGCGACTTGTGCTATGGGATGAGTGCTTATTTATAGACGAAGAATTCCTTTTCGTCGTTGAGCCAGCTATACTTGACTTCGCCCACGAAGATAGTGTGGTCTCCGGAGCGGACCTGGCTTACGATCTCGCATTCAAAATTGGCAATAGCATTGTTAAGTATGGGAAGCTTTTGGAATTTGCCCAGGGTGTAATCCACACCGGTAGCAGCGAATTTATCCATATCGCGTCCGGAATTTGAGCCTGCGAGAGATAGCACGGGCTTGAGCTCCGGAGAGGGCAGGACTAGGTTAAAATAGCCGAAATCACTCAGACAATCATAAGAATAGCGGCTGTGACCGATGGATATGGCAAATTGCGGTGGCTGGATGGAGGTTCTCATAAACCACTCAACGGTGATCATATTGTAGTTGTGATCGGGTTTGCGGCTCACAACGAGAGCGACCTTGGAAGGGAGGTGAACTTTGGTATAGGCTTGTGGAAAATCTACTATTGCAAGCATCATAGCTCCTTTGGCTGGATTTATTATGTTTGTTGATAGTATAAAGCACAGAGGATCAGTATGCAAGGGCATCTGACTGATACTTTACTTGCAGGAATTCTTGTTGACACAAAACATAAGAGTTTAAAAGGTGGAAAAAAGTAACCAAAGCTGGAGTAAGAACTATGAGCGACCAGTTGCAAGACCTTTTGACCAAAGTTTATGAGGAAGGTGTGGCAAAAGCTGAGGCCGAAGCTGCGAAAATCCTCGCCTCCGCCCGTGAAGAAGCCGATAATATCAGGACAAAAGCTATGCACGAAGCGGATCTAATCCTCAAAGATGCCGCCAAACGCGCGGAAGACCAAAAGAAAAACACCCAATCAGACCTCAAGCTGGCAGCCCAGCATACGGTCAATTCTCTAAAGAGCAAAATCACCGATCTGATCCTGGGAAGCGTTTACAGCGCAAAGATATCCTCCGATTTTAGCGATACAGACTTCACCAAAAAGTTGATTCTGGAATCCTTGGAAGCTTGGAAGACCAGTAACAAAGACGGAATTATCACCATACCGGAAGCCATGAAAGCCAAGCTCGAGGATCACTTTATCGCCTCGATGAAGGCTGTGTTGGACAATCAGCTCAGGGTGGACTTTAGCCCTGCAATGAAGAATGGCTTTACGATTGCACCACAGGATGGCAGCTACAAGCTCAGCTTTAGCGATAGTGATTTTGCCAATCTATTCAATTCTTACCTGCGTCCACGCACCCAAAAGCTATTGTTTGAATCCTGATAATGCAATACTACTATTTCATCAGCGGTTTACCCGGCTTGAGTATTGATGACGCAAAGCAAAGCTATAGCACTGCGGCATTTCGGGAGGACGCACTAAAACACCTGAGTGCTGCTGATTACAAGCTGCTGCTCAGCCTGCATCTGCCGGATGAACTTGATATACTCCTGAGACTATTGTATAATGGGACAGTTCCGGAGAAGCCGGTATCGGTCTATCCGGAGAAGTATTGGGAGAGATTTCTGGCGTATTGCAGAGAACTCGCTCAGAATCAGGATACGAAAGAGCCGGCTGAGTTCAAAGACCTGCCCTCCTTTATCTCTGCCAAAGTAGTTGAGCTGCTCTCTCAGGAAGAGCTTCCCCCCTACCACACAGCCGATCATGACTTCATACAAGAAGCTTATGAATATCTGGAACAATCCGGGAACAAGTTCATCAAAGCTTGGTTTGAGTACGACGCCCAGATCAGGAATATAGTGATCGCAATCAATGGCCGGGAACACAACTATGACTTCAAGCCGTATTTGGTAGGTCACAAGGAGTATGTTGATTCGATCCGGCGTAGTACTGCTACAGATTTTGGTCTTGGCAAAGATGTGGAGACCTACGATGCAGTATGGCGAATCTATGATCAAAACAACATTCTGTATCGTGAAAGATCCTATGATATCCTGCGCTGGAAGTGGATCGATTCAAAGCTCTTTTTTGAGTACTTTAGCATCGATAAGATCCTTGGTTATTACTCAAAATTGAGGATCCTGGAGCGCTGGACATCTATGGATACGGATAGCGGCAAAGAGAGCTTTTACGATACATTGAATGCATTGAGCGAGAGCTTTAAGATACCGGGTGAGTTCTCGGTTAGAGCAAAGAAAGATAAAAACTGATAATAATGAATAGATAGAAGGTATCTTTATGACCAATGGAATAGTCAAAGGAATTATCTCAAACCTGGTCATGGTCGAAGTGGATGGTCCTGTCTCCCAAAATGAGATCTGCTATATCGAGCTTCAAGGTGTGAAGCTGATGGCAGAGGTCATCAAGGTCGTGGGAAATCTCGCTTATGCACAGGTCTTTGAGAGCACACGCGGTCTCCGCCCAGGAGATAAAGTCGAATTTGTGAAGCATATGCTGCAAGTTAAGCTTGGCCCCGGCATGCTATCCAAGAATTATGACGGATTGCAGAACGACCTCAATAAGATGAAGGGCGTTTACCTTACCCGAGGTGAATACACCGATCCTCTGGACGAAGAAGCCAAGTGGCAGTTCAAACCTCTCGCCAAAGCCGGTGATATAGTCAGTGGTGGTGATTGGCTGGGTGAGGTCAAGGAAAGCTGGATCTCTCACAAGATCATGGTGCCCTTCACAATGGAAGAGCAATACACTGTCAAGAGCGTTTCCCCTGAAGCTGAGTACTCTATTGTTGATACAATTGCCGTGCTTACGGATGCTGAAGGCAAAGAATACAAAATCAATATGATCCAGTATTGGCCTGTCAAGCTGCCAATCAGAGCATACAAGGACAAGCCACGTCCCTTCAGATTGATGGAGACAGGTGTACGTACTATCGATACACTCAATCCCATCGTGGAAGGTGGCACTGGCTTTATTCCCGGGCCTTTCGGCTGTGGTAAGACAGTGCTCCAGCACAGTATCTCAAAGAATGCTGATGCTGATCTCATTATTGTGGCTGCTTGCGGTGAGCGTGCCAATGAAGTGGTTGAGCTCTTCGTTGAGTTCCCAGAGCTGGATGATCCACGCACAGGACGTAAGCTGATGGAACGCACAATCATCATCTGTAACACGTCAAATATGCCCGTGGCTGCTCGTGAAGCTTCCGTTTATACAGCAATGACCATTGCCGAGTATTACCGCTCCATGGGCTTGAAAGTGCTGCTCTTGGCAGATTCTACCTCTCGCTGGGCTCAGGCTCTCAGAGAGATGTCAAACCGTATGGAAGAGCTTCCCGGACCGGATGCTTTCCCTATGGACTTGCCTGCCATTGTCTCAAACTTCTATTCCCGTGCCGGATTCGTGAATCTAAACAACGGAGCAACAGGCTCTATAACCTTCATTGGAACGGTGTCTCCTGCCGGTGGTAACCTCAAGGAACCCGTTACCGAATCCACTAAGAAAGCTGCTCGCTGCTTCTATGCTCTCTCTCAGGACAGGGCAGACAGCAAGCGCTATCCTGCTGTTGATCCGATAGATTCCTATTCAAAGTATCTGGAATATGACGAGGTACAGGATTACCTCAATACCAATATCGAATCAGGCTGGGTACAAAAAGTCCTGCATGCCAAAGATATTCTGCTGCGAGGCCGTGAAGCCTATGAGCAGATCAACATCCTGGGTGATGATGGTGTTCCGCTTTCTTATCATGACAAGTATATGAAGTCTGAGCTGATCGATCGTATTATCCTGCAGCAAGACGGCTTTGACAAGATAGATCAATCCACTCCGATGAAGCGTCAGCAGTATATGCTGGATCTGATTCTGGAAGTCTGTGACTTTGAATACAGCTACGATGGCTTTGAGGATGTGCAACCATACTTTATTCAGATGGTCAACCTCGCCAAGCAGATGAACTATGCAGAGTTTGAATCAGACAAATTCAAGGAGTTCGAACGTGAATTACACTCTATCGTTGCCCAAAGGAGAGTGAAATGACAGCCTTCCAAAAGATATATACAAAGTTGAATCAGATCACCAAGGCTACTTGTACCGTCAATGCAACAGGCGTCGGCAATGATGAGATGGCAACCGTGGCAGGACGCAGAGCTCAGGTCGTTAAGATCATGGGTGAATCAGTCACACTGCAGATCTTTTCCGGTACAGAAGGTATCGGCACTGATGCCGAAGTCGTCTTTTGGGGTAAACCTCCCACTCTGAAGGTTAGTGACGAGCTTGCAGGCAGGTTCTTTGATGCTTATGGAGATCCCATTGATGGCGGTCCCGAAGTGCAGGGTGAAGAGATTGAGATCGGTGGACCATCGGTCAATCCCGTCCGCCGTAAACAACCCTCCGAGCTTATTGCTACGGGTATTGCAGGTATCGACCTGAATAATACTCTGGTGACAGGACAGAAGATACCTTTCTTCGCAGATCCTGACCAACCTTACAACCAAGTGATGGCAATGGTGGCCCTGCGTGCCAATGCCGATAAGATCATCCTGGGCGGCATGGGTCTCTCCAACGATGACTATCTTTACTATAAGAATGCCTTCGAGAATGCAGGTGTGATCGATCGTATAGTATCCTTTGTGAATACTACCGAGAATCCTCCCGTGGAACGCCTCCTTGTGCCCAATATGGCTCTCTCTGCTGCAGAATATTTTGCCGGAGAGAAACAGGAGAAGGTACTGGTATTGCTTACTGATATGACTCTGTACTGCGATGCTCTCTCGATAGTGTCGAACCGTATGGATCAGATTCCCTCCAAGGACAGCATGCCCGGCTCTCTTTATTCAGAGCTGGCAAAGCTCTATGAAAAGGCAGTGCAGTTCCCCGAGGGTGGATCGATAACTATAGTCGCAGTGACGACTCTTTCCGGTGGCGATATTACCCACGCTATTCCCGATAACACGGGTTATATCACTGAAGGCCAGCTTTACCTGCGTCGTGATACTGATATCTCCAAGGTTATTGTTGATCCTTTCAGATCACTTTCACGCCTCAAACAGCTTGTTATTGGCAAAAAGACCCGCGCAGATCATCCTCAGGTGATGAATACCGCTGTCCGGCTCTATTCTGATGCAGCCAATGCCAAGACCAAGCTGGAAAACGGCTTTGACCTTTCAGATTACGATGAGCGTGTCTTGAGCTTTGCCAAGCAGTACTCCGAACTGATCCTGGCTATAGACGTTAACATAGATATCGATGAGATGCTGGATACGACCTGGGAGCTCTTCCAGAAGTATTTCAACCGCGCTGAAATCGGTATCAAAGACGAATTTATGAAGCTTTACTGGAAAAAGCAATGAGCCTTAAATTCCAATACAATAAAACAGCTCTGCAGGAACTGAACAAGCAGCTAAAGGTTCGCATCAAAGCGCTGCCCACCCTGAAGAACAAGGAAAGCGCTCTGCGGCTTGAAGTGAAGCGTGCCAGAGACAAGGTTCATGAGCTCGACCAGAATATTCAAGCTAAGTTCACAGAGCTAAATGAATTTATGAAGCTCTACACCGAGTTTGATCCTTCTCTGGTCAAGATCCGCGAGATCGATATTCAGAGCCGCAAAATTGCAGGAGTGCAGACTCCCGTGCTCGGCAAGATCGAATACGAACTGGCTCAGATAAATCTCTTCAGAGCTCCAACCTGGTTTTTGGACGGTGTTCAGCTATTGAAACAAGTCTCTGAGCTCCAGATAGAGCAGAGGCTGTTCCAGCGCAAGATGCAGATACTGGAGCACGTCCGCAAGAAGACCACACAGAAAGTCAATCTCTACGAGAAAGTACAGATTCCCGCCTTTGAAGAAGGAATCCTCAAGATAAAGCGCTTCCTGGAAGATGAGGAAAACCTCTCCAAGGCCGGACAGAAGATACTTAAGAACCGCATGAGCAACGAGGCAGCCTTATGATAGAGAAAATGAGGAAATACAGCTTCGTACTGTATCATCTGGAATATGGAGACTTCCTGAAAAAACTTCAGGACCTGGGTGTATTGCACATCGAAAGCAGCAAGGTAGCCGAGAATCCCGCTCTGATCCAAAATCAAGAGCTGATGGCTGAATACTCCGATGCCATCAAGTATCTAGGCAAATACACCGATCCTGAAGTCAAGCCCGGTGTTTCTCCCCTGCCCGTGAAAGCTATCCTGAACAACATCAACCAGGCCAAGGAAGAGCTCGAGAAGCTCTCGCGCCAGAAAGAAGCCATCAGAAAGCAGATTCATGATCTCGAGCCCTGGGGACATTTCGATTATCCCTTGCTTGCGCTCCTGAAACAGAAAGGCGTGATGGTGGAATTTTATCATTGCCTAAAGAATCACTTCAAACAGCAATGGAAAGATGAAGCCCTGATCCTGGAAGTAACAGAACGCTCCGGTATTCTCTACTTTGCAGTGCTCTACACAGGTGAAGCTCCCCAGATCGAGGCTGATAAGTTCAGCTTTCATCAACACAGCTTGAATGATTATGAGAACCAATTGGCAGAGCTTGAAGAGCGGCACAAAGACGTAGTCGATTACCTCAAAAACATCTCAGCCACCGCTAACAAAGAATTTACGGATGAGATCGAAAACCTCAGCAAGAGCTACGAATACACTAAAGCCCTGGAACTCGCAGATAATGAAGCTAAGGATCACCTAAGAGTTCTAACAGGATGGGTGCCAAAGAGTAAAGAACAAGACTTAAAGCAATTTGTAACAAACAACGGAGTAATTCACTTCAGTGCAGATGTATCGCCTGATGACAACCCTCCCATTATGCTGAAGAATAACGCCTTCTCCCGTCTCTACGAGACCATCAGCAAGATGTATATGTTGCCAAATTACAATGACTTTGATCTTACTCCCTTCTTCGCCCCGTTCTTTATGCTCTTCTTTGGCTTCTGCAATGCGGATATGGCTTATGGCATCATCCTGATAGTGCTCGCCTTCTTCCTGAAGCGTAAAAACAAAGCTCCGGGATTCCAAGTCTTTATGAATCTTGTGATCACCTTTGGCATCGCCTCGGTTGTTGTTGGCGCTGCTTTTGGAACTATCCTGGGCTTCCAGTTGGTAGAGAATGAAAGGCTCAGTCGCTTTGTTTTGGTCAAGAGCAACGAACAGATATTCAATCTGGCTCTACTCTTGGGTGCTATTCAGATCCTTTTTGGAGTGATGATAAACACGATCAAACAGATGATGAGATCAGGATTCAAGTATGGACTGGCTCCCGCGGGAACCTTCCTGTTTATCCTTGCCCTGGCAGTATTGGGATCCACTCAGCTTGGAGTGCAACCTACGATTATCCACTCCTATGCAAAGTATCCACTCTTTGCCGGATTGGCTCTGATCCTGCTCTTCAACAACCCCAAAAAGAACATCATCATCAACATACTTGGTGGCTTGTGGCTGCTTTACAATGTAGTAACAGGCTTCTTTGGCGATATATTGTCATACATTCGTCTATTCGCATTGGGCGTCTCCAGCGCAATCTTGGGATTCGTGATCAATTCCATCGGCTTCACTGTTTTGGGTGAGAAACCCGGTATCGTGAACTACCTTATCTATCCGATATTTATGCTGCTGGGGCATTCATTGATCCTTGCACTGGGCGCACTGAGTGCTTTTGTGCATCCGATGCGTCTTACTTTTGTTGAGTTTTTTAAGAACGCAGGGTTCGAAGGACCTGGCATAGCTTACAAACCTTTTGGAAATCAGAATAAATAAATTGGAGAAATCATGAACGAACTTACACAAGCAGCCGGAACCAGCGCGGCATATATAATCGCCTGGGTTGGTATTTTCCTGATGGTGGCTCTCGCCGGTATCGGCAGTGCAATCGGTACAGTTATCGGTGGTAGCGCCAGCGTCGCCGCAATGAAGAAAAGAGATGATATCTTTGCAAACTGCATGATCCTTTCCGCTCTTCCCGGCACACAAGGCCTCTATGGATTTGGTGCTTTCTTCATTCTGCAAAAGATCGCTGTCAATCCCAATCTCACCATGATGCAAGCTGCTGCTCTTCTGGGCGCCGGCTTAATCATGGGTATTGTCGGATTGATCTCCGCTATCCAACAGGCAAAGATTGTTGCAAATGGTATCGAAAGTCTGGGCAGCGGTAATGACGTCTTCACCAAGACACTGATTCTGGGCGTGTTTCCTGAGCTTTATGCCATTATCGCTTTCGCAACCAGCTTCCTGATCAGCGGTTTGATCGCCGGATAACAGTAGATTATTACAAGGAAGAACTCCGCCATAAGCGGAGTTTTTTTTTATCCCCATCAAAAAGATCCTTTTGTTAATGCTGTAAAACTATGCACAGTAAGCCATTATCCCCTCTCTTTCAATGAAACCTTCCTAAGTACTTATTTATCAGTTGATTGTTGCATCGCCATGCAGGATTCAAGCAGGCTACAAGCATGCAGCATGCATCCTATCAAGCAGAGTGCCTAAGGCTACCTCAAAGTACCCACATGTGCAACATGTGGATAGGAGCTGAGATTCCGCTGCCCTACAGGGGATTCACAGGGGATGCACAGGGTCAGCACAGGACGGTGCTTTGAGAGAGAGTATAGATAGCAATTGGCTTCCTTTCGGCAACACATCTAATGTGCTATCATGCAAGGTCTTGCAGTATTGTATATTGATACTGACAATGCTCATTTGATAGTTTTATACAAGAAATCCTTATCCAATCAGCTTTTTTATATTGACAGGAGAACGAATCTCTAAAACTTGGGAGAGAGCGTGCCGAAGTGGTGAAATAGGTAGACGCAGTGGACTCAAAATCCACCGGGCATTAGCCCATGCCGGTTCGATTCCGGCCTTCGGCACCAAATCAAAGGAGAAACCGGTAATTTTTGTTAACTCAGGCTCTATTTAAGGCAATTTAGGATGAATCTACTTGGTTTTTTAGCCTTACCAGTTAGATTTTTGTAGAAGTTAACACAGGTAGGGCTTATCTGTTGATGCCTTACATCAAATAATACCCAATACATGGAGGTATAAATGTTCAGATCCAAAAAGACTCTGATCGGTGCTGCATTAGCATTATTGATGGTCGCACCTTTGAGCCTTGCTGCCGTCTCCCAGGCGTCACTCCTCTTCCTCACCTTTGAACCGGGCGCTCGCGCCAATGGTATGGGACGTGCCTTCACTGCGGTTGCAGATGATGCGTATGCCGGATGGTGGAATCCTGCCTCGATGGCCTTTAACAAAAAGACTCAGCTCGCTGCCACACACATGCCTTGGATGCAGGGCGCAGGTGGCGGTTTTGATGATATGTTCCACCAGTATTACGGTTGGAACCAAAACTTTGAGGGTATTGGAAATCTCGGCGTGCATATCACGTGGCTCGATGCCGGCACTCAGATGCAGATGGATGAATTTGGCAATGAACTTGGCGAATTCCATACATTTGAAATGGCCGCTGCCGCAGGATATGCTTATGAGATCACTCCTGACAAGATCGGTGTTGGCGGAAACTTCAAGCTGATCTACAGCTACCTGGGACCCGGCACCGGTAATACCGATACAGAAGGCAAGACCTTTGGCTTTGCTTTTGACCTCGCTTCCCAGTTCCGCGATGTAGCCGGCGTAGAAGGTTTGAATGCCGCTTTGGTATTGCAAAATATCGGTCCAGACGTTACTTATGTCAATGAAGATCAAGCTGATCCGTTGCCTATGACGATCCGTCTGGGTGCTGCATACACAGCTCTCGACAGCCCGATGAACAAGCTCAGAGTTTCAGCCGAAGCCAGCAAGATCCTCGCCAATGAAGACCCCCTGATTCAGCGCTTCGTAACCGGTTTTGAGCATTTCGACGAAACGATCTACTCTGCCGGTGCTGAATACACTTATCTGGATTTGATCACCCTCAGGGGCGGTTATTTCTATGATAACGCAGGTCAGGTTACTGGCCCGAGTTTTGGAGCCGGTTTCCAATATAGCTTTAGCCAAAAGTACAAACTCAATGTGGATTTTGGTATGATTTGGGCAGGCAAACTGACCAATGACTTCAACAAAGTCTTCTCACTCGGGTTTGAATTCTAAGGCTGATTACGATTGTAATTAAGATTAAAGTGGGTCAATTGCCCGCTGGAACAGCTTCCGAGCTTTCCCGGCACTTGACCCGCTTTGATTAAACCAGATCTATATGAAACGACTTCCTCTGCTACTGCTGATCTCACTCTTCCTCCCGCTTGCGGCTCAGGTCAAAGTACTGCGTAAATCAAGCGAGTTTCAATATCCCAAGAGACACCCCTACACCGAGTTATTGAAGCAGGAAAAGACAGCCTCAATCTCCGGACAAGACAGGACATTCATCGACAATAATCTCTTGGTGATCCTGGTGGATTTCCAAGAAGATGACAATCCCCTGAGTACGGGAAATGGTAAATTCCAGCTTGAGCCCGACCCCAATTATCTCTACAGCATCGGAAGTCCTCCCCACGATCACGAGTATTATCTCTCCAATCTGGAAGCACTAAGGTATTACTATCTGGCAGCTTCTGCCGGCACTTTTAACCTTCGTTACGAACTTTACCCCAAGAATCAACAGGCTTATACATTGCCTCATGATATGGCATACTACAACCCGCCCGGAGCATCCGGAGAAACCTTTGTCTCGAGGATGGAAGAGTATTTCAAAGCAGCTATAGAACTGGCGGATCAGACAGACCCGGAGATCGACTTTAGGCAGTACTCTCACTTTATGATCATCCATGCCGGTTCAGATTGGCAGCATGATGTACTGGGAGACAGCCCGGTTGACATACCATCTTTCTTCATACGAGTGGGTGAGGATAAGGCGGCAGTTGTTGATGAAGGTTCATGGACAGTTACGCACGCCTGCAATGTTCCGGCTACGATATCTCAGGATTTTCGTTCGAGAGATTACGGAGATGCGGTGTATTGGAGCGGTTATGGTGCTCTGAATGCTGTTATTGCACATGAGTTTGGTCATTCCATGGGCTTGGTAGATCTATACAATACCAGAACCTTCCAGCCGATGGTGGGTGTCTTTGATATTATGGATAGCGGTGGAAGCGGTGTCTTGGTCGATGGTCCGCTGGAAGACGGCTCCTATGTGATGGTGGAAGGTATCCTGCCTGCCTTACCTGGTGCTTTCTCAAGAGCTTTGCTATTTGAAGATACATTCCGTGCAAATGGGATGATGAAAGATGCTCACGACCTGGCAGGTGAATCCATAGTAAGTCTAGCTGCATCCAGCGTTAGACAGGATCCCGGTAATATAAGACCCAATATTGTGAAGCTACCGCTCTCTGAGACTGAGTATATCTTGGCTGAGAACCGTTCGGTTGATCCGGATGGAGATGGAGCTACAGCTGTCTTTGGTGGGCTCAATGGCCGTGTAATCCTCTACCCTACTGCGCTTGACGATCCAGATAACAATCCTACTTACGAATACGACTATCTGCTGCCGTCCTTTATGAATCAGAATGGAGCGTCTATAGGCGGTGGGGTGATGCTCTGGCATGTTAATGAAGATATTATCTATAATCAGGGTACGACGTATTCGGATGGCGTATGGGTTAGCAACTTTGATAACAACACTGTCAATACCGCCTACAATTACCGGGGAGTAAAGGTTATAGAAGCTGATGGTCTTGAGGATATCGGCAATGAGTATTCATATTACTGGACGGGCACTCAATACGAGTATTTCCACCAGAGGAAACCCAATCTCAATGAAGATGGCTCCTTTGCGGGATGGTCATCTCAAGAGTGGAGACCTCGTGTAAATTCAGTTACAACCCCGGCATTACTCGATACCAACAGACTTCCTTCTCAGTACTGGCTGGATGAAATCAGTAATCCTGCCACCTTCATGAGCCTCAAGATCAAGGATAGCTTCTTCAGCAAAGAACAGATTGTCCAGGCAGACAGTTTGCCGGTCTTTACTGCTCCAATGCTATTCTCCAGCTTTACTCTGTCCGACGAGATACCATTGTTTGGTGGCGGACAGCTTGAGCTTCTTTCCCGAAACCAAGAGACAGGTGTGTGGGAGAACCAACTGGGCTACTTCCCTGTTCTGGCGCCTCTGAGACAGAATCCGGTAATCGTGGCAAACCAGAGCCCGGATCAATATATGGAGCTGGTCTTGAGCGGTGGAACGCAGATTGACATACTCGACTTCCTGGATGATTTCTACCAGCAACACCCGATCAGCTTTCCTGATTCACTGACCAGTATTCCCATCTATATCAGGCATAGAAACCCGGATGGATATAAGCTCTATGTGGCTACTCAGAGCAGTCTCTTTCGCATAGGCGATTACATAGTGGAAGAATATAACAACGAGCTGGGCGGTATCCTCAGGATGGCTGAGACTCAGAACGGGATTTTAGCTCTGAGAGAGAGAGCCGTTTTGTTCATTGACAGGGAGCTGAACCTAAGCAAGTCAATCAACCTGCCGGAGAGCTTTGGTCTCTACGAGCCTGTGATCTTTAACAATCAGCAAGATGGATCTATCATCTACTTCCTGATGGCTAATACAGGCAGTATCTACAGGCTCTCTGAAGATATCCTCACCAAGATCTACACTGCCCCGCATGGTTCTGCTAATACACAGATGGGACTATCCCGGCTTGAGCCTTACTCACCGGGTTTGTTCTTTGCCTCAGGAGACAAGGCTTTTGCACTGCGTGAAGATGGCAGCCTGATCCCCGGATTTCCGGTCAATATAGGCAGCTCACCGGCATCAAAAGCAGCTCACCTCTACTCCATCAAGCTTGCCAATAAGTTCTTTATGTTTTTTCCCCTGGAAGGCAGAGGCTACATAGCCATCGATGAGAGGGGAAATATTGACAAGGCTTACAGTATGATCTGGGAACGCCTTGCCAGGGCTGATTACTGGCATTACTCCCATGATGAGCAGGAGCTCGTCTTTTACCACATTGGTCATAACGGCAAGCTGCACATCAAGACGCTTTCCGGGATAAGCCAGGATCCTATCCTCTGGAATGGCTTCCGCAACGGAGAAACCGGCAATTACGACGGTATGATCTTCCAGCAGAATCCGCCAATTGCTGATTACAATGCCTGGATCTATCCCAATCCGGTAAGTGGTGACATCTTTAGACTGCGCCTTGAAAACCAGACTCAAACAGGCATTTACAGCATTTACGATATCAGTGGAAACCTGATCCAAAGGCAGACAATAGCAGCTAATGGCAATCTCACCAGAGATCTCGAGATAGATTCTTCCCGGCTAAGCTCCGGAGTGTATATCCTTACCGCCACAAACGGCAACCAGATCAAACGGCTCAAATTCGCCATCCAAAAATAAAGGCAGGAAAGTATGAAACGTAATTTACTAATTCTGTTGGCACTTATTACTCTGGGCAGTCTCTTTGCCCAAGGCGGTTATGGTAATATCGATGATATGATTTTCGCTGATCCAGCCGCTTCTGATACCGTCAGCAATGCAAACAGCCTTCGCAACGACATCATAACGGTCAACTATGCTCGCAAAGATGCACGCAAAGCTATGCTGTTTTCGATGATTTTACCCGGTGCAGGCCAGTTTTATGCTGATAAATCTGCTATCCAGACCTACATCTACCCCGTCATCGAGCTCGCTCTGATAGGTGGAATGATCTATTTTAACCAGAAAGGCAATGAGCTGACCAAAGACTATGAAAAGTACGCAACCGGTGAGAACATTACTACTCAGATCGGGGATTTCCAATACACCGGACCTCGCTATCGCCGTGAATACCAAAACAATGTCCAGTCCATACTGATTGCTTACAACACGGCTGACATCTACGATGGCAGCTTCTTCCGGCTGGATGCAAACAATACCCAACACTTCTACGAAGACATTGGCAAGTATGACAAATACATCTTCGGTTGGGCTGATTGGTATCACACTTTTGCCGCCAATGACGGTGTGTTCGTCCTTGGCAATCCCGGTTTTGAATCAGCATTTGTAATGAGTTCCGAGGACTTTTCGGCTCGCTGGCTGGGCAACCACACCATTGAAAACATCATTGCCAACGACTTTAGCCAGCAAGTGACTCATGGTGCCCCCTCCTCTTCACCGATGCGCGAGGAGTACATAAGGATGCGTAAAGATGCCGAGAAAGAGTACAGCACAGGGCATCTGCTCTCCTTTGGCTTGGTGGCAAACCACCTTGTGAGCGCAATTGAAGCCGTTACTCTCACAAACAGAGTAAACCGTATGTCGATCTCTCAAAGCCCCTTCCAGCTCAATTATTACGCCAGCCTGCGGGATATGAAATTCACTCCCACAGTCAACCTCAGTTACAGATTCTAGATAAGTATATGAAAGCTGTTCTGCGCTCGCTGCTTCTCTTGCTGATAGTCTGTCCTGTCAGCCTGATCGCTTTACCCAAGATTGCTTATGTCGGGATGTCCGGGATACTCCCCGGCAGCGGTGAAATCAGCCTGGGCAAGGTAAATCGCGGTGCAGTCTTTATGAGCGCTGATCTTGTGAGTATCGCGCTCTTTGCCCAAACAAAGAAGGATATCACCGATCTGGATAACAGCTATCGCGAGCTTGCCGGTGCCTATGCCGGAGCTGCTGCAAACGTAGGCGGAAACTACTTTCAGCATATGCAAAACTGGCGCAGCAGCGATGAATTTAACCGTTATCAGCAGATGATGGCACGCAATTACTTCCTGATTTCAAACTATGATCCTGCCGCTTATGATGCCTACATCGCTGCGAATACTTATAGCGACGATGAAGCCTGGGCTTGGGAAAATGACTCCCAGTGGAGCCAGTATCGCAAGACTCGCACAAAGTACCAGGAAGCAAAGCTTTACAACAACCTGGTCCTCGGCACTTTGCTCTTGAACCGAATTGTCAGTATGCTGGATGTCGTCTTCATTAAAAAAGAAGCCGGCACACAGAATCTCTATTTCAGCCCCGACAACAATCTGGGGCTCAGAATCAATTACCAAATGGAATTCTAAATGATTAAACGCATTTGCATTACAATCGCCTGTCTTATCCTATTGATGCCCGTCTTTGCCCAAAGCAGAGGCGTAAGAGTGCTCAAATCTGCCGTATTACCCGGATTGGGGCAGGTATCCTCAGGCCACCAATACGGATACGGGATGATGGCTGCAGAACTGGGAATCATTGGCTCACTACTCTACTTTAGAAACGAATCAGAGCTCAAAGCCCAGGAATACAAGGATTACGCAGTGCAATTCGCGCATATCCAACCCGGAGTTTTCAACACAGATTACTACAGCCATCTGAGCCGATATGACCACAGCGGGTTTGGTGCCGGTGGTTACAACGCTATGGTGCGTCAGCAAGCCATCAAGCTGTATCCCGATGATCCGGCTCTGCAACAGCAATACATTGATGCTTATGCCTATACCGATGATATGGCTTGGTCTTGGGACGAACTCAGCAACCGACGCGAATACAGCCAAATGCGAATCAAAACGCAAGATCTCAAAGACTTTGCCAAGATCGCAACCGGAGTATTGGTGCTCAACCACCTGGTCAGCGTGATCGATATACTGCGCTATCCGGTTGGGGACAAAGCAGCATTCTCAATGAAGTTTGATGGAGACCGCCGACTGATCGTCGTGGACGTTCCGTTCTAAGATTTCTGTTGTTCTTTCTCAACGCAGTTTCCTCAGGTTTGAGCGACAAAATCTTCCTATCAGCTACACATACAGCTCCTTAACGCTCATAATTCCACTTCTTTAGCCCTCTCTTTAAGTGATACAATCTTAAAGCATTGCAATACAGCCACTTCCTGCATACCCATGCAGGATTCAAGCAGGATAGATGCAGCCTGCAAGCATCCATTCAAGGAGCGAGCTTGCCACAAACCTTTCAGGCGGATCTGACCATCGATGTTTCCGAGGAGCATAAAACGCTGATTTGATAAGCGATCTGAACATTACAACAATGACAAAACATAGGGCTTGACGATTTTCTGCGGACTTGCAGAATTGAGTGAAGGGGAAAGGATATTATGAAGACTATCGTTATCTCTGATCTTGGCAGCACCAAAACCAAGACAGTCGCAATTAGTTACAATGACGGAAAATATAGCATAGATGGCATCGGCAAGCACGATACGACCGTGGAAGCACCGCAAAATGACGTAAACATCGGCTTGGACAAAAGCATCAACGAAATCACAAAAGAGCGTGATTATGAACTGTATTGTACCAGTAGCGCGGGCGGTGGCTTGCAGATACTGGTGATCGGGCTCACGATGTTTGATTCTGCCAGCAGCGGCAGGCGCGCTGCTTATGGTGCAGGCGGGGTAATCCTCGATACTTTCGCGCTGGATGACCGACGTAATGCCATCCAACAAATGCTGGATATCAGCGAACTGCATCCGGATATGATCCTGATCAGCGGAGGAACAGACGGGGGCGCTATCACAGGAGTCCTGAGATTGGTGGAGATCCTTCGGCTTGCCAAACCGGTGCCAAAATACGAATCCAAAACCAAAATCCCTGCCATCTTTGCCGGTAACCAGGAAGCTGCCGGGTTGGTGCAAAATCTGATCGGCGAAGACTTTGAGCTTTTTGTCCTGCCAAATCTACGTCCCAGCCTCAGTACAGAGAACTTGAAACCCAGCCAGGAGAAGATACAGGAGCTCTTCATGGAAAACGTGATGGAGCATGCTCCCGGGTATTCGAAGCTTAAGAAGAGGGTTGACGCGCAAATAATGCCGACTCCTTTGGCAGTTATGCAGACCTTGCAGCTTATTTCCCAGGAGCACGGCAAGAATATCTTTGCCTTTGATATCGGTGGAGCAACTACAGACGTGTTCTCCTGCATCAATGGCCACTTTCAGCGTACTGTAAGCGCCAATCTGGGAATGAGCTACAGCGCTTTGAACGTAATGAAGGAAGCCGGGATCGAAAAGATCATGGAGCTAATCCCCACGCAAATCTCTGAAGATGAGCTGCGAAACTTCATTGCGAATAAGACACTGCATCCCACCATGACTTATGATGATGCTGATGCTATGATGATCGAACAGGCACTAGCCAAAGTGGCTTTGAAGATGGCTTTGAAACAGCATAGGGATATGCACTTCAACTGGAACAAAATCGGCTACCTGGACAAGCTGAAAGCTGGTGATAGAGACAAGTATGTGGATAAGTTTGAATACATAGAGCAGGAGCGCAAATACAGCTTCTACGCATCGGATATCGACATTTTGATCGGAACGGGCGGTGTCTTTACTGCAGTCAACAATCCCAAACAGGCTATGATGATGCTGGTGGATGGAATCAGGCCAAACTGCGTTACAGAGATCTGGATCGATAAACACTTCCTCTCTCCTCATATCGGAATCCTCTCCCAAAGCAAGCCTGATGCAGCAATAGACTTGGTGATGTCTGGTCTGATTTCACCAATCGGATTGCATATTGCGCCTGTCTTCAACCAAAAGCTGGATGGCAAAGCGATTGTAATGGAATTTGAGTTTGACGGGAAGAGAGACTATGTAAGCGCAGGTGCTTTCAAGTATTATGAAGCTTCGGACAGGGAAAGAACCATCCGTCTGAGACCGGCAAAGAATGTGTTTGTCGGCAACCAAGACGAGATCATCTTGAGATCTGGTCTGTGTCTGCTCGTGGATTGCCGCTATGAAGACAAAATGCAAGCGGAGATGGTCAATAGCAGCTTGGAATTGTATTCTCCTTTAGTCGATACTTATCAGCCGGTGTATACGCCAAGTAACCTGGTGTTTGGGAATTGGAATCTGAACATAGAGCTGCCATACAAAGGGATTATCTGTAGCATAGAAGGGACTAAATGCGAGCCAAAGGATGTAATTGCCAGTAATCCTTATGATCCTCCCAGGCTCTACATCGTGCAAGCCATAAATGGAGAAAAGAAGCCTGATGCGAGGCTTACAAAGGAATCCATGACGATCAAACTGGGAGAGACCATTGATGCGGATCAGTTGATATTTAACCCCTCTGCTTCGATGCTGGCGGCAGGCTATAAGATCAATAAGTTCTACTCGCCGGTAAGAGGTAGAGTTGAATACATCGAGTATAATACCGGTATCGTAGTTTTATCTGAAATACAGGACTATAGCAGCAAACCACTAAGCATAGAGCTTGCCAAACTGCTCAACATCAAGCCCAAAGCAATGTACCGTTATCTACAGAAAGAGAAGGGCAGCTTTGTCTATCGGGGTGAAGTGATAGCCAGAAGATTGGACGCAGGCGTGAATCCTTTGTCTTCACATATCAAAGCCCCCAATACCGGGACAATAACCGATATTGATACAATTAATGGCACAGTAACGATCCAGTATCTGGCAAAGGCTACAGATTATCGGGCTAATGTATGGGGCGAGATTGCTTCAATTGATTCAGACCGGATGCTCAGTATCAACTATCAGGGAGAAAGACTGGATGCGGTGATTGGCTTTGGCAAGGCTTCCGGAGGGGATTTGACCGTGCTAAGCAAGGATCAGGATCCGGCTCTGCAGAGCTTGGAGAGTAAGGTCGTATTCCTGACATATTGCCCTGATCTGAATATCCTGAAAGAGATAGCAAAGCAAAAAGCTGCGGCTATTATTACTGAATGGATCAATGAACGAGACCTGGCTCAGTATATGAATATTGAACCGGGAGTAATCAATACCGGCTCGGAAGATATCGGCAGCAGTATCTTGATATTAAAGGGTTTTGGCAGTGGGAATCCGGATACGGGTTTGATCAAAAGCCTGCTCCAAAGGCAGGGAAAACACTGCTATGTTGATCCTCATACCAGGATAAGGGCAGGGGTGATACGTCCTTTTGCTTGTATTCAGGAAAAAAAGACTTGAATAAAAACGATGTATTAAAAAGCTTGTACTTTCATGACAGAATTTTAATCCTTGTGGAGGAATAGAAATGCTCGAAAACTTGAGAAAGAAACAGAAGGTTGTGATCTACGTTGTAGCCTTCGTGTTTATTATTGGTATGGCAGCCATGGGTATTGGTGGGTTGTTAAATCCCACTCCGCCTTTGGGTAAGGTCAATGGGACCAAGATCACGATGGATATGTACCGGGCCAAGATAGCTGAATTTGAAGAGCGCTATGCCCAGATGTATCAGGGGCAGACCTTGGACGAGAATACTCGAAAGATGATCCAGGATCAGGCTTGGGATGCTCTGGTAAATGATATCCTGTTTGAACAACAGATCAAGAAACATAGAATCAAAGTCACCGAGGATGATATCCTCACCGAAATGCAGACAAATCCGCCTCAGGAATTGATGCAGAATCCCGAGCTTCAGACCAATGGTGCTTTCGACCGTAACAAGTACCTGGAAGCTCTGAGAAACAACGCTCAGTTCTTTGTTGCCATGGAAGACTATGTACGTGCATACCTGCCTCGTAAGAGATTGCAGGAAAAGATAGTCGCCGATGCCGGCATCAATATGGACAGCCTCAAGGTTGAGTATGCCAAAGATATGAACTTGGTCAATGGCCAAGCGATCTGGTTTGATTACAACAAGGCTGGAGAGATGACGGTAAGCGATGCTGAAATCAGAGCTCAATACGATAAAGACAAAGAAGAGCTTTATAAGAAGGGACCGGCTTCCCGCATCAAGTACCTTGCATTTGAGATGAAGCCCTCTGAGGCAGACTTCAACGCTGTCAAAGAGAACGTAATGCTGATCCACAGACAAGCTGTGGGTGGTGCAAACTTCGCACAGCTTGCCACCCAATACTCCGAAGATCCGGGTTCTGCTCAGAACGGCGGTTCACTTGGCGTATTTGGCAAAGGCCAGATGGTTCCTGAATTTGAGAATGCAGCATTTGCACTGGGCGTGGGACAGATCTCCGCTCCGGTGAAGACCAACTTTGGTTGGCACATCATCAAATGTGACTCTTTGGGTGGAACTCCTGAGAACAGGCAAATCAAAGCCAGTCACATTCTTCTGAAGGTAGAAGCCAGCGATGCTACTCGTACAGAGATCATGGAAAGAGCCGAGAATGCACGCAGAGATATTCGCAGACAAGGCATCGATGCTGTCGCTACCAGCCTCAAGATGGAAGCCAGTGATACACGCATGGTTTCTCATGAAGATGAGTATATCCCCGGTATCGGTAATGTGCCCGCTATGGTCAATTTCATGCGCAGAGCCCGCGTCAATGCCGTCAGCGATGTTATCACAGATCAACAAGAGAGACTTATTATTGCTCAACAGATAGAGAACAAACGTGAATACTACGAAGAATTTGAAGATGTCAAAGCCAGAATCAAGTTTGAGCTTGAGAAGCAGAAGAAAGTAGCTGCGGTTCGCGGAAGAGCGGAAGAGTTCTATAATACGAATAAGAACGGCGATCTCTTTGCTGCCGCCACCAGAGACGGTTGGAGCATAATTGACGTCAACAACCATAAAGAAGGCTCACAGATCCCCGGAGTGGGACTTTCCAAAGAGTTTACCGATGCAGTTATGGCTCTTGAGACCGGACAAACCTCCGGCTTGATCCTCACCAAAGAAGGCCAGTTTATCTTCCGCGCAACTGAAAGACGCAAGCCAGATTTCGCTTCTTTTGCCAAAGATACAGCGAAACAGGACGAACTCAAGAAACGCCTTGAGGATGCAGCCTTCAACCGCTGGTTTGATTCCATCAAGAAGAAAGCCAAAATTGTAGATAACAGATCTCTTTACGGAATCTGAACATGAGTAGATTGATGGCCGGTGTCAGCGGCGTAAGAGGTGTCTATGGAGACAGCCTTACACCTGAGGTCATCGTAAAATATGCAGCGCACTTTGGGATACTCTGCCAACGCGGTACGATCGTGGTTGGCAGAGATTCCCGAACCACCGGCGAGGCAGTACTCAGTGCTGTCTGCAGCGCGCTTACCAGCGTTGGATGCAATGTGGTCGATATCGGTATTGTGTCCACTCCCACTGTGCTCCTCAATGTAAGAGAACTAAAAGCTGCCGGAGGAATATCCATCACAGCTTCACATAATCCACCCGAGTGGAACGCCATGAAGTTCGTTGATTCAGACGGAATGTTCCTCTCCCCTGCGAAAGCTATGAGCTTCCTGGATTCGATTGATCAATCGATCGACTGGGTCACTTGGGATAAGATCGGAATGATTAGCACAGATTCTGCTGCAATCGAGCGTCATATCGACAAGATCTTAGCCATCCCCTACCTTGATCTGGACAAGATACGTGCCCGCAAGTTCAAAGTAGTGTTGGATTCGGTTAATGGCGCAGGCGGATTGCTCTCCCCTATCTTGCTTATGAAGCTTGGCTGTGAGGTTATCGAGATCAATTCTGAGCCTACAGGTATCTTTGCTCATCCTGCAGAGCCGCTCAATCACAACCTTGGTCAGCTCGAAGAAGCCGTTCGCACTCACAAAGCAGATCTGGGCTTTGCCACGGATCCCGATGTGGACAGGCTTTCAATCGTCTCCGATCTTGGGCTTTGCATTGGTGAAGAGCTTACAGTAGCTCTATGCGAGCTGTTCGTCCTTGCAAAGAATCCCGGCGACATCGTCGTGAATCTTTCCTCATCAATGATCTCCGACCACATAGCGCGTCAGCACAATGTAAAAGTGCACCGCACCAAGGTCGGCGAGATCAATGTCGGCAAGAAGATGCAGGAACTGAAGAGCCCCATCGGTGGAGAAGGCAATGGCGGAGTAATCTGCCCCCCGGTTCACTACACCCGGGATGCAATGGCTGGAATGGCACTCGTTCTGGGACTACTCGCAGAGCGCGAGACGAGTCTTTCCTATCTGGTGGCCGGTTTACCAAAGTACTACTTTGCCAAATCCAAGATCGAGCTTCCTTATCCAAAGCTGGAGCAGATCATGTTGGCCGTGCCCAATGTGCTGACTGGTTATGAGTTTGACACTCAGGATGGTATCAAAGCCATTCAAAATGACCACTGGATACATATTCGCAAATCCGGCACAGAGCCCATCATCAGAGTTTATGTGGAAAGCGGATCATCTGAGGAATCACAGCGAATCTGTAATGATACGATCGGGAAACTGATCGCAAGTATAGAGTAATCAAAACCATTAATGATTTTGCCGGAACTTAGTTCCGGCATTTTGTTGTCCCTATTGAATAATGCCATCTAAACTGGGAGATCATGCCGCGCTTTAGCCGCGTTCGCGGCATGATCGCGGCAGCAGCGCGGCAGGAGCGTGGCTAAAACCAAAAGGAAAGAGTGAAGTAGGGAGAACACTCATGGAATTGGATTATCATGTGTTGATCGATCTTTATGAAGATAAGCGGTCGTGGGGACTGATTGGAAAATTCTGTTGCGCCAGCTTTACCTGCGAGAGAACTGGAAGATGTCGGTTGTATAGCCAAACATAAAGTAGGCTTGGATATTGTCGTTTAGGGGTGCTGCAATCACCAGCTTGAGAGGGCCGACAGGAGACTTGTAACCCCAGGCCAAATACGGACTAATCTCCACGTCCTGCTGCAATGACCAATCATCATAATCCGCGATATTCAGAGCTTGAATGCCCAGATCCAGATAGGTGCGTTTGAAAGGATTATAGCTGATTGCAAGCTCGTAAACCTTGTAGTAAGGGGCACTGATGGCATACTTGGCATATCCCATATAGCCCTCGGAGCCTCCTATCAAGAAAGGATCAATCAAGGCTTGTGAAGGCTGATCAAAGTACGAGCCGTAGCGTAGCTTCATAGCTATGCTGAGACGGTTGTTGTAGGGCCTGTAGAAATCCAGGGTACCCTCAAACTTGCTGTATATGTACTGGCTGAGATTGCGATCCCGGGAGAAATCCAGCTTTAGCAAGCTGCGCAATCCGGAGCGTGGGAAGTAAAAATCATCCAGGCTTTCGTGATAAGCCTTCAAGCCAAAGCCACTCACAGTGAAGTCTTGTTGCAAGGGGAAGTTCTGCGATATGTCACGGTAGAGATTGGTACGATAAGAGAAGATGAATGACTCAAGACTCAGATACTCACCACCAAAGAAACCCAGCCCGGAATTGACTCCGTATTCCAGCTTGTTTACGCTGTCCGTTTTGTAGTTGTTTTCGTCGTACAGGTAGGTAGTATGCTCGTTTATATAGCCGAATACACGGTAATAGATACCCCAAAACTCGCCAAAATTCTTCACATAATCGATATTCAGCTCGTTGTTACTACCAAGCTTTAGCTCTGCCAGCAAGCTGGAGTTCTTGAGGATCAGGTTGTTCAATCTGAGTACAGCGGAGGCATTAAGCTGGTCTTCTGAGGTATATACGAGGTTTAGCCCCAGGTTTCGGCGTTCCCTCTCCTCCACTATTACGGTTAGCTTGTAGAAAGAGCCGTCCGGCACCAGAATGGGATAGACAATGCTAAAGAATTGGGAATTCCATGCGAAGTGACAGGCGTTGATGATCTCTCGGATAGTGTATGTGTTGCCGTTGTATAGTTGGAGATACTCAATGATTTTACTGTCGCTGATGTGGCGGTTGCCTTCTATCTCTATGGAGGAAAGACGATATTCAGTAGGTAGCGGCTCTGCCGGAGCATAACGAAAGTCCCTGCGATATCCCTGCATCTCCAAAGCCAGCAAGAGATAGGTAATATTATCCCGGGCATAGCTCTCGCCGGCAGCTATGATCTCAGCGGCGCGCTCGAAATCTCTGGCGTTAAACTCCTCCAAAGGAAGTTCTAAGACTATGCAGAGACTGTCTTCACGACCAGCGATAGCACGGGTCATACCAATATTGATGGTCTGGTCCAGGACGTCGATCAGATTGCGGAGCTTGTCTTCGGTGCGTAAAGCTGAGTTGGTCTTGAATCCGATGCAAATGTCCGCACCCATCTCCCTTACACGATCGAGAGGGAAGTTGTTTGCGACTCCCCCATCAATGTAGAAGGAATCACCTATCTTGAAAGGACGAATCACGCTGGGCACTGAGATTGAGGCGCGTACAGCCTGCATCAAAGAACCGCTACTAAAGAGCTCTTCCTCTCCGGTAATCAGATTGGTGGCAATTGCCGAGAAGGGTATCGGGAGCTCATTGAAGTCCTGATAGCGCGAAGCAGGCGCATAGAGGCGGGCAAATTCGAGATTCATCCGGTTTGATTCAATCACGCCTGTACGGATGCTGGTCTGCCAGGTGTCCGTAAAATCAACGAAGAAATTCCCATAGGGAGCCCAGCGCTTTTGCCCGATATACAAGTCCTTGCGTTTGTAAGAATCATCCGTAAGCCTCGACCAGTCAATGGAGAGCACAATTCTTTCCACCTCTGAGGCAGAATATCCCATCGAGTACAAAGACCCAATGACCGCTCCAATACTGGTTCCTGAGATATAATCTGGCTTGATGCCGTGCTCTTCCAGCACTTTAAGAATACCGATATGCGCCAAGCCCCGGGCACCTCCGCCACTGAGAGCGTAACCCAAGCTATTGGCCCTGACAGCCGTAACAGACATCAGGGCCAAGATAACAATAACTAAGATGATCCCAAAGCGGGATTTCACGATAGTTTACACTCCCTGATCAGAAGCCTGAGGGTGCGGCTGTGCTGTCATTTGGAGCAGCAGGATTGACAATATCCCGGACAATAAACTCCAAACGACCAAAGATTGCATTGGCCTCAAGGCGCACCTTTTGCTTTCCTGAACCCAGATTCTGCCTTGATGAACCCAATAGGGCGTCAGTCTTTGTAGGAGTTACGACCGATCCAAAGACTGCATTGCTCTCGATCTCAAAATCAATATCGGAGGGCAGATACACGGTCGAAGAACCAAATACGGTAGTCACTTCCACATACTTTGTCTGCGGTGTCAAATCATCCAGATTAAACCTGCCGCTGCTGAAAACCGATGTATATTCGCGGTGCGAGGCTGATATTTCTTTGGTGGTAATCCCTCTGCCGGTAGGTTTCTTGTAGGCACCAATCAGGATCTTGACTCCAAACATAATGATAATGATGGCTATGAAGGTCGTTACGAGAGGTATCTTGAACCCAAAGCTCTTCAACACGATCGATAAGCCAATCAGTATGATCAGAATTCCCCAGAATAAGTTTCCGAAAAAGATATCCATCTTCATCTCCTGCTCCTTATAGTTTGATTGCTTTGCTCCAGAGACCTTGTAGAGTGCTGGTCTCCTCTGTAAGATCATCGTTTACTATTAGCTTTGCCTCAGGACTTACAAGACCCAATTGTTGTACGGGCACATTGTATCCCTTGGCAATATAATTGATTGTATCCAGTTTGTCAGATGAGATGCTGATTACGATCCTGCCTGCAGATTCACCGAAGTAAGCTCTTATCTTATCAACCGGTAATTCGAAGGATAGCTTCGCTCCAAAGTGGGTATTGAAGCATGATTCTGCGATCGTCACGAGTAGTCCCCCCTCGGAACAGTCGTGTGCAGAATGAGCCAGCTCCTTATCTGCCAGTTCAAACATTAGCTCCTGCAGGGCTTTCTCTCTCTGCAGGTCTATCCTGGGAGGTACGCCGGCTATCAGGTTGTGTATTTGTTTGAGGTACTCAGAACCTCCCAGTTCACTAGCGTGATCTCCCAAGAGGAGTATAATGTCCCCTGCTTGCTTGAAGCTGGAAGAAATTGACTTGCGATAATCAGGGATTAAACCAAGCATACCTATCACCGGTGTGGGATAGATTGCCCCCTGTGGATTCTCGTTGTAAAGAGACACATTACCACCGGTTACAGGGGTGCCAAAGGCTCTGCAGGCATCTCCCATACCACGGACAGCTTCGCTCATCTGCCAATAGACTTCCGGTTTATACGGATTACCAAAATTCAGACAATTGGTGATAGCAAGAGGTTTTGCCCCGCTGCAAGCTATATTACGGGCTGCTTCCGCGACTGCTGCTTTTGCTCCCTCATAGGGATCAAGATAGCAATAGCGTCCGTTGCAATCTGTACTCAGTGCCAAAGCCTTGCGAGTACCCTTCACAGAGACAAGAGCAGCATCCGAGCCGGGTTCGAGATGGCTGTTGATCTGCACCATATGGTCATACTGACGGTATATGCTCTCTTTGGAAGCAATATTGGGACTTGACAAGAGAGTTTTCAAGACAGCGGAATAGTCACTGGGATGTTCCAAGCCAGCAGGATCGAAAGCCATTGTCTCAATCAGATATTCAGGCTTGCGTGATTCCCGGCTATATACAGGAGCTTTGCCGCCCAGGATCAGATACTCCGAAGGTATCTCAGCCTTGACCTCTCCCTTGTTTCTGACGCGCAGTATCCCGTCAGCGGTTACTTTGCCCACAACGCAGGCATCCAGATCCCACTTTGTAAAGATCTTGCTGACTTCATCCAAGTGATGAGGCTCAATAATTAGCAGCATTCTCTCCTGAGATTCCGAGAGCATTATCTCATATGGAGTCATCCCGCTTTCACGCTGAGGAACCAGGGCTACGTCCAGATCGATCCCTACACCACCCTTACCGGACATCTCAGAGCTGGAACAGGTAAGCCCTGCAGCTCCCATATCCTGGATACCGACAACCAAACCAGCGTGAATCACTTCCAATGTGGCTTCCAAGAGCAGCTTCTCATAGAAAGGATCACCTACCTGCACAGCTGTTCTCTTCTCCTCAGAATCTTCAGAGAGATCGACAGAGGCAAAGGTAGCTCCGTGTATCCCGTCACGTCCGGTCTTAGCTCCTACATAAACCACCAGATTACCGATTCCTGAGGCAGCGGATTTTGCTATCTGTCCGTGCTCTACCAAGCCGACTGCCATCGCATTGACCAGCGGATTACCTTCGTAGCTGTCTTCATAATAGACTTCACCACCGACCGTAGGCACTCCAAAACAATTGCCATAATCCGCAATACCACTCACTACTTCACTGATCAGATGCTTCACAGCAGGGCTTTCCGCATTGCCAAAGCGTAGTGAATTAAGAGCAGCTACAGGACGCGCTCCCATCGTAAATATATCTCTTAAGATACCGCCAACACCTGTGGCAGCACCGTGATAAGGCTCTACAGCGGACGGGTGATTGTGGCTCTCTATCTTGAAACATACAGCGATCCCATCGCCAATATCGACCACTCCAGCATTCTCTTCGCCTGCTTTGGCGAGCATAGCTTCACCCTCTTTGGGCAGAGTCTTGAGGAGTTTCACGGAGTTCTTGTAGCTGGCATGTTCGCTCCACATCACGCTGAAGATACCCAGCTCCAGCCAAGTAGGCTCTCTGCCAAGTATATCCAGAATGTACTGGTATTCTTCCTGGTTGATTCCATGTTCTGCTATGATCTGTGGAGTGATTACTGGATCGTTGTTCATTTGCTTAACCTTTCTTTCTGCTTTCTTGCTTGATTTTTTCTATCAATCGCAAGATCCTGTCTTCGATAATCTCATAGGTCTTGCGGTAATTATCAAGTTCCGAGCCATAGGGATCCTTAACGTCTCCCTCTTCCCCAACGTATTCATTGAGGGTAAATATCTTATGAGCCAGCTCCGGTTCTGCTTTTCTGAGGTGATCGCGCTGTCTCTCTTCCATTGTGAGAACCAGCCTGCTACCACTCACCAATTGGGGTGTGATTTCCTTTGAGATATGATGCTGTGCTTCCGAGATACCTTTTTCCATCAGGAGTGTCATCGAGTTTAGTGAGATCTCGTGTCCACCCTGCAAGAGCCCCGCTGAATCTCCCACATAGCCCAAATTCTCTTTATTGGAGTAATAAGTAAAGAGCTTCTCAGCAATCGGTGAGCGACAGATATTGGCTGTACAGAGGAACATTATCGTCGGTCGGTTGAATGCTTGTTTGACCTCGTAAAAGGGTATCGAGCCTTCTCTGATACACTTGATATCTTCTGTATGGGCCACGTTGCCGGGATCATCCTTATCTAAGAATTCGATGATCGTAGAAGGCTCCGGATTGGGATCAAGTCGCTTGGGATTTGGGATAATACCGAGGTCAAACCACGATGCATAACGTTCCTTGATGCGGTTCAAATCGGATTCCGGAGGTAGATTGGAGAGATTGATGCTGGTGCTTACGATTGGCTCTCCCACCAGGTTGATCATTCTGCGGATCATTGGATCAGCAGGCAAGCGATAGGCTACCTTGTTATTATAGCTGATATGCCCGGTGAGAGGACTATCCTGTGCCCAAATAAGCGTCAGATTCCCCGGCCAGTATTGCCTGGAGAGCGGATCCAATCTCATCGGCACTTGGATTCCATTCTCTTCAAACCACTCATAATCAGAGACTAATGCGATCATTCCCGCTTTGTCCTTGCGCTGTTTCAGCTTGATGATCTTCTCGATTCCGGCTTGAGAACTGAGCCGGCATCCTATACCAAACATCTTTCCGGTGTGATGCAGGATCAGATCGTCCTGACCAATATCTCTGCAAATCTTCTGCAACTTCCTGTCTGATGGTTCTATCCAAAGTTTCACCAATTTCTCCTACTGCAGATATGTAAGCGGATTTACCGCCCTGCCGTCTCTTCTGACTTCAAAATGTAGCGAAGGTTCCGATGCCGAACCTGTCCTTCCTGACTTTGCAATAGCCTGAGCTCTGCGCACCTGAGTCCCAACGGTGACCAAGAGGTCGTTGCAATAACCATAAAGCGAGAAGAAGCCATTCTTGTGATCGATAATCACCATCTTGCCCTGCCCGCCATAGCGATCGGCAAAGATGACAGTGCCGGCTTCCGCCGCGTGCACTGTGGTATTCTCTGCGACAGCTATATCGATGCCATTGCTAACGACACTGGTATTGTATTCCCTGGTTTCCTGCCCAAAGCTGCGGATGATCCTGCCTCTCACAGGCCAAGCCATCTGCCCTGCACCAAAGCGATCAACAGTCTCTTCGCCACGAGCAGCCATCAGTCGATTGATCAAGCTCTGCAATTCTCTAGCATCGCGTTGCAATTGCTCAATACGCTGCTGCAATTGACGTTGTTCTCGAGTAAGCTGCCCTCTTTGGGCTTCCAGATTGGTGATCCGACGGCTGTAATTCCGGCTTTCGTTATTGGTCTGCCTCAGTGATGCGTTGACCTTGCTCTTTTCGTTGGCGTGAGTCTCCTGCTCTTGCATCAGAACAATCTGATACCCACGCGCCACATCTATTTCTTGCTTGGTTTGCACCGAAAGCATCGAGATGAATTTCTGATCACGGTGTTGCACACCTTGAGGACGATAGCTGCGATCCACCCTAAGAAGCATATTCATCTGGTCGTTGAGTGAGCTCTTTAGAGATTGTAATCTATCCCTGGTAAGCTCCAGCCTTTGCTCCACCGATCTCAGCGAATCTGCCACCACTGCTTCCTGGGCTCTCAAATCTCTCAGACGGTTGTCGGTAACTCGTTTCAGAGAAGCCGTTCTTTGGATTTCTGTGCCGGTCTGCCTCTGACGGGTCTCATTTTGCCGTACCCTCTGCTGAGCGCTTTCCAATTGCTGTTGCAGCAATTCCTGCTCCCTCAGCCGATCCGAAAGCTCATCGCCAAAAATTGCCACTGAATTTAGTAAGAGTGTGATAGCAATAATGATTCGCAGCATTCAAAGTTCCTTATATTATTCTGATTCAATCCTCATCAAGCTGCCTTTTGTGTCAAATCAAATCTTCGGTTTGCAGACTGATGTGTCCTGATGTTTGTGGACTGAACGATAGTCTAAATCCATACTCACATACCATACTCTCATACCATACTCTCTATTAACATGCCACCAGTCATCTTGAGATCACCTGCAGATCAAGAGCAAATCAAGTCGAACGTGGTTCGAGGTGATTTCGGCTTGATTTGCTCTTGATATGCTGTAGATCATAGGCAAGTGGCAAGGATCCAAGTAGTAATCTTCGGTTAACTTAATTGTCTGCAGTTAGTGTAAAAGCTCATTACCGATCCGTAAGCAAGAGAACAAATGGAAGTGTATCTTGAATACTAAAGCACAATACTATCTTGCTAATCCTATTGTATTCTATAGTTTTAACTAATAACGACAATCCCACGAAGCGTCAATTACGGATATGCGAAAGTAATACATCCACCAGATAATTGATTTTCCATTTGCGTGGAGACTTAATAACGCATATTGTTTTAGTAGGTAATAAAAACTAACAGAGGTGTTAAGATGTTTGACCTGAAGACACTGGATAAATACAAGCCCATAGACAACAAAATGTATCAGGTGATGGATGACGAAGGTAAAGTCATCCTGAAGAATTGGCAGCAGCCTATGAGTGATGAGGATCTCGTGGATGCTTTCAAGGATTTGCTGTTTGAGCGTACCACAGATCAGATGGCTGTAAGCTATCAGAGACAGGGACGTATGTTTACGTATCCGCCCAATCTGGGACAGGAAGCTATCCACATTGCAGCCGGTAAAGTGATTAAAAATGAAGATTGGTTTGTCCCGGCCTTTAGAGAGCTGGGTGCCTGGCTGGCAAAGGGCGTAAGCCTGAGAGAAATTTTCCTCTATTTCAAAGGTAACGAAGATGGCTCTCGCTTTGAGCAAGCAAATCGGATGCTTCCCGTATCCGTGCCGATTGCCTCCCAATTGGTGCACGCTGCAGGGATAGGCTTTGCAATGAACTATCTCAAGGAAGAGGCTGCCAGCTTTGCCTTTGTGGGCGATGGTGGTACTTCCGAGGGAGATTTCCATGAAGCACTTAATTTTGCCGCGGTTTGGAATGCTCCGGTGGTATTTGTGGTGCAAAACAACCAGTTTGCCATCTCAGTTCCGCTCAAGATGCAGACCAGATCGATAAATCTGGCGGTCAAGGGTGTCGCCTATGACGTGCCATCCGTAGTGGTCGATGGTAATGATTTCTTTGCAATGTATGAGGTGATGGCGTTTGCAAGAGAATTTGTCCTGAAAGAAAAGCGCCCTTTCCTGATCGAAGCCAGGACTTACCGCAGAGGCGCACATACTACTTCAGACGATCCTACCCGATATCGCACCAGCGAAGAAGAGGAAATGTGGGCAGCAAAAGATCCTGCCAAGCGCCTCAGAAACTACTTGGTGGAGAAAAAGCTGTGGAATCCTGAATCCGAAGAAGAACTAGTGAAGAGCTTCAAAAAGAAGATCGATAGCGAATTTGAAGCTGCCGAACAGCATCCTGAATACAAGGTGGACGATGTCTTTGACTATATGTATGAGAAACTGCCGGATGAATTGGCGAGGCAAAAGAATATGCTCAAGAACTATCTCAGCACAGTGGGAGGTGACAAATGAAGGTGATGAATCTGGTGCAGGCTATTACCGATGGGCTAGATCTGATGCTCACGGAAGATAAAAACGTAATCGTCTATGGAGAAGATGTCGGTGTCGAAGGCGGAGTGTTCAGAGTTACTGAAGGCTTGCAGCTCAAGCACGGTGCCGATAGAGTCTTTGATTCCCCCCTGGCAGAATCAGGAATTGCGGGAACAGCTTTGGGTATGGCTATATCCGGCTTGAAACCTGTGATCGAGATGCAGTTTGATGGCTTCGTCTATCCTGCGATGAATCAGATACTATCACATATCTCACGCTTTCGAAACCGTACCCGGGGTAAGTTCACTGTTCCGATGGTTATCAGAATACCTTACGGTGGTGGAATCAACGCTCTGGAGCATCACTCCGAGAGTCCAGAAGCCTATTTTGGGCATACTCCCGGCTTGAAAGTAGTCATTCCTTCCACTCCTTATGATGCCAAAGGGATGCTAATTGCTGCGATAGAAGATCCTGATCCTGTGATCTTCCTGGAGCCAAAGCGTATCTACAGAGCTATCAAGCAGGAAGTTCCCGAAGAGAAATACTCCATCCCCATCGGCAAAGCCAAGGTTCTGAATCCTGGCGAGCAAATCACTGTGATCGCTTATGGTGCAATGATTCGAGAGGTTCAGAAGGCGATGGTAATGGCAAAGGAAAAGGGATACTCGGTAGAACTGATCGATCTGCGCAGTATTTGGCCGATCGATCGGGATACAATCCGGGAATCAGTAAGTAAGACAGGCAGAGTATTGGTAGTCACTGAGGCCGCTCAAAGCTTTGGTCCTGCAGCAGAGATTATATCGATAGTCAATGAAGAGGCTTTCCTCAATCTGGAAGCACCTCCGACCAGGCTGACTGGTTTTGATACGGTGATACCCTTGCCTCTGGGCGAGAAGTATTATATGATCTCACCTCAGCGTATATATGGCGAGATTGAACGCCTGATCAAGTATTAGGAGATAAAGATGCGTTACATATTTAAGTTTCCGGATATAGGCGAAGGTCTCGAAGAAGGCAAGATAGTCGAATGGTATGTAGAAAAAGGACAGACAATCTCCTCAGGAGATCCTCTGGTCAAAATGGAGACAGACAAGGTCGTTACCGATATTCCCAGCCCCAAAAGCGGTGTGATTGCACAAAGATTTGGAGGACTGGGTGATATGGTTAAGGTTGGCAATGCTCTGGTTGAGATAGAGATCGAGGGAGTTTCCGGTGCTGAAGCAGTCGCAGAGGCTGCCACTACTCCTGCGCCGGCCTCCAATCAACAAGTTGAGGAGAAGGGCTTTGGCGTGGTCGGTACCATCGAAGTAGCCGGAGATGGAGCTTATCTGCCTGCCAGCGGTGAAGGTATGCAGGCTGCAGCTCAGCCAGTGCAAGCGCAAAAGCGAAGCAAAGTCCTGGCGACACCTGTTGCCAGAGCAATGGCAAAAGAGCTTGGCGTAGATATCAATCAGGTTACTGGATCCGGCCCTGCCGGGAGAGTCACACGGAAAGACATCGAAGGATATGGCAGGAAAAAGGATTATGCTGCACCTGTCTCTACCTCACCCCAGCCTCCCGCTAAGGCCAGGATCGAGATCAAGCCTCTCTCGATGATCAGACGTACTATTGCCAAGAATATGATTCGCAGTAAGCAGAATGCCGCTCATATGTCTGTAATGGATGAGGTAGAGGTCAGCGCTCTTGTAGAAGCTCGCAAGAGTCTGAACCAAAAGCTGGAAGCGACTCAGGACAAGCTCAGCTTCCTGCCCTTTGTGATCAAAGCAGTGGCGCAAGCTCTCAAAAGCCATCCCAGCCTAAATTCAGAGATCGATCTGGAAGGCGACAGGATGATCTATAGGCACTATTACAACATCGGCATTGCAGTCGATACAGAGGATGGCTTGGTAGTCCCTGTGATCAGGGATGCAGACAAGAAGTCGCTGTTGCAGATCAGCCGCGAGCTCAAGTCCATCTCAGAGAAAGCCAGAGATCGCAAACTCACTCCTGATGACTTCAAAGACGGCACCTTCTCGATCACAAGTTATGGCTCAATTGGTGGTTACTTTGCAGTCCCGGTGATCAATTATCCCCAGGCAGCCATCCTGGGTATAGGCAAGATCGTTGAAAAGCCCGTAGTCAAAGACAAGCAGGTCGTTGTAGGAAATGTGATGCCGATATCGATGTCTGTGGATCATAGGATAGTGGATGGTGGAGAAGTAGCAAGATTCCTCAATGAGGTGCTTGATTACCTCAATAATCCGCTTTACCTGATGCTGCAAATGGGAGGTTCCCAATGAATTACGATCTGATCATCATTGGCTCCGGCCCTGCCGGTTATGTCGCTGCTATCAGAGCAGGACAGACCGGGCTCAAGACTCTAGTAATCGACAAAAAGTATATCGGCGGGATGTGCCTTAATTGGGGCTGCATCCCAACCAAATCCCTGATCGAAAGCGCGAAGCTCTATGACAAGATCAAGAATGCCGCAGAATTCGGTATCAATGGCATCAAGAATGAAGAGCTGTCTTTTGATTGGAAGAAAGCCGTCCAGAGGACTGAATCTGTGGTCAAACGCCTTAGCAGAGGCATCGAGTTCCTCTGGAAGAAAAACGGAGTAGAGTTCCTCTCGGCAGAGGCAAAGATTGTCTCTCCCACCCAAGTGGAAGCAGGCAATCAAATCTTCGAGACAAAACACATTATGATTGCCACAGGCTCACGTCCTGCTCATATCGATGAGATTCCCGAAGCTTTGGATCTGGAGAGCTTGTTAGCGATGGAGAGCCTGCCCAATAAACCACTCTTGTGGGGAGGTGGCGCTATCACCCTGGAATTGGCTCAGTTCTTCAAGATGATTGGGCTGGAGCCAGTCATAGTCAGCAGTTCAGAGCAGCTTGTACCCGGATTGGATCAGTATCTCGAGAGCTACGTCACCAAACGCCTCAAGAAAGACAAAATCCAGGTAATCAAACGGGATGAGCTTACTATCAAAGACGGCAAGATCATTATGGGCGACAAAGCACTGGACAACGACTTGGTGATCAACACCAGTCTGCGCAGGGCAGTTCTGCCAGGAATCTGGGAAATGCCTCGGCTTGATAAAGGCTATATCATAGTGGATGAATATCTTAGAACGAGCCATCCGACCATCTATGCCGCTGGCGATGTAAACGGTCTGAGCTATCTGGCACACTCCGCATCTGCCCAGGGACTGGCTGTGATCGATCATATCCACGGTAAAGCAGAGCCCATTGAGCTGCTCAACAGCCCCGTAAATATCTACAGCAACCCAGAGATTGCCCAGATCGGGATCACGGAAGCGATCGCGAAAGAGCAAGGGCTGGACTACGCGATTGGCGAATACTCCCTGGCAGCCAATGGCAAAGCCCTGACCGAAGGTAGCTCCGAAGGTTTCCTGAGGTTGATTTACGAAAAGAAATATCGCCAAGTCCTGGGAGTGCAGATTGTTGCCGAAAACGCCACGGATATGATTTCCGAAGCCGGAATCCTGATGGAACTGGAAGGAACTGTCTATGACCTAGCCAAGACAATCCACGCTCATCCGACTGTATCTGAGATCTTTATGGAGCTCGGTGCACAGGAATCAATGAATTAGAATTATCCAGATCAAACGTCAATCCTCACAGATCCCGGTGATCAATCAAGATGCCGGGATCTTTTTTTGCAGTTTACTTGGATAGGTAGGAAGATTCTATGTATTAGAATCGCGACTCATTTAAGACATTTTGCAAAATTGTGCTTGACTGTAAAGCTGTTTTCAGACGATGAATCAGAAATGCACCTGTGGAGAGCTATACCTCTATATTGCAGGTGCATAAGCCACTTGTGTGAGGTTATAATGCGAAGAATCATCGGTATTTGTATGATGCTTTTTATTGGCTGGTCTTTATTTGCGATTAGCCTCGATGAAAGCATAGCTTTGGCAAAAGCGGGCAATCGCGAGCTCCTGCAAGCTAAAGAAGATATTTTTAAGGCAGACGCCACCTACAAGGATGTGCGCGGGAACCTGCTTCCCCAACTCAGCCTGCAGGGCGCTTACACCCTTTCTACGACACATTTGCCAGATTCGGCAATACCTCCGGCTTTTGATTTTACCAGTGGTCTCGACGCTACAGCCTCTGATAACGACGAATATTTGGCAGGAGCGCTGAACGGATTGATGTCTTCCTTTATCCCAGCCAAGACCCAGCGCGAAGGCTCATTGGCTATGCAATTGAAGTTTCAGCAGGTGCTCTTTCTGGGTGGGAAACTAATCAACGGTATCAAGGCCGTCGATCGTTACCGCTCCATCCAAAACCTGATATATCAAGTAAAAGAGCGAGAACTGATCGTGAGCACCACTGAGCTTTTTTACCAATGCCTATTGGCAGAAAAGCTGGCTCAGGTGCAGCAGGATGCGCTTGATACAGCCAGCCGGCATCTGCAGAGAGTAGAAAATCTTAATACGGAAGGCTTGATCTCGGAGTTTGATCTGATGCGAGCCAGACTCGAGGTTGCAAAGCTGCGTCCGCAGGTGATCAGCTCCAGAAACAACTACAACCTGGCTCTGGAAGCTTTTCGCAGACAGATCGGAACGGATGATGATAGCATAGTCCCGACAGGCGAATTCGGAGTTCCTGCAGACAGTGATATCAGCGAAACCGAAGCTCTTGAGAATGCTCTGAATAGCAGGCTGGAACTGAGGCTTGCCTCGATCAATACCGAAGTAAATCAGATAAAATACAATGCGGAGCGAGGCAATTATCTGCCTAATGTAGCGCTTTCGGCTGATTATTCGCTCTATACGGTTGCGGATGAATTCGCTATCGAAAGAGACGATTTTGGTACGCAGTACTCTATCGGAATTGGCTTTCAGATACCGCTCTTTACAGGATTATCCAATACATCAAAGCGGGCTGTAGCGTATCACAGCTATCGCCAGGCTCAGCTACAGGAAAGGGATTATCGGGATTTGATCGAGCTGGAAGTGAAACAGAATCATCAGAGCCTGATCAGCGCCAGAGAGAATCTTGCCGTGCAAAACGAGAATATCCGGATGGCAGAACGCAATCTGGAGCTGGCTCAATACAGATTTGACAATCAGGTCGGCATTCAACTGGAAGTCTTTGACGCCCAGGTGACCAGATCGGCTATTCAACTTGAGTATTACAATGCTATCTACCAATTGGTGATGGCAAATCTCAAGCTTAAGAAATCAATGGGTTTTGAACTCTAAGGGAGATAGATAATGCGCAAATATTTAGCGATTTTAGCAGTTGTGTTGCTGGTGATTTCTGCTTGCGGAAAAAAGAAGAGCGAAGCTGTCAGCATCGAGCAAATTCATAAGGAACAAGGGGTTCCTGTAAAAGTGATCACCATTGAGCCGGGCTCATTAAGCCAGGAACAGCTTTATAATGCCACAATCAGCGGTGCAGAAGAATCCACTTCAAATGCGATGCTGGCAGATGTGGTGACCGGTATTCACGCTCAGATCGGGGATCGGGTAAGCAAGGGTCAGTTGATCATCAGCTTCCCTGCCAATTCACCCATGGCACAAAATGACCAGGCAAGAGCGGGTTTCAACAGCGCGCGTCAGGTCTATGAAAGAATGCAGAGATTACATACGCAGGGAGCTATCTCTCAGCAGGATTTGGATAATGCGCGGACTGGCTTTGAGGTTGCCCAGGCTAACCTGCAATCCTCCGAAGCCATGATCAAGATCGTCTCCCCTATCAACGGCATCCTGACCAACATTATGGTCAATAACGGTGATCGTTGCTACCCTGGACAACCTCTCTTTACAGTTGCCAGCGGCGGTTCATTCAAAGCCGTGGTCAATGTTCCCGAATCAGAAATTTCCAAAGTTCGCAGAGGCACTCCCGCCACAGCTACCTGGAATGGGATTACCTTGAACGGGCGTGTCACGCAGGTTGCTTTGGCGCTTGATCCCAATACCAAAGCCTTTAGAGTGGAGTGTGTCTTCCCAAACAGCAACCGGGGCTTCAGCTATGGCGTTACGGCTCAAGTAAGTTTGATCACCTCCAATGTCCAGAATGTGATAGCAATCGACAGGCAGTACATTGTCACCGAAAACAGCCAGAAGTTTGTCTGGCTAGCCAAGGATGGCAAAGCGGTGAAAACTCCGATCGAGACAGGCAGAGACAATCAGCTCAGATTTGAAGTAGTGTCCGGACTCACGGAAGGCGACGTCCTGATCACGGAAGGATTGAATCTATTGACCGATAATGCCAAGATCAACGTTGTAAGCAATTAGGATAGAAAGATGTTCTTATCAAAAATATCAATTCAGAGGCCGGTGCTGGTCACGATGGCGATCCTGGTCTTTGTAGTATTCGGGTTGATTGGCTATTTGGGAATGCCCTTGACCATGATGCCGGATGTGAAGATACCATTTGTCTTGGTACAAGTGGTCTATCCCGGTGCAGGTCCACGCGAGATAGAGACCCAGATATCCAAGCCGATAGAAGATGCGGTCTCCAATGTCTCCCAGATCGATATGATCCAGAGTTATTCAATGGAGAATGTCTCGCTGGTGATGATCCAATTCAAGATCAACAAAGATATTGACCTGGCAAATCAGGAAGTGAAAGACAAAGTTGATGCGATTGCATTTGAGCTGCCCACAGGTGCTCAGAAAGCCCAAATATCCAAGATGGACATCAATGCTTTCCCCTTTATGGATATAGTATTGGCGGGCAATATGGATGGCAGGGAGCTTTATGATATCGCTCAGAACAAGCTGAAAGACAGATTTGCCCAGATCGAAGGCGTTGCCCAAGTCGCGATGACCGGTGGTAATGAGCGTGAGATTTCGATCAAGCTGAAGGATAGCGTGGTTTTTGAGAACAACATCTCCCTGGCACAGCTTACGCAGATCCTGGCAGCTCAGAATCTCGATATGCCGGGCGGAAACTTTGTGAAAGGCTCGCTGGAGTATTTCGTAAGACTAAGAGGCGAGTATCAGAATGTTCAGGAGATAGCAGATACAAACATCCCGACAGCCTTTGGGGTCAAGAAGCTCTCTTCAATCGCAGAGATCAACGATTCCAGCGCGGATGTGCGTGAACGAGCAATTTACTTTAATGTTCCAACCAAGACTTTGGAAGAGAACATCGTGCGTATCTCGCTCACCAATAGCCCGGACGGCAATATTGTTAATATCGCCAAGGAGATCAGGAAGCAGCTTCCGGGGATTCAGAAGGAATTGCCTCAAGGGGCAAAGCTAAGCGTGATCAGGGATGATTCGGACTTTACGAAGTTTACTGTGTCCGATACCTTGTCCAATATCTGGATGGGTATATTGCTGACCGGCTTGGTGCTCTTCCTCTTCCTGCACGACCTGCGTTCTACTTTGATTGTGGCTTTATCAATGCCTATCTCGATAATATCTACCTTTGTTTTTTTGAAGGCTTCGGGATTTACCATCAACGTGATGACTCTTACCGGTCTTTCCACTTCAGTGGGTATTTTGGTGGCAAATAGCGTTGTGGTCTTGGAGAATATCTTCAGGCACAAAGAGATGGGTAACGACCGGGTGGAAGCATCAGACAAGGGAACATCTGAGATAGCCGTGGCTGTGCTGGCATCAACACTTACCAATATCGTGGTGTTTCTGCCTATAGCGACGATGACTTCGATGGTGGGACAGTTCTTCAAAGAATTTGGTCTCACAGTTACTTATGCCACAATCTTCAGCTTGATTACGTCCTTTACGATTACCCCGATGCTGGCATCGAGAATCCTGCCTCACAAGAAAGTGGACACTCTTTACGGCAGACACTTTGAAGCTGCCTTCGCCAAGTTTAGCGCTTGGTATGCCAAAATGCTTGGTGTGTTTACCAAGTCTAAAAAGCGTTCATTGGCAGTGGTGGTAATCACTATTGTCTTGCTGTTCTTAAGCTTCTTGCTGGTGCCGGGAATCGGTATGGAATTGATGCCCAATATTGACCAGGGTAATATGACTGTTACGATCGAACTGCCGCAGGGATACAATCTTGACGAGACAGCCAAGGTCGTAAAACAGATCAACGATAAGATATCGAAACACAAAGAGGTGGAGCATATAGTGACCAATCTGGGTGGAGCGGGATACATAGACAAAGGTACAAACCTGGCTTCAGCAGATATTAAGCTGGTTTCTGCCAAGGAAAGGAAGCTCAGCACCAGCCAGATGATCTCTGTGCTCTCGAGAGACCTTGCCACTATTCCGAATGCCAAGATCAAGATTGGTACACAACAGGGTTTTGGTGGTGGAAGTGGTATAGAGTTCTTTTTGCAGGGACAAGATAATGATAAGCTGGAAGAGCTCAAGGATGATGTGATCAAAGCCTTGCAGGATATTCCGGGGCTTACCAATCTGGATAGCAGTACCAGACCCGGCAGAGCCGAGATTACCATTACGCCAAAGCGAGATAAGATGTCCGAAGCGGGGGCTATGGTCTATGATCTGGCTCTGGCTATACGTGCCTCAATCGAAGGTAATGTGGCAACTCAATACCGTGAACAAGGAAATGAATACGATATCAAAGTCTCGATGGAAGATAGCAGTGTGGATTCTCCCTCAAAACTGAATAACCTGCCGGTGACTGTTTACGGTCAGACCTTCCTGCTTTCTCAACTGGCGGATATCAGCTTTAGCCCTGGTATCAACAAGATTACTCACCAGGACAGATTCAAGTCTATTCAATTTACAGGTGGAATAGCTGAAGGCTTTGCCATGGGTGAGATCAATGCCGCAATCAACGAAAGATTGGATAAGCTGCAGCTTCCCTCCGGATACAAGATAAGCTGGGGTGGAGAGGCTCAGATGATGAACGAGACCATGATTGATATGCTTAGGACATTCCTGCTGGCTGTGCTTCTTACCTATATGCTCTTGGCCGCAGTCTTGGAGAGCTTTGTCCAGCCTCTCTTGATCATGGCGACGATCCCTCTGGCACTGATAGGTGTGTTCCTTGCTCTGTTCCTGACGGGAGTCACAATGAATATCTTCTCCATGATGGCGATAATCATGCTGGTCGGTATCGTTGTAAACAACGCTATCTTGATCTTGGATTATGCCAATATGCTCAGGCGGCAAGGCACAAATGTCCGGGATGCACTGATGGAAGCTGGCTTACAAAAACTGAAGCCTATCATTATGTCCACTCTGGCTATTGTGATCGGTATGCTGCCGATGGCACTGGGTGTTGGAGAGGCAGCCAAGGAGTATCGCCAGTCGATGGGTGTTGTCAGTATAGGCGGATTATTGGTTTCTACCTTTTTAACACTTGTCATCATCCCAGTTCTGTATTATATTACCAGTAGTAGCAAAACCAAGAAACTAGAAAAGTAAGAGGAGTATCTTATGAAAAACGTCACTAAACTAGTCACAGTATTAGTTCTTGCTATGTTTATGATGGTAAGCATGTTCGGTTGCTACGGCAGCTTTGCGCTTACCAAGAAGGTCTATGAATGGAATGGCCGTCTGGGCGATCGCTTTATGGTGCAGATTGCTTTCTGGGTTCTGTCATGGCTCCCTGTTTATTCCGCAGCTACCACAATTGATGTCGTAATTCTTAATCTCATCGAGTTTTGGACAGGCTCCAATCCCCTTGCTATGAACAATGGCCAAGAAGTGATCAAGTATGCTCAAAACGGTGATTACAGCTACAAAATAACCATTAGCAGCGAGCAGATCCTGGTAGAACCCCTCACCGGTAATACCGAGTCTGTAGCCCTCAGCTTTGATGATGCCAGCCAGTCCTGGTTCCTCAAGAGTGGAGATTCACAGACCAAGGTCGCCACAGTTGACGGCGCTACCCTCAATCTGCTTTATCCCAACGGAAGAACTCTCGCTGTTAGCATTCCCAACTAAGAAGGTTTAGTCGTGATCGATAGAACACAAGTCGAAGCAATACTGGATAAGATCCGCCCTGCGATCCAATCAGACGGCGGAGATGTCGAACTGATCAATATCCGTGAGGACAAAGTGATCGAAGTTCGTCTCCAAGGTGCCTGCAAAGGCTGCCCAATGTCCACCCTCACCCTCAAGGCAGGAATCGAAAGAGTAATCAAAGAAGAAATCCCTGAGGTCAAAGAGGTTATCTCGGTATAACTATTCCCATGGTATATAGCGGTCTCCTGTGAGACCGCTTTTTTTGTGCTTGACTAAATAAGCCCTATTCCCTGCCATAGCCAATTAGAGGTGATGTATGAGAAAGATTAACATAGAACAAGAGATAGAGAGAACCTGCTCCTTTATCAAAGACTATTGCGACAATGCCGGCATCCCAAACGTTGTTATTGGCCTTTCAGGTGGTATAGACAGCTCATTGTCAGCAGTTCTTGCTGTGAAAGCTCTTGGTAAAAACAATGTAACAGGACTGATCCTGCCTTATAGAACAAGCTCAGGCTCCAGTGCAGGAGATGCAGAACTCCTAGCCAAGAACTTTGGAATCAGAACTGAGACCATTGAGATCACTCCGATGGTGGACGCTTACTTCGAAAAGACAGCCCCGGAAGCGAACAGCCTACGCCGCGGTAATTTTATGGCGAGGATGCGGATGAGCGTACTTTACGACTACTCTGCCAAGATACCTGCCCTCGTACTAGGGACCAGCAACCGAACCGAGCTACTGGTCGGATACTTCACCCAACACGGTGATGGTGCTTGTGCTTTTGAGCCCATCGGTCACCTCTACAAGACCGAGGTCAGAGAGATGTCCAGAGTCCTCGGTATCCCATCTCAAATCATTGACAAAGCACCCACAGCAGACCTCTGGGAAGGTCAGACTGATGAGTCAGAACTGGGTATCAGCTACCCTATTCTGGACGAGATTCTATACCAGCTTACAGAGCTTAGTATCAATCCTAATGATTCAGAAAGCCTCGAATACCCCCTCTCCACATATCAGCACGTACAGAAGCTGGTCTCCAGATCCGCATTCAAACGTATGCTTCCTCCCACAATTACAGGATAAACTATGCTAAACCTATTTGACAAAACTCGATGCAAACGCTGCCATAACGAACGCCAGGTACGCAAATGCCCACGATTGGACAAGAATCTCTGCTGGGAATGCTGCAACAGCCTGCGCTATGACCTTAGCTGCCCCACAAGCTGCCCCTACAGCGGAAAACAAGAAGACAGCGCCAAGGCCCCCTTCCCCGCCTTCAAAGCTGATTCCCAGACCGAATCCAGAAATGTCAATTCACTTTACATAGACATTTGGCTGGACAAAAAGCAGGACGCCCTGGGAGGGATATCTCCCCGCCTGGCAGCAACTGAAGACAAGAAGAAACTGCTGGATTGGCTTTCGTCCTATCAATATCCGCCCCAATTCCCAATCGATTATCTGATGACCAAACTCCACCTGGAGCTCGCTTCTTCCACCCCAATCAGCGATCCTGAGGTCCTCGTGAATCGATTTATGGAGGCTGTTATTGCCCTCGATTGGCAGCAATTACCTGCCCACAGTATCAATACCAATCCTCCTGCCGGCTGTAGCGAACGCCAGATTGAGCTTTTATCTTCCATCCCTGTTTTGAAACGCATCAGCACATTTAAGATCATCCATAGCGGTACTACCGAGGATGGACAGACAGCATTGGTCTTCCTCGAGATCAACCATCGCAACGACCTCAGCCTCGTGCTCTCCCTGCGTGATAAAACCTGGCTGATTCGCCAGGTCATCCTGGGCAGTCCAAAAGACTTTTTCCTCCAAAACGAACGTTACCGCGCTATCGCCGAAAGCCTTGCCAAGCCGGATGATGCCAAAGCCTGGGACTTGCTGCAGGAAGCCTTCCGCATTTATCCTGATAGCCCCGATCTCTATTACTACCGCGGCCTCTACTGGCAACTGGTCAAGGAAACTGGTAAGGCCAAAGTCGATTTCTTCAATAGTATCAGCCTTGATAACGGCTTTGTACCCTCCTTCTATCACCTGGCTCTGCTCAATGCCTCGGATCGTGAATATGATGAAGCCATCCTGTGGTTTGAGCTCCTGGATAAACTCCAGCCCAAGGATCCACAAAATATGAACAACCTCGCAGCCTGCTATGCTCAAACCGGACAAAAATCCAAAGCCAAGACTCTCTGGGAAGAGGCTCTGAAGATACAGCCCGGCTTTGAAGCAGCAAGGCTCAATCTGGAGAAACTGAGTGCCATATAATCCCGTCTTTATGCGCAAAGCCATCCAATGCGCAGAGAAAGCCAGAGGCACTTGCTCCCCAAATCCCTTTGTGGGTGCGGTAATTGTCAAGGAAGGCAAGATAATCTCCACCGGCTGGACACAGCATTACGGAGGCGATCACGCCGAGATTCAAGCCTTAAAGAAGGCCGGAAATGAAGCCAAAGGTGCAGAGATCTATGTAAGTCTTGAGCCCTGTGCCCACTATGGCAAGACCCCTCCCTGCGCAGAAGCGTTGGTCAAAGCCGGCGTTTCAACCGCTTATATCGGAATCCTGGACCCCAATCCCCTGGTTGCCGGAAAAGGCATTAAAATCCTAGAGAATTCCGGTATCAAGGTCGAACTTGGCTTTATGCAGCAGGAGATTAGCCGGCAATTGGAATATTTCCTCTGCCGTATGACCAAGCAGCGACCCTTTGTGATCTGGAAGACCGCAATGAGCCTCGATGGCAGAGTAGCCGCTGATGACGGCAGTTCCCGCTGGATCACAGGCGATGCATCTCGCAAACTGGTGCATAAACTCCGCTCCGAAGTCGATGTAATCCTTACCGGTATCGGTACTATTTTAAAAGATGATCCACTGCTCAACAGCCGTCTCCCCCGCAGACTCCGACAACCGGTCCGCGTAGTCCTTGATCCTCTTTTGGATACACCGTTGGACAGCCAAATTGTCCAAACTGCCCGGCAGTACCAGACCCTATTCTTCTGCACAGATTGCGCCTCCAAGGACAGCCGTGCAGCCATAAAGGATAAGGGTATCGAACTGGTCGTCATCACTTGTGGCGATGTGATTTTGGACTTAAGAAAAGTGCTGACAGAGCTGCATAATAGGGGTTATTACTCGGTCTTGCTGGAATGTGGCTCGACTCTCTCGACAGCCTTTCTGAAAGCCGGTCTGGTAGATAAAGCCTATCTCTTTTACGCACCCAAGCTATTGGGAGGCTCACGCACTGCCGTAAACGACCTTGGAATCAGATCTATCGAAGGCGCTATGGACTTCAACTTTGAAAGCTTCAAGCGCTCGGGAAACGATCTGCTATGCATCGCCTACCCCAAAGAGATATAATACTTGCTTGTCATTTTACTACTTTCTGCCTATACTTTCAATAAATAACAAAGATTCAAAGGAGCTTACCAATGAAACTTACCAATGCTTACGATGTAGAACTCGAAGCCGTAAATATGGAAGGCGCAAAAGGTGCCAAGATACGCTGGCTGATCTCCCAAAAAGATGGTGCCCCGACCTTTGCAATGAGGATGTTTGAAGTTGATCCGGACGGACAAACTCCCTACCACGAGCATACCTGGGAACACGAAATTTACTGCCTCTCCGGAAGCGGAATGCTGCTTACAGAACGCGGCGATCTGCCCTTCGCAACGGATGATATCATATATGTCGATCCCAATATGAAACACGCCTTCAAAAACGTCGGAACCGATACCTTGAAGTTTCTCTGCATAATCCCAAATGAACAGCCGGTCACCAAGAAGACCCTCAATCCCTTCGCCGGCGAGACCGCAAATAACTGCTGAGGTAAGACCAAGTGATTAGCGAGAAAAACCTCAATTTCTTCAAGAAACTCGTCTCTGCCCCCAGTCCATCCGGTTTTGAAGCTCCTGCTCAAAAGGTTGTCAAAGAATACCTTAGTGGAGTCGCAGATGATATCTCCGGCGATCTCAATGGAAACCTGATTGCCTTCAAGAAAGGCAGTGGAAAACTGAAAGTAATGGTCGTTGGCCATGCTGATGAGATCGGTATGATGGTCAATTACATCGATGAAAGCGGCTACCTCTACGTCAAGACCCTGGGCGGTTTTGATCCCAATCTTCTGCCCGGCTTGCGCTTGGATATCTATCACAATGGCAAAGCCATTCGTGGAGTAATCGGGAGAAAACCTGTCCATATGATGCGTGGCGGCGATGAAGGTGCCAAGCTCAAGATAGAAGATCTCTGGATCGATATCGGTGCAAAGAACAAAGAAGACGCCCTCACCAAGGTCTCAATCGGCGATATTATCACCTATCATTCAGAAATTGAGATGCTATCGGACGATCTCATTATGACCAAAGCAACTGACAACAAGGCAGGTGTTTACGTAGCCTCCGCCGTAATGCAGGAACTCGCTAAAAAGAAGATCAAGGCAAATTACTACGCTGTCTCCTCCGTGGGTGAGGAAACCACTATGAAAGGCGCTGCGACCAGTTCCTATCAGATCGATCCCGATATCGCTATCGCTGTGGACGTTACCTTTACCTCCGATATTCCGGGTGCGGATAAACGTGTTTATGGCGATGTAGCATTGGGCAAAGGCCCCACCATCGCTCTTGGAGCTGCTCTGCATCCAGCCATGAATCAGCGCTTGCTTGATCTCGCCAAAAAGCACAATATCCCCGTGCAGATCGAGCTTGCTCCCGGCAGAACCGGTACAGATGCGGACGCTATCCATGCTCGCAGAGCCGGAACAGCCACGATGGTCGTCAGTATCCCCAATCGCTATATGCACTCTCCCAATGAGATAATCTCGCTTACGGATCTCGATAACGCCGTTAAGCTGATCACTGAATTCATCAAAAGCCTGGACGATAAAATCGATCTAAGCCGCTGATCTAATAAACAATTACAGGTCAAAGCCACAGGTCTTCCCTGTGGCTTTCCTTTTGACAGGATGCTTGCTGCCTGCATGTAGCCTGCTTGAATCCTGCATGAACAAGCAGGAATAAGCTGTCTTGCAATGCATTAGCAATGATTCATGTAATGGGAGGGCTAAGCGGTTGATAGAAGTATTGTTATGGCTCTCTCTTCCGATCTTTGCACAAAACGAGAAGATTCCACTTGACTGAAAACACGCTTACATTATTATATGAACATATATTCATATAAGGAAGACAAGATGGAAGATAAACAGTGCTTGTGCAAGAATATAGCTCAGGATGAGCTGGACAAGATCAAGGACGGGATTCCGCAAGATAGCGAGATTACCGCACTGAGTGAGTTCTTCAAGGTTTTTGGCGATCCCAGCAGGCTTCGCATCCTCTATTACCTCTCCAAAGCTGAGCTTTGTGTAACTGATCTTGCCAGCATCGCCGTGATGCAACAATCCGCCGTTTCGCATCAACTCAAGACTCTGCGTCAGAATCGCTTAGTCAAACTTCGCAAGGACGGAGTAACAAACTACTACAGCCTCGACGATCAGCACGTCTCCGAGATCTATCTTATGGCACTTACACATATCAAAGAGCTTTAACTAAGGTGAGATAAATGACTATCAAAGAATACGATATTGAGAACCTGAATTGCGCTCATTGCAGTGCGAAAATTGAAGATGAGATCGGAAATCTGGCAGAAGTGAGCTCCGTCAATCTTGATTATATGAATAAAAAGCTGATCATACAGTACTCCGAGCAGGTCGAAAATGCTCTTGAGAGGCTGAATATCATAGCATCGAAGATCGAACCTGGTGTGCAAATATATGATACAGATACGGTTGCAAGAGAGCAAAAGACAAGCTACTCTCGCTATCTGATAGGTTTGGGTATTGCTATCGCAATCCCGGCTGTCCTGATTCCAGGAACATTTTCAGTTTATCTGATGATCGCTGCCTGGGCTTTGGTGGGGCATAGAGTGATCATCAATGCTGTGCGTAAACTGATGCAAGTGCAGGTCTTGGATGAAAATTTCCTGATGAGTATTGCCGGAGCAGGAGCGCTGTTTCTGGGCGAACATATCGAAGCTCTTGCGGTAATGCTGCTCTATGAATTTGGCCAGTACTGGGAGGATCGGGCGGTTGAACGCTCCCGGTCTCTGATCAAGAGGATGCTCTCGGTCAAACCCGAGCTTGCACATCACGTTCAGGACGGAAAACAAGTCGATAAGAAGCTCTCCCAGATAGAGATCGGGAATGTGCTATTGGTCTATCCCGGCGAGAAGGTGCCTCTTGACGGTGTGGTCATCAAAGGCGAAAGTTCTGTGGATACCTCTTCACTTACCGGTGAGGCGGAGCCTGTTCCGGTAGGAATCGGCTCGACAGTCTTGGGTGGATTCATCAACCGCGGAGGCTTGATTGAAATGGAGGTTTCGCATACTGAATCGGAAAGTACCGTCTCCAGAATTATGAAGCTGATTGAGAACGCTGCAGCCAGGAAATCCAATACAGAGAAATTCATCACACGTTTTGCCAAGTGGTACACCCCGATCGTCGTGGGAGCAGCGGTTTTGTTGGTCCTGATACCGGCCCTCATGGGAGCTTCTTTGAGCGTTTGGCTGCCTCGTGCCTTGATCTTCCTGATCGTGTCCTGCCCTTGCGCCTTGGTGATTTCTGTTCCCCTTACATATTATATCGGGATCGGGCTGGCTGCCCGGCGTGGTGTGATCTTCAAGGGTTCGGCCTATCTCGACAGTCTCAGATTGGCGAAGACATTCGTCTTTGATAAAACCGGAACACTTACAACCGGTAAGATGAAGCCTTCCGGAATGCATCCAGAGCCCGGCATAGATCCGGAAGAGCTTAAGTTAGCTATCTTTAGGGCGGAGCATAGCTCCAACCATCCTCTGGCTCTAGCAGTAAAAGATGCCTTCGCATATCCGTTTGACAGCCGGCAGATTGAAGAGCTTTCGGAGATTCCCGGTAAAGGGATCAGTATGGTTTATGCCGGTGATACTCTGCTGGCCGGGTCTTATCAGTTCTTGAAGGATCTGGGTTATGTTCTTGCAGATCAATCCCAGGGGCAAACAGCAATCCACGCGGTGGAAAATGAACGGTATCTGGGCTTTATCTCTTTTGCGGATGAAGTAAAACCGGGTATGAAAGAAGCACTGATCGAGCTCAAGAACGAGGGCGTGGAAAGATCCGTGATGCTCTCGGGAGATCGCGAAGCCAAGGCAAAGCAGATTGCACAGCAGCTTGGATTGGATGCTTATCATGCGGATTTATTGCCTAATCATAAGCTCAGCAAGCTGGAAGAACTGATGGCTGATAGGGGCGGAAAGACGGTGTATGTGGGCGATGGATTAAACGATGCACCGGTTTTGGCAAGAGCTGATATCGGCATAGCTATGGGAGAAATCGGCAATGCAGCCTCGATCGAATCGGCTGATATTGTCTTGCTCAATGACAAGCCTGAGCAACTGGTAAAAGCGGTTAATATCTCAAAGCTCAGTTATAACGTTGTGGTACAGAATATTGTGCTGGCACTGGGGATCAAGGTATTGGTGATGATCTTGGGTGCTGTGGGGCTCGGGAAGCTCTGGGAAGCAGTAATAGCAGACGTAGGAGTCACCTTGCTGGCAATCTTCAATGCTCTCAGATTATCCAGGATCAAAGCCTGAGCTTGACAAAAAAGCATCTTTGAAGATTTAAGTAAACTCGGGTACGTCCTTTGTATCGACGTATCACTTTTGTAAAAGGAGACACAATGGCTATCAAGATAAGCTTGCCGGACGGTTCTGTAAAGAATTACGATGCTCCGGTCAAAATCATTGATATCGCTAATGAAATCTCTCCCAGATTGGCAGATGCCTCTATCTGCGGAGAGCTTGATGGGAAACTGGTGGATATGGATCACATGGTTGATCACGATGCTGCCCTGGTACTACACACTTTCAAGACAGACACAGGAAAGGATGTCTATTGGCATAGCACTGCTCACTTGATGGCGCAGGCAGTCAAACAGCTCTATCCTGATGTCAAGGTAACCATTGGTCCGGCTATTGAGCAGGGCTTTTACTACGATTTTGACAGAGACCAGCCCTTTACTGATGAAGAGTTGGTGCTGATCGAGAATAGAATGAAGGAACTCAGCGCGGCCGGGCACAAGTATTCCCGCCGCGAATTGACCAAGCAAGAAGCACTCGAGATCTTCCGCCAGATGGGCGAAGATTACAAGCTGGAGATTCTTGCAGATATTCCTGATACGGATACTATCTCCACATATACTCAGGGAGACTTCATTGATCTCTGCAGAGGTCCGCACATTGGAGATACCTCCAAGATCAAGGCAATCAAGCTACTCAAGACCAGCGGTGCTTATTGGCGTGGTGATGAAAAGAACAAGATGCTGCGCCGTATCTACGGAATCAGCTTCCCCAGCAACAAAGAATTGAATGAGTATCTGCTCTTCTTGGAAGAAGCCAAGAAGCGTGATCACCGCAAGCTGGGTAAAGACCTTGATCTCTTCTCCATCAATGATGACATCGGTCCCGGGTTGGTGCTCTGGCATCCCAATGGTGCTATGATCCGTCATCTGATCGAATCCTACTGGAAGGAAGAACACCTTCGCAAAGGTTACAAGCTGGTCTATACACCCCATGTGGGACGCAGCAAGCTTTGGGAAACCAGCGGACACCTGGGCTTTTACTCCGAGAATATGTATGCTCCGATGCAGATAGACGAGCAGGAATACTATATCAAGCCTATGAATTGCCCCTTCCATATCGCCATCTACAACGCCAATCACCATAGCTATCGCGAGCTTCCTATGCGTTTGGGAGAGCTCGGGACTGTCTATAGGTATGAAAGAAGCGGTGTGTTGCACGGTCTGATGCGTGTAAGAGGTTTTACGCAAGATGATGCACACATAATCTGCACTCCTGAGCAGATGGATGACGAAGTGGAGAAACTCATTGTATTCTCGCTCGATATGCTAAAGCAATTTGGCTTCAAAGACTTCCTAATCTATCTTTCCACCCGTCCCGAAGGCTCCGTCGGTGAGGTAGAAGATTGGGACAAAGCAACCAATTCCCTGCGTATGTCTATGGAGAAGCTCGGTCTTGACTACCAGGTTGACGAAGGCGGCGGTGCTTTCTACGGCCCCAAGATCGACATCAAGATCAAGGATGCTCTCGGCAGAGCCTGGCAATGCACGACTATCCAGTTCGACTTCAACGAACCTACTCGTTTTGATATGAACTACATAGGTCCCGACAACAGCCCACACCGTCCCTATATGATCCATAGAGCGGTCTTGGGATCAGTGGAACGCTTCTTTGCAACCCTCTTGGAATACCATGCCGGCAACCTTCCTCTCTGGCTTGCTCCCGTCCAGATTATGGTGATACCGATCACCGACAACCAGATGGAATACGGTAAGCTCTTGGTAGAAAAGCTCCAACTGCTGGGCTACCGCACAGAGATCGACACTCGTGGAGAGAAGATCGGCTACAAGATCAGGGATGCAGAGCTGAAGAAGATCCCTTATATGTTTGTGATCGGAAAGAACGAAGAGACCGAATCAAAGGTAACCTTGCGCCAGCATACCAAAGGTGATCTTGGTGCTATGAGCTTTGACGAAGCTATAAAAGCCATCCGTGAACAACAATGACCACCTCAGAAACCATTAAAAACGAACTCAAGCTTGAAGCCTCAGCCATCCTTAGGGTGGCTGAGCAGCTTGATAACGCCAGCATAGAACAAGCCTTTGATCTGATCTGCAACTGCCGTGGCAAGGTAGTGCTTACCGGTATAGGCAAAGCCGGCATCATTGCCCGCAAGATCAGTGCTACTCTTGCCTCCACAGGCACCAGCTCCATATTTCTCCATGCCGCCGAAGGCATCCACGGAGATCTTGGCATGCTCTGCCCCGAAGACGTCGTTATTGCAGTATCAAACAGCGGCAACACCCAAGAGCTGATCTCGATCATCCCCTTCCTAAAGTTCATCAAAGTCCCGATTATCGCTCTGACCGGCTCCACCACCTCCCAGCTTGCTCAAGCCGCCGATGTGGTATTGGATTGCAGTGTCCCCAGCGAATACGAGCCTTTTGGCCTGGTTCCCAGCTCTTCAACGACCGTAGCCTTGGCTGTCGGTGATGCCCTGGCAATCGCAGTACTGCGCCACAAAGACTTTCAGCTACAGGATTTTGCCCGCTTTCATCCCGGCGGCACCATTGGCAAAAAGCTTCTTCTTAGAGTGATGGATCTGATGCATCAAGGCGATGAACTGCCAAGGCTATGCCACAACGCCACAATGTCCGAAGTAGTGATGGAGATGACCGGCAAAAAGCTCGGCTGCACAGCGATTACAGACGAGACCGGCGTATTGATGGGTATGATTACCGATGGCGATCTCAGGCGGCAACTGCAGGAGAAAGGCAATTCCCTGCTCAGCTTCCTGGCCCAGGACTGTATGACCCCCAATCCCAAAAGCCTCAAAAGCGACGAACTTGCCATCAATGCCCTGAATCTGATGGAATCCCACAAGATTACTATGCTGCCGGTTGTCGATGATACCCGGCATGTAGTCGGCATGCTCCACATGCACGATCTAATCCGTGCCGGCGTGATCTAAACAGCCATCTATCCTAATGGATAATGCCGCAGCAAAAGCTCTTCCCCAGAGGCTATTAGACTTTATCCGGGATGCTTATCGTCCCGATGACGACCCTATCTACTTCGCAGGAGGCCACGAGTGGTCTGACGGCACGGTTTATTCCTACAATAAGGACAAGAAACCGAGGCTATTGAAGATACTGATGATATCAGGTGCAGACCAACTTGCCGCAACCCGTGAACGTCTCGATTTCATCGACTTCCTCGCCACAAACGGTATCGATACCATTTATCCGGTCCACTCCGCAAATAACAAGCTGGTGGAGTTTTGCGATTGTGACAACGGGTATATCTTGTTTTCATGGGACAAAGCCCCGGGCGAACACATCCGTGGACTCGATCCCGTTGATCTGGCAAGCTTTTACAGCAATTGGGGAAAACTGATAGGCAGCATTCACAGACTAACTCAAAGTTACCCTCGTTACCTGCAATCTGCCTGTCAGGACAGCACCGGACAAGCCCTGATCAGCTTTGACAGCGAATGGAGATACTTTGACGGCTTGATGCGAGACGAAAAGATGCGCGAGGCTTGGCGTATCCAAAGACAAGAGATGGAGAAGATCCTGCCTCATCGGGGCAACTACGGTTTTATTCACAATGATCCCCACCCCGAGAACATCCTGCGAGACCAGGAACGTCTTGTCCTGATTGACTTTGACGTAGCGAACTACCACTGGTTCCTGACCGATATCGCGATCTGCATCTACAGTGAATACTCCAGATGCAATTTCCACAGCAGCTATGCTCATCGCAGCCCGGATCTCCCGGAGCTCTTTCTCAAGCCCTTCCTACGAGCATGTTTCAGAGAGAACGATCTCAATCCCATGGACTTGGATCAGATCGAGCTCTTTCTGAACTATCACCGCTTCCTTATGTACTGTGTATTCTACGACCAAATAAATAGCTCCAATCCCCAGTATCTGATCAAGTTTGCCGATGAAATCTGCAGCTTCAAGCCCTACCTTCCATCCGGACTGCGTTTGGCATCCTTGATCTCCTAAGCGATCGAGATTATCCCCCATCTAATTTCAGCCTTGCCCGCTATTAGTCCCAGCTTCGATCATAGGATTCTCCCTCGTTTCTCTCTCAATTCCCCCACTTAGTGGGAGAATCGTGGGAGATACTATAGAGAGTTCTTATATCGAGACAAGGAGGGGACTGTATCTTCCTCCCCCTTTGACAGGATGCTTGCAGCCTGCTTCTATCCTGCTTGAATCCTGCATGAAGATGCAGTAATCGCCTATCCTATAAGGGTTTTGCGACTATCTGCCCAAAGAGGGGGAAAAGGCCGCACAATAGCTGACGAAATCCCAAAGGATCGAAGATGACATTACGGATAAATGATGTCTCGTTTAGAGGGGAAAAGCATTGACAATTTAGCTGATGCGGATGAATTGGACACACCTTGGTAATGAATTATTAGCTATGGAGTAATAGAGAATGAAGAAGATCCTGATTATCGGAGCAGCCGGCCAGATCGGTTCTGAACTAATCCCTTATCTGAGAAATATTTACGGAGACAGCAATGTAGTCGCATCCGACTTGCATAGCAATCTCCCCTGCAATGTTTTGGAAAGCGGTCCTTATGAGATTCTGGATGCTTTGGACGGAAAGAAGATGAAAGAGGTCGTGGATCGTTATGATATCGACACGATTTTCAATCTGGTTGCAGTGCTTTCCGCCAAAGGCGAAGCCAATCCGGTGATGGCCTGGCAGATCAATATGGGTGCTTTGTTCAACGCTCTGGAAATCTCCAGAGAGACCAAGGGAGCAGTCTTTACTCCCAGTTCGATCGGCGCTTTCGGTCCTACGACTCCTGCAGATCACACCCCGCAGGATACGATCATGCGGCCTACAACTATCTACGGAATATCCAAAGTAGCTGCAGAGCTTTTGGGAGATTATTACCATCTCAAGTTTGGCGTGGATGCCAGAGGCCTGCGTTATCCCGGGATCATCTCAAACGTTACTCTTCCCGGCGGCGGAACAACCGATTACGCCGTTGAAATCTACTATGAAGCCATTCAAAACAAGCTTTACAAATGCAACCTGTCAGCCGGAACATATCTCGATATGATGTATATGCCGGATGCGCTGAGGGCTGCAGTGGAACTGATGGAAGCTGATCCGGAGCGCTTGATTCACCGTAATTGCTTCAACGTGACCGCCATGAGTTTTGATCCTGAAATGATCACGGCTTCGATTCGTAAACACATCCCGGAATTCCGTCTGGAATACCACATAGATCACATCAAACAAGCTATCGCCAATAGCTGGCCAAATTCGATGGATGACAGCGCTGCCCGTGAAGAATGGGATTGGAAGCCTGAATACAACCTCGAAGCCATGACTGTCGATATGCTCGAAAAGCTCAAGATCAAGCTTGGAAAGTAAGGTTGCTAAGATGGTGAAAGTTGGCGTCGTCGGCGTTGGTCATCTGGGACAGCATCATGTAAGGAAGTTTCAAAGCATACCTGGCTGTGAACTGATTGGTATTTATGACAAAAACGAAGCCAGGGCCAAAGAGATATCCGAGAAGCTCGGTGTAAAGAGCTTTAAAGATTATGATGCGCTCCTGGATGCGATCGATGCCATCGATATAGCCGCCACCACGACTTATCATTACGATCTGGCAAAGCCTGCCCTGCTCAAAGGCAAGCATATCTTCCTGGAAAAGCCGATCACAAGTGAACTTGAACAGGCGGAAGAACTGCTGGAGCTGGCAAACAAGCGGAATCTGAAGATTCAGGTTGGGCACATAGAGCGCTTTAATCCTGTGATCCTGGAAGTGGAACAAGAGATCAAAGATCCGATGTTTATCGAGTCTCACAGGCTTTCGACCTTTCATCACAGAGGCACGGATGTGCCGGTGGTCTTGGATCTGATGATTCACGATATAGATCTGATCCTTGATTTCATCAAGGCGCCGGTAAGCGATATCCGAGCCAGCGGGATAGGGATTTTAACGCCCAATATCGATATTGCCAATGCCAGATTGGAATTTGCCAATGGAGCAATCGCCAATGTGACCTCCAGCCGAGTATCGCTGAAGCAAGAGCGCAAGCTGCGTTTCTTCCAGAGAGATGCCTATTTCTCGATGGACTTTGTAGCAAAACAGGTCTCTGTCGTACGTAAGTCTCCTGATATCCTGAAGCTTTTGCCGCAGATAATGATGGGCAGTACTGATATCAAAGCGGAACAGCTTGTTGATATGAAGCTTCACGACGTCTCGGTCACAGCCAAAGACGCACTGCAGATGGAGCTGGAATCTTTCATTGACAGTATCGCCAATAATAAAAAACCTGTAGTTGATGGTGAAGCAGGGACGCGTGCCCTCAAGATTGCTCTGGAGATCATCTCCATAATAAACCGTCAGCTCAAGAAATAACCGGAGTTTACAAATGCAGTATATATTCGTAAAAGACCTCGCCAAGCACCTCGGTGAAGAAGTAAGCCTGAGGGGTTGGGTAAGGAATATCCGCAGTAGCGGTAAGCTGCTCTTTATCATCTTTAGAGATGGCACCGGCGAAGTGCAATCCGTGGCATTTAAGCCTGAGCTTGGTGAAGAGGCATTTGAACAAGCCAAGCGCCTTACGATAGAATCTTCACTGATCATTACAGGCGTGCCCAAACAGCACGAGAAGATTGAAGGCCAGTATGAGCTCTCAGTAAAAGCCATCAAGGTAGTTCAATACGCTGATGAATACCCGATCTCAAAGAAAGAACACGGCCCTGACTTCCTGCTTTCAAACAGACATCTCTGGATCAGAGCACCCAAGCAATGGGCAATTCTCAGGATCAGACATACAGTCTATTTCGCAATCTGCGAGTATCTGAACGACAATGCTTTCTATCGCTTTGACTCTCCCATCCTTACTCCGAATGCCTGCGAAGGAACGACCACCCTCTTTGAATTGGATTATTTCGACGAGGGCAAGGCATATCTCTCCCAATCAGGACAGCTCTACCTCGAAACTGGTATTATGAGTCTGGGCAGAGTCTATGACTTTGGTCCGGTCTTTAGAGCGGAACGTTCGAAGACACGGAAGCATCTCACCGAGTTCTGGATGATGGATGCCGAAGCCGCTTTTGTCGAGCATGAGGAAAACATGCTAATACAGGAAGGTTTGATCCGCCACGTAATCAGATCAGTGCTACAGAAATGCGACAAAGAGCTGGATATCCTGGAACGCGACAAGGAAGCTCTGAGAAGAGCTGACGCACCTTTTAAACGCATGACGCATTACGATGCGATTGAATACCTCCGCTCCAAAGGTAGCGATATTTCTCATGAAAGTGATCTGGGCGCAGCAGACGAAGTAGCTCTTACAGAGGGTTCTGATACCCCAATCTTCATAGAAAGATGGCCAAAATCAATCAAGGCTTTTTATATGAAACGCGATCCCAAGAATCCCGATCTGGTCTTGGGAAGTGACTTAATCGCGCCTGAAGGCTTTGGTGAAATCATCGGCGGTAGCGAACGCGAAGACGATTATGAATTACTTTTATCCAGGATGAAGGCAGAAAAGATGCCACTCGAAGACTACCAGTGGTTCCTCGATCTGCGTAAATACGGCACGGTTCCGCACAGCGGTTTTGGTATCGGTTTGGAACGCTTGGTGACCTGGATGAGCGGTATTCATCACATCCGCGAGACAATTCCTTTCCCCAGGATGATCTATCGCATCTACCCCTGATTCAAGATCAGTTTTATCTATACAAAGAGACGTGCAATTGTCCGGCTCTTTGCTTTTGAGTTTAAAAAATATACGATAAGAGGATAGAAATGAACTACTCAGAACGCTTTTCCCAAGTAAGCCGCGCGATGGGCTCGTCCATGATCAGAGAATTGGTGGCTTCCACAAAGAACATCCCAGATCTGATCTCCTTTGCCGGGGGATTTCCATCTCCCAAGACTTTCCCCAAGGACATCCTTAGCGAGATTTACAACGAAGTTGTGAGGAATGAGGGAACAGACGTCCTTCAATACGGACAGAGCGAAGGTGACAGCCTCCTCAAGACCGAGCTGGCAAAGTGGGATGGATATCCCGATCTGAGCCTCGATCAGTCTTTGATCACGGTTGGATCGACCAATGGTATCTATTACTATACCAGAGCCTTGATTGATCCGGGCGATGTGGTAATCTGCGAAGCTCCCAGTTTCCTGGGTTGCTTGGTGGCTTTTGAAGCTGCAGGTGCGGATTTGAGGGGAGTTCCCCTGGATGATGAAGGCATCGACCTCCTCGCTCTCAAGGCTGCGGTATCCAAAGCCAGAGCGGAAGGCAAGGCAGTGAAGTTCGTCTATACTATTCCGGATTTCCAGAATCCAGCCGGTATCACGATGTCTTATCAGCGCCGTAAAGACCTCATCGAATACTGTCTGGCAGAAGACCTGCTGATCCTCGAAGATAATCCCTATTCCCGCTTGAGATACAGCGGAGTTGCGGTTCCGACTATATACCGAATCGCCAATGATGAATACAAGAATACGGACTTGGTGATGGAGATTGTATCATTTTCAAAGATACTTGGCCCGGGGATGCGCTTGGCTTATGCCAAAGGCAACGAAGCCCTGATCGGCAAGATGGGTTCTTGGCAACAGAAAGTAACCGTAAGCCCGGATTGCGTTACAGAACGTGTTGCAGCCAGGTTCCTGCAAAAGAACCTGATGGACGATCATATTGCCGGGATCTGCGATTTCTACAGACCTTATCTGCACAAGATGCTTGATTGCCTTGAGAGTGAGATGCCGGATTATGTAAGCTGGACAAAGCCCGAAGGCGGAATCTTCATCTGGATGTGGCTACCTGAAGAGCTAAATGCTGATGAGCTGTTTGTCCAAGCCAGCCAGCACAAGGTTACATATATCCCCGGATCAAAGTTTTATCCTCGCGGCCAAGAGAAGTATAACTGCCTCAGGCTGAACTTTACTTATTCCAGTATGGAGCAAATCGAGACCGGTGTAGCCCGTCTCGGAAAGCTGATTAAGACCATATAACTTGACAAGCAAAGCCTAAGCGCTTATCTTGTCATAAAGAACACATAAGGAGTAGAATATGAGAACCCGTTACTACATCCTGATCATCAGCCTGCTGATACTTGCACCGCTGAGTGCGCAGATAGATATGTCCAGATTGGAGCTAAATCCCTTTATGAGAAAGGCATTGGCTCCCAACAATCTGCAAATGTCCCACAGTATGGGTTTTGAAGCCGGAGCTTCCTCCGATGGTGATGGGTATTATCTATCCAGATATACAAACCACATCAGCTACAAATTCAATCCCAAGCTCGAGCTTGATCTGGATCTGAACTTCGTGAATTTTGGCAGCGCTACTACAAGAAGCGGTCTAAGTTTTAATGATGACAACAGAAGCAAGATCCTGCCTGAGTTTTCGTTGAGATACAAGCCAAGCGACAGCGTCTCTCTCGAGATTCGCATGGAGCAAGCTCCCACTTACAGGCGGAGTATGTTTAATCCCTGGTATTACAATCCTGCGAGGTAAGCTCTGGAAGCAGTAGCATATATCATCTTAGCTGTCCTGGGAGCGTCCCTGGGCAGCTTTTTTAACGTCCTGATCGATCGGCTCCCCCGGAAAGAATCAATCGTCTCTCCCCCATCACATTGTTCTTCCTGCGGTTACTCAATACCGCCCTATCTTAATGTGCCTGTCTTTAGCTATCTGATCCTTAAAGGTAAGTGCAGTAAATGCGGAACTAAGATTCATTGGCATCATCTATTGGTTGAGATCGTAACGCCTATCATATTTATTGGCTTGATGATGCGCTATGGGCTGGATTCAGTACTCTTTTATAAATACCTGATCCTAGCCTCTTTCCTGATCCCTATCTTCTTTATAGATGCTTTCCACCGGTTGATCCTGCATGTGACTACCTTTCCCATAATAGTGCTTGGCTTGATCTTCAGTTTAGTGCCCGGTAATGATATAGGGATTTTCAATTCGCTCTTCACGGCAATCTTTGTCTTTGCTTCCCTGGCCGGTGTTTCCTGGATTTATGCGAAGCTGAAGGATAGAGAGGGGTTGGGAGGAGGAGATCTGTGGTTGTTGACCGGTTTAGCAGCTTATTTCGGAGCCATGGCTATTCCTTGGATCATTATCCTGGCATGCATCATGGCTATCATCTACTTCTTTATAAGAGTGAGAAACCGCGATCAGATATTTGTATTTGGCCCATTCATAGTGATAGCCAGTTTAGCCTGGATGCTGGGATTTGAATCATTGATAGATGCCTTTAACAACTGGATTCTGAGCATAGGGATGTAAATCACCACTATCATACCGACTTTAGGCGCAAGAAACCGCAAAGACCAATTTAATGCTCTTTGCGGTTTGTTCACGTAATGATCAACTTAGAATAGCGCCTTAACCAGCAATTCGGGGTCAAGGCGATAAGTCGATCCCTTTCCTTCGAAGAAGTGATGCGCTTTGATCAAGTGCAAATTAAGGGACGACCAGCGGATAGTAACACCGGTTTCGGTATTTGTGAGGATTGTGAAGGCTTTCCGATATACACCGGGATGACTGAATGGACAGGGTAGCTTACCCCGGACAATCTCCGTCTCGACGGCATACTTGCCTTCTACTTCAACAGGCTGCTCATAGAACTCCCAGCTTAGGTCTGTGAAATACTGCATCCTCTCAGCTACCTGTTCCGCTGTATAACCCAGTTTTTCCAAGGTCTTCTCGTCATCGGCGATAATCTCATGGAAATGCCTGTCATCGTTGCCTAAAAACCCATTCAACGTAATGACTCCAGGTTGCATCTTCTTCGTAATACGAAGTTCAAGAGGTGTTTGTTTCATAGCATCATCCAAAGCTGTCGTAGTATATTTTCTCTGTCGGTACGCCCATTTCCACGAGCGCTTTAGTTACTGCGTTGATCATACCGGGGCTTCCGCAGAGATAAGCCTCGGTATTCTTGGGATCACGCATTACATCTTTAAAATAAGGCATTACAAAACCAGTGCGTCCCTGCCAGTTATCATCTGCTGTCGGATGAGATAACACAGGTACATATTGGAATGTTGGGAGCACTTGTTCGAAATGCTGCATATATTCGGTCAGATAGAGATCTTTGGTAGTACGCGCACCGAAGAAATAGGTCATCTTACGCTCGGTGCCTTTTACTTCGAGATCTTCCAGCATTGATTTGATTGGAGCTTTACCGGAGCCTCCGGCAACAAATATGATGTCTGCATCTGTATCGCGGATATAGAAATCTCCATAAGGGCCGGTCAGATAGACTTCGTCACCTTCCTTGAGATAGTTATGAACCCATGTCGTGCACATACCTTCCGGAACAAGACGGATGATCAATTGGAATTGCTTCTCGTTCTGAGGACCGGAGGAAATGGAATAGGCTCTAACAACCTTTTGCTTTACCTTACCATAAGGCTGAGATTCGAGCTGCATGTATTGCCCGGCTTTGAAGCTGATTGTCCCGGGCTCGAGTAATTCGAAAGTAATCCCTTTGGTATCGTATGTATAGTCTTCAATTTTGGCAATTTTGGTCTTGAATCTGCGGATATTGAAGATGGATTCAGGAATCTCGATCTTAATCTCCGATTTTACTTTCACCTGGCAAGCCAGTCTTACACCGGAGTCCATTTCGGCTTTGGATAATAAAGGTCTTTCGGTGGGAAGCAACGGGCCGCCACCATCTACAACCTTGCATTTACAAGCTCCACAGCTTCCACGGCCACCACAAGCTGAGGGAATGAATATCTGTTCCTCTGATAGACTGCTCAGCAGGCTGTTACCACCCTTTACAGAGACATCACGTTTGCCGTTGATATTGATCTTGAGAATGCCATAGTTTGAGAGGAAGCGTTGTGCGATGACCAGCAGGATCGCAAAAAAGACGCTAACAATTGTGAGTATTGTAATATCAGTAAGGATAAGCTTGATCATCTATACAACCTCATTGAACCGCTACTATACCTGAGAAGCCAATGAAACCCAGAGCCATAATACCTGTGATGATCAGGCTGATCCCTGCTCCTCTCAACCCCACGGGGATGAGCTTTTCTTTGAGCTTGGATCGGATTCCTGCCAACATCAGGATCGCCAAGAGCCATCCAATACCACTACCGGCTCCAAAAGCGATTGATTGCAGGAAGTTGTACTCTCTGATCACCAGGAATAAGCTAACACCAAAGATAGCGCAGTTCACTGTTATCAAAGGTAAGAAGATACCAAGTGAGTAGTAAAGCGCCGGGGCATAGCGCTCGATAATGAGCTCCAATAGCTGCACAAATGCTGCTATCACGATGATGAAGACAATGTACTGAAGATACTCAATATGGAAGGGAACCAGAAGGTAATGATAGGCAAGCCAATTCAAACCGGCAGTAATTGTAAGTACAAAGATCACTGCCACACCAAGACCAAAGGATGATTCCACTTCTCTGGATACAGAAAGGTAAGAGCACATACCCAGGAAATTTGTGAGTAGAATATTCGAGGTGAAGATTGCTGCCCAAAACAGAACAAATGCAGATATATCCATAACTATGCCTTCAACTTATAGTAACGGGAGTTAATAATCCAGATCAGGATTGCCAATAGGAAGAAAGCACTGGGTGCCATCACCATAATCGACCAGCGTACCCACCAGTCTCCCATGATCGGGAATCCAAAGAGCGATCCAAAGCCAAAGAACTCCCGGATTGCAGCAATTGCGAGAAGCACCAGGGTGTAGCCCAAGCCACTGCCGATACCATCAATCAAGGAATCTACAGGCTTGTTTTGTGCAGCAAAAGCCTCAGCTCTGCCCATCAGGATGCAGTTTGTAATGATCAAACCCACGTAGGGACCGAGTTGCTTCGAAATAACAGGCATATTAGCCTTGAGATATACATCGACAACTATCACATAAGCTGCTATGATCAGGGTCTGCACCATCATCCTTACACTGCGTGGAGTATGTGCACGAAGAGCAGAGATAGTGAAGTTTGACAGAGCAAGAGAGAACGTAACACCCAAGCCCATGATAAGGCTGTTCATCAGGAGATTCGTTACAGCCAAGGAAGAGCAAATACCCAGTATCTGTTTCCAGACTGAGTTCTCTCTGAAGGCTGCATTGATAAAGATATCTTTTTTATTCATCGGTCTTTACCTTGTCATTATATAGCAAAGCCAGTTCGTCTGAAAGCATCTTGAGAACGCTGTTGCTTGTAATAGTCGCGCCTGTAATCTGGCGAATCTGTTCAGGAGCAATCTCTGCCTGACCTTCAGGGACCAAAGTAAACTGCATCGGCTTGGCATCTTGAATAGCTACTTTGCCGCTAAATTGCTTCCTGAAGCCTTCTTCCGTAATTCTGGAGCCCAGACCCGGGGTTTCCATCTGGTTGTAGATTGCAAAATCCAGGATAGTCTTGAGCTCAGTATCAACAGCGACCAAGGCAGCCATCGAACCCCATAAACCCTTTCCCTTGATATCAAATAGATAGGCTATAGGCTTGTCATCCACCACAGCTTGAAATGCAGGGCGGCTATAGCCACTCAAGCTATCCACATAGGTTTCCATAGTCGTAGTGACATCCTTAGTAAGGTCTTTGGGATCAATCCCTGTAGCCCCTGCAATTGAGCCGCTCAATAGGTTTACCACCATTGTTTCATACTCTCTGGTCTGGTGATCCTTGATCTTCTGCTCTGAGCTTCTAAAGAAGACAGCCAGCACTCCAACGAATATTATACTGATGATCATCATGAAGATGACCGGATAAACGCTGCTCTCTTTGAAGTCGCTCATGCTTTCTTCTCCTTTGGCAGGTATTTATCCAAGGCATATTCGATGATTGGCATAAAGGCATTGGTCAATAGCAAGGCAAACATAAATCCTTCGGCAAAGAGTGAGAATCTCCGGATATACACAGTGAGGAATCCAATCAGAAGACCATAAATCCAGATAGCAATCTTACCTTTGGCTTGCGAGACGGGATCAGTAGTCATATAGACGATACCAAACAGGGCTCCACCCGTAACCAACAGGAAGAAAGGATTCTCGGAGGGATAGAAGATGAAGTTGAAGACCAGAATGGAGATCATTGTAGCCACCATCGGTTGCCATTTGGCCGTCTTGGTAAAGATCAAGTAAAGCCCGGCAAGAATAATCAAGAGCGCAGAGCTCTCCCCTATTGATCCGGGGATAAAGCCCAAAAAGCTATCTAGAAAGCCATAGGTAACAGGTTGACCGAGCCTAAACTGACCGAGGATAGTAGCAGAAGTCATTAGCTCGGATGCTCCTGTCCAACGCAATAATCCACCGGGGAAATCGGACAGCATATAAGGTTTGAGCCAGGAGACCGTCATCTGCTGAGGGAATGCCACATAGACAAATGTACGGCCCAGTATTGCGGGATTGAAGGGATTAGTGCCAAATCCACCAAAGACCATCTTGCCAAAGGCAATCGAGACAATAGCGGCAACCGCAGCCATCCATAGAGGTATCGTAGGTGGCAGAGTCATTGCAACCAGAGTGGAAGTAACAAAGCACGCCATCGTTACCTTACCGCCCTTCTTGTTGCGAATAAACAAATACTCCGTGATGCCACCGAACAGGTTGCTGACAAGAACAACAGCCAACACTTTCCAGCCAAACATATACACAGCCAGCAGCAAACTGGGCACCAAGGCATATAGGACCCGATTCATGATCGGCTGCTTCATCAATCGCTCAAACATAATACAAACAAAACTCCATCAAATCATCTAAAGAAAAACTAAAACGATATGCCAATAAAACAAGTATAATCAAAGCTCATAAGAGGAAAAGAACAAACTTGTATAAGCCTCAAATTCTGTCATCAAATCTTCCGGTACAGTAACCAAGATCTCGTCTGCAAAACCTGTCGAACTGTGCACTGCCAGATTGTCCATCGAATCCAGCAAGTATGCATATTCTCTGATCAAGGGCTTGCTTATCCTTATTGTATAACGCAGGCAGGATGACCCCAGCTTTTCAACATCTTTGAAGACATCAGTCATTAGAACGGAAACACCTCTTCCTCAGCAACCGGAGCTACCGGCTCTGCACCTCTACTCAAGAAAAGCCTTACTGAGCTTTGCTTGTTGACCTTGGTGCCTACTGCCGGAGAGCATCTAACCACTGCATTTGCAGGATACTGGTCTGAATATAGAGAATCCGCGATCACTGCCTTCAAGCCGCTGGACCTTAGCTGAATATAAGCTCTATGATATTGTGAACCAATTACGTCCGGGACTCTTACTTCTCTCGAACCCCTGCTAATCACCAGATATACCGCATGATCGTGCTTGAGTTCCGAGCCCGGTTCGGGCTGCTGTTCCAAAACATACTCGACCTTGGTTTCCTCAGACCAGACAGAATCTCTCACCACCACATGCAACCTTTTTTCGTGCAATACACGCTTTGCCTGGGTAAGACTGATCCCTGTAACATCCGGCACCTCAACAACCCCCGGTCGTCCCAGCAGGATCGGATAGATGATCTGGCTGGTCAAAAATGCCACCACAAGTATGATTCCAACACCTATCCCCGCAATATACAGGGACTTTTGGAGCTTGGCGTTTTTCATCTTAACCTCATTTAATACGTTTCAGACGTGCCGCAAAAGCTCCGTCCATATTGTGCTTGAAGGGCACGGTCTTCATACAGCCATTCTCGGTGTATTCTTTGGGGATATACTTCGAAGCATCGACCAACTCAAAGGCTTTGTTACGCTTCAGAAAGTTCTCTATCTGCTTCTCATTTTCATTGGGATTCATCGTGCAAGTGCTATAGACCAAGACTCCATCCGGAGCTACGAAGTTGGCAGCATAATCCAGTGCCTTCTCCTGCAGCTTGACCAGCTCCGGAAGGTTTTGATGCACCTGCCATCTGAGATCAGCCTTGCGGGACAGCACTCCCCATCCTGAACAAGGAGCATCTACCAACACTCTTTGGAATGCCGGTGCTACCGGGCCATACTTGAAGGCATCCGTCGTGACCAGTTGGATATTGCTAAGCTGCAATCTGTCCGCTGCTTGCTTGAGGAGCTTCATCTTGTTTGGGATCTTATCGACCGCCACAACCTCGCCTGTATTGCCGAGTTTCTCAGCAATGTAAGTACACTTGCCTCCGGGAGCGGCAAAGAGATCCAAGATAGATTCTTCAGGCTGGGGATCCATCAATTCCACTACCAAAGCCGCAGAACTATCCTGTATCGAAAAGTATCCTTCCGAAAAGGCTACATCGTTGAGCAGCTTATCAGCATCGGGAGAAGTGAACATCATCTTACTCGCAGGAGAGGGATGCAGCTCTATCGACCTCTTCTCGAAATAGGATAATAGCTTGGGAGCTGTGGTCGCAGTTGTATTCACCCGAATATGAAGCTGCGGATTCTCGTTGAAGAAAATAGCCAAATACTCGGTGTCTTCCTCGCCCCAAAGATTTATCCAATCCTGCACCAGCTCCACCGGATAGGAGTGTTCAGTTGCGATTCGCTGCACCGGATCGGTAGGATAATCGATCTCCGGATTACGTTGATACGATCTCAAGACTGCATTGACAAAGTCTCCTACGGAATTGCCCAGTATGGACTTTGCGAGATCGACCGTCTCGTTGATCGCCGCATGATCTGGGATGGAGTCCAAAAAGATCAATTGATAGAGCCCTATATAGAGCATCGTCTTGATCTTGAGATCGGTAGCGGCAAACTTCTTCTCATCCGTAAACTTGCCGAGGATATAATCCATCTTGCCCTTCATTTTGATCACACCCTTTACAAGTGTGTAAAAGAGAGCCACGGATTCATCCGATTGCTTGAGCTTCTTTGCCCGCTGCTGCAGCAGGGTATCCGAGAAGTCGTGGTCTTTCAAGACCTTTAGTATTGTCGAATATGCTTCTTGTCTAAAGTTCATTTCATCCTTTGATACAGACGCTTGATAGTTTCTTTGATCATCTGCTCGAGTGGCAAATCTACTCCATCCGCTTTCATAATACTGAGTTCACGCCTGATATCCTTTAGGTTAAAGCCCAGGGATTGCAGGGCAGATTCAAGCTCCAGAGACTGGCTATCGACAGGGCCTGCTTCGCCGGGCTCCATATAAGACTGCACGCTGTGAATCTTGTCTCTCAGTTCCACAATCAATCTCTGAGCGCTCTTCTTGCCCAATCCGGGCACTTTGACCAAGAGATGCTCTTCTCCTCGCTCAATTGATCTCACAAAGCTGGCAATACTCAAAGTAGAGATCACGGAGATAGCTATCTTGGGACCGACTCCCGAGACAGAGATCAATAGCTGAAACATCGCTTTCTCTGCCAAGGATGCAAATCCAAAGAGCTTTGCCCCATCCTGAGTAAAGTGCAGATAGGCATAAAGGAAGACCTTCTCTTGAGGAAGAGGCAGCTTCTCGTAGGTACTGAGCGGGATCTGCAATTCCCAGCCGATTCCTGCTGATTCCAGTACTGCAATCATCGGAGTCTTGGATACCAATACCCCGTTAATATGGCTTATCATTGGTAAAACCTCAGTTTATTATAATGGCAATATGCCACTGCTAAAGCATCGTAAGCATCATCTCTGAGATCAGTTCGGGAGAGCTTGAAGAGGCTATTGACCATAAAGCGAACCTGCTGCTTTCCGGCGTTTCCATTGCCCACAATGGCTTTTTTGATCTCACGGGGGCTATATTCCACCAGTCCGATGCCATTCTGAACCAACGCAAGCAGCAATACTCCCCTGGCATGTCCGAGCGTAAAGATGCTCTGAACATGCTTGTTGAAGAACATAGTTTCAACCGCAGCGACTTCCGGTTTGTATTCCCTGATCACTTCACTGATGCCGGTATGAAGCAAAGCCAATCGCTCGGATAGATCCTTGGTACGGCTGATATCGATTACTTCGCATCCGGCAGCGACTACTTTCCTGCCTTCAAGCTGCAGCAAACCGTAGCCACAGTAGCGGCTACCAGGATCAATCCCCAATATCAACACTATTCTTTGTTAAGTTGCTCCAGAATCTCGTCTGAAATTTCGAAATTGGCATAAACTTTCTGGGTGTCATCGAGGTCTTCGAGCATTTCGATCAGCTTAAAGAGCTTTGATGCCACATCATCTGCATTGATGGTATTCTTGGGAACTCTGGTCAGCTCGGGATTCTCTACCGGAAATCCCAGCGCTTCCACGGCGGCTATCACAGTATGGAAATCTCCGGGAGCCGTGTAGATATCAAAGTAATCTTCATTGAGTTCCACATCCTCTGCTCCGGCTTCCAAAGCCTGCATCATAAATTCATCTTCTTCGAGTCCGGCTGCCGGTACTTGGAAATACCCCTTTTGTTCAAAGTTCCAGGATACTGCCCCCGTCTCTGCCAGATTACCGCCATACTTGGAGAAACAATGCCTTAGTTCTGCCACTGTGCGGTTTTTATTATCGGTCATTACATCTACCACTATGCCCACTCCGTTGTGCCCGTATCCCTCGTAGGTAAGCTCTTCATAGGTTGCGCCTTCGATCTCGCCTGTTCCACGCTTGATCGCTCTTTCAATATTGTCCTTTGGCATATTCTCAGCCTTGGCGCTATTGATGGCGGTTCTAAGCCGGGGATTGGTTTCGGGATCTCCGCCTCCGCCTTTGGCTGCCAGAATGATCTCTTTTACCAAGCGGGTATAGATCCTGCCGCGCTTCGCGTCAGTTGCAGCCTTCTTGTGTTTGATTGTACTCCACTTATTATGTCCGGACATACACTACCTCTTTTCTTTATATTAAGTCTTAATCACAATATCATTTAAGTATCGGCATATACAATATAAGGCGATTGTATAATGTCAAGAACTAAAAAAAGAGGGAGGCGATGATTGTATCGCCTCCCGGATAATTCAGAGTTTATACGATGATTAGGCTTCTGAATCCTGCCAGGCGGCAACTACCTTCTGGGTGATGTCCTCAGGAACCTTTTCGTAGTGTGAGAATTTCTGGGTGAATCTGCCACGTCCCTGAGTAAAGGACTTGAGAGCAGGATAATAGAAATACATCTCGGCAACCGGCATCTGAGCATTCAGATATTGCTTCTTACCGCGCTGTTCCATACCCATGATACGGCCACGACGTGTGGAGATATCGCCCATCACGTCTCCCATATATTCGCTGGGAACGATGATGGTAAGCTCGTGGATCGGCTCAAGCAGGATGGGCTTGCATTTCTTGAAACCTTCTTTGAGAGCCATTGAAGAGGCAATCTTGAAAGCCATTTCGGATGAATCGACATCGTGGTAGCTGCCATAATAGACTTCCACCGCTACGTCCACCACCTGATAACCGGCGATGATACCCTTTTCCATGGTCTCAACCAAACCCTTCTCGATGGCAGGGATAAAGTTTGATGGAATCACGCCACCAACGATGGCATTGATAAATTGGAATCCCTCGCCACGTTCAGTCGGTTTGATCCTGAAATAGACTTCGCCATACTGACCGCGTCCACCGGATTGCTTCTTGTGTCTGTATTGGGATTCAGCGGCGCCCATAATGGTCTCTTTGTAAGGGATACGGGGCTCTTTCATCATTGCTTCGACTTTATAGCGGTTCTTCATCTTCTTGAGCACAAGGTTGAGCTGCTGCTCACCCATACCGGAGATTACGTTTTCGTGCGTCTCGGTATTGAGCTCAAAGCGGATGGTAGGATCTTCAGCAATCACACGTTGCAGGGCGGCGCCAATCTTGTCTTCATCAGATTGATTGGAAGCTTTGATCATCTGCCAGTAAGTCGGAGATGGTAGCTCCGGCTGAATAAGGGCAAGCTTGCCATTTACGGGGCTGATGGTATTCATCACCTTGGCATTCTTGAGCTTGACCAGAGCACCGATCTCACCGGCTCTGATTTCACCTGTATCGATACGGGTCTTACCCAGCATAAAGTACATATTACCGGCTTTGTCTTTGGCATCCTTTTCGGGGATGTAGAATTCTGTACCGGTCTTGAGTGAGCCGGAGAACATACGGACATAGGCAAAATCGCCCATGCTGGGATCGGCATAAAGCTTGAAGATGTAGCCCAGGATATCACCATCGGCGCTTGCTTTGATCATCTTCTTGTCGTCGCCTTCCAATACTTCCATCTGATCGATATCAGCAGGTGAAGGCAGATAATTGATCACGCCATCGATAAATGCCATCACACCCACCCCGGTTCCGGCTGAGCAGGCAAATGCAGGGGCTAGTTCGCCCTTGGCAATGGCTTTCTTGAGCCCGGGGATGAGCTTTTCCATCGGAAGCTCCATATTCTCCAGGAACTCATTGAGCAGTTCTTCATCGGTTTCTGCAACTGCTTCCATCAGGTGCAATCTGGCATCTTCCACTGCGTCTGTCATATTGGCGGGAACATCAGAGATACCGGAGGGACGGATAGCTTTTTGACTGATGATATCTACGACACCTTCAAAACCGCCTTCCTTTCCGATCGGAATGTGCAGTTTTACGGGATTGAGACCAAGATTCTCATGGATCGCTTCCAGAGTCTTGTCATAATCGGCATGTTCATTGTCCATACGGTTTACAACGATCACTTTGCCCACTTTCTTACCTTCGATCTGTTCCAAAGCAAGCTCAAGACCTACTTCAAAACCACCCGCGGCATTGGCTACCACTACAGCATTTTCGACCGCGGATACTGCCACAATGGCATCACCGATAAAATCCGGATTACCAGGGGCATCAAGCAGGTTGATCTTGTGGTCATTGTGATTGATGAAACCGATGGAAAGACCCAGAGACATCTTCTTGGCGGTCTCTTCAGGATCAAAATCCATCACTGTATTGCCATCGTCTATCTTACCAAGCCGGTTTACAGCTTTGTTCAAGAAAAATATCTGTTCTGCCAGACTGGTCTTACCAGCGCCGCTTGCACCCAGTAAGAGAAGATTGCGTATCTTCTTCATATCATAGTCTTTCATATCTATCCTCATTATTTTTGTTACAAAACTTAGGGTCTGATCAAGGATTTTCAGAGCCTGTCTATTGTCAATTTCTTTTTGAACTTAGAGCCTCACAAAGCTCCGATACTCGGCTTGATCAGTTCACCCCCACCTGATATCATCCTCCAAGGCGTTATTGCCATTTCCGATATCTATAATCAAAGCCCCCCCCCCCCTATCTTATGAATGTTATCTTCCTAGTGCTAACGTTTCTACCGTTTACAATCA
>CAYSSP010000013.1:0-74225 GCA_964433815.1 uncultured Candidatus Cloacimonadota bacterium
TCTGTGTTCAAAATTCAAAGCAGCCCCGCCATGGGAGCTTAATGCGCCAACGCACATTGCGCCGGAGTTCTCATCCCAATATGAGGCTGCTTTCAATCCTGAACAAAAAGAGCGGCTAAAGCCGGCCGGATTCATCATCTCCGCGCCAATGCCATCAAGCCGCTCATTATAACTTATCATCTTATTTCCCTGCAGGATGCCCACTGTGGTAGCCGGGGAACTTGTCTTTGATCTCGATCTTGATCAGGTTCTTGTGTTCGTATCTGTTGATAGTGAAGTCCTTGATCAAAACGCCATTGTAATAGAAGCAGTAATACCCGTTATCCGGGTTGTTGTGAATGCTCTCAAACTGCCTTACGGTCAGTTCCCTGTCCACATCCTTGCAATACATGATGTTGGAAGGACTGTGCTGATATACCCATCTGAGCTTAGGAACACTAATCAGATACTCCTGTCCAGTGCCAAAGACCAGCATATACTCCTTATCATATACCCTGGGCTTGCTCATAACCACCACCCTGTCGCCCATATCTGCCAACCCAACCAGGCGGAGACAAGCATCGTCCCGGCTATCGTCAGCAGGAACCTCACAAATTCCACTATCTCCGGGCGCAAACTAAGCCTGCGCTTGGAGCATCTATACTCTCGAACACTCGGCCTCATGCTGCTCTCCTCGCGTCCAGATACTCCGCGATCTGCACCCTGCGCAGCTCCGCACTCCGGATACCGGCAAGAATCTTCTTGACGTAACTGTATGAAATTCCTAAGCGATCCGCCAATTCACGCCGGGTAACGCCCTGGCGGGCCATCTCAGCCCTCAGTTCACTGGCTTCCCAATTTTTTGTTCTTGACATCTGAACCTCTCAATTTTATCTTGTGTCTATATGGTGACAATATACACAGACCTTGTATTTGAGTCAAGAAGAAAATACACAATTTATGTATTTTGAGGATAGATGAGTACTGCAACCAGGGTTAAATTGCTGATATCTAAAGAAAACCAGACGCAAAAAAAGTTTGCCGAAACTATCGGCATTAGCCCTGCACGCCTTAATAACTACCTGGCCGGACTGTCAAAAATTCCGCAGGATATTCTCATCCGAATATCCGAGAAGTATGGCTGCAGCTTATCCTGGCTTCTCACCGGAGAAGGTGAGGTATATAATGTACGCGCGCACAAGGCTCAGGATCCAAAGTTTATCTCTATCCCGGTGTCCGCTCCGATCGCTGCCGGCTCTCCCATCCAGGTAGTCGAGGATGATCCCCTGGAGATTATCAGCGTCCCGGCATCCCTCCTCCACCTGCCACCGCCGTATTATGCCTTCCGGGTGGAAGGCGACTCCATGTCTCCTTATATAATAGAGGGAGACACTGTGATCTTATCCAGGGATTGGCGCGGAATTAAGCTCCACGATCGTATCTGTGGATTCCGCACCCCGGATGGCATTACGCTCAAGAAGCTGGTGCTCCAGCCCCGGCAAAAGACAGCCTGGCTGATGCCCCTCAACCTCACCTATAATCCCACCCCATACAATAAGGACACCGAAGAACTCGTCCTCTTCGGCGTCCTGGTCTTGCTTTTGCGCAGATTCTAACTATAATCAAGCCGGCTATCTACGATATCTGGTGAAATAAAAGGAGATACTATGAAGAAGTATGTAATGCTGATTGTTCTTGTGGTGTTAGCTATTGCTGATATGACGGCAACAGAGACATCCAGGATCACTGAGTTTATCAGTCAGAGAGGTGTGTTAATCGTTAAGGAGTTCCACGAAATAGGAACAGCAAATGGCAAGTTAGGAACTAAACTCAAATTTACAGTATTAAAGCTAACTGATACTTCTGATATGTCTATCATGAGGGGACTGAAGATCGAAGCTTCATCGACTGGTCGGTATGGTGACGACGTTAGTACTGCTTTTTTAGATGTAGAAGAGGTCGAATCATTAGTGTCTGCATTGAGGTATATGTTGTCAGTAAAACAGCAAATTGGAGACATTAGAGATTATCCTTATACTGAATACACCTTCAATGCAAAGGAAAGCTTTTCCATCGGGTTTTACATTTCTGAGAACAGGTACAGCGGATATGCCAAAGCAGGATCAGTTTCACCTACATCCGTATTTTTTGAATATGATAGCTTGCAGTCTATACTTACTCAGATAGAGGCGTGTCGATCTAAAATAGCTCAATTATAATCCTATAGCATTTCAAGCCAGGCTAAGGTCTGGCTTTTTTTTATAATGTAACTGTATATATTATCAGTGATTACAAATACGGTGCAAAAATACTGTGACAGTTGTACCATGATCGTCTCGGTCATTATTTCCATTTGCAAGAATAAGTGATCTCGCTTGCAAGAATTATTGACCTGCATTTTAACCAAATCACGTCTTAACGCATTTACTACAAAGCACAAGCGCTTGTACGCTATCTCAAAACTGCACTTTGCGGTTTTACGTCTGCTTCTTCTATCTATTTGCAAGATTCGTGATCCAGACTCCTCCAATATTACCCTATATCACACCTAATCAGACTACCTGTGTTTTTCCCCTAATCCCTTATTTTCTCGTCACATACCCCCATTTTTGCAAGCTGACCTTTCATGCAATATTGGGTGTCTCTTTACAGATAGCTCTTGCTCTATAATGACTGCGTAGCGACCAGGTCATATTTCTGCTTTCTGCCAGTAAAAGAAAAACCTGAGTTAAATTTGGTTTAGTGAAAAACCCATGTTAATAAGAATCCTCCGCTTCTCCTCCCTTTGTGTGAAAGAGCGTTAACACATTGCATTTCAGCTCTTTGCTGGATGTTCATCCAGGATTCAAGCAGGATAGAAGCAGGCAACAGGCATCCTATCAAAGAGGAGCGAGGAAGCCTGCTCCCCTAAATAAATGGCGGGCAATACGCGGGAGATTCCCGGGCCTTCCCCGGGCATAGACCCGGGAATCTCCCGCCTTGGTGCTCGGTTTGCCCCGGCAGCGGTTTAGGAGAGCACTGAGGCAGACATCGTGGATTAAGCTTGCTGCAAAGTCGAATTGGGAATGGGTCAAAGAAAGAAAACAGCATCCCTCCTTACCAATGACTAAGAGCTAAATTAGAGATAGATAAAATAGTGCTTTACAAAATCGGGCTCACAGAAAGATTGGCATCTTGAAAAGTCGTTAGGAGTTACTTATGTCAGACAAGGTGCGTGAAAACAGCAGCAAAGCTGCAATGAAAGAACTGAAAGAAGAATATCTTCGCATGCTCGAAGAATCCTTTCAAAACACAACAGAATTCAAAAAGGGCGATGTCGTCGAAGCTCCGATTGTAGCGATCAATGAGAACTACATTATCGTGAATCTTGGCGGTAAGTTTGATGCTTATGCCGAAATCGGAGAATACGCCGATGAAAAAGGTAATCTGAACCTCGCGGTTGGCGATAACCTCAAGGGTTATATCGTTGACCAGAATGATCAGGGTTTCGTGATCGGAAAGAGCCTTACCAAACAGCATATGGACAAACAGTCCATCAGGGATGCCTTTGAAAAGAAAATCCCGACCCAAGGTAAAGTCTATTCCGTCACAAAGGGAGGATTCAATGTTGATATCCTCGGTGCCAGAGCATTTTGCCCAATCTCACAAATCTCCACACATTCAGTGGAAGATACTGGTGCTTACATCGGCAAGACCCTTGATTTTATGATCATTGAATGTTCAGAAAACTGCCGCCGCGTTGTGGTTTCCCACCGTCAACTGGCAGAACAACAGGATGCCGAGAAGCGTGAAGCTGCCCTCGCCAAGCTCACAATAGGCGAAATTGTGCCCGGTAAGGTCGTCCGTATGACTTCCTTTGGCGCATTCGTCGATCTGGGTGGAGTCGAAGGCCTGATGCACGTCTCCGAGATTTCCTGGCTCCACGTGATCAAGCCTCAGGACAACCTCAAGGTCAATCAGGAAGTGGAAGTAAAGATCCTCGATATCAAGGGCGATAAGATCAGTCTTTCGATGAAAGCCCTGCAAGAGAATCCCTTTACCCAAGCTATGAGCGAGATCCAAGAGGGAGATGTGGTAAATTGCCGCGTCCTTCGCTTGCACAATTTTGGTGCCTTCGCCGAGCTCAAGCCCGGTGTTGAAGGTCTGATTCCCGTATCGGAAATGAGCCGAAACCGCAACGTTGCCCATCCCAGAGAAGTCCTCAAGGAAGGCGATTACGTACAGGTTCAGATCCTTCGTATTGATCAAGATACCCAAAAGATCAGCCTCTCGCTCAAAGCGCTGCAGGAAGATCCTTGGGACAAGATAAATGAGATCGTCCAGCTCGAGACTCCCTTTGAAGGCGTAGTCGAAAGCTCTACCAATTTTGGCGTCTTTGTCTCTATCGCCGAAGGTGTCACAGGGCTGCTTCCCCGCTCCAGAGTTCGTAAAACCGATAACTTCAAGAGTGGTGACAAAGTGACCCTGATGGTCACTGCTATAGATAGCGATAGCCACCGCATTACCTTGGATTACATTGATCGTGGTCCGGATGAAGTGGTCGAAACCCGTCAGTTCTCCGAGCCCCGCGAACCCAGAAACTATGGTGATTCCCGCGGTAGTAGAGGTGATCAGGGTGGACAGCGCAGAGGCGGTGGTCGTGGACGTGGTGACGATGAATGGCGCAAATATGCCAATCAAAAGCCCAGTTCAGACGATAATCCTTTCAGAGATTTATAAAGAGTCCAATGCAACAAAACCTGAACCAATTGGTCAAGCTTCGCCGTGAGAAGCTTGAGAAGATCAAAGCGCTCGGTATTCAGCCTTATCCCATCGCATCCTACCGCAGCCACAAAATCGGTGAAGTCCTGGTCGATAAAGACCGCTGGATAGCCGATGAAACGGTCGTGACCCTCGTGGGCAGGCTGGTGGCAATGAGACGGCAGGGCAAGCTGGGCTTTGGTAATATCGAAGACGATAGCGGCAAGATTCAGATCTACGTGCAGCAAGATGTCACCGGGGAAGAAAATTATGAAGTTTTCAAGCTCTGTGATATGGGTGATTTCGTGCAAACCGAAGGGACGCTGTTTTACACTCAGGCAGGTGAATACTCGATTAAAGTGAGTAAAATCACTCTGCTGAGCAAGAACCTCCGCCCCCTTCCGGCTGTCAAAGAGAAGATCGAAGACGGCAAAACGGTGCGTTACGACGAGTTTACCGATATCGAGCTGCGTTATCGCAAGCGCTATCTTGATCTCTTGCTCAATCCCGAGCATCGCAAGACCTTTGAGAAACGCTCCCGCATTATCTCTGCCATCCGTAAGTTTATGGATGCCAATGGATACCTGGAAGTCGATACTCCGATCTTGCAACCGCTGTATGGCGGAGCAAATGCCAGACCTTTTACTACTCATCACAATACCCTCGATGTGGATCTGTTCCTCAGAATCGCTACAGAGCTCTATCTAAAGCGTCTGATCGTGGGTGGTTTTGAGCGGGTTTATGAGATTGGCAAAAACTTCCGCAACGAAGGGATGGATCGTACGCACAATCCGGAATTTACGGTAATGGAGTTTTACGAAGCATATTCAGACCTTGAAGGTATGATGGATATCTGCGAACGACTTTTCAAGCACCTGGCAAAGGATATTATAGGTAAGGATATCTATCATTATCACGGTCACGATGTAAACATTGCCGGCACCTGGACACGTGCCTCGATGACAGAGCTGGTCAATCGCCATACAGGTGAAGATTTCTCTGATTGGGATTTTGACAGGCTCATTGCCTTTGCCAAAGCTCACAAGCTGGAGATACCGGCAGGCGCAGGTTCTGGCAGATTGATCGCTCTGCTCTTTGAGCATTTCGTGGAAGCCAAGCTGATCCAGCCTACCTTTGTCTGTGATTTCCCCAAAGAGATCTCGCCTCTGGCAAAAGCCAAGCCGGATAACCCTGAAATTGCGGATAGATTTGAGCTCTTTATCGCTGGGGGAGAGTTCTCCAATGCCTTTAGCGAGCTTAATGACCCCCTCGATCAGCGTGAACGCCTGGAAGCCCAGGCAAAGCTCAGAGATCTCGGCGATGACGAAGCCAATGTTGTGGACGAAGACTTCCTCGAAGCCCTCGAATACGGTATGCCGCCTATGGGTGGACAGGGCATCGGAATCGATCGTCTGGTGATGCTGCTTACAGAAAACGATTCTATCAAGGAAGTGATCCTCTTCCCGCAAATGAAGCCGGATCAAGCCTGATTTAACAGACTTAATGCAATAAGGATTCTCCCAGGTGGAGAATCCTTTTTTTGTGCAGTCAGAAAACAGTGGTCATCAGTGGTGGATCTGTGTATCTTCTCTGCAATCCATAACGACCCTATCGTCCAAATCCCACCTGGCAGTTTCCCCCATCCTTCCTTTTAGTCAAAAGCAGATCAAGAGCAATTCAAGCCGAAATCACCTCGAACCCGGTTCGACTTGATTTGCTCTTGATCTGCTCTTGATATCGGGATGACCAATAGGCGGAATAGAGTGCAAAGCGATTTTTGGTATGATAATCCCTCTGCTCAGGCAAATGGCAGCGGTATCAGCAAAAAAGTCCTTGACCAATTCGTGCATATCCTAATGTAGTTATTAACTAGTTTTTGTGGAGTATATATGAAAATACATTTCAGAGATGTTCAGGCAGGCAGTGTTGAAGCCAGAGCGATTATAGAGATCGCAGAGGGTGTTTTTCTAAATGAAGTGACCCTGCTGAATATAGAGGGCGAGCTGGTGGTGGAATTTCCCCGCAAGAGCTTTCAAGGCAAGACCAAAAAGACCATTTATATAGATATTGTCACCTTTGAAGATACGGATAAGCGCCTGGTCTGGGAAATCGAGATCAAAGAAGCTTACCGCGAATGGCGCAAAGCCAACAAGAAAGTCCTGGTATATGATAAAAATAAGATAGATGGAGGATCACAATGATCACCAATTTGAATGAAGCCCTCTCGACCAATATCAAGGGTATGAAGCGTTCAGCCATCCGTGAGCTTTTGAAGTATCTCGGACAACCCGGTTTGATCTCCTTTTCAGGAGGTTTTCCCTCACCAGCTTCCTTCCCGATCAATGATCTCAAGACCATCACCCAAGAGGTCTTGGATACAGAAGGTGCTTATGCCCTGCAATATGGGGCAACCGAAGGCGATATCCTGCTGAGAACCCTCTTGGTGGAGCGCTATAAGAGAGACGGTATCGATTGTTCCGTCGAGAATATGATCATCACCACAGCTTCGCAGCAAGCCCTGGATCTGATCGCCAAGATGTTTATCGATCGTGGCGACTATGTGATCGTGGGTCTGCCTTCCTATTTGGGTGGTCTTTCTGCTTTCAATTCCTATGGTGCCCAGATGATAGGCATCCCGATGGATGATGAAGGCGAAGACGTCCAGATCATGGAAGATGAGCTCAAGAAGCTCGCTGCTATGGGCAAGAAGCCAAAGTTTATCTATCTGATCCCGGACTTCCAGAATCCTGCCGGTGTAACCATGAGCGAGAAACGCCGCAAAGAGATCCTTGCTCTGGCGCACAAGTATGACGTTCTGATTATTGAAGACAGCCCTTACCGCGAGCTCCGCTATGAAGGCGAGCATCAGAAGACCATTTATGAACTGGATGGCACAGGTCACGTTGTGCTGCTGGGTACATTCTCCAAGATCTTCTGCCCCGGCTTCCGGATTGGTTGGGTTTTGGGTCATCCCGATGTCTTGGACAAGATCGTTGTCGGCAAGCAAGCCACAGATCTTTGCACGCCTCCCTTTACCCAGAGGATTGCTGCCCGCTACATCGAGAAAGGCCTGCTCGATCCCAAGATTGCCGAGATCTCCAAGATGTATCAATCCAAGCAAAAGGTGATGCTGGAATCTCTCAAAGAGTTTATGCCCGAAGAATTTAGCTGGACTCATCCAGAGGGCGGTCTCTTCCTGATGGCACAAGGTCCCAAGTCCATAGATACCAATGCCTTGCTGCTTGATTGCATCAAGACAGAAAACGTCGCTTACGTGGCAGGAACCTCATTCTTCTGCGATGGTGGCGGACAGAATACAATGCGCCTCAATTTCTCCTATGAATCCGAGGAAAACAACCGTGAAGGCTGCCAGAGACTTGGCCGCTTTATGAAGAAAGCCATTAGCAAGTAATACTGATATTTATAAACAAACAAAATACATAAGTGGAGGAATGATGTCCAAAAAAGTCGAAAAAGACAAAGTGGGCATGATCATTCGCGAGGAAGACAGTCTCGAGAAGATGGAGGTGGAGATCACCGAAGTCAAAGCTCCCGGGGATGACGACTCGCCAGTGCTGATCTATTACGAATGGTGCAAGAAGTGCGGTATCTGCGTTGCTTTTTGTCCCACGGGCTGCCTTGGAAGAAAGGCAGATGGCTCGCCCTATGTGGCAGCTCCCGAAAAGTGTATTCACTGCGAAACCTGCGACAGGCTCTGCCCGGATTTCGCCATAACCGGTGCCAAGGACAGATAGGGAGACGAGATGCCAAAAACAAAGACTGAAAAAACCAAAGTGGCTGCGGTCAAAGAAGCTCCGATCAAGGAAAGCCCCAAGAAAGACAACCGCAAAGTAGTGCTGATGCAAGGCAACGAAGCGGTGGCTCTGGGTGCTTTGGATGCAGGAGTCAATTTCTTTGCCGGATATCCCATCACTCCGAGTACCGAAATTGCAGAAATTCTGGCTGCGGAATTGCCAAAACGTAATGGTGTATTTGTGCAGATGGAAGACGAAATTGCCTCTATCTGTGCCATTACCGGCGCTTCCCTGGCAGGAGCCAAAACGCTCACCGCTACCAGCGGTCCGGGCTTTTCCCTGATGCAGGAAGGTATCGGCTTTGCCAAAATCACCGAAACTCCCTGCGTCGTCGTCAATGTACAGCGCTCCGGCCCCAGCACAGGTATGCCGACTTCACCTGCACAGGGTGATATAATGCAAGCCAAATGGGGTACTCACGGAGACGCACCTGCCATCGTGCTTTATCCTGATTCTGTAAAAGAAAGCTACGAGCTCACTATCAGAGCGGTAAACCTATCCGAGAAATACCGCACCTGCGTGATCCTGCTTTTGGATGAAGTGATCGGCCATATGCGCGAAGCTGTCACCCTCCCCGATATCGAAAACGTCCGTGTGATCAGCCGGATCAAACCGACCGTTCCACCACAATGGTATAAACACTACGACGAAAACCAGAAGTACCTCTCCCCTCTCGCCAGTTATGGCGAAGGCTACAGGTTCCACGTCACCGGGCTCACCCACGATTCTCACGGCTTCCCGACCAATAAAGCCAGCGAAGCTGCCGATATGATGGAGCGTCTTCGCAAGAAGATCAGCCATAATATCAGAGATCTCGTCCAAATTGAGAGCCACAAGATGGAAGACGCCACGATCGCTATCTTTGCCGCAGGAATCACATCCCGCGCTGCCAAGAGTGCCGTCGCTGCCGCCCGTGCCGAAGGCATCAAGGTAGGTCTCTTGCGTCCCCTCACCATCTGGCCTTTCCCGGATGATGCTGTCCGCAGGATGCTTCGCAATGTAGAGACAGTGATAGTTCCCGAGCTCAATCAGGGGCAGCTGATCCACGAGATCCAGCGCCTTACCAAGGACAAGAGCGATAGCAACCTGATAGCCATCCAGAGAGTCAACGGGAGATTGATTACTCCCAATGACATCCTGCGCAAGATCAAGGAGGTGTGCTAATGGCTAACATCCCTCAAAAGATTATCCACGAATACCTGCGCCACGATAAGAAATTCCCGCACGTCTGGTGCTCCGGATGCTCAAATGGTATCGTCCTGGGCGGTATTATCCGCGCTATTGCCGATATGCAGCTCGATAGAGATGACATTATGATGGTCTCCGGAATCGGTTGTTCTTCACGTATGCCGGTTTATGTAGATTTCAATACTCTGCATACCCTGCACGGCAGATCAATCGCTTATGCGACAGGAATCAAGCTGCACAAGCCTCATATGAAGGTGATAGTGGTGACCGGTGATGGCGATTGCACTGCAATTGGCGGAAACCACCTGATCCACGCAGCCCGTCGTAATATCGACCTGACAGTCGTACTGATCAACAACAACATCTACGGTATGACCGGTGGTCAGTGCTCCCCCACAACTCCGCACGAAGCCATCGCAACCACTGCTCCTTATGGCAATATCGAGCCGGACTTTAATATCTGCAATCTCGCAATGGGTGCAGGAGCCAGCTTTGTAGGCAGGACTACCGCTTTCCACGCAATAGAGATGCAGAATATGATCAAGGACGCTATCATCCACCCCGGTTTCTCGATGGTGGAAGTGATCAGCGCCTGCCCCGTGATCTTTGGCCGTTTAAACAAGAAAGGCGGAGCTCCTGATATGATGAAAGCTATGCGTGACAATTCCATCCCGCTTGCCGCAGTCGAAAAGCTCCCGCCCGAAAAGGTGGAAGGCAAGATCATCCGTGGCATCCTGCGCAGAGATGAACGTCCCGAGTACTGCGATGAATATGCCAAATTGGTCAAGCGTGTCCAGGCTGAGGAGGCGAAATAATGGCAAAGAACTATGAAATCCGTCTCTCCGGCTCCGGTGGACAAGGCCTCATCCTTGCAGGCATCATCCTCGCCAGAGCAGCCGTGCACGATAAACGCCGCACCACCCAGACCCAGAGCTATGGTCCTGAATCCCGTGGTGGATACTCCCGCGCAGATGTCATCATCAGCGATAGCGAGATCTACTTCCCGGAAGCCACTTCCTTTGACTGCCTGCTTTCTCTCACTCAAGAAGCCTGCGACAAGTATATCTTTGATATCAAGGAACAAGGCGTCCTGATCGTAGATACCACCTTCGTGAAAAACCTCTCCCTGGTATCGGACAATACCTACGAAGTACCATTCACCGATATAGCCCAGGAGAAGCTCGGTAGCCCCATCACCACCAATATCATCTCCCTCTCCTTCCTCGTGAAGATCACGGGAGTGGTGAAACCCGAATCACTCAAAAAAGCGATCGAAGAATCCGTCAAACCAGCCTTTGTGAGCCTCAATCTCAAAGCAATGGAACTAGGTTTCGAGCTCGCTCAGCAGTATAAAAAGTAAAGCCTGTTAGGGACGGGACGCTCCACACGGGCTCTCGTCCCTATTTCTTTGGAGTAAATATGATCAAACACTTAAGCCACATAGGTATCGCAGTAAGCAATCTCGAAGAGGGTATCGCTTTCTACGAGAAACTTGGACTCACTCTGGAAGCCATCGAAGAAGTCCCTTCCCAAAAGGTGAAGGTCGCTTTCTTCCCCTGTGGAGACACCCGCATCGAAGTACTCGCTCCGACCGATCCTGAAAGCCCCATCGCAAAGTTCATCGAAAAGAAAGGCGAAGGCATCCAGCATATCGCTTTTGCAGTGGATGAACTCCCCGCAGCCCTCAAGGAAATGGAAGACAAAGATATCAGATTGATCGACAAAGAGCCCCGCCCCGGTGCCCACGGTGCTGACATCGCTTTTCTACACCCCAAATCAACCAATGGCGTCCTGATCGAGCTCTGCAAAGAGAAGCACTAAGTGAAAAGATACTATCTCATCATCCTGCTGCTCCTGGCAAGTCTCGCCATATTTGCCCAAACAGGGCTCTATTATCTCTCCTATGACGCTCCAATGGCAGAAGCGGATTCTCTCCTTATCGCACAGGGATTTATGCCCTATGAAGCGATTAGCCCCACTATGTTTTCCTATGCGCCCCAAAACAATGATAAGGTGGAGCTGATTACGATCGTGGTCGAGCCCGTCAATCATACTCTGGTGGGCTGGTTGATCCGCTATAACCCAAACAACACCGAAGAGGAAGACAATCTCGTCTTTGAAAACCTCAATCAAGCCCACAGCAATTGGTTCAAGCAGTATGAAGAAACCGGACAGATCGTGTGGTTTCTCACGCCGGAGCGCTTTGCCTCGATGGTCTATCTGGATGGCGGACAGCTTACAGTCTTGTATTATGATTCAAACTACGATTCGCTATTCCATCCCTTTGGAGCGCCGGATTCCACAGAGAATCCACCCGAAGCTGAATAAGGGATTACTGATCCGTTTCTTGCTCAGGATGATCTATCCTGAGCTTTTTCTTGCCCTTTCAATTGACATTTCATAAAAGCATACAGAACAGCTCTTTGCTGCTTGTCCATGCAGGATACAAGCAGGATAGAAGCAGGATACAAGCATCCTGTCAAGCAGAGAGCAAGATCCATTCTCTCTTAAAGCAGCCACCTGTATAGCGCCTGTAGAGCAGCAGTGTATCTGCTGTCCCACAGGTGATGCACAGGGGATGCACAGGGGCTGCACCCCACCTTGCTTCGAGAGAGCTATGTTGAAGTGGTGTATCTACAGGCTACTTCTTGTGTGGCTTCTTTTTGGGAATAGGAAGCTCCGGCAAGCTGGTTCTGATCAGCTCCGTAAGCCATTCTTCATCGTCCCATTTCTCCTCAGAGATCAGAAACCAATCCTTGGCCCCGGGATAGGGTGGCGCACCTTCAGGCTGCCCGATGAAGGCTCGTCCGGCATCGGTTGGCTTGATAAAAAGCTGGTCATCACAGACAAATGCGACCACCTTATCTTCGCAGTAAATAGCGTATTCGCCGAACATCTTTTGGGATCTGACCGTACCCGGCAGATGGATTTGCTCCACCAGGAAGTCCACTGTTGCTTGCTTTGATGCCATTACTGCTCCTTATTTACTTTGTTCAAATTGTTCAATCGGTTATTTAGGTCAGCGGTAAATTCCTCATCTGAGGCGTCCGGATTACGCGTGTCATACCATAGTTTACAAGGAGCTTCACCACAATGGGCGCAGGAGGAGATGCCTTTGGCGATAGAACAGGCATAGATCGGGCAATCATCCCGCTGGTAAAACACTGCCCAGGATACCTTTCCCTCCAGTTCGTTGCAACCCTCGCATTCGCTTTTGTAAGCCCTGCAATCTGTAGCGCAGATCACTCCGCAATGCGACATCATTTGCCTCTCCCGGCAAGCTCTGCCATATAGTCAAAGACTCTTAGGCCAATCTTCGGGTCGGCAATGCGCTCCGGATGCCACTGGATGCCAAGCAGCATTTGGGGACAATCAGCTTCGACCGCTTCTATGATGCCATCCTCTGCCATAGCCACGATCCTGAGACCCTTGCCCAGAGCCTTGGGATCGACTGCCTGATGATGGTTTGAGTTCACGGTCACTGCCTTATCCTGATAGATCTGGGCTAAGAACCTTCCGCCCAGGATCTCGATCTCGTGGTACTTTTCGCCCAGATGATTGTCAAGCTGATCGATATGCTGGATCAGGCTGCCGCCAAAGTAGATATTGATCAATTGCATACCGGCACAAATGCCCAGAATAGGCAGTTTCATTTCGATAGCCAGCTTTAGTAAGAGCAGATCGGATTCGGCTCTGCGAGGATGCGCCAAATCTGCCAATGGATGTGGCTCCTGACCATATAGATCGGGCGGATAGTCCAAACCGCCAATGATTATCAAAGCTCCGGTTAGCGCCAGGTATTGCCTTATTTCTGCAGCATCAGATGTGCAGGGAATCACCAGCGGCATTGCACCGGCAGCCCTCACTGCATCTATGTATTTGTCACGGATGTGAAACTGGTGATACTGTCCCAGTTGCATATAGTTCATACTAAGCCCGATAACAGGTCTGTCCATCGTTTTCCTATTTCCTTGATCAGCTATATTTATCTTTGGTTATAGCCGATGGGGATAGCTCCCTCTGTCAAGAAGATTGTGGCTGCTGCCTTTTGGGGCTTGACATCAAAGCGCGTCTTTTGTTTGTGGTGAATTGAGATTATGGATAAGCATAGCAAGGATATAGAGCGACAACCCGGCTTTTTCACGATAGATGTGGAGGATTACTACCACATCATCGGTGTAAGCGGTACGCCACCCGTCAAGAGCTGGGACAATATCCCCTCCCGGGTGGATAAGGGGCTGCGTGCCTTGTTTGAGCTCTTGGACAGGCATCAGACCAAAGCTACTCTCTTCTTCCTGGGCTATGTCGCCCGAAGACATCCGGAGCTTGTAAGGGAAGCACTGTCTTTAGGGCACGAGCTTGCCTCGCACGGGATGTATCACCGGGAAGTAAGATTACAAGAACAGGACGAGTTTTACCTCGATGCCACAGAATCCAAGAAGCTATTGGAAGATATTGGCGGCGTGGAAGTTATAGGCTGGCGTAGTGCAGGCTTTTCTATCAACCGATCCACTCCCTGGTTCTTTGAGAAACTGATCGAGGCTGGCTATAAATACGATTCCTCGATTGTGCCAAACCGTATGAGCCACAACAGCCTGCTCAATGCCGAGCCAACGCCCTTTCCCATCCATACCGATAACGGCAAAATACTGGAATTCCCTATCGGAGTCGCAGATCTTCCCGGAAGCAAGATCAGTATGTTTGGCGGTGGTTATCTACGCTTCTTCCCCAAAGGACTAATAAAGCAAATGGCAGAAGCGACCCTTGCCAAACGTCCCTTATTGATCTACATCCACCCCCGGGAACTCGATCCGAGGCATCCCAGGATTGAGATGAATGCATTTCGTAAGTTTAAGAGCTATATAAATATGAGCAGTGTTCCGGATAAACTGGATACTCTCTTGAATCTCACTGATTATAACACACTTGGAGCATATTATGCCAGATACGGCAACTGACCTGGATAAGAACCTTACATCCGATTTCTTTCACCGTTATGCAGCGGATTTCAACGATATCTACGGTACTCGCAAAGGACTGATCCAAGATATGATCAATTGCATCTTTCGCAGAAGTATGCGCCTGCGCTATGAGTACAGCCTTGCTGCCTGCCAGCCAGCCCAGGGTAAGACAATTCTGGATGTGGGCTGCGGTCCAGGTCACTACTCGGTTGCCTTGGCTCAGGATGGCGCCAGCCGCGTGCTTGGAATAGACTTTGCCCCGGCTATGATCGAGATTGCCAAAGCCAAAGCGGAAGCTTTTGCAGTCATAGACAAATGTGAGTTTTCCCTTGCCGACTTTATGGATATGGAAGAAAGAGAGCAATTTGACCACGTTATCCTGATGGGCTTTATGGATTACATAGCCGAGCCTCGGGCTGTGGTAGAAAAGGCTATCCGCCTCTGTAAGAACAGCGTTTTGCTCAGTTTCCCGTCCTCTGCGGGCCTCTTGGCAAAGCAAAGAAAACTGCGTTATCGCAAGCGCTGCCCGCTCTACCTCTATAGCTACCGCGAATTGCAGCATCTATTGGGCAGCATACCAGGTATTCTCTTTAAAATCAGGAAGATAGATCGTGATTACTGGGTACAGATCAGAGTCCTGGAACTCAGTCAATAGCCCAAGATCAATGCCCTGAAGACATCAGAGGGCAATTGACCATTTTCATCCACAAAGCCTTGCTACTGCGAGGCTTTTTTCTTTATTCTGTCTTGACAAGTGCCTCCAGGTAGCTAGCTTTATTAGTATAAACACTTTAGCCTCTGACAGGCAGGGGGAAAAAGGAGAGAATATGTCCTTTTCCTGCTTCGTATCAATTCACGGTTTTATCCGCTTAGGGGGAACACGGCTCTTGTGTCTTAGCCCCCACTCTCTTAACCAAAAAAGCATCGATCACCATGGTTTTAACTAAGGAGGATTCATGTTCAGTATCAGAAGCTTTCTTATCATCTTTATCTTTTGTTTATTGTGTGTAAGTGCCAATGCCCAAGCTAATTGGCTTTGGGCAGGCAAAGGCAGTTCGGGCGGGCAGGATGCTGCCAATGCAGTCGTAGTCGATCCTGCCGGAAATAGCTATTATACCGGCTATTTCACTGCCCAGCTCCAGTTCACCGGCTTTAGTATGAATTCGGCAGGAGGGACAGATGTCTTTGTCGTAAAAGTAGATCCCTTTGGTGTAGTAATGTGGGCTGCCCGTGCCGGAGGAGGCTACAATGACATTGCCCGTGATATCTGCATCGATCAGAATGGAGATGTCTGGATCACGGGTGAATATCTTAATGGAGCATACTTTGGCTCTACTTATCTCTCAGGTAGCGGTGGAATGGATCTCTTCGTTGCCAAGATCAGTCCAAATGGCTCATGGCTTACTGCTTATAGAGCCACCTGCAACAACTATGCCTACAGCTACGGCATAGCAGTCAATACAGCCAATGATATCGTTATCGTGGGAGCTTTTATGAGCCAGATTACTTTCGGCTCTTGGGTAAGCAGTTCATCCGGAGGTACAGATGCATTCGTTGCATTGGTGACACAAAACGGCAACTGGAGCTACGCTTGGAAGTTCGGTTCAGGCAGTATGGACTATGCTTATGACGTGATCACCTCTACAAATTACGAGAACTATATTTGCGGTTCTTTCAGCGGAAACTTGGTCTTCGGCTCGACAACTCTCTATCTTAATGGCTCCAGGGATGCATTTGTGATGAAGCATTCACCATACACAGGGATGCAGTGGATAAGGGGCGCAGGAACGACAGGCACTACTGAGGCTACAGCCCTGTGCAAAGACAGCAACACCAATATCTTTTTCACCGGACACTTCAATAGTTCTGCCGGCTTTGGGAGCACATTCCTCAGCACTGTAGGCAATGATGACGTATTTCTCTCCGGGCTCAATAGCAGCGGCACCTGGCTGGGAGCTCTCCGGGCAGGCGGCACAGGCTATGACTTTGCCACTGATATAGCATTTGGAGCTGATAACTACTGCCATCTTTGCGGCTACTACAACGGTACTCCGTCCTTTGGCCCCACAAGCCTGCCCTATGGCTCAAACTATCAGATCTTCTATGCCCGGAGCTTCGCTACCAGCGGTTGGGCAGATGCCAGAGCTGCGGGAGGCAGCAATTCGGACTATGCCTATGCTCTTACTACTGATGCGCTGGGCTATGTTTATATGGGAGGAAGCTTCTACGGCAACGCTACATTTGGCTCTACCAGCCTATCGGGCACCAGCACCGACGAAGTCTGGTTTGGCAAATTCGATAGCATTATCCCTCCTGCCAATCCCACTACTCTCTATCCAGGATATCAAGCTACCAATCTACCCCCCAATCTCACCCTGGTCTGGGATTTTGATACAGGCAATTACCCGCCTCCCAGCCAGTTTCTGATCTACATCAATGGCTCGCTGTTATCCACAACCCAATACATAGGGGATCAGATCTATGCCAAGCACATATCCCTGAACTATGGACAAACCTGTACCTGGCAAATCGTTGCCCAGAGCAGAGCCGGAGTCAATTGCCAGAGTCCGCCCCTGCACAGCTAAACTGGATCACAGCCTCGGAGACAGCTCTTTTGGGCTTTAATCTCTACCGCAATCAAAGCGAGCAATTGGATAATGCCCTCAGGGTAAACGGCACTATCATCGAGGCAACAAATAGCTCCACCACCCAGCATTACAGCTATATCGATTCTGATGCTCTGCCAAACACCAACTATTACTACTGGCTGGAGTGTCTGGAAATAGATGGTGAGCAGAGCTACTATGGACCTGTCTCGATCTGTCTCGCTCCCAATCTGGAGCCCCCAACGCCCCCGATCAACCGCTATGGCATCCAGAGTATATACCCCAATCCCTTCAATCCCAGCACACGCCTGGATTTCTGCCTCAAAACTGGCGGCAGTACCAGAGTCCTGATCTACAACAGCCGCGCTCAGATAGTCCGCGAGCTTGATCTGGGCTACATCCCGGCTGATACCCAGGAGAGGCTGGTCATCGACGGTCTTGATTCCCGTGGCAATCCCCTGGCATCAGGGATCTATATCATCAAGCTGATCAGTGGTGATTACATCGCCTCCAGGAGGATTATACTGGCAAAGTAAGATCGCCGACACCTCCGGGACTCTGTAGCTTTGGCTGAATGCCTACAGATTTTGTGTGCTTTGTGCCACAGCCTTGCTTAGTATATCTATAAAAAGCTAAGAAGGAAGCTCTTATGCCCAACTACATCAAAAACATCGTTGCAGAAAAAGCTCTCGATCTTGCTGCGTTGGTTTCTTACAATCCCGGCCAGATCGTAAGTATGACTCTGGCGCAAAACAAAGCTATCAGCATCACTATCTTTGCCTTTGCTGCCGGAGAAGAGATCAGCACGCACGAATCTCACGGCGATGCTTTGATCACAGCTCTTGATGGCTCTGCTGAAATCACCATTGGCTCTGGTATTCACACCCTGAAGAAAGGCGAATCCATCCTGATGCCAGCCGCTATCCCCCACGCTGTCAAAGCCACTGAGGACTACAAGATGCTGTTGGTAGTAGTATTCCCTGTTATATCCTGATTTTTGTACACCTTGTTAGCACCAAAATCCCAGCAATAGGAGTAAACGATGTTTTTCGAAGTTCCAGTCCCAAAGAACGAGCCGGTACTCAGCTATCGACCCGGTTCAGAGGAAAGAGAATCGCTCAAAAAAGCTCTCAACGATCTCTACACCCAGGAGATAGAAATCCCCGCCATCATAGGCGGAAAAGAGGTCTTCACAGGTGATACCGATTATTGCATCAGCCCACACGAACACCGCCATCACCTTGCCAAATACCACAAAGTAAGGCAACCCGAGATACAGGAAGCCATCAGAACCGCCACGCAAGCCCGCCGGGATTGGGAAGAGATGCCCTTTTATCATCGCAGCGCCATCTTCCTCAAAGCTGCTGAATTGCTCTCCACCAAATACCGTTTTCTGCTCAATGCCGCCACAATGCTTGCTCAGAGCAAAAACGTCCATCAGGCAGAGATTGATTCAGCCTGCGAATTGATAGATTTCTGGCGCTTCAACGCCTACTTCGCCCAAAAGATCTATGAACAGCAGCCTCTGATCTCGCCCAAAGGCGAATGGAACTTCACCGAATACCGTCCCCTCGAGGGTTTCGTCTTTGCGGTTACCCCCTTCAATTTCACTGCGATTGCCGGTAATCTGCCCACTGCTCCTGCCTTGATGGGCAATTCTGTAATCTGGAAACCTGCCGGCACAGCCGTCTATAGCGGATATTACATTATGAAAATTCTCCAGGAAGCCGGGCTGCCCGATGGCGTGATCAATTTCATCCCCGGCGCAGGCTCTCAGATTGGCAATCTGGTGTTGGATTCTCCAGAGCTGGCGGGCGTCCACTTCACAGGCAGCACAGGCGTCTTCAACCAAATATGGCAACGCACTGCAAACAATATCCACCTTTACAAATCCTACCCCAGGCTGGTAGGAGAAACCGGAGGCAAGGACTATATCTTCGCGCACAGCTCCGCTGATCCACGCACCCTGGCAGTCGCCTCCCTGCGCGGTGCATTTGAGTATCAGGGGCAAAAGTGCAGCGCCGCCTCCAGACTCTATATCCCTCAATCCTTGTATGCACAGTGGCACGATGAAATGGCAGAGATGCTTGGCACACTTCAGATGGGCGATGTACGCGATTTCTCCAATTTCGTAAACGCTGTGATCGATAAAAAGAGCTTTGATACCATCCGAGCTTACATCGATTTTGCTGCAGAGTCTTCCGATGCAGGGATTATCTTTGGCGGCAAATGCGACGATTCCATCGGATATTACATTGAGCCCACCGTGATCAAGACCAGCGATCCTTTCTTCAAAACGATGCAAGAAGAGATCTTTGGACCCGTATTGACGGTTTATGTCTATCCGGATGATCAATTCGCAGAGACTCTTTCTATCTGCGACCAGACCTCACCCTATGGGCTTACAGGCTCGATCTTTGCCCAGGATCGCAATGCAATCTGTATGGCTTACAACATCTTGCGCCATAGCGCGGGCAATTTCTATATCAATGACAAACCCACAGGAGCAGTGGTCGGACAGCAGCCCTTTGGCGGTGGCAGATCCTCCGGCACAAACGACAAAGCCGGCTCAGCACTCAATTTGCAGCGCTGGATCTCAGCCCGCTCCATCAAAGAGAATTTCGTACCCGCCACCAACTACGAATACCCCTATATGTTACCCTGAACTTCACCAGCCTCAAGGTGAGTATTATTGGTACTCACCTTGTTTTCTTATCCTCCTGCAGCCAAACTACATAGATATACCACTGGCACTGCATGATCATCATTTACCGGGGCCTAGCGCTATCACTTTATTCTGACACTTCGCCTGCAAATTCAGTATAAGCCCCCTTTAGCCCCCTCAAGAGATTCTATAGTGATCCTTTAATGACTCTCTAATGATTCTCTAATCGGATTAAAGAATCATTATAGATTTATACTAGCATTATTAGATATTCCTTGCAGTGCGCTTAAACCGGACTATCTTGTCTAGAGCAGGATTGGTGCTTTGCCCATTGAGGCTTCTCGTGCGGCATAAGCTCTTATCCGGCAGAGAGATAGAAATATAGGAGAAATAAAAAATATGAAGGTCAGTTTTGGCTATGGAGTCGGAGCCTATTCCGGTAAACTGAAGGACGTGGTCTTTTGCCATCATAAACGCAGCGGCACGGTCTATATGCGAGAGCGGGTCTATCCTACGCTCCGGGAACATCATCACGAGCTCGGCTCTGTGACAGCAAATCTGCATTCCATAAGACCATCCGAAGATTATAAAGAAGATATGCGGATCTATATATTCCGTTACAACAAGCTCAAGGGATATGGTAACACACCCCCTCCCTACAGTGTTTATGGCAACATAGTTGTCAAAGGCAATTCTAAATGCGTAGTAAATGATTCAGCAATCTTGCGCTTCAAAACTGGCTCGAAACTAGAACTTATGGGAAATCTTGATGTAAACTACAATGGAGCAGAGGTAATTGCCAACATGACTCCAGCAGGATCACCCGGTGTTATCAAGTTTGAAGAAGGAGTTAGTATCTCGGGGATGAAACCAAACCCAACTCCGAATGATCCCAGTCGATTTGGTGACAGAATAAAAACAGACGCAAATGGGAAAATTGAGGGGGTAAACAACGATAATCTACGGTGGCTTCTTAATCTAAGTGTATCCACAACTAATCCTGTTGGTGGGAGATGGGATGGTATCTATATTAACACTGATTATCCCAATACAATTCCCTTCAAGCTATCTTCAAACAATCTAAGCACGATATCCGGAATAGATAAGATATACGTGAAGAATCCTGGTGAAGCTCCATTGATAAGTGGTATCAAGTTCGTAAACTGCACTTACGGAGTGTATTCTACTACAAATGTAGCATTTCAACCTGCAAGAGTTACAGCTATTACTGGTTGTGTGTTTAAGGATTGTAGTTATGGTATATATCTTGAAGATATCGCTCCAAGTAATACTCCACCGAGTTTATCAGCAAATATAAGCAATTGCGAATTTGGTAATAATGATGCACTATCGGGATTCAACTTCGCTGGGATCGCATTACGCCGTGCAGTTAATGTTAGTGTAAACGACTGTGATTTCTTTAGAAATGGCTATGGCATTATTAGCCTGCAATCTTCTGTATTGGTCGGTGGGAGTTATGCTACTACTTATCCCTATCTTCCAACCCAAGGTCAACCTTGCCGTTTTTATAACAATGAGAAAGCCGGTATTGATTTTGAACAGTCGTCAAGCACCCAATCAAAATCACTTGTTTTCCGAAACGAATTTTCAGGTGATTTATCGACTCCAACCTGTACTTCCGGAATTGGTATATGGGCAAATGAATCAATCGCAGATATTATTGACAATGATTTTAACAATCTTGGCTGGCATGGCATACTTATGAAAAGCTACAATTGGAACTCGAACCCAGAATACCATGGTTTTGCAGCAAATACTTTCCAAAACAACAACGGGTGTGAATTGATTGGTGATGCTGCGTCCTTATCAACCTCCAGAAATGGGCTTAACCTTTTCGATGACGATTTCTTCACTGAAACAAATTACGTCCCTAACGATCCCCTTGCGAACTTTAATTCTTGGGATAAGTATATTTTGGCTAATCTATCGAGTGGTTTAGTAATACCAGTGGCTAACATGAGGGGCAATAGTTTTGCTCAAACTCCTCCCAGTAATAGAGAGCGATTCTACCCAAATTATGATGCCTTTAGGTTTGATCCCTTTTTCCCATCATCGTTAACTGACATTATTGTAGCGGGGATGAACCAGTTTTATCAGGGATTGTTTGATGAATCGATACAAAGCATGAAGCAGGCCGTCGAAGTTTATCCCGATTCTTTACTGACGAAACTTGCTATCGACTACTTGTATCTGGCAACAAGAGCATCATCTGATGATTATGCCAATCTGAGAGCTTACCTAGATCAGAAAATCCCTGCGGAGACTTTTGCGACATACGTGAAAAAAGAAGAGATCAAAACAAAGTGCTATATCAAAGAAGAAGATTATCTCACTGCCATTAGCAGACTTCAGCTTATTCTTGATAATCCGGAGACTGTTGCAGATTCATTGTTTGCTCTTATTGATCAGGCTTACTGTTATATGAATCTGGCTAATGAAGGTGATAAATCTTTGCTAAATATAAGTGTAAAAACTCCTGATTTTGCCAGTTATTTGGAATTCCTCGCAACATTGTCATCAATAACAGCTACGGAATCACAGAACAACCAACCTACACCCCAAGTACTGAATATTGAGTCAAATTACCCAAATCCGTTTAATCCCGAGACAACCATCAGATTCTCTGTGCCGAGTGATGGGAGGGTGAACGTGACTATCTACAATATCAAAGGACAAAGGGTCAAACAACTACTAAATGAGCATGTAGTTGCTGGAAGACATGCTGTTATGTGGAATGGAACGGATTCAAGCGGCAGAACAGTCAGTTCAGGACTATACTTTGCAAGGATAGAACAAGGGAATAAATATCGAATCCATAAAATGATGTTAATGAAATAGAATTCAGTAATCCGGGCTTTGGCATAAGCCAAAGCCCGGGTTTTGAGAATAGCTATGAAACGAATTCTATTTATCTTGTCCCTTATTTCTATTGCATCTACACTACTGTGTATTGAAGTTGGCGGGCACATCACTCAAAACACTACATGGACCCCAGACAACAACCCATATATCATTGTGTCATTCCTGTATGTTGATGCCGGAGTGACGCTAACTATCATACCCGGCACACAAGTACTGTGCTCTGGCGCAGATAAGAGCAATATCTATAACTTCATGTGGAGTGGTAATAACCAGCCCCTGGCAAAGATGGTAATCGTCAATGGTGCTATTAATGCCGTTGGAACAACTGATAATCCGATCACCTTTGATAAGTATCAGCCAGATCATGAATACAGATGGGGGGGTATTTACATAGGTCCCAATGCGCCTATATCAGCTTTCGAGTTTTGTGAGTTCAGGAATGCCTTTTTCTGTGATTTTATTCCTGGTGAATGGTCCTTGGCTGCGATTGATTTTGATAACGGAGTTATCAATGTCCGGAGCTGTACTTTCGAGAATAACCTAAATGCCATACGCACTGGATTTTTACAAGATGATTTCCTACTATATGATTGCAGATTTATATCTATTGATGATACTTATCCTGTTCCATTTGGTATGACTGGATTTATCGGATTAAGTGCCGCACCCGAACCAGAACCTGAGACTCATTACAAAGTAACCATAGCCAAATGCTACTTTACGGGAACTGCGGGATTGGGACCAGTTGGGTATTATATGGATATTCTATATCTTAATAATGTTGCCGACAATTTTATCGGTAGAAGTGAGCGATCGGAAGAATACAGATCCGAATATGGCTCAGTAAGTAGCTATGGTAATTTGCTTAATAACGGCAGGGGTGGTTGGGGTTGCTCATCTTCTACTGTAACCGATACAGTTTTTGCTCGAAGGAATGTAATGATAAAACCTGAGAATGCGAATCCTGGAAACTCTCCTCTTATCCTTGGTGCGAGTGGCTTTGGGACGAACTACGTTTCTGATAACTACTTATCTGGCTGTGTTCAGGTGAAAACGACAATGTCCAATGCCACAACATCTTACATCTACAACAACACCATAGAGAACAACTATCCAGGATCGCCATTGAAATTCGAGAACTTGAATCCTGCGTATCAAGGGGGACAGATCAGGTTCTTTAACAATCTGGTAAGATACTTAGGGTCTATTGAATCCTATGCAGTAAATGTCCACGAAACTTCTCCGTTTATATATAACAATACAATACTCGGTTACAACACCTTACATTATTCTTTAGGTGATTATCATACGATCTATACTAATAATATCATTGACATATCTTATGGCTTTGGGCAGTTTAATGAAGGTTTCTACCCATTGTTATTTAATAACTGCCTCAGTATCCCTATACCACAGGGTTCATCTATTGTTGGTGAAGGCAATATCGTTGCAGACCCTTTGTTTGCGGACACCTTGAATGCGGACTTCAGTTTATCTGCTAATTCACCGTGCATAGATTCCGGCGCTTACCGTCCTGATCTTCCTGAATTCGATATCAGGTACCACAAGCGCATCGCTCCAGGTGTACCCGGTGGTCCGCGCTCAGTAGATATCGGAGCATATGAATATAACTCGGTCTATATCGGAGGGATCAACGGGTATGTGTATGATTCTGTTTCTGGATTACCGGTTGATTGTGTTAAAATCGAGATCATAGGGAAACTGCCTGAGTTCAGCGATACTCTTGGCTGCTTTCAATATCCTTCCGGAGCAGGAACTTATGCTGTGAGGGCAAGCCGCTGGGACTACCAGGACTTGATCATTCCTAATGTAGTTGTCACCTTGGGTGATGACACTATTCTAAACATCCCACTTGTGCGCACTAATGTAGCCAATGACGATAATACTCAGTCACCTGAACCCACAGATTTCGGCCTTGCTAATTACCCTAACCCTTTCAATCCAACGACCACGATCAGTTTTATTACTCCTCAAGCAGGACTTACCAAGTTGTCTGTGTTTAATATCAAAGGTCAAAGAGTGAACATGCTCTATAATGGGCTGCTATCAAAAGGCCATCACAGTATCGTTTGGAACGGACTTGACGAGAGGGGAACTGCTGTAAGTTCGGGTGTATATTTTGTGCGGGTTGAGATGAATGGCATGTCTCAAACTCATAAAATGATTCTTATGAAATAGTATCAAATCGCCCCTTAACTAAGTGCTGCTCCAAAGTGGAGCAGCACTTTCTTCATTTGTGAATCTCACCCTCAATACTTCGTCACAATATACATTTCATCTGATCCAACGGACAGGTGGAATACAGTCCCAAGCTGAAGTACCGCATCGAGAAGCGTAATGCTTTTGACCCCTCCAAACTCTATCAGTGAGACGAGTATAGAGAGGACAGCTTCGACTTGCAGGCAGTGCTCAATCCTGATGAGTATTACATCCTGATGAGCTTCATAACCGCAACAGGCAGTCTCTATCTGGAATACACCGCCTATAACGAGATCAAGAGCCAGTTCCCGGTCACTATTTCTCAGTTCCCCAAGTGTCCGGATGGTCTGCACGAGTATCCGGAGAAGGTTAAACTTTCACTCGAATCCAGATACATCGGCAGTCCCGGCTACATCGACTTCGGAATCATCATTATCACCGACTTTGACGAGACTGTGATCGCAAACAACTAATAGGAGAATGCATGTACAAGTTCGCTATCAGCTACTATACTATGGAAGGCACAGAAAGAAAACCTCAATCGGGAGTCGATATCAGACTGCTCAGACCAGGTCAGTCTTGGGCAGAGGGCAGGCAGCTTATCGAAACAACTCCCAACTCCGGTTACTATGAGATCGGCATTGAAGCTGAAGCCGATTGCGGTTTCTATGAGATATGGGATAACATAGGAAACACCCAAGGCCAGTTCTGCGGTAAGACCTGCACTATCAGAAAGCTCGATGCCAGGGGCTTGCAGAACAACTGCATCTATGGCAATCACATCCTGGATGGAGTAGTAACCGGAAGCAAGATCGCCAATGAAGCTATAGGCACTGAACACTTGCAGAACGGCTTACTATCACTCACCAAGCTCCAGTACGAGCTTCAGGATCAGGATAAGGGAGTGGGAGATAACAGCCAAAGCAGCCCTGCCAAACTTACTGAAGACAAGATCATCACTCACGTTCTGGATAAGGAGTATCAAGACCTACCTCACGTCATCCTGACCAACCAGTGCGATGCCTTCCTCTATATAGCCGATGTAAAACTCGAAGGAAACCTAGTAACCGTCATGATCGGGATCATTCAGGTTTATTCCGCCTCCGATCCCTTCTACAAGCTCCTTGCTCTCGCCAGATGACATTATTATAAAGTGGCTGAAATATGATATAGCATTAGCTTATTATCTGAGGTGTACTATGATTACTTTCATATTGCTATGTTTCTTTTACTATAACATTCGAGCAGAGGAAAGAGAAAGAAAGAGAAGACGCATCGAGAACGAACTCAGTGCAAAGAAGCGTTTATTGAATCTGGATCGGGAATTATCACGTCTTAGTGCCAACAAATCCAACATTGTTACCATTGCTCGAATCACAATCGAGGATGAGAATATATGGTAGATGAACCTTGTGTAACAAAGAAAACCCGGCAGAACCGGGTTATTGAGTAGCTTAGTTGCTTTTTATCTCTTCTTTTCTAGGCGGCAGATCAGCTCAGCCATCAAGTTGATCATCGCCTTATAGTCTCCACATTCCCAAGCATCGTCGGCTTTGATCTTGATCTCTTCCTCAGTCATCTTCTCCGACTGCAGCCAGGGTCCCCGGAACTGATTCCACCAGCTCTTGTAGTTGAACTCATTAGCGTAGGGATCATCTTCAACTGGATCGCCATCAGAACCATCCAATATTACCCTATCCATCTCAATCACCCTCATGGTCGATCCTAACTTCAATACCCCTGCCTTCTCTGCCAGGGCTTCGATTGGTTGCTCCGATCCATCTTCTCTCATCAGTACGATCTGGCTTCCTGATTTAACCATCTCCTCCAGCGTTGTCTGGCCTTTGCGATTCTTGTTTTGCTTGGTCATCTTGATCTCCTTCTCGGTTACCCGACTGTTGATTTATGGGTGCTACTATGCACCCCTCGCAAAGGTGGTCAAGTCCTTTCCGCTCAATATGATAAGAAAGATCGAGATTCTTTGATTGACAGAAAAGCGGCTTAAGAAGACACTGTGGTCAGCCTACAGACCCTACATAGAATGCCCTCCGATACGTGGGAACGCCGCCCGGTGTCTCCCACGTTTTTCTTTGCCTGGAAGTTTGATCAATTTGAAGTTAAATAGATAGAGGTCAGTGACCGATTTGCAAAAACGGTGATCAGATTTGCAGAAATGGTGATCAGAATCATTTGCAAAAACGGTGATCAAATTTGCAAAAACGGTGATCAGAATTACCAACCAAAATGCCATTTGCAATTTTCAGTGATCAGATTTGCAGTTTTCAGTGATCAAATACACTCTTATTAGATTCTGGAGTGATTCTATAGTGACTCGGAAGTATTATCTTGACAATTTTGCAGTGACTAACTACCATATAATTGAGAGCTTATTATGTACAAGCTTGTGTTCCTATCTGTTCTGTTTGCCGCAGCTGGAATGCACAGCATCATCTGGAACGGACAGGATTCTACCGGCCGAGACGTTGCTTCTGGAGTATACATTCAGAAGAAATAGCTGTATCCACTTAAACAGGCCAATCCCCGAATTTTGTCTTAGATAGTACTAGAATTTATAGCAGATCCCCCCTCCACCACCACATATAAGTAGAAAGTATGTTTCGAAAGAGCTTGACAAATTAGCTCTGTTCAGACTTTTTGAGAACAATTCTCAAAGGAGTGTTTAATGCAAGAGTATGAAAAGATCTTCAGAGACTTCCTGAAAAGGCGGGGTCTGAAGCTTACGGAGCCCAGAAAGCTGATCCTGGATGCAGCTTTCAGTGTGCATCATCACTTTACGGTGGAGCAGCTATTCCGCCTCGTGAAGGCAGAATCGTCGCTGGTCTCGCTGGCTACTGTTTACCGTACATTGCCGCTCTTGATAGAGGCGGGATTGCTGCAACAATCAATGCGGAGCAGTTCCAGAGATAGCTTTGAGCATATTCTGGGGCATCCCAGGCATATCCACTGGATCTGCGAGGCTTGTGGTGCTGTGATCGAGAGTGATCTGGATGAAGTAAAACCAATCGTGGAGAGTGATGCCGAGCGCTTTAAGTTTGAGCTGAGAGAGATCAAGCTGAATGTAATTGGGCTATGCTGGAAATGCAAGCAAAGTGAGAATAATTTGCAATGAGCAAGCAACACGTAATCGCATTGGTAGGCAATCCCAATGTAGGTAAGACCACCCTTTTTAACGCTCTTACCGGAGCCAGACAGACAGTGCTGCATACGACCTGGAAATCTACTACAATGGCAAAAATATGCTTACTATTCCCATAAATATTAGTTATGATAGCAATCCGGCAGGATTTTACGATACGGCACATTTAAAGGTTTACCCCAATCCCTGCATGGCAAGTACGAAGGTGGCATATTCCATACCCGCTACAGGACGCGCACTACTCGAAGTATTTAACATACGTGGTCAAAAAGTGCGAACCCTGGTGGACTATACGCTTGCCAAGGGCTATTACAGGACAATCTGGGATACCTGCGACGACCGGGGAAACCCAGTGGGCAGCGGAGTATATTTTTGCCGGCTAAAAGCATCAAAAGACCAGGAGGCAGCCATCCGCTTTGTAGTACTGAGGTAACCTGTTACTATGTATCCAGAGCTTTACAAGTTAGCATTTAGTATCTCCAGCGCTTTATTTAGCTCTGGGTCTTTGCCTTCTACGTAGTCAGCAAGAGTGCGTTGAATCAGGATGTCAGGCTGTACTCCATTGGTAAAGAAACGGCTACCATCCGGATTGCGAACCAGCATACCAGTCCAGTAAGCATTGATCCTACCCGGCAGGCGGGTCATGACTACATTTCCATTAGCTCCGGCAGTAGGTTGACCAACCAATGTAGCCAGTTTGTTATGCTGTAACGCTGCCAGGAAAGACTCGCAGTAACTTTGGCTTTGGCGGCTGCAGAGAGCAATCACCTTAGCAGAGATGTGCGGTTCTGCCGGTTGTAAACCCCAAGTAGGTGTATCTTCATAGAGTCTGGTCAGTTCTTCGTTGGGTCGGATATAGCGCTTGATATAGGTATTTGCCAGTGAGTCTGGCTTCGTGAGTAACTGGCTGATGATATCGTACGAGACCGAAGGATAATAGCGCAAGTCCAGGATCAGCCCCTTGGCTGCAAGGATTTGGGGCATCGCTGCTGCGAGTTCATCGTCCGAAAGCAGACAAAGATTGAGGTAGAGGATTCCGTTGCGATGATCCACTACTCTCTGGTTTGGTACAGTCCATTCCCAGCCTTCGTATCTGGCGAATGGTAAGCTGAGCTCGAGACGCCTTCTATCAGGCGTACGAAAGGTAAAGGTCGCCACAGAATCCGGATAGGGGCTCAGTTGGCTCTGAAAGAGGCGCAGTGCTGTTGTTTCACGATTGGATGAATAGTAATAAGGCAATGCTTCACGCATCAGCCGGGCAAATGGCTTACCATTCATTTTGAGCACTTCTGAGCCGGGAGGTACTGCGGGGGGATCACTCACATCTTTTGAGACAATCCATTTACCATCGAGCAATATGGCGTTGAAGGGCGGTCTGTCACCATTGTTTGATCTATCGGTCAGAAAGGCATGGCCGTCTTCAGTCTTGCACATCAGTCTGCGAAGGACCAGCTTGTAATCCTGCCAGTCTGTCGCGCGAATGCAAGCCTTTAAGGTCTTTGGCAGTTCCGCCTCCCAATCGAGATAGTCATACTCGAATAAGGGGAAAAAGAACTGGAGTTCGTTCCAATACTTTATGATCCCAGCCAGCCATACAAAGCGGTTACCACGGTCATCAATATCGATATTCGTCATCTTGGTACTAAGATCGCTGAGGGCGGTGGGATCGCATATTGGGTATGTACGTTCAGCATCACATTGCAGAACCAGCGGGAAGCTGCAGTTGAGACCGCGAACCAGAGGTTTATCCAGCAACTCGCCCCAGGGTATCTCTTCCTCAAAAATTCTGTCAATGAGTCCAAGAGTGAATTCTTGATCCGGAGGGGATTTGTGGATGGAGAGCAGCTTGCCTTCCGGGCTGTCTTCCACTGCTATATCCACCCTATGACCCCGAACACCGCGATTGGGCAAATAGTTCAGATTGAAACCACGGGGCAAGCCACCCGGTGATTCATCCTCAAAACCAGTCTCAAACAGGCTTTGCCAGGTATCTTCCGCCCATTGCTCGATCTTGATATCGTCGAGCTGGAGACAGTTGAAATAGGACATACCAAACCACAGTGGCTCTTGATTATCGCCCTGAGAGACAAGTTCGTAGCTTTTGACATTCCAGCCCTCTGAAGAGAGAGAGTCCTCTACAACATTTCCGGCAAATCCAGCATATAGATAAGTAGTAAGGCTGTCTGCTGCAAGCTTTCGTACTCTGAAGGTGATCCTAAGCTTAGGCTCGATGCCTGTAATTGTGGCTAATTTGGGCATCAAAGTTGTCCAGGCAAGATCGTAGTCTTCATAGTTACGAATTTTAATAGGGCGATTGGTCCTGATGCTCATATATACTGAGGGGTTGCCGGTATTCTCATATCCGGAGTACTGCCAGAATGCCTTTACACGACCGGGCACTGGATCACTGGGCACGGGCTCCGGGACATTATTACTATATAGTTGCAACTGAGGCACTAGCGGCCTAAACAGATCATACAATTTGACTTTGAGTTCACGGTCATTGCGTGCTGTTGATACTTCTTTGGCACCGTAGATGGCAAAGCGATCCCAATCGAAATTTTGCGCCTCATCGGAGGGATACCAGTGGCGGACATATCCCCAAAGGCGGGTAAAGGCCGTGAGATTACGAACCCTGGTATTTTCAGATATAGATCTTGCAAAGCAGATACCGGATAGCAGCACTAACAGCACTAAACACCACAGTTGTTTAAACATATCATCTCCTCAGTCCAAGGATTGGCCTACCCACAGGTAAACCTCAACGGATACAATAGAATTCTGTTCTTTTTATTGTCAAGTGTTTGTTGTAATTCAATACTTAAGATTTAATCTTTGCAGTTCCTTAGTGATTACCTTTAGCTCTCTTACTAGATTCTGGAGTGAATCTATAGTGACTCGGAAGTATTATCTTGACAATTTTGCAGTGACTAACTACCATATAATTGAGAGCTTATTATGTACAAGCTTGTGTTCCTATCTGTTCTGTTTGCCGCAGCTGGAATGCACAGCATCATCTGGAACGGACAGGATTCTACCGGCCGAGACGTTGCTTCTGGAGTATACATTCAGAAGAAATAGCTGTATCCACTTAAACAGGCCAATCCCCGAATTTTGTCTTAGATAGTACTAGAATTTATAGCAGATCCCCCCTCCACCACCACATATAAGTAGAAAGTATGTTTCGAAAGAGCTTGACAAATTAGCTCTGTTCAGACTTTTTGAGAACAATTCTCAAAGGAGTGTTTAATGCAAGAGTATGAAAAGATCTTCAGAGACTTCCTGAAAAGGCGGGGTCTGAAGCTTACGGAGCCCAGAAAGCTGATCCTGGATGCAGCTTTCAGTGTGCATCATCACTTTACGGTGGAGCAGCTATTCCGCCTCGTGAAGGCAGAATCGTCGCTGGTCTCGCTGGCTACTGTTTACCGTACATTGCCGCTCTTGATAGAGGCGGGATTGCTGCAACAATCAATGCGGAGCAGTTCCAGAGATAGCTTTGAGCATATTCTGGGGCATCCCAGGCATATCCACTGGATCTGCGAGGCTTGTGGTGCTGTGATCGAGAGTGATCTGGATGAAGTAAAACCAATCGTGGAGAGTGATGCCGAGCGCTTTAAGTTTGAGCTGAGAGAGATCAAGCTGAATGTAATTGGGCTATGCTGGAAATGCAAGCAAAGTGAGAATAATTTGCAATGAGCAAGCAACACGTAATCGCATTGGTAGGCAATCCCAATGTAGGTAAGACCACCCTTTTTAACGCTCTTACCGGAGCCAGACAGACAGTCGGAAACTGGCCTGGAGTTACGGTTGAGCACAAATCCGGCTACTACATCCACAATGGACAAAAGCTGGAGGTAATAGACCTTCCGGGGATATATTCACTATCGGCCAGCTCTCCTGATGAGCAAGTTTCCCGTGATTTCATTCTCAAACAAGCACCCGATCTGATAGTAAACATCGTTGATGCATCCAATCTGGAGCGCAATCTCTATCTCACTACTCAGCTTTTGGAGATGAAGGTAAAGATGCTGATTGTGCTCTCGATGATTGATATCGCTCAGCAGAATGATATCGAGATCGAGCTGGAGCATCTCAAAGGGCATATGGGCTGCGAGGTCTTACCACTGCAGCTTACACGCAAGCAGGATTACGACAAGCTCTTGGATACGATCGAGCTCAGCTTGCATCAAAGCCAAAAGCAGATTGAGATTAAATACGACGAAGTGGTGGAAAAGCATCTCGCTTTGGTAGAACAATGCCTGATCCAATGTGGACAGCAGGCAAGCGGTAATCTACGCTGGACGGCTCTGAAACTGATAGAAGAAGATTCACTGGTGCAAAAAGAGATTGATCCAGCCTGCCTGGAAAAGATCCAGGAGCACATCAAAGCAATCAGCAAGCATCGCGGACAGCCGACCAGAGCAGTGATCGCGGATGATCGATATGGCTTTGTACGTGGCTTGATCAAGGACGTAATGCACCGTAGAAGACGCAGCCCCTACACTTTTTCGGATCGTATAGACCAGGTGGTCTTGAATAGCTTTCTGGGGATGCCAATCTTTTTCTTTGTGATGTATCTGGTCTTTCTGATCGCGGTCAGGTTTAGCCAGCCGTTGGTGGACTTGATGGATATGGGTTTGGGCTGGCTCTTTGTGGAGCAGGCAGGCAATCTGTATCAGATGCTGGGGTTTCCGCAGTGGCTGCATTTCATCCTGAGCGAAGGAATCGGAGGCGGTATCGCCACGATCGGAACCTTTATCCCGCCTATTTTCTTCATCTATGTAAGCCTCTCGATCCTTGAGGATAGCGGTTATATGGCGCGAGCAGCCTTTTTGTCGGACAAGTTTATGCGCAAGATCGGACTGCCCGGAAAAGCTTTTATCCCACTCCTGGTTGGTTTTGGGTGTACCGTTCCAGCGATTATGGCGACCCGTACTCTGGAAAGCAAGCGTGATCGCATATTTGCCTCTCTATTGGCTCCCTTTATGTCCTGCGGCGCAAAGCTACCGGTCTATACCTTCTTGGGGATGATGTTCTTTGCCAAAAGAGCTGATCTGCTAATCTTTGGGCTTTACTTTGGAGGAGTGGTGATGGCTTTGCTTACAGGGCTGCTGCTCAAGAAGACGATTTTTAAGACAGAGCCGGGTAATTTCGTGATGGAGCTCCCACCCTATCATCTGCCTACCTTCAATGGAATCTTCCTGCATACCTGGCACAGGCTCAAGGACTTCGTCCTGAGAGCCGGAAAGACTATCCTGATGGTGATCATCTTCATCAATATCCTGCAATTGATCTATATGCCCAGTCCTTTTGCCTCCGAACCGGATGAGAAGGAAACAGTCCTGCAGGTAGCAGGAAAGGCGGTTACTCCGCTCCTTGCTCCGATGGGAATAGAGCGGGATAACTGGCAGGCATCGGTCTCCCTGATCTCAGGGCTTTTTGCCAAGGAGGCGATAGTGGGCTCGATGCAGAGCCTCTACCAGGATAATGGCAATCAAGAAGAGCTGGCAAATACGATCAGGACTAGATTTGCTTCCCTTCCGGCAATCCTGGCGTATCTGTTCTTTGTAATGCTCTATTCACCCTGTGCGGCTGCCTTGGCGATGCTCTGGAAGGAGCATGGCTTCAAGTGGACTCTCTTTAGTTTTGGCTATCTTACGGCATTGGCATGGATGATAGCGACTCTGATCTATCAGATTGCCAGTCCCAATCCCCAGACTCCCCTGTGGATAGGACTTGTGGTGGCTATGGGGCTAGGATTTTATCTGTTTTTGAAGTATTTAGGAAAGAAGGATAAATATGTTGAATCAGCGTAATCGGGTACGCTTGCGTCAGTTTGGGCGCAGGATGATGGGAAAGAGGCAAGGCTGCAGTGTTTGCAATGGAGATTGTATGCCGCTTTCTGAGCTACCTTCCGGCTCCAATGCCGTAGTGCTGCGAAATCATGATACCAGAACCATCGAACGCGGTCTTTATGACGGTGCAAGCCTGGAGGTTTACCGCAATGAACTTACCGAGCCAAACCTGATTGTGGCAGTGCAGGACAGCCGTTATGTCCTCGATCGGCGTATAGCCAGAATGATCCGGGTAAGGGTGGCGCCCAAAGCAAGCTGATATTTCGCTTTTGATCCTCCTTGCTTCCTGCACGTCAATTGGAGATCAAAAGCATATCAAGAGCAATTCACCTCGAACCACGTTCGGCTTGATTTCCACTTGATTTGCTTTTGATCTAAGGATGACTATGGGGATGCCAAGAGCAAGGCTTTGGTGAGTGTAGTATAAACCTTGGATTTCTATTGTTAAATCAAGCTTGACAAAGCTCTGCCGCCAAAAAAACTGGGAAGATCAGAGATTATAGACTAATATCTTGTAAAATATAGTAATTACTGGAGGATCCGAATGAAAACTGGTGGATGCCGATATGGAACGCATCGTGTAATTGAGCCCAAGGGAGTGCTCCCACAGCCTGCCCGTGTGTTAAACAATGATATGTCCGAGATTTGGGACAACGAGCTGTTACTCGATGTAATACGTCTCAATGTGGATTCAGCTTCCTTTCATCAAATCAAGAACAAGCTGATAGCCCAAGGTCACAGCGATCTGGAAAAAGCTTTTGCAGATCACGCAATCGATCTTACTACAAGAACAGGAAAGCACAAAAATGAAGATACAGGCAGCGGTGGAATGCTGATCGGCAGAGTTGCCGCCATCGGACCCAATTTTGAAATGAAAGACAAGATCAAGGTCGGTGACACAGTCGCTTCCCTGGTCTCCCTCTCCCTCACCCCGCTCAAGATCAATAGCGTAAAGCGTGTACTTTTGGACAAGGACCAGGTCGAGATCGATGGTCAAGCCATCCTCTTCAGCAGCGGTATCTACGCCAAGTTGCCGGATGATATGGATGAAAACCTTGCCCTCAGCGTGCTGGATGTGGCTGGTGCCCCGGCTCAAGCAGAACGCCTTTGTAAACCCGGTGATACTGTTGTGATCATCGGTGCCAACGGCAAGAGTGGCGTTCTCTGCAATGCAGTAGCCCGCGAGCGTGTCGGTGTTTCCGGTAAAGTGATCGGTATCGTGCGTAAAGAGTCCTACATCCCCACCTGCCTGGAGACCGGTTGCCACGAAGTAATCATCGCCGATGCTACAGACGCAATCACGATCCAGAGAGAAGTTGCCCGTCTTACCGATGGCAAAATGGCAGATGTCGTGATCAACGTCGTAAACGTTGAAGACACAGAGCTTCCCAGCGTAATGGCGTGTCGTGACAGAGGTATCGTCTATTACTTCAGTATGGCTACTTCCTTTACCCGTGCAGCTTTGGGTGCTGAAGGCATCGGAGCTGATGTCGATATGATCCTGGGTAATGGCTATGCACACAATCATGCAGCTATCTCGATAGACCTGCTGCGTCGCAATCCGGTTCTTATGAAGCTCTTCCAGGAACGCTACACGGACTAATCTCCGGGAGGATAAATGATTACTGATATTAGAACAATCGCCAGTCCTCAGGAATGGGCAGATTGGCATTGGCAACTGCGAAACCGCATCACGACTGTTGATGAGCTTCGCAAGTATATCGAGCTGCTTCCAGAAGAAGAGGCGGTATTTGCGGATAATGCCTTCTCGTTTAGAATGGCAATCACCCCTTATTATCTCTCTTTGATCGACCACAGCAATCCCAATGATCCAGTGCGTATGCAGGCTATCCCCCGTGTAGCAGAGTCATTTGTCAATCCCAGCGATATGGCAGATCCGCTTCACGAGGATGCAGATGCACCGGTTCCGGGGATGACGCATCGATATCCTGATCGCGTATTGCTGCTGCTTACGGATCAATGCGCGATGTATTGCCGTCATTGCACGCGTCGCCGCAAAGCCGGTGAGCACGATGCCCCGATGCCTCAGGATAACGTCAATAGAGCTATTGAATACATCCGCGAGCACAAGGAAATCCGCGATGTTATACTCTCCGGTGGTGATCCCCTTACATTGGGCGATGCACGCCTCGATGAGATCCTCGGCAAGCTTGCAAAGATAGATCACGTCGATATCGTCAGAATCGGCACTCGTACCCCTGTAGTGCTGCCTCAACGCATTACCCCCGAGCTTCTGCAAGTGATCAAGAAATACAAGTTTGTCTGGCTCAACACCCATTACAACCACCCCCAGGAGATGACCGAAGAAGCCCGCAATGCCCTTGCTATGCTCTCTGAAAGCGGTGTCGTATTGGGTAATCAGTCGGTGCTGCTCAAAGGCATCAACGACAATATCGATGTGATGAAGCAGCTAGTGCATTGCTTGGTGAGAAACCGGGTTCGCCCTTATTACATATATCAATGCGACCTCTCTGAAGGCATTGGGCACTTCCGTACACCCGTCTCCAAAGGTATCGAGATTATCGAATCCCTGAGGGGACACACCTCCGGACTCTGCATTCCTACCTTTGTGGTAGATGCCCCAGGCGGCGGCGGTAAGATCCCTGTAATGCCAAATTATATCATCTCTCAGATGCCCGGACGCACCATCCTACGCAATTATGAAGGCTTTATCACAGCTTATACCGAGCCTGAATATATCCCAATGGATGACAGCAAGTATCGCGATCTCTGCCTCGAGGAACGTAAGAGCACAGAGGGGATAATGTCCCTGCTCAGGGGTAAAAAGGTCTCGATCGGTCCGGCTGAAACCAGACGTAACCAGCGTCGCAATCATTAAGCATTATGCCAGTAAAGGAGTGGATCTCCAGCTTTCAGATCGCCGCAATCGTTGGTATCTGCAAGAATGCCGGAAAAACCACACTCCTGAACCACATAATCAAATCTGATCCTCACCATCGCTACGGCGTAATGAGTACTGGTATCGATGGTGAGGATACAGATACTGTCTTCAAACACTCCAAGCCCAAGCTTATTCTCCCAGCAGGCTCAGTCTATATCTCGGATAAGATCGGATTGGATGAACAAAGCGGAAACCTGGAGATACTGGGCTATGCGCCGGGAAGCCATGCTAACCGCAAGCTCTGGCTGGTGAAAGCAATCATTCCTGTTCAGACCCGTATAACAGGCCCTTCCAGCGTAAAGTTACAGGTATCTTGCTGTAAAGCACTCAAGAAAGCCGGAGCCGAAAAGATACTGATCGATGGCTCTTTGGATCGCAAGTCCATCGCTTTGAGTAGCAAAGTCGATGCTCTCTTTTTGGCAATCGGGGCAGGCTATGGCAATCTAGAAGCACTAAAGACTGAGTTACGCCGTATCCTGTTTTTAAAGGGTATCCCCCAGAGCACGGACCTCAGTCTCTACCAGCAATCCAGGCTGATCGAGCTCGACTCAGTAGCTCTAAAAATAGGTAACCGCTGGCGCAGTACCGGGATCAGCAGCATTATTGGCTCCGAAGCTGCCCTCAGAAAACTAGTCCTTGATAGCCCCAAAGCAGCAATCTATATCCCCGGAGCAATCACCGATAATGGCTATAGCAAGCTGCAAAGTCTATTCAATGGCCGCAGCCTGATCATACGTCACCCGGAGAATCTAAAGCTAAGCCTTCCCAAACTGGAGAGCTTGCTGAACACCTCTGATATTCAAACCCTTATCCCTCACCGTATCAAGGGAATCGCACTCAATTCCTGGGCTCCGGGTATGCATCAAAAAGATGCAGAGCTGTTTCGCGCTGAAGTTCGCTTCAGCTTCCCGGGTTTAAACCTGATTGATACAATGGAACTGATATGAACGAACGCGATAAACGCACCTCCCTGACCGTCAATCTCGGTCTAATATCCAATATCATCCTCTCCATCCTGAAGACCACCATAGGTATTTTCGGACACAGTCCTGCCCTCTTAGCCGATGGCATAAACTCCAGCTCTGATGTAGTTTACTACGTTGCTGTGAAGATATTTATGCGCCATGCCCGCAAGCCGGCAGACGAAGAACATCCCTACGGTCATCGCCAGCTGGAATCCATCTCGGCAATTGTAGTGGGTGCTTTCATCCTCACTACCGGTATCGCCATCTTTTGGGAATCGATAAATACTGTCTATGAGCTCGCCTCCGGCACTGCTATCGGCCGTGCTGCTTCCTATTGGGCTCTGCTAATCGCTGTGTGCACATTTGCACTCAAGATTTTCCTCTATACTTATACTCGCACTAATACCCGTAAGACAGGTAATCCTACCTTAAAAGCTCTTGCCAACGACCATTTCAATGATATTATGGCTTCTCTTGCTGTGATCATTGGTATCGTCCTGGGCAAATTTGGCTGGCACTGGATGGATCCTGCGGCGGGAGCAATCGTTGCAATCTTCATCATCAAGACCGGTATCGAGATCATTCTGGAGAATTCCGGTGACTTGATGGATAGCTTTCCGGATGAGGATTTCCGCGCTCAAATAAGCGATGTCGCCCTCAAGATCGAGGGAGTCCGCGATATTGAAGAGCTGGGAATTCATCGATTTGGACCGCATTACATAGTCAATATGACGATTGGAGTGGAAGGCAGCATATCAGTATCCGCCGGACATAAGATTGCGGATGAGGTTGAAGCCAAGCTCTTTGATCACTTCGGCTCAGGCCTCTCCAAAGTAAACATCCACTACCATCCGTCGATAAAAGCCACAGGAGATATCACTTGAATTACGGAAAACATATATTACTATCTCTGGTCTTAGTTGTCCTGATCAGTTTCTCACTTCTTTGCATCATACCACTAAATGCGTCCCGTAAGCCGGTGGAAAAGATCAGCATCACTCCTCCCGAGCCTGAATGGATAGTCGGCATCATACCGGATGGAGGAAGCCTTTACAGCGTTTTGGGAGAGCAAGGCTTGCCCGGTATCCACGTAGCTCTGGTCTCATACCGCATGGGTGAGTACATTGATGTTACCACCATTCAACCCGGCGATACACTCAAGATTAAGCTCAGCGAAGACAAACAGAGTATTACCACAATGCAGTTTGTACAGGAGCCTACAACCCGTCACAATTTCACTGTCACTCCAGATTCTTTGATCTACTCAATGGAGTCCCTCCCCGTTACTGAGCAATATCGCGTAGTAGAAGGCGAAGTCAATGGTACTCTGGATGCTTCTCTCCTGGCTGCCGGTCTCCCCCCCACTTCAAAGCAGCAGATTAACAACGGCCTTGAAGCAGAGATCAATTTCGCCCGCGATGCCAGATCAGGAGATCGCTTCACAGTCTTGGTGAAAGAGCGCATCTTCGAGAACAAACCCCTGCCCGGCAGCACTGTCTATTATGTAAAATATGAAGGAGAACGCACCGGAGCCAAGGAGCTGTGGCGTTTTGAGGAGAGCGATCCCAAGTCAGTATTAAATGGTCTTTACAACAAGGATGGCAAGGCTAATAGCACCAGTGGTGTGGGCTTCCCTCTGGCCAGCATCCATGTGGTATCCAAGTTTGGACGCAGAGCTGATCCATTCAGCGGACGTGGAGCAAATCATCAGGGAGTTGATTACCGCGCGAGAGCAGGCACTCCTGTCTATGCCGTTGCCAACGGAGTGGTCACGGAAGCTCGTTATCATGGCGGATGGGGCAATAATGTCCAGATCAAGCACTCCAGCGGGATGGAATCCCAATATGCCCACCTGAGCTCGATGAGCGTGAGAAAGGGTCAAAGAGTGGTAAAAGGTCAGGTGATCGGCAGAGTAGGAAGCACTGGACGCTCCACAGGAGCTCATCTGCACTTTGGCTTAATCAGTGGTGGCAAATTCATCAATCCTACCAATCTGAAGATGGTGGGTGCAGAGAAACTCACAGCTCAGCAACTGGCAGAATTCAATCGCCAAAAGCAATTGATCATGAACCGTCTCAATAGCTTACGCCAACCGACAAGACCGGCCATCAGCTAAATCAGAGAGCTTTGCGATATATCCTGAAGCGCTTGTAGATACGTCCGCCGGCGCGTTCCATTTCAGCACGAATCTGCTTGTTGTCCTCAAGCTCGTGATGGCTATCCATCAGCTCTATACCGGCTTCTTTGCAGGAGCGGAGCATTGAGTAGCCCATTAGGACATCAATCCCTTTTCCTCGATAATCCTCATCAGTAGCGCCCATATAGAGATCCAGCATTTTGGATTTCTTGCGTGCACTCAAGATGTGGATAAAGCCGAAGGGGAACATTCTGCCTCGAGCTTTGCGGATACCGGGTGCCATATTGGGGATGGCTATGAAAAAGCCGATTACCTCGTCCTTGGTATTCACAACGCACTTGATAAATCGGGGATCGACCACCGGAATGTAGCGATCTGCCAGATCCGCCATCTCGTGTTCTTCAAAAGTGGAATAGCCATAGAGATGGGTAAATGTCTTGTTCATGAGACGGAAGAGAGGCAAGATATAGGGTTTGAGCTGTTTAGTAGTCTTAAAATCCAGCAATTTGAATTCTTTGTTGCGGCTGATGCGCTCGAAAATCTTGCCATACATCTCAGTCATGGCTTTGGCAACTTGCACCTCATAGACTACGTAGTCTACTTCTTTGGCATAACCAATGGCTTCCACCTGCGAGGGCATTGAGGGACGATTCTGGAAAGAGGCCAGAGTGGGAGTCTCATCAAAACCCTCGATAATCAAACCTTCGGGATCTTCTTCGGTAAAGCCCATGGGGCCGACCAAGCCGGTCATCCCTTTTTGTTTTGCCCAGTTTTCCACAAATTCGATCAATGCTTTCACTACGGAAGCGTCGTCTATGGAATCAATATAGCCAAAGCGACCGTTATTGGTCTTGGATAGCTGATTGAAACGTTTATTTATGATACCGGCTATGCGGCCTACGATCTTGTCATCCTTATATGCCAAAGCATAGATCATATCGCAATAGGCGTGGGATGGATTGCGCTTGGAATCAAAGCTGCGGGCGTCATCCGCGTAAAATGGCGGAACCCAGTTTGGGCGATCTGCATTGAGTTTTTCGGGCAGATAGACAAATTGCTTCATCTCAGCCTTGGTCTTGACTTCCCTGACGATAATACTCATTTCTTTCTCCATTTGTAAGAATATGGACACAGAGAGTCACGGCAGCCTGCATCGACATCTCTGTCAATCAGAATCTGCATTTGAACCATTCAATAGTGTTGAGTCTTTTACTCGTGAATTGCTGATACCCGGTAAAAGCGCTTGATTTGTGAGCTCTCAGTCCAGCTTGTAGAGATAGTCTGCCCGATCTGTACGAAGCCCGTAAAGGGATTGCTTGAGGCTTCTATGAGATAGCCGGTTGCGTGGGCAATGGGGCTCCAAGACAGGTTAATCTGACCTGCAGAATAGATGATACTGACAACAGGGCTATCGAGGACAGGCGGGATGGTAGGATCTTCTCTGAGGATATCTATTACCAGAATTCCGCTACCTGCCGGGATATTCAGGCTGGTCTCGCTAGTGCCAAAGCTTCCGGTATAGCTCCCTATTGTAGTTCCTAAGCTGTAAGACAGATATGCCGGGACAAAACCGAGTCCATTGTAACGCAAAGTGTAGCTGCCCGCATATGAAGAGCTTTCAGATGCAGTAATTGTGTATCTGATGCCATCAGTGATGGTAGTCACAAGCACTGCAAAATCCGTATCAGGAGAATAACTCGGATCGATGGTGACGGTATTGTCCGTGTATCCTGGCAGATCCGCTGCTTCGATCAGAATTGAAGCTCCGGCAATGCTGGTATTGGCTCCAGAGCCGGGGACTATGTCGGTAGTCTGCACTTGGATTAGATTGGAGTAGCCGCTGATTCCGCCGATATTGCTGGCACGAACCCGGTAGCTATAGGATGATTCGGGATCAAGCCCGGAGATACGGGATACGGTGTTTGATAGCGCATAGTTTTCATAGCCCGGAAGGATCGAACCACCGGCAATCTGGTGACTGCCCAGGCCGTCTGCAGTATCGATAGGATATACGTCCCATTGGCTTACCAGAGTAGGGAATCCACTAGCGGGATTGGTTATAACACCGGTTAAGACTTCCGGTTTACGGCGCAGAGTTCTATCCAAAGTGCTATAAGCATCCGCCGTCCAGGCAGTTCCGGGATCTTCTCCGATTCTGCCAAAGATATCGATCGTAGTGCCTGTAGAGCTCTTGAAGAGCTCGACTGCGTCATCTCCGTTGAAATTGATCGCTGTCAATGTGGTCGCAGTCACGCCTGCAGGCAGAGAGAGCGTTGCAGATGAGTTCTTATAAACTATCGACTCACCGTGAGCCAGGTTACCAGATAGATTACTGGTAGAGCTTGGATTGGAAGCCCCGTTTGAATACAATCTGATGGCATAGGAACTCAGGTCGATAGTACTGCCTGTGCCATTGTAAATCTCTATGTATTTGTTGTTTGATGAGCCTTCGACGTATTCGCTGATGATCAGATCTGATGCAAAAGCACTACCTGCGCTGAAGACCTCCAGATAGTAACTATCTGCACCATAGAGCTCGCTCCAACGAGCTGTGAAGCCTTCGTGAGAGACTGCTGTGGCTTCATAGGCAAGGGGTGGGGGAAGGATGATGACTTCATCGGTCGTAACAGAGATCACGTTTGAATAAGCTCCCGGACTCTCATTAAAGACAGCTCTCAGGCGATAATAATAGCTTGTGTTGTCATCTAAGCCCATTATATAGAGGCTGCTTCCCGTGCATAGATAGTCTTCATAACCGGTAACGAAGCTCGTGAAGTCGGCATCATAGGAGAGATCGAAGTAATAATCTGTAATCCCCGGTGCAGGTTCCCAAGTTGCCATAAAGTCGTAATATCCCACATTCATAGCGGCTGTTGCCATCGCTGTCGGGATGTCATTATCAAGAATCTCAAGATTGAAGCTGCTATAGCTTCCGGCCGAGGCTGCATTACCTCCGCTGACATTAGCCAGCGAGAAGATCAATATCTCGGTGCCCTCGAGGAGGCTGTCATCAGTGATGTTTACAGTAATTGTCCGGTTGCTGCTGCTATCTGCCGGGAAGCTAATGTTTTGAGTGCTGTAGTTCCCGATATCGGCGGGATTTCCGGAGCTTAGCACAATCTGAGCAGTGGTTGTAACGCTCGGGCTGGGATTGGTAATTGTAACTGTAAGCGTTACAGTGCCTTCATCCTCATCTACCATCGCGCTGGCAGGGCTGAATTGGACGATTGTGTTGGGAGTTGTGCCTCCCCAGATATAGCTTACGTATTCGGGGTGATCAACGAAAGGATTGCGGTTGCCCTGATGTCCATAGACCGCAGCATTACGTGTGAGTTCTGCACTATCCACCGGATCTTGATTATGCCAGGAGATAAAGGTATCCAGCATATCGACTCCGCCTTGGCTCAGGGTCATATTATAGCGAACGCTAAAGTAAAGCATAGCCCTGGCAAGATTACCCTTGTGCTGATCCGCAGGCTCAAAGACTGTGTCACCTGATTGATTGGTACCTTTAAGACTAACGTAGCCATTGTAAGATGGATAGGTAGTCGTGACATCTTCAACCTCGTCAAAGGGGTAATTGCTCCGGGACGAGTTCACGCTTGAATTGGTGATAAACAGATGATGTACATCTGCTTTCTTGATGCTTGATTCCGCTGTCCCATCAAACCAGCTTTGGGCATAACTGTGCTCGGTATTGGGGTTTGAGCTTCCATTATAAGAGCTGCTGATGGTATAATCCTGTCCCGTGTAAACGCATCTCACTACACCGCTGGTATTATCGAGGCTTTGGAACAGGAAGGTTTTGGCTCCATCATAATTGGAATACGTATTGTTGTCGATCAGATCGTGCAGCCCGTTTTTAAGGGCTGTTCCGGTGAGCCCCAAGACTGGATTGTAATATCCGTTGTAGGGATCGCTGGCAACGGTGGTAACCTGGATTACGTTGGATGAATTGCTGGTACCGTTGACGTTTACAGATCTCACTCTGTAGTAGTAAGTAGTAGCCGGACTTAGTCCGCTTACCGCCTGGGAAGTATTTGATACCATTAGATTGTTGTAACCGCTTACATAGGATGCAAAGATGGATGAGGTAGAGACATCAAGCCGATAACTACTAGCCCCTGCTGCGGGGTTCCAGTTAGCCACAAAGGATGAAGCTGTAATGCCAGAAGCAGCAGTCGCAGTCGGCACGGCCGGGGGATCGGTGCCGCTGGTGGTGAAGAAGAGCTCTTCTCCGTAAGCTGTTCCCTGGCTATTAGTGGCATAAGCTCTTACATAATAGAGAGTCTGAGCTGCAAGGCCACTTATTGTGGATACAAAGCTTCCCGTACCAGTTCCATCGTTGCTATGGTTTCCACTGATCGTCGGATTGGGATTGATAGACCAGCAGACTCCTCTGGCACTTACTTCTGAACCGCCATCGGCCGTCACATTTCCACCTGATACAGCGGAATTAGCAGCTATCGAGCTGATGGCAGCAGTCGTGACAGTTGGTAGTGCCTGTCCCTGAAAATCTGTTACTATGATATCATGGACATAAAGCGCATGGCTGGGGCTGGACAAACGGAGCTTTGTATCGGAAGGGCTATTCAGATTGTAGATATGAGTCGAGCCGGTCGTATTAATACCGCTAAAAGTAGTCAGCTCGACCCAAGTAGAGCCATCCCATCTCTGTAGTTGGATAGATCTTCCGGTCGATCCTGCAGCCAGGTGAAACTCAATTGCTCCGGCGCTACTTGTCTGAGGAAGCTCCAATATACCGGTTGATTGTGCCATCTGGACTCTGCCGGAGGAACCGGTTCCCGTTGCTGCCGCATTAGGTGCTACTATGCATTGGGTCATATGAACTGAACCAGTAGATCCATTTACCGGTATTTCCTGCGTATAGGAGCCGTATGATCCCCTAGGTGTCCAGCTCTGTATATTCTCGCTGATTAGGTTTGCACCCCAGGCAAGGCTGATGGTCAAGAGGCTAACGATTAGGCTTAATGTATATTTTTTCATAATTCACATCCACTAATAATCTAAAGATCTTCTAAGTGGATGCCATCCTAAAAAGAAGCTTTTTTTGCCAAGCAAAAAGATAGGGAGAGCCATCTGACTCTCCCTATCACTGAACAAGTATATTATTTTACCAGCATCATCCTGCGGGTTTGGTTTATACCGGATCCACTCAGACGATAGAAATAAAGACCGCTGTTGACACCTTGCCCATCAGCATCGGTACCGTCCCAGACTACGCTGGTCCTACCTATGCCAAGGGATTCATTGATCAGGGTCTTGACAAGCTGTCCCTTCACATTAAAGACATCCAGCCTTGTCTGACCCGCTCTGGGCAGATCAAAGCTGATTGTGGTGGATGGGTTGAAGGGATTGGGATAGTTCTGATGCAGAACATTCTGTGGCGACGGGCTGGAGGGATCATCAACATCACCACCATTGAAATCGATCAGCAATTCCATAAACATCGTCCTGCCACCATCGTTGGTAGGATGGTAGGAAGGTGTCTGCACAAAGGAACCCCAAGTGTAATCATCATAAAACATTACACCCAGCTTGGCGTGAGACTGGTTAACATAGATCATCTTGTCCGCCGGATAAACCCACATCGGCTTGACATTGGCTAATTGTGGCACATCGATGTTATTCAAGACTATTGGTTCCGACCAGGTAAGTCCCTGGTTCCGAGACACGGATATAAAGATCTCCGGTACATTGGCCCACTGTGCGTATTCCGTATCACTAAATGAATTGAAGAGTCTGGCACGATAGGAATTTTGCCACAAGGCAGCCATTTGCCCATGAGCATTGGGCTCCGTCATCTTGTAGTTGTTGTAATGGAACATCATCGCATCTGTATGCGCTGTTTCATCCCAAAGCGGGAAAGGCCAGTCTGTAACCATCAGAGGATAATATCCATCCGTGGCGTTTCCTCCATACTCATCAACTTCTCCCCAAGGGGCTTCGATATCCCAAGGAGTAAAATACTGGTTGAAAGTATCGGTTAAGTCCTTAACGGGATATACTTCTCTTACTTGGAAGCTATTATCGTTGGGATTGAAGACCAACTCTTTCATAAACTGGATATTGGGATAGTATGTACCTTCGTTTGTACTGAGTGCCCAGATCGCAGGAAAATGCAGCTTACCATCATTATCGACGATGGCATTGAGGTGACTCGAGTTTGCCACATTCCAGCTAAGATCTTCATCTGCATATGGCACTTCTTCGGCGTTTGAGAAATAGCCTACAGTAGATCCCGGTGCTTCAGGGGGATTCCAGGTAGGCAGATTGCTATACCTGCCAACGTGGTCCCAAGCTCCCATCCCGTAGTTGCTATTTACAAAGACATCGATATCCGGTTCGTCTATATCATTGCCATCGACATCCTGTGCATAGTGATAACCGGTATAATAGAGCTTGCCGGTGTTGTCCGCAGCCATGGCCATGAAGGGACGGCGCCAATTGTCCGGATCGTTGTTCCAGTCGTCCATCTGAGGAATAGTAACTGCTGTGAAGGTCAAGACGGTTTCAGCCATGATGTCTGCTTCATTAAAATCAGCATAGACAATGTATGGATTCTCAGATGGAGCAGAAGAATGTGTAACGTAATTGCGCATAGCGACATAGATACGCCGCTTCCCATCTACCGGTGAGGGTCCTATTGTCGCAGTGGGCCAGATGAATTCGTTATCTGTAGATGGCGGGAAGTTGGGTGGATCGATAGTAGTGGGAGCATTACCAATCGTATGGAGAGGTCCCCAGATACCGGCGATACCCTCCAAAAATAGATCATACACCAAAACAGTCTCGTTATTGGTATCTCCATCTACATTCGCATGCCAGGCATAAAATGGCTTTCCGGTGACCGGATCTACGGCAAGAGTGGAGAAGCCTTCATGAATGGAGGTATCGGTTATTTCGTTGTTATTGATCATATTGCCTGCTGTATCGAGATAGGTATAAAAGACTCTTCTGGTAGCAGTAGGCTGCCTTCTGGCATGATAGGTCATAAAGTATCCGCCACCTGCCACATCGGGTATGACTCGGAGGGGGAAGCCATTATAAGCACCGATCATATAGTCATAGTAGTTTGTCAGTAGTGCTGTCGGTGTTACACTAAACTCAAAAGTGGGAGTGATTCTGTGCCTTGGGTTGGCAATCCCTTGGGGTGATGCGACCGGACTCGGTTCCCAAGCCGGTTTCATCGAATCAGCCAAAATACTTCCCACCAGCGTCAGGGCGAGAGCGAGTAGAATTAGTCGTTTCATAATTGACTCCTAAGCTGGTTGTAATTTGTTAAACCATTTGTAAGCAAAGCTTTATGGCTTTCTTACCCTTATACTATTCTATCTCATAAAATCCGGTCTGATCCCGGTACAGACCTTATGGTGATAAAATAATTGCAATTAAAAGATTGTCAAGTAAATGTAGCATTTTCTGTCAATTTATTCAGATAGATGAATGCTCCGAATCGGCTAGCCTTGCCTTGCTTTCAAAATAAACACGCCAAGGCAAATAAAGCTTGACAGCCTGCTTTCCATAAAGTTTTTATCGACTAACGATCTTTTCTGGAGGAACAGATGAAATTAGCAGCGATGTTGTCAGTCTGTATGCTCACCGCACTGAGCCTGTATGCTACAGCCATCCCACTATCCAACCAAGCTGTCATAACCGACGAAAATATGTTTGGTTCATTGGTTCGGATCGATCCCGATGACAGTCTCCCGGAACGTTTGGAGACCCGGTTTTGGCTCTGGCAGGATGGGAATGATCTGGTAGTCTATGCCGAAGCCGAAATTGATTCTACCTATGAGCCAGGCAATCAAGTCCGCAGAGATTTGGGCAATGGTGGAGATATGCTACGCGTTCAATTGGTTACCATGCCGCAGGCTTATATGGCCTACGCATTCCTGGCTCACCCTCTTGGCAGCCTGGCAGATGGTATCCGGACCAAAGAAATGGGCATTGACTACTCTTGGGATAGCAGCTACAGCTATAGAAATGAAATCTCTTCTGATCTCTGGCGGGTCACCATGCGTATTCCCTTGGGAGATCTGCGTTTCCGCCAGGAGCAACCCTATAACTGGAGAATCATCTTCTCCCGCTATCATCAGGATGACCGTTCCACCTTCAGCAGTCCTTATGCCAATATTGAAGACAAAAGTTCTTACTTCATGAGTTCACACCCGATTAGCCTTAGCGGTAGAATCACGCGTGACTTCCCAATCACACTAAAGCCATACTTTGTAAAGTCCTATGATCTTGTGAACCATACCGATAGCTTTGATCCCAAAAACATTGGTGTGGATCTGGCTTATATCCCCAGCCAGAAACTAAGGCTCAAGCTCAGCTTTAATCCGGATTTTTCCGACGTTCCCATGGATAGTGCATCTGATGACTACAATAACAAATACCCACCCTACTACTCGGAAAATCGTTTCTTCTTTACCGAAGACCTCCAAGTCTTCAACCTGGGGGTTTACTTTTATACCCGTAATATCGTACAGCCGCAATTTGCCTACAAACTCACGGGCAATACCGGCAGGGTAAACTGGGGCATCATGGGTGCCAAGGACAAGGAAATCAGGGATGAGGGAGATCTGATCAACCGCGATGATTACTACCAAGCCATCAGCGTCAATCCCTCCTGGAAAAAGCTCTCGCTCAGCAACTCACTGATCAGCCGGGTAAACGATGGTTTTTACAATCATGCTTACTACGGCAATTACAGCTATCAGATAGCTCCTTGGCTCGCAATCATCACCGACAACCTGGTGGCTATCCAAAAAGCCGAAGGGGAAGCTGAAGAGCATCGGGGTATCAATAGCTCAAATAAGTTGGCATTTGATAAAGGAGATTTTTCCGCCGCCCTGACTTACGGCGTGGTAAGCGAAGATCTGGTACATGATGCGGGCTATCTGACCAATACAGATTATGATGGCTGGAATCTGGACTTAACATGGGACAATCTAAGCCCGGAATCATTCTTTACCTCCAAAGGCATCAACGGCTTCTTTTCGCTTAGCAGATCAACTCTCAGCCAGAGAGAGTACGACCTCGACAGCCAATTCATCTACAGCTATATCTGGCTCAAGCGAAAGCTTTATTTACATACCAGCATCTCAGCAGGCACAGATCTTGGTACAGATCGGGAAATCTTCCGTACCTGGACATTGAACACCGGGTTTAACTACGAACCGATCCGCCAGCTCAATTTTGGAGTGCGCGTCAGCAAGGGAGAAAGCCTGATCTATTCCCTCAACGAAGTGCACAACCGAACAGCCCTGCTACTGACTTGCGGGATCAACCTGGCACGCAAATTCAAAGTAAACTACAATGGTATCTTCAATTTCCTGGGCTATCCAGAAATAAATGAGATCGATTTGGGGGGCGGAATCACCATTCCCGTGATATTGGATAACAATTACAGCGTAAACAACCTATCCCTTGTTTACGTTCATTCCAAAGACCTTAGCCTATCCGGAGGAGCGGGATTGAGTACTTATGAGAGCGGTGGTCGCTACGCCAATCTAACTTACTATGGAAATCTGAGATACGAATTTCGACCCGGAAGCTTTCTCTATCTGGGGCTCAAATCCCAACAAAGCCAAATGGAACCCAGCAGTTTTGATCAGCCGCTTGGACAGTTCCGACGCGATATGGCTGGCGCATATTTGAAACTGGCTCTTAGTCTGTAGTTTAGCTGCCCTCTTCAGCAAGATTAACTTATGCTCCCTCTTAGACTTTAGGGGCGATGATGCCGCGCTCATGCCGCGATCATGCCGCGAACGCGGCATGATCGCGGCATGATCGCGGCTAGAGCGCGGCAAGATTCTAAGGGGGAAAAACGTGATAATAAAAAAAACCGTGGGGAGCACCGGGCGGTGTCCCCACGACTCGGAGGGCATTCTATGTAGGGTCTGTAGGCTGAAGTCAGGTTCTCACAGGCAGGATTCCTGTCAAGCAAGAAAAGTGAATTCGATATTTTTTTGTTATAAAAGCGAGCCAGGCTAACAAGATTATCGGTAGCCTGGCCCATATCTGATGTATAAGCCCAGCCCTAAGACTTTGACGGGTATTATTTTAGATAGATAAATCGTTTGCTGGTTTGCTCGCCATTACTACTGATCCGGATGAAATATATCCCAGTGCCTAATTTTTCCAGTTCTGCGAGAGAAAGTTGCCTTTGTACGAACCCTGACGGAACATCATCTTCGGCTCGCAGAATGGTCTGGCCACGCAGGTTGAAAATCTCGGTTACTTGTTTTCCGGGGGTTTTATTGTAGTAGCTGTAGCTGGCACTATCCTGTACCGGATTGGGCCACAGCTTGAGATCCGTAAGAGCCGGAGCAGATTGATCATCGTTGCTGACGGGTGGTTGGGGCAAGCTGATCAACGATATCGATTGAGCCTGGATTACTTGTTTGGAAACGGGATCTTGCAGCCATGCCACCAGATCACAGTTGTTTGTTACCAGATAATCCTCCAGATGCAGCATGAAGTCGTAATCCAGATACTGCGATGAGCCGGGATTGATCTCAATGGGGAGACCATTCTGATCCGGAAGCAGATAGCGGGTAACGTAGTCCAATTCGCTCAATCCCATCCAATTGATGGGCAGATTGTTTTCTCTAACCGCCACAAAAAGACGCCAATCCAGAGTATCCAAAAGAGCTATCCGGTTTATTCTAATCTGAAAATCCCAGATATTGCCGATACTGGAGCCATAGAGTTGGAGCTCGACCGGGCTGGTCTTGGCACGGCATTGATCCAAGACAGGATTGTAATATTGCAGAAGGCTGGTCGTAGCACTGGAAGAATCAACTAAACAGGTACCGTCAAAGACGGCTGTCGGAAACTCCGTGATACCATAATACTCCCTGCGCCATAGCGATGCATCGCAATCGTATGGAGGAAAGCTCTGATGATTTAGGACAGTGATATGCTCCTGATCGAGAGAATTCACAGCCAGGATAGCTCCATAAGAATCATCGAAGACATCTCCATAGATCCCTGATGCAAGCTCCATGAGGACTTTCTGCCGGGGAACCGACCATACATTTGCTATGCTGTATCCACCGTTATTGGATGGATTGTCATCGATCAACGGAAAGGCATCAACGGTGAATTCGAACTTGTAATAAGTGTTTCCCCACGTGGGGTAAAAATCCGGGAAACTGACCTCAAGCTCTTGCCCGATATCCAATGAATTGGTGTTGAAGCCGGGCCAGCTCTCGATCATCACGTTGCCACGATAGACATTCATCGTAGTGTAGGCAGTGACAACCGAACTGCCATAATTGGCGATGGTACATTTGGGAGTGAAAGGCTCTCCCAGGGCTATTAATGTATCGGCTTGAGTGGCGATAATCGCCAGATCAAGATTCCGATCACGATTGGTTTGGGCAGCCAGATTAATACAGACCAGACATATTGCCAGTATCAGCAGTAGTCTGCGTTCGAGCCAATGGCTAATTGACTGATTGGATAACTGCTTTGCCATGTTGTACTCCATCAGGCATAGTGAGTTTGATCAGGTAAAGCCCTGGAGCAAGGCGCTTGCCACTGTTGTCGCAACCGTCCCAATTCCAGGTGTTTGTACCATGATGCGACCGGATGTCTTCTTCTTCGCGAATAATTCTGCCACGAAGGTCAAAGACGCTTACGGAAAATGTGCCGCTCTTGCGGCTGGTAAAACCGACGCTGGTCATTCCGCCGGTAGGATTGGGGCTAATAGTGAGTCCCGATACAGGATTGGAAATAAGATCATCATCACTGGAGGTGGATAAAGATATATTCCAAATAGTATCATAGCTAAAATCTCCCTGGCTGATACGGCAGGTGACAGTCTGTGGCGTGGTAGGGCTGAGTGCAATCTCCAACAAGAAGTCGGTCTGCCCTACGAGCTCTTCCGTACCGGCAAACCACTTGTAAGTGTGCAGGCCGTTGTTTGAGCTGGATTCCACGATGAACATCACTGTTTCCCCGGAGCTTGCCACCACAGGTTCCTCTATGGGTGGAGTTACGTTACCAATATCAAGATCGACTATGGAGAGAGTGTGGATATTTACAGGGGTCAGGGGCAATCCATTGGTATTGGTGGGTACTTCGCCGATCGAAAGCACGGTGTCGAGTCCCTCTATCACCTGTCCAAAGACTGCATAGTTTCCATTGAGGTGAGGAGTGGGAGCTAAAGTAATATAATACTGAGATCCTGCAGAATTTGGAGCAGAGGTGTGTGCCATCGCCAAAGTTCCGGCTTGATTGTGGTTCAAAAGAGGTGAAAACTCATCCGGGATGGTATAACCGGGACCGCCATATCCCGTGCCCAGCGGATCACCATCCTGGATCACGAAGCCTGCAACTACTCTATGGAAGATCAGATCGTTGTAAAACCCGCTGTTGGCAAGCGTGACAAAATTACCGGCAGTGATGGGGACTATGTCGTCATAGAGCTTGCAGGTAAAATCGCCCATAGAGGTATGCCAACGGGCAAATTGGAGGGCTGATGCCTGAGTGATGACTATCAATAGAACTACAAAGAAAAGGGCTTTCTTCATCGCAGACTCCTTTTATTGGGATAGCCGAAGGTATCACCACAAGGGGCGATACCTTCGGAAGAGATGTTTTATATTTTTACGCTGACGTTAATGTTCTTGAAGCGGGCCGGGGCTATTCCGTGGGACAATTGCATCACCTGTCCGGGCTCGCCTTTTCCGCAATGGAAAGTGCTATGGTAAGCCCACTCTTCAGGTCCGCAGATGCGATCGCAGGCGTTCCAGAAGTCCCTGGTGATTCCAAAGTAGGTGGGTTCTTTTACTATACCGGTGATTCTGCCATCCTTGATCTTGTAACCGATCTCGGTGGTAAACTGGAAGTTGTTGCGGTTGTCGTCGATAGACCAAGTCTTTGTGAAATCCAGCAGATAGCCAGTCTCTGTATCGGCAATAAGATCAGCCAGACTGCCTTTACCGGGAGCGAGGCAGAAATTGGTCATACGTACCAGCGGGAAATCGTCGGCAAAAGAGGCTTTCATATTAGAAGAAGGTTCCAGTCCAAGCATATGGGCTATATGACGCGAGGTTTGTTGATCTACCAGGATACCATCTTTGATAATGGGAAGCTTGCGACCCGGAACACCTTCATCATCGATTGGGTGGTAGCCCAAGCCTGCTGGATCGGTGCTGTCGCTGTAGATATTTACTACGTCGCTTCCATACTTGAAATTGCCCAGCATGGAAGGTTTGATAAAGGTTTTTCCCGCATAGGAGATTTCCATTCCAAAGATACGATCTGCCTCAGTGGCATGACCGACAGATTCATGGAGTTGCAAAGCGAGATGACCGTTTCCGATGATGATATCGGCACGTTCTTCCTGAATTGTGGGAGCAGTCAGAAGGTCTGTTGCTTCTTTCATTATGCGCTCTGTATTTGCGGCAAATTCCTGGGTGTGAAACAGCTCAAATCCGGCTCGTCCGGCACTCATATGTCCGGGCCAGGTGCGGCTCTGGATGCCATTTTCATCAGCAGCAACGACACTCATAATGGGCAGGGTATTGTAGTATGAAGTGTGGCTGTAGGAGCCTTCTGTATTAGCATAGTACTTTTCCTGGCGCATGAATTCGCCACCCACGTAGGAATGGACAATCTTGTTTTGTGGTTTGATCGCTGTGGCAAGCTTGCCCAGGAAATCCAGCTTTTCTTCCTTCTCCATTGCAAAGGGATTCTGCTCGGGCTGGTGATGATAGCTGGCGATGGTGGGCTTGATCGCCGGGAACTGCACCGCTTCCTTCTGGAAGAGAGAGCCGTGAATGGCATTGGATCTGGCTTTGGCTATCAGTTTGTCTATATTGCCCGCACTCAGATCGCGGCTTCCGGCAAAGCCCCAGCAACCGTTGATCAGGACTCTGATCCCGATGGCCCAGCTATCCATGGCGGAATTGTAGGCTCGTAAGAATCCGTTTTGGTAATAGATCTCTTCAATATCTGTCTTTGTGATACGGACATCGGCAAAGGTGATGCCACCTGCGCCAAGCTTTTCTATGGTATTCTTTATCAGTTGTTCCATTTGGCTCTCCTTAGATGGTCCCGGTAGAGGATGTGATATTGAAGTCCTTTACCAATACATGCGGTGCTTTGGCGGCATCGATGCCAAAGAACGAGTAGTTTTCGGAGAAAGGCACTGTCTCGCTACGGTTTTCAAGGGCGACTATGTTGCTGAGGATACGCTCTATTTTCTCAGTAAAGCGGAGGTTATTTACGACCTTGGTGATCTTGCCATCCTCAACCAGGAAGGTGCCATCACGAGTGAGACCCGTTAGCGACGTCTCTTTGGGATTGATGAAGTTCATATAGTGCAAGCTGGAGATATAAAGACCTCGCTTGATCTTACCCAGAAGATGTCCCAGGATCTGATCTCCAGGAGCGAGTTTCATACAGCTCATGGTATTACCATTCTTTGGCAGGCCGGTCTTGTGGTGATAGTAGCTGTTGCATGTGAATGCCTTGAACACACCCTTATCAACTAAGGTAAGAGGCTTGTAGATATGGCCTTCGTTGTTGTAATCATAGGTGATCAGATCATTGTCTGTAGGATCGTCTGTGATTGTAATGTACTCTGGGAAAACGCTTTGGTCCAGCTTGCCTTCGAAAAAACTGGAACGCTGATCGAGGGCTCTGGCACTCATCCCATAGCCGAGATACTGGATAAATTCCGCAATGCAGCGAGGAGCCAGGACTACCTCGTATTGACCGGGCTCTACATCGACCACCTCATTTGAAGCATAACCGATCTTGGTGAGCAGGCGGGAGATAAAGACATCTTTGTCAAACCGACCGAAATCCTCACCGCCAAAAGTCTCGAGCACTGTGATCTGACTATCGTTGTGCACAGCTTTGACCTCCAGATAGATCGGAGAGCTTTCCCAAGTCTTCTGAAGTCCGTTGCTATTGATCAGCTCACGCTGCTCGTAATTGCAGATAAAGGTGCCATAGATGGCAAAATTGTGAGGTTCAACTGCCTGAGCTATCTCTGCCAAAATCGCTGTCTTGGTCTCAAGCGGGATCTTCTCGATATTGTTTGGCTTGGGACGGGCGGTGGCAAGAGAGAGATCATTCTCAATATCTACAAAATCTGGATCTTCCGGCAGTTTATCGATGATCCCCATTGCTTCCGCAAGAGCTATATCTAGCTTTTCCAGGCTGGGATCGTCTATATTGAAGGAGTATGACTTTTTGCCCTTGTACAGGGTCATATCCATTGCAATGCTTTCCTTGCTGATGTTGTAATTGGTCTGGCTCTGGTAAAAGCGCAGGAAATCAGTCTGCCAGCGTTTCTCGCTGATTACATACTTCAGTTCTTTGTGCGCTGAAAGAGTCGCCAGAATGTGGGATAAATAGTGCTTCATTCTTTACTCCTAAATCCAGGTGGTCTTATTGTGCCGACGCTTGGGGTTATTTGTCCTGACAACAAAGCTCCCGTTCGGCTTGGCAATCTTTTTGCCATTGAAAACTTCTGTACCTCTGAGATACACGGATTTGATAGTGCCGGTAAGTTGCTTGGTGGATCCATCCGGCAGTTTGAACTCAGTACTCCCTTGAGGATCAAAAATCACAAAGTCAGCATCGCTACCTGCCTCCAAGCAGCCTTTTTGGGGATAGATACCCAGTCGCTTTGCTGGATTCTCCGAGATCATCCTCAGGCAATTGGCCAGAGGTATCTTGCGTGACTTCCAAAGCTCTGAAAGTATCCATGTGTAGCTGTGACGCAGCAGACCGGGGGGCAGCCCTCGGTAGAGCTCTCCGTATTTGTCACTGCTGTCCGTGCTGTTATTGGTGATCATATAGATCTTGTTTGTCCTCAGCAGTTCGTAAAGCTCTGCCGAATAGCCTTTGAGATCAGTTTCATAGCCTGCAGGGTTCTCTGTGTTGTCAAAGAGCTCCATCATATCTGCCATAGCCAGAGAGAACGATATGTCCGAGCGTTTTGAGATGCTATTGATGAATTCCACTGTCTCAAAAGCTGATACTCTGGGAATATGGATGGGATTCTCCTGCATCCGGCGCAGCAATTTCTTGATCGCTTCCCGCTGGGATTCAAAGGTGTATTGGTTGTCACTCTCGGTATCGAATCCCTGGAAAGAGAAAGCAGTGTCCGATTCATAGATATCCATAAAGAGATCCATAATCTCGCTAAAGCTCATCTCCTGCAAAGCCGGATTGGGTGAGGGACTAAACAAGGCTATACCAACAACGCCTTTTGCCCAGAGAATCTGAGCTGCTTCAGCGTGATAGGGATAGTCATTGATGTTCACATTACCCCACAGAGCCATATCGATATAGCTGTGTTCCTCGACCAGAGCTGCAAAGTGTTGCATATCATCAAGAGTGAAGATAGGCTTTTTGCTGCGGAAACTCATTTCGGCTATAGTGGTCCACCCGCCTTTGATGGCTTCCTGGCTGTATCTGGCGATCAGCTTTGCCTCGCTATCCTTATCTGAAAGGATATGGCTGTGGGCATCCACTGCTCCGGGGAGCAATAGAGCACCATTCAGATCGATAATATCGCAGCTTTCTTCACAAGCTATCTCGTCTGCGGAGATCTTGATAATCTTCTCATCAAAGAGCAGTTCCACCCGCTTGAAGGCATTCGATGAGGTTGGTAACAGGGCATTGATAAATTTCTTCATACTAATAAGCCATAATATTTATTCCCGCATCGACATAGATCGTTTCACCAGTCACTCCCGAGGAATAATCCGAGAGCAGGTAGAGGGCAGTCTTGGCAATATCTTCCAAGCTGATATTACGAGCCAATGGAGCTGTCTTCTCAATTCTCTTTTGCATCTGCCCAATGCCGCCGATGACAGCGGAAGACAGGGTCTTGATAGGGCCGGCGGAGATGGCGTTTACACGGATATCATCCGGACCAAGGCTATGCGCCAAATAACGTACGCTGGCTTCCAAGGCAGCTTTTGCTACGCCCATTACTCCGTAATGCGGTACTACCTTTTCCCCGCCATAATAGGTAAGAGTAAGGGCAGTTGAGCCGGGCTTGAGCAGAGGCTTGGCTTCTTTCAAAGTGGCAATAAACGAGTATACGCTGATATCCATCGCAGTAAGAAAGCCATTACGGCTGCATTCGTGGAAAGCTCCGTTCAATTCATCTTTGGGAGCATAGGCAATGCTGTGGACAATGATATCGACGCTGTCCCAGATCTTGGCAACCTGCGAAAAGAGCTCCCGGATACTGTAATCTTTGGAGACATCACATTCGATGCAGTGCTTGGCACCAAGCTCCTCAGCCAGAGGTAAAACTCTCTTTAGCAACGCGGGAGATGCATAAGATAGTATCAATTCTGCTCCACTCTCCACCAGGGCTTTGGATATCCCGTAGGCGATTGAGTAGTTATTCGCCACGCCCATCACAAGGGCTTTCTTTCCTTTCAAGTCCATTTATTCTCCCGTAACTACCAGTTTATCAAGATCGGTTTCGACCTTGTTGATCATTTCCAGATTGGCATAGGACTGGAAGATCTGACGCGCTTTCAAAAGCAAAGACAAAGCCTCCACATTCTTTCCCCTTGCCATTTGAGTCTTTGCCTGGAGCCAAAAGCTATAGCCCAGTGATGCAAAATTACCATAGCTGTAATCCAAGTTTACAGATCTCCTCAGGTAGTAATCAGCCTTGTCCAGATTAGATGCTACGTAGTAGTGATAAGCCAGTGAATAGGCAGCCTGAGAAAGGATCTGCGGATTGATCTGTCTCTTGCGAAGAGGCTTGCGAAAGTGTTTGGCTGCCAATCGTTCCAGTTGTCTCACCTTGCTTTGATCAGTATTCTGCAGGAAAGCATCAGCCTGAATTTTGTAAGACAAGACCTGCATCTTCTGTGAATCTGTATATGAGTTCTGAGTAACAGCTTGCCCGGAGATCTCTTGGTAGTTCCGCTCCAGTTGCAGCTTGTGCAAATCATAAAGCAATAGGATCACTGCATTATCAGGATCAATCGACTCGGCAATCTCCTGCATCTCATAACGATACTCATCGGCTGCATCCAGATCTGATTGCTCCAGCTTGATCCGTGCCATGCCGGACAGACAGTACATCTGCCCTTCGGTATTGGCAAAGCTGCGATACAGATCCAAAGCAAAGACGTAGGTATCCATAGCATTGGCAAAACGCTTTTGCTGTTCATATTCCTGAGCCAGCTTCAAAGCATTGTCCGCATTGAATTTCGCCTGAGGCTGCAAGGGTTGTTTCAGGCTGGAACAAGCTGCCAAGATAACAACTAAAGCAGCCAACAGCAGCAGTTTACTCGCCCGGGAGATCACTTATCCTCACAGTTCCGGTCGAGGCTTTGGGTTGCGTCGTGGTAATCCCGCCACTCAGGATAGGGTTGTTGTTCAATGCTTCCAAGGTCTGGCTCGCCCTCGCCATGGTCTCATTTAAGTTATTGATCATCATCAGGATCTCCGGATTGTTCCGGTTTGCCACCTGCAGGATGCTTTGAGCTTCCCTCAGGCTGGCATTCAGAGTCACCAGTACATTACTGAGCGGTTTGATGATCTGATCTCCGCCCGGATCTATCATCCGCACAACCAGGCTGTCCGGATTGGAGTAATTACGGGCAGCAACATTGGCAGATTGCATGATGGATTCTATCTCCCCCATCTGGCTTTCAATGCTACTTGTGATATCCGCCATGTTTGCTAAAATTCTAAAGAGTGCTCCCTGATCTGCGTTGTTATCACGGTTCATATTTGCCATGAAGCGATTCAATTCCGCCATGATACTCTGCATCTCGATCAAGCTCGCATCTACTTTCTCTGTTGCATTCGCCGCATTGTAGAGGATTCTAAAGATCGTGCCAGCTTCGGGATTCTGATCCCTGCCAAGCTCCTTGGTGAGATATGCCACATCCTCAATAATTCCGGATATAGGGTCGCTATGAGCCGGGGAGATCTTCTTTAAAAGAGCTTTGCCATCCGGAAAATCTGTGCAGGGAAGTGTCGCTCCTTCCTTCATAAGCTTGGTCGCAGTCGGATCAGGAATCAGCTCGAGTGTAGTTTTACTCGTTACAGGATTGGTCTGCCGCAGGATCACAGAAGGATCAACCATGGATTTCGCATAGGTTTCCAAGACGTAAAACTCGATCCTGATGTTTCCGGCTTTGCTCAGCTCAAAGTTTTTTATCCTGCCTATCTCAAAGCCCTTGTAGAGGATAGGGGTCTGGGTGGATATCCCGGTGGCATTCTGCAGGGTGGTATAAAACTCCAATTTCTTTACAAAGAGATTTTGCCTAATGGCAATCGCGATTAGAGCCAGGATCAACACAAGTGCCGGTATAATGACAAAAGTGATCACTACTGGTTTGGTATGCTTGATCTTATAGTTCATAATCTACTATTCTCCCAAAGCTACATTAAAAGCTGGGTTATCGTTTTTTGTCAAGGAATAGCTTACAAACCACCAATTTTTTATCGTTTCAGATCTCCACACTGTGTTTGGCAAAGCCTATGCAAAAGTCGTCATCTGAGCTATTGATCAGCATGTGCTGTGTGCTTTTTAGATCTCCAAGCACCTGCAAAATCCTCCTCCGCTGTCTCTGATCGAGGAGATAATATGGATCGTCCAAGAGCAGAATCCTGGGGTTAAACAACATTGCCCGAATCAGGCTCAGAATCTTGATCACTGATGGTTTCACCATGGAAGGACGCAGAGACAGATCCACGCTTAGTTCAAATCGCTCCATCCAGTTCGCAACCTCATCCTCAAAAGCATCATCTGCAGAGCTGTCCTTGATCAATTTGTAAGGTAAGAGCAGGTTTTCTCTGAGGTTCAGATTTGCCAGCATTATCCCATGAGCAAATACATAGCCAAAAATCTTGGTCAGAGGTTCTTTGAGGATCAATTCCTGCACCTTAGTGCCATCTATCAGAATTTCACCGGTATGCTCACTGCCCATTCCAAGCATCGCTGTCAACACAGAGCTGGCGAGATCGGAATCCTCCGTCCGGATTACGCATACCGGATCAAGTATCAATTCCCGGTTTAACTCGGGACTATTGGCATGAGTCTTCAGATTTTTGAGCTCAATCTTTATCATTTAAGCATCCAGAAGATCCAAGTTATCAAGATATCGCTGATCACAACCAATGTAATTGAGTTCACGACTGCCTTGATCGTACGCTGTGGCACCTCTGTCGTGGCATGGCTTACACTCATTCCTTCATAGCTGGATACCAGCGAGATCAAAAGCCCAAATACCAGCGGTTTCAAGAGCATCATCAGGATGCTGCCAAGCTTCAATTCCATAAAGAAGTCGCCCATAAAAGACCTGAACTCAATACTGCTGAAAATCTGGGAAAAGAGCCAACCGCCAAATACCGCGATGATATTGAAGTAAATAGTCAGGATCAGCATCGCGATCATCACGCCGTAGATTCTCGATACTACCAGATAGGAGATTGGGGACAGACCATAAGACTTTAGCAAGTCCACTTCCCGGTTTACAACCATATTGCCCAGTTCTGTCGCGATAGCCGTTCCGCTGCGTGCCACGACCACAAGAGCGGTGATAATGGCGCTGAGTTCATTTATTATCACCGTTACCAGGATCATGTGAACCAAGTTACCCTGTCCAAAAGTGGAAAGCAAGCTGTACCCTTGCATGATCACCAAGCCACCTATCGCCAAAGCAATAAAGCTGATCAACGGCAATGCTTCATAGCCTGTAAACAGGATTTGGCGCATGATAACCATCAGGCTTACATGGCTATTACCCTTTAGATGCGCAGCCTCATGCAAGGCTGTTCCGGCAAAAGAAAAAAAGTCCAAGAAGGACTTTTTTTCGGCAGGATTTCTCATATATGGATTTGTTTTATTTCAATATTAGGGTCTTTTTTGTGGATGTATAGCGTCCCTGGTAATTGACTACCACGCTGTAAGCACCTGCGGGGACATAGATTCCGCTATCGGATATGCGATTCCAGCCCAGTACAACGTTTTTGCTCACAATACCGTTGTAAAGATGCTTGATGATGGCACCGCCCTCTTCCTCGATGTAAACTGTTACATAGCATTGCCCACTGAACTCCAGGTGGATATTAGTATGATTCTGCATAGGATTGGGGCTGATTTCAAAACCGGCCAGCGTAGGAACGCGGGTCGAGGCAACTAAGCCTGTCACGATCAGCATCATACTGATCACCAAACCGATCATTATCACCTTTTTCATTGTATCCTCTCCATATTCACTTTATGCCAATATCAATATGCAAGTTCCGTTCCGTCGCATCTTTTTTTCTGTTGATTTCTCCACAAAAACAACGTAATCCAAAGATAATCTTGCAATTTCACTTATCAATGCAGATATTCCTGCCAGAAATCCGGCACCAAGGACTCACACTCAGACAGATTAACCGATTACCGGGAAAAAGCACACAAATTATTGTGTTTTGCAATAATTAGGAAAGCTGGATTTCACCTTGGACAGAGTTTCCGATTCATATAAGTCATACAGAATCGGATCGGAATGATCTCAAATGAATATTGGGTTCTATAGATGTGAGATAGATCTGGGAATACATATTGGCTCAAAGCAGATACGGGGATACATCGATACTGTCCGTGAGTGTAAACGAAGTAAGCAGCCAGGTTGACCCGAGCTTTTGAGGAGATTGGATACTTGTCTTTGCCTGAAGATGTATATATTAGTGGGGTGGGTGATGGGAGTCGAACCCACAACGCCCGGAACCACAATCCGGTGCTCTGCCATTGAACTACACCCACCACTACATTGATACTATCACTCTATCATAGTCACGATTGAAAGCTGGCACGCCAGAAGGGATTCGAACCCCTGACCCGCAGCTTAGAAGGCTGCTGCTCTATCCTACTGAGCTACTGGCGCCTATTTGATGGTAGCGGCGCAGGGATTTGAACCCCGGACCTGCGGATTATGATTCCGACGCTCTAACCAGCTGAGCTACACCGCCACAGTTTCTTTTCAAAAAAAGGAGTCCAGAAATATCTTTAACTGAACTCCGTAAAAATTGGTAGCGAGGGAAGGACTCGAACCTTCGACCTTCGGGTTATGAGCCCGACGAGCTACCAACTGCTCCACCTCGCGTCAAGGTTTAGTCATCTTTTTTTAGCAGGGATATCTGTCAAGATAAAAATCCCGGTTCTCGACAAGTAGATGCAATTCAAATGAAGCCAAGCTTAGCAAAGCATCAAAGATATCCTTGCTAAGATCCATTCCTCTCCCCTATTGACTACCAAGGCAGATCGCAGACACTGGGCGGGTAATCCCCGGGCCGTCACCAGGGAATCACCCGGGGATCACCAGGGGATTGCCCTGGGTTCCTAGTAGGAAGAGAGCCGTTCGTCAAAATTGTGTTTGATCACCTTGCCTTGGGTCAGGTAGATAGTGTTCTCGGCGATATTAGTCGAGAGATCGGCTATGCGTTCGTAATTCCGGGAGATCCGCATCAGGTGGAGATAGTCTTGGATCTTCTCGGGTGTGTTTTGCATCAGCTTAATCAAATGGGAGATGATCTGCCGGTTGTAGTTGTCAACGATATTGTCATCGTTGCAGACGGCCTGCGCCAAAGCGCTATCCTCTTGGTTAAACGCCTGTAAACTGTCGCGTAACATCTTGGTGGTGGCGAGTTTCATCTCTGTAAGCTCGGGAATTTGTTCGATGCCGGCTCTTCCACTGAGAGCACAACTGCTTTCCGCGATATTTACCGCCTGATCTCCCAGACGTTCCATATCATTGTTGATCTTGTAGATCATCAGGATTTGGCGCAGATCCTTGGCCTCAGGTTGTTGCAAGGCAATCAACGATATACACTTGTTCTCAATCTCGATTTCGATCTGGTTTACGCGTTTCTCAAAGGTCATTACGTCGTCCAGAAAGCAAAATCCCGCATCGATGAGTCCTTCGGTTGCCAGGGATAGCATCTTCATCACCAAGCTGGATTGTGATAGTAGTAACTGCTTGAGCTCATATATTTTATCTGCTAACATCATTTCTCCTTTGTTTAACCAAAAACGCCTGTAAGATAGGATTCCGTGCGCTTGTCTTTGGGGACGGTGAAAAGCTCTTCCGTTGATCCAAATTCCACCAGCTTGCCCAGATACATAAATGCTGTATAATCTGAGATGCGGCCGGCTTGAGCGATATTGTGAGTCACGATCATGATGGTGACGCTCTTGCGGAGCTCGACGCAGAGCTCTTCGATCTTGGCGGTCGATTGGGGATCAAGAGCTGAGGTGGGTTCGTCCAGCAGAATCACGCTGGGGCTGTTTGCCAATGCACGGGCTATGCAGAGGCGTTGCTGCTGTCCTCCCGAAAGAGACATCGCGGAACAATTTAACCTATCCTTTACCTCATCCCAAAGCCAGGCTGCCTTCAGGCTTTCCTCGACCCTGGAGTGTATCTCGCATTTACTGAAGCGTGCTTGGATCTGAAGACCATAAGCAACGTTGTTGTAGATAGATTTGGGGAAAGGATTGGGCTTTTGAAAGACCATCCCAACGCTGGCCCGCAGCCTGCTGAGATCAGTGCCGGGAGCATAGATATCCTGCTGGTCCAGATAGACCTTACCGCTGATACGGGTATTGGGGATAAGATCGTTCATCCGGTTAAAACACCTTAGCAGAGTGGATTTGCCGCATCCGGACGGCCCGATAATCGCTGTTATCTTGTGCTTGTAAATATCCAGGCTCACATCCTGTAATACGTGGTTTTCACCGAAATATAGATTCAAGCCGGAGCTATTGATCTGAGTGTTTACCATTTTCTGGTTCTCCTGATTCGATATCTGATGTATATAGCCAATCCGCTGATGCCCAGTACCATCATTATAAGTACCAGCGCTGTGCCGTAAGCAATCGGCACCTGGGCTTTGGCGTGTGATCCCTCCGTCATCAATGCGTAGATGTGGTATGGCAAAGCCATTACTTCATCCATGGGAGATCGCGGTAGAAGGCGTGAATAAAACGTCGCTGCTGTAAACATTATGGGGGCTGTCTCTCCCGCAACTCTGCCTATACTGATGATAGAACCGGTAAGAATACCGGGTAGAGCGGAAGGCAGCAGGACCCTTTGTATCGTCTGACGTTGGCTCGCTCCCAATGCCAGAGATGCCTCTTGGAAGTCGTGGGGAACGCTTCGCAGAGCTTCTTCTGCGGCATTGATGATGATAGGCAAAGCCAGAACGGCAAGAGTTAATGAACCAGCCAGCATCGAAACATTGAGTTTCATAGCTCCCACAAAGATAGCCATCCCAAACAAACCATAGATGATGGATGGCATCCCTGCAAGGGTATCGATCGCCAGTTTGACCAATCTCACCAGCCAGACAGGTTTGCCGTAGCTATAAAGAAAGATAGCAGTAAGCACTCCCAGCGGTAAAGCTATCGCAATCGATAGCACGGTAAGCCAAAAACTTCCCAATAAAGCCGGAAAGATACCTCCCTCCGTCATAGAATTTCGGGGAGGAGTGCTAAGGAATTCCCAGCTAATGACGGAGCCTCCCTTAAAGGCTATTCTGCCAATAAAGAAGATCAGGAAGGCAGCGCTGAAGAGCATACAGAGACTCAAAAGTCCCAGCCCCAGCTTGTTTGTAATTGCTCTTTTTTGCATTACTTCCTCCTGCGGTGAACGATGCTATTGGCGATCATATTGACCGTGAAGGTCATCAGGAACAGGATGATTGCCAAAGCAAAGAGCGAGCGGTAATGCAAGTCTCCTATGACGGTCTCCCCCATCTCTGCTGCAATTGTCGAGGTCAGAGGACGCACTGGACTGAAGATTGAATCAGGCAGCTTTGTAGCGCCTCCTGCGACCATTAGCACCACCATGGTCTCGCCGATTGCTCTGCCCAGACCAAGCAGTACGCTGCCGATTATGCCACGTCCTGCAGCCGGCACTACAATCTTGCTGATAGTCTCCCACTTGGTGGAACCCAGTGCCAAAGCAGCTTCTCTAAGACTCCACGGTACTCCTGAAAGTGCATCTTCACTCATACTGGCTATGATCGGTACAATCATAAGACCCAGGATCAACGAAGCACTAAAGAGATTCAAGCCTGTCTCCAGATGGAAGACTTCCCGAATCAAAGGCGCCAGGAAAGCCATACCAAAGAGACCATAAACCACTGAAGGTATTGCTGCCAAAAGCTCAATCACCGGCTTGGCAATCTCTTTGAGCCTGCTCCCGGCTATCTCCGAGATAAAGATTGCAGAGCCGAGTCCCAGCGGCAGGGCAAATACCAGAGCCCCGATACTTACCAAGATAGAGCCGGCTATCAAGCTAAAAGCACCAAATTCGGGACTGCTATGCGTAGGATACCATTGGGTTCCGGTGATCAGCTTCCAGGGGGAATACACCTTGAAAAAGGGTAAACCCTCCCTGAAGATACTAAAGATAATCCCCACCAGGCAGATTATCGTTATCAAGGCGGTTGAAGTCACCAGTATCCTGAACAGCAAGTTCCTCAGCGGTTCTCTATTGGGACAGCAATCTCTTGTTCTTATGGGCGATACTGATTCTTCAGTAATTGAAAGATCATTCATTGAAGTCTCCTAATAAGCTGCCGGAGCTCCTACATTACTGTAAGGAGCATCCGGCTGTATTTATGCAGTCCTAGTTAAGTGTGATAAAGCCTTCTCTGCGCACAATCGCTTGTCCGGCAGCAGATTGGATAAAGACCAAGTACTTTGCTACCTCACCGGTAGCTCTGCCGTTGGTGTACATATAGAGCTTGCGTGCCAAGCGGTAGGTGCCGTTCTTGACGGTTGTTTCTGTGGCTGCGATGTTTTCTACCTTTACGGTTCTGACATCCTCAGTAACGTATCCCAACCCGGCATATCCGATTCCTCCCGGTGTGGAAGCAACGGTGGAAACCACAGCGTTGTTAGAAGCCAGCATCTGAGCAGTTGAGGCTACTCTTGCTCCTTGCAGAGCTTTCTCGTTGAAGACTTCAAAGGTCCCGGATGCAACGTCCCTGGAGATCACCACGATAGGCAGATTTGGTCCGCCCACGGCATTCCAGTTTGTGATCTGCCCGGTATAGATTCTCTTGATCTGTGCAATCGTGAGGTTTTGTACAGGATTTGATGCGTGCACTACGATGGCGATACCGTCATTGGCGATCGCATAAGGTGTAGGATTGATTCCTTTGGAACGTGCCTGGGATATCTCCGAGGACTTCATGGGCCGGCTGGAATTGGCGATTTGAACGGTACCATTCTGCAGAGCTGCAATACCTACGCCACTACCTCCGCCGCGTACGGAGATGTTGATTCCGGGATGAGCATCCATATAGGCCTCTGCCGTTGCCTGAGCCACCGGTAAGACTGTTGTAGAACCCGCACAAGTGATGCGTGTCTGGGCAAAGATGCCAGTAACTACGAAGCTAAGCAGGATTAGTGTATAGAACTTTCTCATTGTAATCTCCATTTACTTTATTGTATTTGAAAAACGCCACTTCAATTGGAGTATAAGCTGGGCATAGTCTTTGAGACCATTGGCATAGCCGGCAGCAGATTCATCCGCATCATAGGCACGGTTGCTATAGTTCAACTGCAATTGCATGGCAGGCACTGCAGATTCATTGTGCATAAAGTTGTAGTTGATACCGGCAGTAACTGTATTGGAGAGGTTGCGGTTTGCGCTGTTATCCGTCTCGTCCCAGCGATCCCAGCGACCCAAGACCTGAATATCGCGACCGATATAATTCTTCAAGGAAACTATCGGCATTACCATGATACCATTGGCACTGTAATCAGCGGACCCGGCAGGAACATTGGGATACTCGACAGTTTTGGAGATGTATTCCGCCCATAAATCCAGAGGACCATAGGCAACCCTAGCCAGTCCATCTGCCAGTATCTGACGGTTGTAGGGGGCATTTGCAGCTCCGGTTGTGATACTCTCTTCACGCTCAGAGCTATTCGCCATGAACGATCCACCCAGGCTGAGACCGGGAATCGGAGTAAGCCTCAGATTGGCGAGATAGGCCAGTTCAGTGTTGTTCTTGAGATTCTGTCCCCAGTTCTTGTAACCCTCGCCATTATAGATACCAAGCGCGTATTCTCCCAATCCCGACGGCAGATAGCCATTCAAACTAAGGCCGTAATCGGCGGAATTGGCGATCTTGTACTCATCGGTCGGAGCTTTACCGATAATGCTATAATCCCAATCATAGATAGTGCCAAAGTATACCTTTTGCAGCCCAAGCGTGAGCTTGGAATCGGGAATCGGCAGCAGATTGGCAAAATCGACATAGGCATATTTAAGCTTGAGTCCTGCTCCATCCTTTAGGGCATCGGTGCTGAACATATCGACCGTAAAGCGACCCTTGACGGTCTCGCTGAACTTGGCTTCGAGCCCAAAGTATCCACGCTCCAAAGAGAGCGTATTGCTACGAACAGCAGTATTCATCGTATCCGCAGCAGTGGTTCCGCTTTCCATAGTCCAGCGATTCCACATTTCGCCGGATAGCTTGATCTCTTGAGCGCTGAGGCTCAGGCAGAAAACTGCAAGTAGCAGCATTAACAACAAAGCGTTCTTTTTCATGTTATCTCCTTTTTGGTTCTGCTTCATTATACGCTTTGATTGTTAAGATTTTATAAGGTGCAGCTTAAGAATGCTTAACAGTTCCCTAAAGCCTTTTTTTGCATAGTGTTGGATCGTTGGTATTGATTATGGTTCAGAAGACTGTATAGCTTGTTGAGTCAGGAGCGCTTGGGGCAGAAGTCGGTGTAATGTAATTGATTTCCATGTGTTTACTTCCAGGGCTCCCTTTGGCTAAATGGACGCTCTTGCCGCGCTCTAGCCGCGATCATGCCGCGAACGCGGCATGATCGCGGCTAGAGCTCGGTATCAAGATGGCAGGATTCAAAGAGAGACGAGGAAGGGTTGACTGACCTGTAACATATTGATAGAATTCCCGGATACACCGTTTTCAAGCTGCACTGGCGGTTAAGGCCAATAAACCTATTCCAAAGAGAGAAAATCCTTCCAAGAAAAAGAGAGGCGTTATTTACCGCCTCTCTCGTATCAGATTGTCTTTGTATTACTTGAGCATCACTACGCGGCGCGTAGAGCTGTAGGTCCCTGCCTGCATACGATATAGATAGATACCGCTGCCGACGGATACGCCCTGATCATTTTTACCATCCCAGATCTTTTGGTAAAATCCGGGTTGGCTGTGGTTTTCGGTAAATCTGCGGACCAACTGGCCTCTGGAATTGAAAATCTCAAGATGAACTTCTGAGGCATGATCGATCGCATAGCGGATAGTCGTGCTGGGATTGAAGGGATTGGGATATGCTCCAATAAGCTCTGTAGCTAAAGGAGGGTTGGGATTCTGATTGCCGCCATTGGGATAATACTCGATTGAGATCGGGCCATAGAAAGCTCCCGAACCATCCATTTCAAGACTCTGCAACCAGTAATGCACCAAACCGTCGCTGCTGAGATCGTTATCGACATAGACGTATGACTGCTGTTGGGAAGTGTTCGTACCCTCGATCAAGACTTGCAGGTTGAGAGCAGTTGCCAGATCGAGTTCGCTATTACGGTAGATATTGTAGCCCAGGCAATTGGTTTCGGATTCCGTTATCCACATCAGCATCACTTTGTTTTGTGCGTTGATGGAGGCAGTAAATGCCGAGAGTTCCACAGGCAGAGTGTTGTCATAATTGCCGAGAGATACTATAGCCTCACCCTTGGCATCGAGATCGCAGCTAAAGCTGATCACGCCGCCTACGGATTCATAGAGCAGCCATTGACTGCCCTGATAGACTGCTGCATCGGTATATGAGGTCGTAATTGAGACGTTTACGGTGCCGGTTCCGCTCAGGCTGAATTGATGCATAGACTGGAATCCGGCAGGGATTCCCGCAGGAGGAACAATATCAGGATTGTAGATCAACGGCTCTGTTCCGTCATGGGCAAGAACCGCCTCAGGATCGATCACAGTGGGTTCTTCCGGGACGATTGCGTAGGGAGTGTAGGTGAAAGTCCAGGTAGGACAATCTGTGGCATCCGCTTTATCAGGAGAACTGGAGCGGAGTGAACGCGTCACGCTCTTGGAAGCATCGAAGGGAATCACTTTCCAGGTATGCAATCCGGCGCTCAGTGTTCCGGTCGTCCAGGTGGGATTGCTGAGATTGGCTTCCACCAAGACTTCATCGAGATAGAGCTTGAATCCGGTGGCGGGGAGTCCGCTGGGATTGGCTTGCCAAGTGAGAGTCACACCTCCCGGATTGAAGCTGTAAACGGTAGTGCCATCTGCAGGATCAGGAGTGATCGCGGGGAGAGGACTATTGGGTGCCAAGCCGGGCAGGAGGATGTCATCCAGGCGTAGCATATACTGATCTGTGCAGTCATAATGGCGGAAGGCGAGATAGATGTCCATCCCGGTAAATGCACTCAGACTAAGCGTCCGCAGATGCCAGGAGCCATCAACCAAAGTCTCCGTGAAGAGAGTATTCGTAAATGAGGTGAGTTGGTTTGTGGTGGTGGAAACCATCACGGAATACTTCTCAGCAGGCCAGGAGGGATCAAGAGCGCCAATATAGTATGCGAGTTCATCACCGCTTTGGATCCTGATTCTGGGTGAGATGAGCCAGTTATTGGGAGTCAAGGCACCGCGGTCGTCGCCCTTTGAAGCATCGGTGACTTGCTTGGATGAGACATAGGATGCGCTTGTCGCACAGTTGGTTCCGCCATGAGCATAGCTGGCATTTGCCAAGACTTGCCAGTTGTTTGTATCTCCATCGACATCCATGACTGTCCAGTTTGTGGGCGGGAAGGTTTCGCCTTCAAAATCGATGCTCTGATAGCCTCCGTAACCCTTGAGATTGATCGTAAAGCTACCGCCATTGGTCACAATGCTGAATGTACCTGTCTGAATGCCTTTGGCGAGTGGATTGAAGCTAAAGGCAAAGTCGTGAGTGGCACCTGCGGTCAGGGTAACCGTGCTGTTGAAGGTGGTGGTAAATGCTGTTCCCGCCAAGGTCGCGCTGGTGATGGTCAAAGTACCTGATCCGATGTTCTTTAGCTGGAAGATTGCACCGGATGAGATTGTTCCATTAACCAGAGCTACTCCTTGCCAGTAATCACCGTTCAGGTAAGCAAGGGGTTCGTTGGCTACGGTTACGTTCAAGGTGACCGGGATCACCATGTTATCTCCCTTTAGGCCTCCGCTGGGAGCAATGTAGTTAGAATTGTTATAGATAGTTAGGTATGCATTATAGGTGCCTTCGGAGAGGTCTGTGGTATCGAAGGCAAGATTGACGTTTGCCGTTCCGGCAGGAGCGACGGTTCCGCTGGTGGGACTTGCGGTAATCCAGCGATTCCCGGCGATGTTTACACTGAAGATGTTTTCCATACCCATTGCAGTCCATGATCCCGCTGTGCCATAGAAAGACATTCCATAGTCATATTCAGTGCCGACTGTGAAAGGCTTGCCGCTGGTGGTGCCTTCGGGAACCACTGCCACCCAGAAATCCCCGCTTACCGTGATAGGTGTAGCGAGAGTGTAATCTGTCGCATTCCAGGATGTTGTTTGCTTTAATGCGGTAAGCCAGCCGGAGCTATGAAGCACTGTGGTTCCGTCAGCAGCATAAATCTTGAACATAAACGTGTCTTCTGTGCCCCAGAGGTTATCGGATGCTTCATAGAAGTATGCACGAAGCTGAGTAATAGTTACTCCGCTGTCGCTCCACATACCAAAATCTGCTATGCTGAACTTGGTTGCTCTTTCTGCTACGGCTGATGATAAGTAAGCTACATCAGTTATGTCGGCATAAGATATCCATCCGGCGACAGAGTCTTTGGATTCTGGAAGAGCTACGGGATTTACTATCCTGGTAGAATTAACCGGTGGTAGCTTTCTGTCAAGAGACCTGGTATCACTGCCTGAAGATGAGGCTTTGCTGAGACTGAGAGCATACTGCAGATTGGCAGTACCACCGGGATTGGATATAGATAGTACTTGACTCTCGTTTTGTCCCAGATACAGGTTTGAGGTAAATGAGCTCTGGTTTGTCTGCATCTCAGCCCAAGTAAGGTAGAAATCCTGGCTTGTGGTAGAGTTATTGGATATCACTACTCCCGATACGGACGTATTAAAGTAGAAAGCACCCGGTGTGGAAGCAGTTACACTATATGTACCAGCCAAGACATTACTGATCTGGTAGTAGCCACTTGAGTTTGTATAGGCTGTCTTTGATCCTATCTGCACCATTGCATTGGCTATAGGTTGGCTGGTGCCGGATAGATAGACATAGCCATTGATATGACCCAATTGAGGTGGAGTGGGGACGCTATCATCCAGGGCCAGGAAGTCATCTATCAATAGGAAGAAAGCATCATTTGAGACACACTGGATCGCCACATAGACGTTGGAGTTATTGGCGCAGTTCACAGGCAGGTTGTAGCTGTACTGAGTCCAAGTTACAGGAGCAGATACATAGGTAGTGGAAGAGCCTGCCAGATATGTAGTAAAGTTTGAATAGCTGTTCCCGGTCGTGGAGACCAGCACTTTGAACCGCTCCAATCCATAATCTGCTACATAGGATCTGGCCCAGAAGCTGATCCTGGGATTTGCTCCAAAGCTCAATCTGGGTGTGATGAGCCAGTCGTTATTGGGTGGAGTGGTTGCTGCAAAACACGCTGCGTATTGAGTACCGCCATGTGCATCTGCTCCAGAGACTACCGGACTGGTCGCAGTGGGATCAAACACCATGTAAGAACCGGTATAGCCCGAATTTGCATAAGTGGCCCCGGAAATACCATATGTGGCTGATCCATCCCCATCGTATTGAGTCCAGGGGCTGATATCCAGCGTAAAATCACTGTAGGTCTCAAAACCATCGGAGAACACCGCGTATGGAGCACTCCCGCTAAGAGTCACAGTAACCGTACCACCAGAGGTATTGATCACATAGCTTAGGTTGTCGGTTCCATAATTGATGGGATCATAAGCAAAGCCAAACTCATGCGATTGTCCTGCCACCAAGGCTATCCCCGTATTCAAGGTGCTGCTGAATTCGCTCGTGGAAAGATCGGTAACCGAACTGATCGTCAGTACACCCTGACCAATATTGGTAATACTAAAGATCGCACCACTACTGGCAGAATTACCCGGAGTAACCGAGCCAGCAGCCCAGGAACTGAGGTTCAGATTGGCTATGGGATTTGGATCGACCCAGATCTGGGGGCCATTGACGTCGTCTAAATAGATAGTCTTTGGTTGCGTGTTGCTGGGACTTGAGTTCGCTTCAAAGCAGAGATAGTAATCCCCGGGAGTCAATGCTGAGAAGGATACCTCATAGATTGTAGCCGTCCCAGTTAGTAAAGGTGTGGTATAGAAATCTGTCCATGTACTACCATTGACAGATGTCTTGATTTTCAAAACTTCACTTCTACTGTTTGATCCTCTTTTGGCTTTGAAAGAAAGCGAACTCTCTGCAGTAATTGTGAGTTTTGGTGTGCTTAGCTTAATGCCATTCGCAGTGCCCGAATACACTGCCGATGCTGTCCCTGTAATCGAATTATTAGTACTCCTATTCCATGACGTAGCTGATCTGCTCCATCCGACCGGCGGGAAGGTAGTCCCCTCAAATCCTTCTGTAAGATTGCTAAACTGCTCCCTGGGTTGGATTCCGATCACGGCTTGCTGGGAACTCGTAAAATTATCTGTGCCCGGATTGAGTGCACTCAGGTAGAAATATCCGTTGTAATAGCCATACCATCCCCAGTTTATGTGGAAATAGTTTGTCCCGGAATAACCATCCATCACAAAGGCATGTCCTCCGGATTCGGTGCTGGAACCGGAGTAATAGACGGGCCTGTAGTTATCCAGCTCTCCCCGCATCAGAGCTTCCCAATTCGCCTCAGAGTAAGAGGATTTCTGTTTCCAAGAGACTGTGTCTTTGTATTTGAAATAGGTCGTAAGAGCACCCGGAACATCAAAGCTGTATGCTCCCGAGCCATCCGGACCATAATCCATATCGACCGATACACCGGTATGACGGCAGATCGTCGCAACAGCCAGATTTGATGATGAGGTGGAATTTGGCATCGAAGACCAGTTGTAAACCGTATTGCCAAAATCCGCTGATTGAGTGCCATAGGTAGGATGATAGTAACTATGTGTGCCTGATCCGGTCGTGGGGTATGCCCAATAGCGCATGATCTGCGACATCGCAGTAGCCACACATCCAACCGGTGTATTTGATGGACACAGAGCATTATAAGGAGAGCCCTGTCCCCATGTAGAACTAATCAAAGGCGAGACTGCACGAAGATTTCGTTGAGTTTGAAACTGGTCTTTGGGCTTGGAATAATGTTGCCAAAGCTCTCGAATGCTACTGCTTTGAGGGAGATTCATGCTCTTGATCTGTCCAATCTGATCAGACCAATTCGCAAGATAATAGCTCAGTTGAGGCGGCAAATCGGCTTCGCCCCATCGACCGGTTTCGCTAAAACCCAGTACCGGATTGGCAGCATCATCGCCTGCGACAATTACAAATCCGGCAGGATTGAGGTGAACGATGTAAATCAAGCCTGATTGGTTTGATGAATTCAGATTTGCGATTGTGGAGTTTTGAAAGGTCTTACCGCTACGCTCCAACATCAGGTTTTCTGCCACACGGATTGCAAGCTCCGGGCCTATGATCCCGGCAAACAATTGCAACGTTAAAAATAGAAAAAGCACTGGTAATAATGATCTCTTCATTTTCCCATTCTCCTCTAAGATAATCTCTTACGTGCTGTCCTACATCGTAGAAACCTTTTACAAACAGTCAAGATATTTCTAGCGAAATCCTTTACAGAGAATGATCGCCAAGCTGGATTGTATGCCTATTGGAATGATATTGAATAGTTTAGCAAGAACAAGAAATGCGTTTCTAACTTGTTTTATAAGAATACATCCCCCGGGATAAGCTGATTACAATCGAACCTCTTTTGCGACATCACTTGTCTCCGCTTGAACATTACCGAGATAGAGAAGTGCTCCAGCCGCGCTAATCCCCCGGCCCCGGCAATAAAGCGGCAGGGGCGCGCCCGCAGCCCGGCAGAACTCAAAAGGAATCAA